>JAITLV010000105.1 GCA_031277685.1 Sphingobacterium sp. | reverse complement strand
CAAAATCACTATTCGACCAAAACTTCAAGGATTTATCCCGGCTTACAGTTGCAAATATCGGTTCAACAGGGTGTGGATAGATTCCGTAAACAGTAAATAAGTGCGGAACGAAAGAAAAGTTATTGCTCAATTGATTGACATCTGAAATAATAAGCTGAGCGTCGCGTCCTCCACTTAACAATCGACGTTGAAGGAAAGCCAACGAAGTGGTCGGCATACTATGCAGCTGCTTCCGCTCGATCAAATGAAAATCTTCGCTGTCCAATAGATATATTGCACCATCTTTATCCCCAAGTGCAATCTTGGTTGAGGTTTCATCAACAGCAATACTCCGTATCGTGGTTTGGGATAGCTTTACGTCGTAAATATTTTTATAAGTAGATAGATCAATTACATACAGGCGTCCTTCTTCCCCTACGGCCAGAAGCTCATTCTTCTGCTGGATATATGAAAGCGCAAAAATGGCCTTTGCCCCAAGCTGCAAACTCGCGATCAGCTTCTGCTCCTGTACATCCACAAACAATAGTTTCCCCTCGCGCAGCGCAATAGCCAAGATGGACGTCTCTGGAATCAGTTTTAAAGCATATACAGAGGAAGTTACTGCACAAAGGATGCGCTTAAAGCCATTCTTCTCTATATCCCATTCAACCACACCTTTATCATTCCCTCCCGTGAAGAATGTGTTTGGATCGTAGCCTTTTTCTACACAAAAAATCGGATTTTGATGGCCAGGTAATGTTGCTCTTAGTTTAATATCCATAGTTATATCTTCAAACTCTCCAATTCCTATTGGAAAGAATATTGTTGCTTTATCTTTTTCCCAGCTTGCATAGCAAGTGATGTTGGTTCGGAGAACACTAAAAAAGAAGTGCAGTATATTGACAAATATACTGCACTTCTAAGACTATTTTGTCATATTACCTTAAAGCCTTGTCGGATTCCTAAGTCAATCAAATAGCTTCGGATACGATCGAATCAACACCTGCTCATTCAGGTGATAAGCAGTGCTATTGATGTCTGCTTTCCAGGTTTTTAGCGATAGCTTCCAGCGAAAAGCCTTTTTCACGCAACAATACGATCAAATGGAACAATAGATCGGAAGTCTCATTGATAAAGTCAGTCTCGGTTTCCGTTAATGCTGCAATCACTGTTTCTACCGCTTCTTCACCTACTTTTTGGGCGATCTTATTAATTCCTCTGGAACGCAGACGATTTACATAGGATTCGTCGGAAGGATTTTCGTAACGATGATTTACAATACGTTCCAGCTCCAATATGAAATTTTGATTGAATTCCGTATTGAAACAACTCCGGCTCCCGGTATGACAAGTCGGCCCCATAGGATCAGCCTTGATCAATACGGTATCTTTATCGCAGTCTATATGAACACTCTTTACATTTAAAAAGTTACCGCTCTCTTCTCCTTTGGTCCAGAGACGATTTTTGCTACGTGAGAAAAATGTCACGCGCTTTTCCGCCTGTGTCTTTTGCCAAGCCTCTTCATTCATATAGCCGAGCATTAACACTTCCAAGGTTTGTGCGTCTTGCACAATCACTGGAACAAGTCCGTCACTCTTTGCAAAATCTAACATTGTTTGTCTGAGTATTTAGTATATAGTATGGAGTGTTGAGACGCTTATTGCGCAAGCCGAAGGCTTACCTACGCTCCTTTATCTCCTCCTTTAATTCTTTATTCTTTGATCCTCTGTTCCCTAATCCTTTATTCAAACTATCTTACGACAATAGCATGCTGACGTAAAGTTTGTTTGAGATCCGGGATCAATATTTCTCCATAATGGAATACGGATGCCGCTAGGGCAGCATCCACATTGGCCTGTTGAAATACATCGACGAAATGCGCTTGATTTCCAGCGCCGCCAGAAGCAATCAAAGGAATATGAATGCGATCGTTTACAGCTTTTAAGAATCCGTTATCAAATCCATTCTTTGTTCCATCATGATCCATCGAAGTCAACAGAATCTCGCCTGCGCCACGTTCTTGCGCTTCTAAGATCCAATCTAAGGTATTGATCTCGGTCTTGATACGGCCGCCACTTAAATAAACAAAATCCTGTCCTTCCAATGCTCTTGTATCAACCGCAACCACGACAAACTGGGCGCCAAAGGCCGCCGCCATTTCGTTGATCAATTCTGGGTTACGCACAGCGGCAGAATTGATCGAAATCTTATCGGCTCCAGCATTTAATAAAATGTCGGCATCCTTGATTTCATTGATACCACCACCGATTGTAAAAGGGATATTCACCTGGCGCGCCACAGCTTTCACTAAATCTATGGTCGTCTTGCGCCCCTCATGCGTGGCCGCAATATCCAAAAACACAAGCTCATCAGCCCCTTGTTGGGAATATGCGTAGGCCAGTTCCACAGGATCACCTGCATCGCGCAAATCGACAAAGTTCACCCCTTTTACAGTACGCCCATCTTTCACATCCAAGCAAGGAATTATCCGTTTTGCCAGCATGTTAAAATCTGATTAATGATTTGAGATTCCAGTCTTTGACTTCATCAATGGAGATTCTATTCTCATAGATGGCTTTTCCTACAACGACTGACTCTACTCCACCCAGCTCCTGCAGTTTTTGAATATCACTCATCGAACTGATACCTCCAGAAGCGATCAACTTAATGATTGGTGAATGGTTCAATAGTTTTTGATATAACTCTACACCAGCACCGCCCAGCTTACCGTCTTTGCTAATATCGGTACACAGGAATCTAAAAAATCCCAGAACCAGGCACTTATCAATATACTCGATTAATTTAATTGGTGAACTTTCCAACCATCCCGAGTATTTAATTACTTCATCCAATACGTCTATTGCAATCACAATATGATCGGCATATTTTACTTTTCCTTCATTTAGGGTCGCTAACTCCTCCAAAAAAGAAGGGTTCGTAATCGCCTGTGTACCTACAATAACGCGATACACGCCAGCGTCCACCAATTCCTTTACTTTTTCAATGCTTCTTACCCCACCCCCGTATTGAATTTTCATATCTGTCTTCTGAATAATATCAAACAGATATGCCTGGTTGCTAAAATCACCTTTAGCACCATTTAGGTCTATGATATGAACTAACTCCGTACCATTTGCACGATAATTTTCTATCTGTGCTTCTAAACTAATATCATAAGTCGTAACGTCGTTGTAGTTACCCTCTCTCAAACGGACAACTTTTTTGTCCAAAACGTCTATTGCTGGAATGATATACATAATCGAATATTTTTAGTCAATTTGAATAGTTGAAAAATTGAGCAACAATTGCTCACCTGCTTTTCCTGATTTCTCCGGGTGAAATTGCACGCCAAAGAAATTGTTTTTGGAGATTGCTGCTGAAAATGGTAATCCATAATCACATCTCGCGGCTGTAAATGTCCTATCATATTCAATATAATACGAATGGACAAAATAAAAATAAGTCTGATCTTCAATATTCGCAAATAAAGGATTATTTGCTTGAACCGAAACGCTATTCCAGCCCATATGAGGTACTTTACCCGCCACTTGTGCGTTAAAGTGTAACGTTTTAAGCGGAAATAAGGTCAACATTTCGGCATCCCCTTCCTCCGAATATTCCGTCAACAATTGCATGCCAACACAGATACCCAACACAGGTTTACGCAGTGCTTTGATATAGGGTACTAATCCTGATTCACGCAATTTGTTCATAGCAGCGCCCGCATGCCCTACGCCTGGAATGATGATTCGATCATACAGATCCATCTCATCTGCGGTATTGATCATACCATAGGTCAACCCTACCCGCTCCAGTGCAGCAGTCAGGGAAAATATATTCCCGGCGCCATAATTGATAATTCCTATCATTTTTGAGATTTGAGTATTGAGATTTGAGTATTGAGACTTTGGCCCCACAAGCTTACGCTTCATTTGGCCATCGTTAATCTTTACTCATTTATCTCCTAGATTCTCTTTATTAATTAAACAAAACTACAAAACACCTTTTGTACTTGGCAGTTCCATATGATCCGCATCCCGTCGTACTGCTTTTTTGATAGATTTCGCAAAAGCCTTAAAAATTGCCTCGATTTTATGATGCTCGTTATCGCCCTCAGCTTTGATATTTAGATTCGATTTGGATGCATCTGAAAACGATTTAAAGAAATGAAAGAACATTTCTGTTGGCATATCACCTATTTTCTCCCGTTTAAATTCTGCATCCCAGACGATCCAATTGCGTCCGCCAAAATCCAGCGCAACCTGCGCCAGACAATCATCCATCGGCAAGGTGTAAGAATAGCGTTCGATACCACGTTTATCTCCCAATGCTTTCAAAAACACTTCACCCAGGGCAATACCGGTATCTTCAATGGTATGATGTTCATCGATATGAAGATCACCTTTTGCTTTTATTGTTAAATCCACTGCGCCATGTCTAGCGAGTTGATCCAACATATGGTCAAAAAACGGTAATCCCGTTTCAATTGCTGACTTACCTGAACCATCCAAATTCAATTGAATAAAAATATCCGTTTCATTTGTCTTACGGTGATGCTCAGCTGTACGTGTTCCCAATTTCAGAAATTCATAAACTGTCTTCCAGTCCATTGTTTCCAAGGCAACAACTGTCGGATCAATGTCCACATTCTCCAATGCGCCCAATTGATCATTCGCACGCAACCATATAGCCTTCGCGCCAAGATTCTGCGCAAGCTTAACATCGTTGACACGGTCACCAATGACAAAAGACTGATTTAAATCATATTTTGACGCATCAAAGTATTCACCAAGCATACCGATCCCCGGTTTACGTGTATCGGCATTTTCGTGCGGAAAAGTTTTATCAATATGCTCTTTGGCAAATACTACACCTTCAGCTGCAAACGTATCTAGCACAAAATGATGGACAGGCCAGAAGTTCTCTTCCGGATGGGAAGATGTTCCTAGACCATCTTGGTTGGAAACCAAGATCAATTCGAAATCCAGTTCCTTCGCGATACGTGGCAGATACTGTAAAGCACCTGGATAGAATTTTAATTTTGCAAAAGAATCGATCTGCTCATCTTCTGGTTCCAAAATTAATGTTCCATCACGGTCTATAAACAGTACACGTTTTAAGTTATCAGGCATAGTATTATTTATTGATTTGATTAAGTTTTTCTAATAATGTTATATTTTCCGCAGGTGTTCCGACCGTAATCCGCAAACAGCCCGCACAAAGTTCTACTTTAGAACGATCTCTAACGATGATCCCATATTGGACCAAATAGTCGTAGACTTCTTTCGGCTGCTCCATCTTAACCAAAATAAAATTGGCATCCGAAGGGGTAATATGGTGCACATAATCCAACTCGAGAAGTCCACGTACAAGTTTCTCACGTTCCGAAACAGTCTCCTTGATCCAGTCATTGACTTGATCCACATGATCCAAAGCCTCCAACACGATATCCTGTGTTGCTTGATTAATATTATAGGGCGGTTTAATTTTATTATACACCGCAATAATCTCTTTACTCGCAAATGCCATGCCCAACCGGAGTGCTGCAAGCCCCCATGCTTTAGATAAGGTTTGTAGGACCACTAAGTTTGGATACTCCGCCAGTTCTTGCGTAAATGATTTCACAGCCGAAAAGTTGATATAGGCTTCATCAACAACAACAAGTCCCTGAAAATTATTCAATATCGTTTCGATATCCTGACGACGGATAGAATTTCCTGTTGGATTATTGGGTGAACAGATAAAGATCAACTTCGTATGTGCATCTATAGCATCTGCAATTCCATCCAGGTCCAATTGATAGTCTGCCGTGAGATTTACTTTCTTAAAGGCCACATCGTTGATGTTGGCAGACACTTCATACATTCCATAGGTTGGGGGAACTAAGATCACATTGTCCACCGCAGGTGTACAAAATGCGCGATATAAAATATCGATCGCTTCATCGCTTCCATTTCCCAGAAAGATATTTTCTGTGGGAACACCTTTTATTTTTGAAAGTTTTGCTTTGACTTGATGTTGGAGTGGGTCTGGGTATCGGTTGTAATCATGGTTTAGTGGGGATCCAAAAGGATTTTCATTGGCATCAATCAGTATGGATGCCTCCCCTTTAAATTCATCTCTTGCGGATGAATAAGGTACGAGCTTCTTGATATTTTCCCGTAATAGGTTGTTTAAGTTGAATGGATTATCCATTATAAAAAAATTAGAGCCGTAAACTTAGATAAATAGTTTATCAAATGCAATATAATAAGCAATTTAAAAAGCATTT
>JAITLV010000094.1 GCA_031277685.1 Sphingobacterium sp. | reverse complement strand
GTTATATATAGCCTTACAAAGGCTAGTAATTGTAGGGTATTCATTATTTAGTTTGTTAGTGGTTATTCGATAACCGACCGAAAAATTCAGCGACTTTTTTGCTCAATTCTAGCTCTTTTCCGATGCGCGCTTTTGCTTCTGCCGAGAGCTGCATTTTATTGAGGTCTATATTGCGATGGTTGACGATACAATAAGCAATCAGTGCCCTATATAAGGCAATTGCAAATTCCTGCATTTCCTCATCTTTTAGAAGCCTATTCTCTCCTGCGCCACCATCAAGATATGTGCTCAACAGTTGCAGTATATTAGCACAAATAGCATCTAGTGCGTAGTGATTCCAAAATGCTTCAATCTCCTTTATCGGATCATAATCGACCTTATGGACATCGTAAATCATCCAGTCAAAAGCAAATTGTAGCACTAAAATCCTTTTCATTTTTCAGTAGATAAATCATAACCGAAAGTACATAGCATCACCTCTCCGATCGAAATCAGCTTTTTATTGGGAGCCTGATGTCACTCAGTTCACATTAGTAATAATTAATTCATTCTGGGAGCCAGAGCGCGTTTGAATGAGGGGTCACAAAGGTGTATAATATTGGCGATACGCGGTCCATGGCAAGAGAAGCCAAATCTAATTTGGCAAAACCAGCCGAGCTACTCGGGGGCAGTGATAATGTTTTTGGTAATTTGATTCCAAAACACAAAAGCACCACATACATCACATCTATGTAATGTTAGTTGGTGCCTTATTTTTTTGATTTTCTTTCTCATAATTCGTGATTTAAAACGAACTCAAGAAACAGTCAAAATGGATGACTACTCGCTTGTCGTAGCAGCAGAGGCTCTGGCGGAACCTTTACTCATTACCCTAGGAAATAACTTTCAGTACCATTATTAAAACTAATAATGGGTGATGCTAAAGATCAAGCAAGCGCCATCCTATCCTAGGAATATTTCCCAAAGATAGGACAAATAGACGCATTACTCACTCTTCGTATCACATTAATCGCCAGATCCTGCTACGAGAGTTCGTTATTCTATTTTAATTTAATCCTAAATATTTATTTTTCTATATCATCAAATTTAGTAATTGTATTTAACCCAAAACAAATATAATAAACGAATATAATAACTCCAAATAATACGTATTATTATACGGAGTGGTATTTTATAAACAGCTTCCGTTTCTTTATAAAATGGAGCAAAAAAGCAATAAATCATTGGTTCTTGATGTTGAACAAAAAAAGATTGGACTACGTTTTAAACAGATTAGAAAAGACATGGGATATTCAAGTCATGAGAATTTTGCTTATGATTATAACCTCGATAGGGCACAATACGGAAAAATTGAAGCAGGCTCATCTAACATGACACTTAAGGTTTTAATTAAACACTTAAATGCAATTGGTTATTCCTTCAGTGAATTTTTCGACCAAAAATATTATGGAATTTCGGACGCTAATAATGAGTAGGTCATTGTTACAACTTTACATTTATGAATAAAAGAGGAATTACAGTAACCAACTATTTAGCTTCTGGAAATCCCGAAGGGATAATTTTTTCATACATGTCCAACTGGACTGGCCAAGCTATCAAAATACCGAGAAATCTATTTTTGGAAGCTAAAGAATTGCCAGAGTTAAAGAAACCTGGTATCTACTTCCTTTTTGGTCAAAACGATGAAAACCCAGATGATAAACTGGTTTATGTCGGAGAAGCAAATTCGTTAGCAGATAGAATTGGACAACACTTTAGAAACACAGATCAATCTTTTGAGCTTATAATATGTTTCTGTTCGAAAGACGAAAACCTTACAGTTTCTCTTACAAAATACCTAGAACAGAAAACTATATCAAAAATTAGTAAATCAAGTGAATACCGCTTAACAAATAAGACCGTCGGTACAACCGTAAATCTTCCTATAATGGTGAGAGACGAAATGGATACTTATTTTGATAATATGCAGATTGTATTACCGACCTTGGGCTATTCTGTATTAACTCACGATGATCGACTTGATAAAAAATCTCATTTACCATCGATAGAATATTCATTATCAATGAGTGGTGTCACAGCTAAAGCAATACTAACCTCAAACGGTATTGAAGTGCTAAAAGGAAGTGAAATGAGTAAAAAACAGTTTAAGGCACTATCCGGCACTTATGGAAATCTTAGGAGTACTTTAATAGAGAAAGGAATCGTAATCCTCAAGGATGGAAAAAATATATTCAATGAGAATTACGAATTTTCAAGTCCTTCAACAGCTGGAGCTGTCATAGTAGGCTATTCCGTTAATGGACGTACTGCATGGAAAGATAAAAATGGAGTTACAATTAAGGAGAATGAGGAGTTGAAAATTGAGGAAAGCTTTCAATAAACTAATGACTTTTAGTCGTATATCAGTTGAAATTGTAATTTTAAAAAAGTATGACCATTGGAACGTACATTTTTAAGAAATAAAGAAATACACGGAATTTAAGCTCGTTACATATGGGATATGAGTTATGGTATTCTAAATCAAACAGATCGAGAAGAAAGAATACAAGGATAGTAGATATAGAAAGAAACATCCTCAACAAATTTACTGTTAATCTCATTTATGAAGATTTGCTCTCTACCCATCAGAATGTTGATCCAGAGACGGCAATTAGACTTATGAAAGAAAGGGATTATGATTATATTGGGATTACTGGCGATGCAAATGAGAATATCGGTTTTATACATAAACAGCAAATATTACACGGATCTGCGGTTCCTATCAACGACTTTTCCGAAAATATGTTAGTATCTCCCGATCAAACTATAGGAGAGCTGTTTATATTATTTAAAACTGAACCGGTGCTATTTGTCAAAGATCAACACGTCATTGGAATTATCACAAAGGCAGATTTTAACAAACCCATTAGTCGAATTTATATATTTAGTATAATTTCGATGTTTGAGTTACACTTAAATTATTGGATTACAAACAATTTTCAGGAAAATAAGTGGGAAGATATCTTAGGTGAAAAGCGGCTTGAAGCTGCAAAGGAAATTTTCAGAACAAGACAAGGCAATAATGAGGCACTAACTTTATTGGAATGTTTGCAATTATGTGATAAAAAGATAATTCTAATAAATTGTCCATCATTTCTCAAAGAATTCGCTCTATCAAAGACAAAATTAAAAGATCTTATGGAAACACTGGAAGTTATTCGAAACGAAATAGCCCATAGTCAAACTTCTATAATTAGCAATAAAGGTTTAATTAAACTTTGTAATATGGTCACTACATTATTAGAAATAATACGCAAATCAGACAGGATTATTGAAGAAAAGTAAGATGTTTAATGATGGATAAATTACAATTCATTAATATATATGTTAACACTTCGTATTTTAACAATAACTTACTGGAGTTATTCAAGACTTATCGAAACGCAATAATTCAAGCGATTTCAAAAAACCTAAGTGTATAAATGAGACATCAATAAAAAGATGCCTCACTTAAGATATTTAATGATACAGATACAATTAATTGTAATCGCTTTTTAAATTCAAGGGGACGCTATAGAGAATAGTCGTCTGTCAAAATTCCAATAATCCAGAAGACAGAACAACATGCTTCTTAACTCAACACTTGCATACCCATGATGTATAAATTCACGACTCATTGCTATGTGTTCAAATTCTCTACCGACTGAAAATAAACTTTTAGCAACTTCGTTTTTAGAAAAATATTCTCCCAAAATAGCCGTATTGAGTTCCGACAGTTGTTTCTCTACATTAGTTCTAACTTTACGGCCTATTGCTGCACCATCATTAATATTTTCTTCCACAAGACCTATCGCAACGTCAAGAATCTTTTTTATACCTAATGTACCTCGAGATCCATACGTAAATCCTTCTTTTATCATTTTACTCCGCTCTGCAGTTTCCAAAAAAGAAATTTCTTTCATACTATAATCTATAGCTATCGCAATAAATGAGCATACAAGATATAAACAACGTAAAGCCAACTGCCGTTGTATTTCTTTTGTAATGGATTGTTCCGCAAAAAACTTTGCATGAGCCAACCATTCATTACAACTATCAAATGAAAGTGTATTTGAAAGTAGGCTTTTGCAATGTTTAATACGACCTTTCCAATCTCCATCCAATTTGTTTAGGAAATATTCATTTATCTTGTTAAAAAATTCTTCATCTGAAATCCTCTCATTTATGGTAATGTCCGATGTAGATGTTAATCTTTGCAAAAAATTTCCATCAAGCACAACTATGCCTAATTCTCTACCAAAATCCTTTACCTCTGGCCTTCTATCAGTAGTAGCAACGATAGCGTTTGTAGCTTTAGTAGCAGTTTTTAAACCCTGTACCCAGAAAATTCGTTCTATTGCTTGAGGAGTTTTTTTACTTTTAGAGTCAACTAGCGTTATTTCGCGTGATACTGAAGACGTTCTGCTATAAAGCCATACATCTATATCTGTAACATCAAATCCTTCATAAATAAAAGGAACCCCCCTTATAACATAATAGCCTGATTTAAGGAAATATCTCCTTAAAAGCTCTTCCATTTTATACCCTTTAGACATTGGTTCTCCTATTTTACTCATATTTTTCCTCCTGTCCGAAGAATTGAAAGCATATCATTTGTAGTCTTAGGACTTACTGTAGTTTGCTTTCGACGTATCTTCTCTCTATTTAATTCTGGACCTTCAAATTTTGTTACCGTAGCAGTAGGCAATGCCGTCAAAGAATGCTCACTCACGTCACCTTGCATAATGGCCTGCAAAGCAAGTTCTCCCACTTCTTTTTTCAGCAATTTGAGCATTGGTCCTGAGCGCCCATTTTTAGTCCCATGTTGAACCTTTACTACTCCTTTAAATTCTAAAATTTTGTAGTCCTCAGCAATTGCTTGAACTGGCCCAACCCATTCTCCTCGTACCAAAGTTTTAAGTAATAACTCTACAAAACTTATTTGACCTCTAATATGCGAACTTTTAGTCATTCCGTAAGTAATTGAACTTAAAAAAGCCTTAGCCAAATCGAAAGCATCATCTACCATTGAATCACTGTACTTGGAAAATGCAGATGGTAATGTTAGAAAACCTACATTTTCTCTAGAATTACTTACCACACTAATATCAAATAATCCGATTGCTGTTACCTTTTCGAATAAACTTTTCCCAAGCATCTTTTCCACCTCCTCTACTAATAAACACGCCCTTCTTTTCAACATTTCAGTCAATTCGTTGAGCTTTTCCTGCTCATATGGCTTAAGCGTATCCAAAACTTTCTTTACTTTCGCTGTAGTATCTCTTCTGAACAAATTTCCATTAAAAAGGAGTGTATCAGTTTCTGTAATTTTTTCTGAGTCGACAAAACCTATTGACTGAGAGTCATAAAATATCTGCTTTAATTCTTCCTTGTTAAGTTCATATGTATCCGCTAGTTCTTCAGATACTTCTTTCATTAAAATAGGGGCAATTGACGCTCTTTCAGCCAAACTGAGTACAGCAAGCTCATTGGGTTTCGGTTTAGAATTATCAAATATATCCGAAGCATGCTGCAAAGTACTACTTGTGGTAACCCCCAAGACAGCTATCCCTCCCTTTGAGACATCTATCAACCCTTGCCTCTCTAATAATGTTACAAGCGTGGGGAGCTCAAAAGTCGTATTAATATTAGCGGCTTGTGCTAGGACTTCCAATCTACCATTATCGATGGTCAACTCTTCGTTTGCAGATATGGCTGAGAGTAAAATTCCAGCTTTTCCTGCGAGAAATGTTTTCTCGAAACCAACTTGATTAGTTACAGATTGTAGTTTATTAGTATGATGAATTAACCAGGCTCCCTTTGTTTTTTTTTCCATAATTTGGTTAGTATTTAATTTTCGCAATCCTACTGTATGTGTAGATTGAATTAATATGACTTTACAATTTACCATTTTTCCATGTATTAACAAATGGCAATAAAAAAATAAAATTTTATTACTATTTGTCAATACATACTTAAGATTACAGAAAATTGCTTTATATGCTAAAATTTACAACAGTCAACTTCTCGATTCTATTAGGTTGAATCAAACACATGCTTTTAGCTTTACAATAGATATTCTTGTTTTAGAAAAGTATTGACTAATTCGCTATATCGCAAAATAAATATTCCCAATCGGCAACTCATTCAATAGTTTCTTCTGCACGCGCCAGTTTGGCAAATAATGGTCCATCAAAGAAACAAACCTTTTGTTATGATTGCGCTCTATCAAATGGACAAGCTCGTGCACCACAATATATTCTATACAGTCCAAAGGCTTTTTAGCAAGTTCAATATTAAACCACAACCGTTGGGAGCTCACCGCGCAGCTCCCCCACTTGGTTTTCATGGAGCGTATTTTAAAATCGGGAACTTCAAGCGCCATTTCTTTACTGTATTTTATAACATATGCGTATAATTGTTTGCGAAGCTCTCGGCGATAAAACTGGTAAACAATTTTTTCTTTAAGATTCCGATCATCGGGATCTGTACAATGGACAATTAGCCTGTTACTACTGATGACAATACTATTCCGATGTCCTTTCACTACGTTCAACAGATAGCGTTTACCTAAAAACTGATGGCTCTCTTGTGTAATGTATTCTCTTGCTTGTTCCCTATCCTGGCTTCTGATTTTTATCTGCTCCTTTTTAATCCAACCGAGCTTAGTAGCGGCATAAATCTTGACTTTTTCTAAATCGTAAAAATCCGGTGAAGAGATGGTTACTCTTCCATCTGGAGGATGAACACTCAAATGTAGATTTTTTATTGCTTTGAAGGTGACTTCAATAGCCACTGACCCGATATGTATCATACAATCCATTAATATTCATCTTTATGAGCGTCAATGATTTTGTACACCGCTTCTACTTTGTTGATGTCTTCCACCACCTCATAGATAGCCTTCTTAACTAATTTCTGCTTAGCCAAATTCTCTCTGAACCCATCTTGTTTAGCGTACTGCACTGCACCTTCGCAGGCTAAAGCCAATTGCTCATTATCGTCCAATGTATGATAGAGTGCGACCTTGCCCTTGGTATTAAGTGACTGAGGAACATTGCCTTTTTTACCTTTATTGACATCAGCAATAAGTGCTGCCATCTCCTTTAAATACTGCTGATAATTGATGGTTTCTTGTTTCCTACGGGCTATTAGCTCCTGTAATAAAACTGACATCCTATCAAAATACTTTGGGTCAAGCAAATGTTCTTCAACAATTTTACTACGGACGTTATTTTCAATAATCTCGGCTACAGCTTCTTGATTTCCTTTGATCTCGTTTGGCAAACCAGCAATGGCGCCGGCCATATCCGTCTCTAACAAATCTAATAGCGAAATATTTTCGAAAGGTGAGATAACTTCCGATTCCTCCGCTCTAATGTAGGTATCAATCAAGAAGCGCATATCGGCTTCATAAGCTTTTAAATCAATAGTCTCTCTAGAGGCAATACGGATAATCTCTCTGAGATTTAGGTACTCATTTAATTTATCGGTGAAACGCTTAATTTCGGCATCGGTAAATTCTGCCGTTATAAAATCTGCCTTTACATTGGCATAAGCTCTAATATACTCTACAATGGCTTTGTATAAGGCTATTCTTCGATATTCCGTGGCTTTTAAATCATCTGGTTTTTCAGTATTACCGCAGAAATAGTGTATATAAGCCAAGTCATTTCTAGGCATCGTCACGTTCTCGCAGATACTTTCAACAGTCTCCAGAGCCGTGAACAAGCGGTCTTTGGCTATTTTCAGACGGTCTTTGAGCTGTATGCTCACATCCTCTTGCGTAAAACCTTCGCTGTCTAGCTCTGAAGTATATACATTAATAGCGTCGGTTACGTGCCCGAACAACTCCATATAATCGATAATATAGCCGTAGTCCTTGTCCTCAGTATCTAATCGGTTGACCCTACAAATAGCCTGGAAAAGGGTATGGTCCTGCATTTTTTTATCGATATAGATATAAGAACAAGGCGGAGCGTCGAATCCGGTTAACAATTTGGAAACGACAATCAAGAGCTTCATTCGCGCAGGCTCTTTGCGGAAGCTTTCTTTTGAATCCGTTTCGTAGGTTTCCGTTTTTGACTTGTTCCCTTTTACACTGACATCCTTTAATAAATCCGTATAGGTTTTATAGATAAACTGCTTGTCGGTTTCATTATCAGCGCCAGTATCTTCCAGCGAGACATCACTTGCATTCGGATTATACGATGTAATGATGGCACATCTATTTTTCATTTCCGTATTTAGAAACAGCGTATAATATTTACAAGCTTCAAATATGCTGGAAGCTACCAAGATGGCATTTCCATTTTGAGATTTCAAGCGAGGCTTTGTGGAGAAGTCAACTATGATATCTGCTACAATTTTTTCCATGCGGCTCTTTGAACTCAGTACGTTTTGCATAGTGCCCCACTTCTTTTTCAGTTCGTTTTTCTGGAAATCATTAAGTCCGGCAGTCTTTGCTTCAAACCATTGGTCAACTTTTGTCTGCGAAGTCAGTGTTTGTTCAATAGCCCGCCCTTCATACATCAAATCTTTGACCACACCATCATCTACCGCTTCATTAAATTTATAGGTATGAATGTACCGTCCAAAAACATCCATCGTTGTTTTCCTATCTTCTTTTAGCAGTGGCGTACCCGTAAAACCGATAAATACAGCGTTATGTAATACGGTCTTCATTACCTGGTTTAATTTTCCACTTTGGGTACGATGACACTCATCGATGAAAACGAAAATCTCTCCCTGCGTTTGTACTGGATTTTCCTGTAAATCTTTTATAAACGCATCGAAATCAGTCTCTGATTTATTGCCAAACTTATGAATGAGCGAGCAGACTAGACGGGGTCTGGATGAAGTTAAAAAGGACATAAGTTCCTTGCCCGATCTGGTCTTGGCCACATCAGTCTCACCGACATCTTTAAATACGCGCTCGATCTGATCATCAAGTTCGGTACGGTCGGTTAAAATGACAATCCGTGAATTGGCCACGTTTTCCAGTATCCATTTACCAAGCATGACCATCATCAGTGACTTACCTGATCCCTGTGTATGCCATATAATACCACCTTCTTTTCTGCGGACAAATTTTTGGGCTTCTTTGAGACCAAAATACTGATGTGGGCGTGGCAATTTCTTGACCCCAGCATCAAAGACAACGCCGTTATAGATTATATCAACTAAACGCTCTTTCTGACAAAGCTTCTTTAAATATTTGTCTAGCTTATACCCCTCATTATCATCTTCATCTTCTTTCCAAGCTAGGTAATATTTAGATTGGGTTTCTATCGTTCCATATCTTAGTCCCTGGGTGTTGTTACCTGCCATAAGCAACTGAATGGTGGTATAAAACCATTCGTTGAACAGTACTTTTTGGTTAGATATGGATTGATTGATACTTTCCGAAATATCGGTAGTCCCCCGCTTTAACTCCAGTACGCCAATAGCAATACCGTTGACGTACAATACGACATCTGGTCTACGGTTGTTTTCACCTTTGGATAGCGTTACTTCCTCAGCTATTCCAAACTCATTTTTTTCAACATCCTGCCAGTCAATAGGGAAAATGGTGTCAAATTGCTCCCCTAGATCGGGTCTGGCTTTTACTCCATACCGCAATAAGGAATACATTGCTTTGTTTCGATGGTATAGCGTCCCCGAATTGCTAGTTGCTAAATCATAAACCTCTTTGACAGCTTTGTCTGCTAAAGTCTCCGAATAGCCTCTACGTAACAAATTCTGTTTAAGAATATCCTCTTCCACATTGCTATTGTGTTCTCGTTTTTCCCAATTGCCATAATAGGTATAGCCTAGTTCTTTTTGAAAAAGCTGGATAATGCGATCTTGCGTGCGGCGTTCTATAGGGTTGATCATAAATCTTGGTTCTTAGATGTGGCAATAGCGATAGCCCGATGCAGCTTTTCTTTTAGAATTTCTTGTGAAGGCAGCAATGTCAAGTATTCCGCTACTTTTATATTGGCCTGTTCCAGTTGCATGAGTTCAATATGTTCCTCATTTTTACCGGTACACAGGATTAATCCGATTGGGTCATTCTCCCCCTCTATTTGTTCATGTTTTTGAAGGTAACGTAGGTATAATTCCATTTGACCTTTAAAACCAGCTTCAAACTCACCAAGTTTTAAGTCTATGGCGACCAAGCATTTCAACCTGCGGTGATAAAATAGCAAGTCGATATAATAATCTCTATTATCGATACTAATACGCTTTTGACGGGCCATGAAAGCAAAATCGCTCCCCAGTTCAATAATAAACCGCTGGAGTTCTACGATAATGGAGGTCTCCAGATCCTTTTCGGAATACGTATCACGAAGTCCTAAAAAATCCAGAAAATAAGGATCTCTGAATACCAGATCAGGTGAAAGCTGCTGTTCATTTTTCAGCAAGGCTAAATCGTTGGCGATGGTTTGCTCTGGCTGTTTACTAATAGTCGTCCGTTCATATAACATGGACTGGATTCGTTCTTGGAAAGTTCGTACGCTCCACTTTTCCAATTTGCACATTTCTATATAAAAGTCTCGCTTTAAAGTCTCATTAATCGGAATAAGTAACTTGATATGTGACCAGCTCAATTGTCGTGTCAGTGATACGACAATCTTTTCATCAGGAAAAACTTCAGCAAACTGCATCATACGCCGCAGATTTTTCTCTGAAAACGAAGTGCCGTATTCGCTATGCAATTGTCGCCACAGTGTAGCGACAATCTGTTTGCCATAGCTTTGCTGCTTGTCGTATTTTTTGAGTTCTTCGTTAATAACGAAGCCAATCCTCCAATATAGCATACTCATCGTAGCATTGACCGTCACAGCAATCTGCTGTTTGCTATCCTCTATTAATTGCTTAACACTTATGAAAAGTGGGTTATGTTGAGATGGCGTACTCATAAGCTAAATTTAATGATATTTTCTTAAACTAATCGTATCTTACCTGTTAGCAATTCTTGCATCATTCCGTGTTTGATCTTTCTAGCTTTTTCTAACTGAGCCGCTAAGGCTTCTAGCTCCGCATCCATATCGGATAATATTGTGGCGATACGTGTTTGTTCGGCATAGCTTGGAAATAAAATCTCTATTTTTCTAATGTCATCCAAAATTAAATTCTGATGAGAACCTGATTTTACATTGTTCAATAGTTTAGTTTGTCCTGCATCCGATTGAAGGTAAACAGACACCCAATCAATAAGTAAAGGATTTTTAAATTTGAGAATTGCAACTGCTCCGCCGATAAACGCTAAATCTGGCAAATCATAAACTCCAACATTTCCAACACTTCCAGAAATTGATACTAATAATGATTTTTCATCTAATAATATTTTGGAGAAATTTTGAGCAATTGATTTGGGAATAAAATAATCTGTGTTAAGGTTTATCCATTTATTTTTAAAATCTTTATTCTGAATAAACGGAATAGTTTCATCTGTTTTAATTCTAACTAATGATGGCTTAATGTATGCCGAATAATCAAAGCCTGTTTGCTTAGTAAATATCTTTGTTAAATCCCCCAACTTCTTCACTTCCCAATCCTCCTTAGCTGTCAACAATTCCTGCATTGCACCTTGTTTGATGAGGCGTTTTTTGGCGATGAGTTGCTCCAGGCTTTCTATCCACACATCGGCATCACTCAAGGCTTCGGCTATCGCTTCTTGTTCGGGTAAGGGTGGAAGGGGAACAGCAATTTTTTTAAACGTCGTTGTAGCTTGGGCAATTGCAGGAACTCCTGTATGACCTTTTGTTTCCTCTATAATCTGCTGCCCTTTGCTGGAATGAAAAAAATATACAAGAAATTCAGGTTTAGCTTTTTTCTGATTTAATGAAAATCTGAACTGACTTTGAGATATTACATACTCCTTATAATCTGAATTATTAGGAATATACGCAATTTGACCTATTGTACCTCGATGAGTAACTACGACATCACCACGTTTAGCTATAGCTTTCTTTAAACTCTTAGCTTTTTCAGTAGTAACAAAATTCGAGTGTCGACTTTTCAACCTTATGTCACTGATATTGTAACCGTTTAAAACAGGAACTCCTTTATTAACAAAGTTTGAAACTTTTATATCTGAACCAAACGGACCCATTGAAATCTCAGTGATCAATTCTGCGATGATTTTTACTGTCCAATCTTCCGGCAATAACCCAATTTCCGTTTGTTGCATCGCATTTTCCTTTACCATGTCAATCCCATTTTTTGTAGATGAGCCATTACTATATGCGAAGCTTCCTGTAGCTCGGTTTCCAAAGTGGGCAAAGCTTGTTGATAGCGGTCTGACAATTCTTTAATGCGTTGCGTTAAGTTTTGACTCAATCTCTCCTGTTCGCTTTGCAATGCCTGTCGCAATACGGGGATCCATTTGTGATTGATGACCAAATCCCTGATTTCGGCTTCGCTTAATAATGGATATTGTGCCACTACTTTGGCTTCCAAATTTTCTTTGGCGATTTTAATTAACTTACCAATTCCCGTTAGCGCTTCTTGCGTGTCGAGATAATTTTTTATATACTTCAGCTCTTCCTTCGGCGCATTCTCTGCTTTACGCAGTTTGTAAAGCTCCTTTACATTCTTTGGATTGATTTTTTCTAAATCGCTAAAAATCCCCTCATCACCAACGTTTTCTTCTTCTATTTCAGCAACGGCTTCTTGCGTCAGTAACAATTGATTTTCTAACCCCTGTAGACTGTCGCTTTGCTCTTTAAAAAAATAGTTGATGATCATTTCTGGTGTTACCATCCGACCTTCAATACCTGCCAATCCTGCAATTTCTTTATCTTGTGCTGTCTTGCCATCTTTCCCCTTTTTACCTTTGATAACAAGTCGGGTGTAATCGTTTCCAGCTTTCCATCCGTCTAATGCAATTGAATAAAAATCGTCCTGCATCGTTTCGTTCCAATACTGCATAAAGTGTTGATACATCGCATAGCGGTTGACCAAAGCATTGTTTTCAAAATGGCTTAATAAGGTTTGGGCTGAGGTTTCGATCATTTCCTTGATCTGTATTCCTTCACTCATTTCATACCATACCTGCTGTTGTTCTGAGATCCAGGCATCAAACTCAGCATGCATAGTCTCATTAAAAGCTACAAACTCTGGATGATTAAAGATGGTGCTTTTAATGCTTTCGGCAGGTACTTTTAACTCAAAATATCCCGCTCTCATTTCGCTGAACAAATCGGCTTTCAGCGAGGGAAACAAATCCCAGTAGGCCTGCAAGCTGTCTATATCTCGCTGCGGAATACCACCGAGCAAATGCCCTCCCAAATCTTGGATATCTTCGGCTTCCTGTGTATCAATATAACGAGGGATATTGAGATTGTAATCATTCTTAGTATCTGCAATTTCTGTCATCGACACCATACGGCTGTACTTGGGAACTTCTGCAAACGAAGCAAATACATCTGTAATCTTGCGGATGTCTTGCTCACGCAAGCGATTTTTATTGCCATCCTTGACAAATCCTTTGCTGGCATCGACCATAAATACACCTTTACGATGTGCGGCATTTTCCTTGTCCAGCACAATAATACAAGCCGGAATACCCGTGCCATAAAACAGGTTGGCAGGTAATCCGATGATGGCTTTGATATAGCCCTTCTTTAAAATATTTTTTCGGATTTCGCCTTCTGCATTTCCACGGAACAATACACCATGTGGCAATACCACTGCTCCTTTACCATTTGTTTTTAAGGATTGTAAAATATGTAGGAGAAAAGCATAATCACCATTTTTCTCTGGTGGTACACCCAACGTGAAACGATTGTATTCATCGTTTTCAACGTTCACGCCATTACTCCAACTTTTCAATGAAAAAGGCGGATTGGCAACTACGTAGTCAAATTTCTTCAGCGAGCCATTTTCTTCTTTATAAAACGGACGACTCAATGTATTATCTGCAATAATGGTAGCTGTTTCGGCTCCATGCAGAATCATATTCATATGCGCTAAGTTGGCCGTTGTGGTTTCTTTTTCCTGCCCGTAAAGGTCAATGTTTTTCCCCGCTTCATTCATTACTTTGAGCAATAGAGATCCCGAACCGCACGTTGGATCATAAGCTGTGGTCTGATGCGATGAATTATTTTGGTTGATGCCAATTACTTTAGCCAGCACCCGTGACACTTCGGCAGGTGTATAAAACTGACCTTTGGATTTACCGCTTTCAGTTGCGAAATGACGCATCAGGTATTCATATGCATCGCCCAAAATATCATCGCCCTCTGCAGAGTTGTCTGAAAAATCCAAACTTGGATCATTAAAAATACGCACCAGATTGGAAACGGTATCAACCAAATCCTTTCCCTTACCTAATTTACTTTCGTCATTAAAATCAGGAAATTCATTCAGCTTATTTGCCTCCTTAATTGGATTGAGGATTTGTTTATTGACCTTATCACCAATTTCCGCATTTCCGATCAAATCCACCATATCGTCAAAGGAAGCTCCCTTTGGGACAGTAATTGCCCCAAAAGGGTCGCCTTTGTATTTATCTGAAATGTACTTCACAAACAACATCGTCAGTACATAGTCTTTATATTGTGAGGCATCCATCCCACCCCGTAATTCATCGCAAGAAGCCCAAAGTGAGCTATATAATTCTGATTTCTTAATCGCCATAATTTTGATAATCAAGACCTTAAAGATCTTTCGATTTTGACCTCAAAATAACCTTTATTTGCCAATTAGACAATAGTAATATATGGGTATATATTGACGAATTTGCCAAGAAACTCTCATTAAGTGATCAAAAGTTTAATAGTCCGTAAAACCGCTGGATAATTTGCTTTTTTCTCACGAGATATTAGGATATTTTTCACCATCAAATATTTATGATAGAAATATTCGATTAAAATACTGTTAACGAAGATTAGACTTTATTACTTAACAAATATCTTTCCTCCAAATTCCAAAAACTCTTTCAACAACTTCGGTGTACCAACCTTTTCTTCTAAATGGTGGGCAAACGAAAACAAAATATCATTTATCCTGTGCTCCAATGCCGCTTGCTGAGATCCTGGATCAGAAAAAACTTTCTTTTTCATCGAGTGAATTCTATTCCGATCAATACGCTCAATGTAAGACTCTATCAAATTTTCAAAAGAACGGGAATTTTCTTTAAAATACTCCGAATAAATTATAAATGAATCAATATGAATAACGATGAGTTTTTTAATACGATTTTTGATCAGTTTAAGCTGTGTGCTTTTTTCCACTTCTTCTTCGAACCAAGTATTTAGAATATGGTTTATACCGATTGTATTTAAAGAATGGTCTGTAACTAATAATATAGGCGTAACAATAAAATTGTCCGGTCTATCTTTATCATAAACTGCCTTGCTGGAATTATCTTCGAGAATTTCGATCCTTTCGATCAATTGTAAAATTGCTTTCTTATCACTTTGATCACCATAAAACTTCTTTTTCAATTCTTCTTCTAATTTTCGCCAGGAAAATCCTTGTTTAACATCCCCTCTAACTATACTACCCTTTATTTCAAACATAAAAACTTTCTTACCATTCCGGACATAATAATCAGGCTCAGTATCTATTTTAAAAGTATTAGTAATATCTTCACCTGAAAATACTTTATAGCCCCTTTTCCTAAAGATTTTATCCAATACAGTATACGAAAGGTATTTTTCCACAAAATCGAACGTATATATTGAAAAGAAATCTTTCTTCACTTTTACTTTGCTATCTTTGATTATTGATAAAATATCAAAAAATATAGAATTGAATAATCGATTAACTGCCAACCCCCTATCAATAATTAAATATTCGGTATCTGCAATTTTGTATAGAGGATTTGATCTTAAATGCACAAAATCTTCCAGTAATGATATAGATCCTTCTGAATTCGCAATTAACTTATCTAAAAACAATTTGGAATCCCCCTCAGCTTTTAGAATTTGTATACCCGATTCTGTCAATTCACCTCTCACTGCATGGATTGCGATAGGCATAATACTTCTTAGAAACTCATTTTTATCAGCAATTCCATAATCAATAAGAAATTGCTTAAACAACTCTGGGTAATCTGATTCTAGAAATTCAAGCAGTAGATAAGCCTTATAAAAGTTGGCAATCAGCGTATTTAAAACGTTAGTATAACTTATCTCAAAGATGCTTATCGAATTAGAGATATGCATTGTTGCCAAATAATCTTCTATTCTATCAAATGCTTCGGGGTTTAACTGCTTTGCAAGCTCATCTGATTTCTTGATAAATTGATCGTTTATTTTCAGATAGTTTTTGAATAAATCAACTTCAACCTCATGTTTGGACAACTCCTTATTTTCTTCATTTTCAGAAGATAAAAGATCATTCATTAACTCAAAGTTTGACCAAAGACTAAAAGTACCCAATTGGTCAGGCCGATACCCAATGTTATTGTAATAATCACGAATTGCATCAAATAATTCGTCGGCATATGGATTATCCGCAGAAAACCAAAAACCAAACGCATCAAATATACTTGATAGCTTTCCCATACGAACTTTGTGATTCAGAGATGCTATAACTTTTGCAACGTTTTCTTTTTTAAATTCTTTCAGTTCGGCAACTTTATGATCTGGAAATGGACCTGAAAAAGAAATTGGTAATACTCGTTTTACATTCATATTTTCTGATTAATAAAATGATTATAGACTAAATTGAGTTTATATTAAATGGACAAATTTGCCGGAAATTTTGTGATAATTTAATATCAATAGAACTCTGTCCCGCATGCTGCATCTTTTGCACCAATAAGTTCTATTTGTTTGAAAATATTGATTAAAAAAAAATCAAAACTAATCCATTTCGTCTCGATTTAGCAAGATGGCTTTTATAGTTTATCTTTCTCTGCTGGGCTATTTTGTACTATTATTTTTATGTCAAATTTACCAGCATCTTCTTTAAAGATTTATGATTTGTCTTTTGATTTGGAACGTACGGCATTTGATAATCAACATTAACTATTGAGTGGTTCGCTTCTTTATAAGATATAAAATTTGCAAGATTTGTATCAACCCAAGTTCCGTCCATATCGAACAGAAAGACTGTCTCTGAATTTATTTTTAGGTTCATATTTGTTTTGGTCAAAGTAGCAGTTTTAGAAATCCCTATTTCTATAAAGTCTTCTCAATCCACATTCAGTGGATTGCAAACTAAAGAAACCCAAAGGGAAATTTTATAATGCTTATGGCTAAATTGTAAACAATTTCTATCTATTTTCCCAACAACTTGAGGTGCAACAAAAGCCCTAACGCTGGCGAATGTGTACGTGGCACATAGGGCTTAAAATTCACAGTTTTAAAATCAGTTAATTCCAGATATGCCCGATGCACTTCTTTCAAATTCATAGACCATTTTTCACCTGTTGAAACTCTCACAAACTTCATTTCATCGAAGTCTAATGACTTTACATCATATTCTTTTCCAGTCAAGCTTTTAAAGAACTCAACAGATTTAGTCAAATCATAGAACTCTTCGTATGCTATTGTTGGATTGGTTTTATTAAATTTCATAATAATAATTTTTAATTAAAAAGAAGAAGCATATTAGTTGATAAATGGCAGTTTTACACCAATCTTATAAATATTATAATATGCCTCAATAGGTTGCATCCTTTGATGTATATTTTTAAGAGATAGATCCACCTCGCCGTTAATCATATCAGGATAAATTATTAAGCAGTTAATATTTCTGTCTTCACCAACATGCAGCTTTTCCCTAATCTTAGTTAGCCGAGAGTATCCTGCTACCTGACGAATATCCTGATGTAAATGTCCTGTTTGATATTTCAACTTATACTTTGCATCGATGACCATCTGATAGTCAGGGTGCGATACCAAAATATCGAGAGCATTTCCATAGGTACTGAATTGAAAATGTATTTCTTTTTTCCATTTACTATTATGCTCAATCATTTTGTTATATACATACAATTCGAATAACCGAGGCATATCAATCCAATACGGAGGCGTATAAACTTTCTGATCCGATGTTTTAGTAATATTGTATGCGAAACGCTTCAAAATATAGCTACCTATTTTTAAGGCATCTTTATAATCGTTATAGAATGGGTTGTGTTTTATATTCTTTAAATCAGATTCTTTAATAGTGTTGGAAACCCATTCGAATGCAGGCCTACAATAGTAAATCGTCTCTTGGATTTGTTGAAGATTTTCCTTCAACAATAACTTGTGAGATTCTACATAACTAACAACAAAATCTAATACTTTCTTTAAAAAGCGATTTTCAGTGTGGTCGATATCGAATACTTGATATTCACAATATGTAGAAGTAAACTTATTCTTTAGTATATTTTGCTTAATATGTTGCCCAACCAAAACCTTCCCCTTAATGCGATTATTTAGATTTTCTTGTACTTTATAATAGCCTTTCTTCAGTCCCTTTCTTACAATCATTTTTAAAATCTGTAGAAAACGAACTATTAAAAATGGAGTCAGCTTATCATCTTTTTGCTCTATAGGTATTTGTTTTGAATCCCAGTCAATCTGTACCAAACCCTCCAATTCTGAATTACTCTCGGAAGTGGATGTGACCTCCAATAACATCTTCAGATAATCTAACTCAAAAATGCTATTTTGAGAATTTTGTTCAGCATTTTCGACTTCCTCGTCCTCTAAAGCTTTAATAAATGAACTGATATTAGAATTATTTATTTTAGGCTCTACATAAATTGACCTATTTGTACGACCTAACCAATCAACACCGATGCAGTAATCAGCCTTGAGCTCATAATAACTTTCTTTCTTTTCAAAGAGAAAACGATGACTGCTATTATTAAATCGTTTTGATATCACACTATCATAGTTCATAAAATCAGACGACAAGACAGTCAATCCTTCTAAAGAGGATTTAACATCTCCTTCCGACTCTGCAAGGCGAATCCAGTACGATTTATGTTCCGATAAACGAATGCCCATTACATAGAGGGGGTTAGATCTTGAATAGCTTTTTGAATGCCTTCTCCAATCAACACGCCATCTTTCACATACTCTAATAAGATCGGCTTTATTTCATATTCCAAACGAATAAACATAGAACCTCCCTCTTCGGATTTGTCAATGAAATATGAATGGCCTAATTGAACTTCTTTCTTTTCAAATTCAGAAGATAGATTGGTATCAAAGAGTTGTGAAACCCGGTTAAACAATTCTGTATCAAATATAATCCCTTCTTCTTCAGATAAATCTTTCGGTAATATATCGACGAACGCAAAACGACGACGAATTGCATAGTCAATATGTCCCACAGAACGATCAGCTGTATTCATTGTGCCTATAATGTAAAGATTGGGAGGTAATACAAGTTTGTTTTTCCCGTCAATAGCATACATACTCTCAACGCACTCGCTTCGGTATTCCAATGCGTAGATTAATTCACCTAGAACAGATGAAAGATTAGCACGGTTAATTTCATCTATAATAAGAATATAATTTTTAAGTTTTTCATTCTCTTTAGGAAGATCTGATTTATCGAATTTCTTCTTAAATTCATAATACTTTTCTACTACTTTAATGAAATAAGTCGCATGCTGTCTAGTTAGCTCCTCTAAATCTGATATATTTTTTATGTCTTGTCTCTCCCCTGCTCCTGAAACTATGATTTTCTTTAATTCAGAGAATTTCATATTTAATCCTTTACCGTGGGCAACCCAATTATCGCTTTTATACTTGAATCTCGTTTCATCTGCTGAAAATAGATAAACACGATCTGTGATATTAAATTTGTGATCCTCACTTTGGGCCATTTGCTCTTTAACTGAGTCTATAAAAGCGTTAAAAACATCCGTTTCGTCTGAACCTACATGATTCTCCTTAGAAGCCAAGTAATTATCTAAAGCTATTTGAGCAAACATACCGATGACCTTATTCTCAGCTTCATATATAATTCCATCGCCATCACCACTTGGTTTCGCAACTATCCCGCGTACAAAATCTTCATAGGTATAACTTGGATGGAACTGAATGACTTTTACTTGATCCAATATCTTTTTTTCAACTTTTCTCTCATATATAATCTTCGCAATAACTTGTAAATAAGAAGAGTTGCCATGAGAATTCCATTTGTCTGTAGGATCCTCCCATCCCTTAGCATTTAGACAATCTATTACTTGTTTAAAATTTACTGTATATTCATTTGAAGCATTATCAGATTTTACCTTAAAATAATTCTGGCTTTCAGAAACAACCTTTATTAAAAATGGAACTTTATCAGTTTTAGTTTTAAAATACTCACCCTCCATAATTAATGACATATCGGATTGATCAAAGCCGACGGATCCTATCAAATCTTTTGCTATTATCTTAGCTTCCCTTGTCTTTCCAGTTCCTGGAGGGCCCTGTAAAATGATCTGTTTTTTATATTTTAAAAGACCAACAATTTCATTATCTACTTTGTTCTTACCCATATCATTACTTTCTACATGATTATTTTCATTAAAGTATTCAAACAATTGCCAAGGGTAGGTAATCATATCATAGACATCCCCAAATTCGCCTTCTTTCAAGAAAAAATTTAAAACCTCATTACTACTTTCAAACCAGTTATTCTGCGAGGTTATATTTGCATTTAATACATTAGCATTCAAATATGAGATTAATGTATTTAGATTTCCATGATTCACTATAGTACATAAGAATTTTGGTTGTATAGATGCTATCAATCTATTCGTTGCAGCCCTCCTATCCTGAGTAGTATATTTTCGAATTATTTTCTTAAGTTTTTCATAATCATCGAACGGGGCTACGTCACTTGCTTCTGCTATTGATTTCAAGATCGGGGATATTTCCCCCCAGTTATTTTTAATCGAAACTTTCTCTTCAGAATTAAAATACCCTTGTCTTAAACTCGATACACATTGATCGTTAGATCTTTCAAAGAATTCGTAAAAAATATCCCTGTTCCATTCTGAGTAATCTAATCCCTTTTTAGCTTCTTCAACAAATTTAGGAACGAAATTTCTATAATTATCTCTCCAGGTATACCACACGTCAATATCGTTTAGATATTCTTTTAAACTCTTCTTTTTTAACATAATACTTAATCCAAAATCTCTTAATAAATCATTTTTAGCTTTATTCCCCTTGTAAAGATGTGATGTTAGTCTCTAGATTATTTTCACCAAAATATCTAAAGATATATGCAATAATATATTTAGTTGGCATCCTGCTTCCATTATATTCAACATCAAATTTTGTACTGTTATTTCGAGGAGGCAACCATCTTCATTTTTCTCACAATATCCCACTTCTAGGAAACAAACCGATACGGGAAGCCGTAATTAAATAACATTTACATTATATAGAATTCCTGCAGGTATATTCTATAATATGGCGACATTAAATTAATCAATATTTTTAAAACCGAAAAAATTTTTAATCATTTGCCATTAAAACGATTGTTCAGAATTGTGTTCTTTAAATTTAGAAAGAAACCTTCAGTGCAATAAAAAACTATAATCAGTAAACCACATCAAACCATATAACCTTACAAAACAACATATTAACCTACAAAAACACTTGTATTTTGTCACAACTTTTGTAAATATTTGTGACAAGAATCAATTAGATTATTTACTAAAAAACGCATCCTTCTACTTAACTTACTACTAACTTTTCAAGTAATAATTGGTTTTTAAATATTTAAAAGCTGTTATTACCAATCTATCTCCTATTTCTTCTACTTAAATTACCTATTCTTTCTACTTAATTATTCTAATTGAGCTCCACTAACTTCGTTATCTCCGAAACATCTCGTTATTTTAATAGATCATAAAAAGAGCCACATCTCACGACGTGGCTCTACAACATATATTTATTTGAGATGGCTCTTATTTATACGAATTGATCGATTTGGATACTTTCCAGTCATTACCCACACGCTCCAAGGTAACGAGATCAGTCTTGGTAAAGTTTTCAAATTTCAAAGTCACTTTAGCCACCATATAGTCTGCAGATTCCTCGATGATATCTGTGCTTACTGTACAGTTTAGCTTTTCGCCTTTTTGTTTTTTCAGAGATTTGATAACCGCTTCACGGTTATGCGACTGCGCAGTTGTTGCTTGGATCTTTTGATTAAAATCTTCAGCGAATAACTGCTCTACACCTGCTGATTCTCCCTCTGTAGTTACCGCAACATAGTGATCGAGCGCCAAGTCTGCTGTGGAAAGGTTAACGTTTACTTTTGTTGCTTTTGCTCCAGGCCCTTCAGCTGCCATAGCAGATGTAGATACTGCGATTAGGGCTACTGCTGCGAATGTTTTTACTAATGCTTTCATAATGTCTTTATTTTATTGTGTTGGTTCTGTTGTTCTTATTTGTTGACTCAAAACTACAACACATTAGGCCCCCGGCCTATGGGCTTTAGACTAACGATCGAGAAAACTCGGTGAATGGCGGGAATGGGGAGGCGGAAGGGCTTAGAATAACGCACTGAATTTTCGATAATCAGACTATAACAGCTATCTTTAATAGCAAAAGCTTCTACAAGTCCAAATGATTGAAATCTCCCATCAACAATATAAAGTATTAATCTATACCGATCATCAATATACAGTTGAGTCCGCCGACAATCTCAGACGCTACAAACGGGTATATGTCGATGATTCTTGCGATCGATATAACAACGTATCTAACGTGGCCATTTTAGTAAAGGATGGTCAAGATGAAGTGGCTAGTGCTATTCTTTGTGATACTGGGGTTTTCACAGGATTGAGCGAATCCTCCTTTATAATCGAGGATCGTGTGCTTTATATTTGCGCGGGGAATAAACTGTACTATTTAAATATACCAGACTTAACGCTCAAATGGACAGGACAAGTAGATTACGTAACGAATTTCAGTGTTCAGAAATTAGAAGATGATTTGCTCGTTCATGGTGAACTCGAAATCACAAGAATAACAAAGCTCGGAGAAATAAAATGGCGATTTGGAGGACACGATATCTGGGTAAATAATAATGGTTTCCCTGAGATAACTATACTGCATGACCGGATTAAACTAGTTGACTACCAATCGAATTTTTATGCTATCGGATTTGATGGAAATACTATTTTCTAAAAAAGCAGAGAATTATACAGCGGCAGTCATCTATTCATATGATAAAATCATAGGGTCAGCAAAACTAGCGAATGAAAAAGGAAGGCAACTGATTTTGAAATAGCGGGCAACAATGGAATTTATACAAAAAAGCCACGTCTCACAACATGGCTCTACAACATATATATTTATTTGAGATGGCTCTTATTTGTACGAATTAATTGATTTAGACACTTTCCAGTCATTGCCTACACGTTCCAAGGTAACTAGATCAGTCTTGGTGAAGTTTTCAAATTTTAGAGTCACTTTAGCGACCATATAGTCTGCCGATTCCTCGATGATAGCTGTGCTTACTGTACAGTTTAGCTTCTCTCCTTTTTGTTTTTTCAAGGATTTAACCACTTCGCTACGGCTGTTATTTTGTGCATTGGTAGCTTGGATCTTTTGATTGAAATCAGCTGCAAATAACTGCTCAACTCCTGCTGATTCTCCCTCTGTGGTTACCGCAACATAGTGCTCTAAAGCAAAGTCTGCTGTAGAAAGGTTGATGTTAGCCTTTGTTGCTTTTGCTCCAGGTCCTTCAGCTGCCATAGCGAAAGTGGATACTGCGATTAGGGCTGCTGCTGCGAAAGTTTTTAATAATGCTTTCATAATGTCTTTATTTTATTGTGTTAGTTCTGTTGTTCTTATTTGTTGACTCAAAACTACAACACATTAGGCCCCCAGCCTATTGACTTTAGACCAACAATCGGGAAAACTCGGTGAATGGCGGGAATAGGTAGGCAAGTCTGCTTCGTATCAGATTCGTACCACGTTCGGATCATCAATAGATATTGTACAGACACCCAACAGACCTTGTCCAGTCTCTGTACAGGGAAAAACTGGTCAGATACTGGTCAACAATCGAACCCTACATGTCATGATCCGAAGGCTATACGAAGCAGGTACGAACACAACCCCTATAAAAGTTATTTAAACTCATCCTCGAATAACAGATTTTCATAATTGCTAAAATCAGAATTTTATATTTTACAACATTTACAAACAGAAACTGCTAATCATAATAGCCCAGGCCGAACCATAGTGATCGATTGATGTTGAACGAATGAGCCCAGCATTCTCTTTACAAAATTGCAGGTCTAAATAAAATCACTAATTGTTGGGGAATCAAATTTTAAGCTTTAGCCATAGCTGAGTTATAGAAAACTAGCCGTTTTCAATCATCCTGACTTTCAATCAAATCTCTAATGCTATTTGACCGGTCAATTATTTTTAGCCAATTCTCTTTTGCAAATTCCTCTTTCATGGTAAATATCCTGTTATAAAAAAATTCTTTTGTTTGAGAAAATGTCCATCGGACTCCAGCATCTTTGAAGTGAATTTTGTACTTTGACCTTAAGCCAGTTCGAGATAAAAAATCCGTACTTCTAGTTTTATGGGTCGCTATATAAATTGTGCCATCGGAGCTTACGAATCTTTTACTTAGAATGTATTTATCAAAAAAATCATCATCACTTGAATGATAGTAACCATCAAACATCAAAAGCTCCGTGATCAACTCTAAATTCCACTCAATAAGATCTATTTGTATAATAGGAAATTCCATCATTAGCTTCCCTTGTATCTCTATATTCGATTAAAGTTATCAAAAAATCACTCGAATAAAACTATTTCAAATCTACAGCTGTTCTTACTATACAAAACGGCTACAAGCTACCTTTCGAAGGAAAGGTTCAACATAAAAATTGGCGTCGTACAGTGAAAATCCAATAGTCTTTAAAAACATTGGATGACGAAACAAAAAAGAGGAAACGATAGGAAACATAAAAATTACTGTACAAGTAA
>JAITLV010000092.1 GCA_031277685.1 Sphingobacterium sp. | reverse complement strand
CAGCCATTGATAGCTGCTTACCGGCAGAAAGATCCAAATACATGCTGCAGTATCGATTTTCGTATAGGAACCATAACTATTTTTCTGATGAAGGCCATTATGGCCAAAATCAAAAAAGGTGACCTCGACACGGAGGTCAATATCCTCTGGGGGATCAAGAAGCTGATCAATCTATCGAAGGAAAAGATCTTTGAAGAATATGAAAAGATTTCGGAATCCCAGTTAAAAGCCAAAGAGGCCCATGCTATCATTAAGCAGACTGTGGCCGAAAATGGGCAGGATTTTAAACTGGATGATATTGCTTGGCAGCTCGGGATAAGTATGGACTATCTGCATCAACTTATCCATAGTTATTATGGGCTAAGCCCCCAAGAGCTGAAGATAGCATTTATGCTGGATCTCGCCAAGAAGTATATCCTGGATGGTATGCACACCGATACCATAGCCTATGAATTGGGCTACTCGTCACCAAGCAGCTTTGCCCGCTTTTTTAAAAGGAAGACGGGCATGACGGCTACAGTGTTTTTTAGGCTTAATAGCCAAGACTATATTTAAACCAGTACATACTCGACTCCAGATTCGGCCAAGTCGACGTGCTTTTTACACCCGAACTTTGATTTACAATGTAAGTAAGGAAATGCAAAATACATCAAGACATACAGCTCCCAATAACTATTCCGTACGAAGGATCACGATCTTTTTAAAATGGATGATTCAATGTATTTTAAGACTTCCGCACATCGTGGTCCATTTTTGCTTGACGTATTGGCGAGATATTGCGGTGACGTTTTATGGCTCGTTTATGATGGGTCTTTGGATCTTTGTTGCATACAATAAATTTTCTGATTTCACTGGCAATATGGATGCAATGCTGCGCCAGCCACTGCCAAGGCCTCTAGCCATCGTATCGGCTTATTTGATACCGACAAGTGAGATCATAGCGGCGGTATTGATCGGGATTAAATCGACGCGATTAATTGGCTTGGTGCTATCATCGCTTATGATGTTCATTTTCACTGGCTATGTGGGACTGGCTTTGCTTTATGTATGGAGCGACGAGCTGCCCTGTAGCTGTGGACTGATTGTTCAGATTAGCTGGAAATCACATTTTATATTAAATATTTACCTGACATTGATCTGCGTTTGGTCCTCTATCATAGAACGTTGGATTCGACTAAGACCTGTTGTACATGATAACTACATACCATATCGTGCAGAAATAGCCAGTACTATTCCACGATTGAGCTATAGATCGTTTGCAAAGTATATAGACAGCCTTTTCCATGGGCAAAATAAGAAAAAATGACAGCTTACACATCGGAACGCTGATGCTAGGTTGTCAACGGGAAGGGTACGTCTACCAAAAGACATAAATACCGAATAAAACTAAATTTTCACATTTTAAATCGAAGATTATGAACATCTTTAAAATCATCAAAACAAATGTATTGCCTATTCTTGGATTAGGCATTGCAGCAGGATTAACCACTGTATCGTTAATGTCTGCAAACACTGTAAAAACTCAACAAGCTGAGGACCAATTTTGGTTTGAAGTTACAAGTGGCCAGCCCGGACAGGAAATTGAACAGCCTGATCCAAACTGTCCAAAACTTACGCAACCAGATTGTGCCCGTCTTTACAATGAAGAAGATACCGAACTGACTCCTTCCAACGAAAGAGTAGTCATTTCGGGGCATGAATCCAATTACGTCGACTATCGCACAAAAACAATGTAAATTCACCTCTCGTTAAAAAGAAAGGGTGGCAGTTTCAACTCGAGACAGCCACCCTTTTGATTTAAAGAAAAGATCTCACTATCGATCAAGTTACTCGCGTAGATTTTGCTCGATCCCCGACAGGTCAATCACATTATCTGGAATGGGAAGGATATAATTCGGTGAGTTGGGCTTAATCTGTATCTTTCTATCACCAAGCACCCTCATCATTGTTATTTCGGCCTTTTCGTTTCGGTTCAGTCTCCTTATATCTGAAAATCGAATTCCACGATAGAGCAAGCTTTTCCTCCTTTCAAGTAAGACAATATTTAACAGCTCAGCTTGTGTGATACTTTCTTTCAATACCACAATTCGATGATCACGAAGCCTTGACGCCATAAATGTCTGATAAAGAGATTTCGCTTCATCAAGTTTATTTGTTCGTGTTAAACACTCCATCGCCATAAGATAGACCTCATCAATAGCCAGTCCATTAAACAAGGATAGGGAACCAGAATAATTACCGATAAAAGCTGCATTCTCTCCCCTAGGAGCAAAAAAAGTCTTCAATCTTAAATCATCGTCTGCATATGCCCGCATAAGGTTGGTGTCGACCAAGGCTTTTGAATCTTTATGGGAAGCATAAGACATAATGCTGTGAAAAATCACTTCCTCATTGAATTGTACCATCGGATAAGCGACGGAAGTATTTACTTTCGTGTAGTCGATCAATTTAAAAGCTGGCGATACAGACTGGCATAACGCTAAACATTCTCCATAACGCCCCATGATGAGATACAGCCTTGCCAAAAGAGCTTGTGCGGCATATTTGCTCGGCCTGGTTTTGACTGATACCGTTGTTGGCAGCAGCTCAATAGCATCCTTTAGGTCTTTTTCCATCTGTGCATAGGTCTGTCCGACCGTGCTTCGCCCCACCTTTTCATTGATGTCACTTTTCAGGCGCAAAGGTAGCCCTGGCCCCGTATTTTCTGCACCTACCGTATACGTGTCACAGTAAATCTGCGAAAGATTAAAATAACCAAAAGCTCTAAAGAATAAGGCTGTTCCTTTTAGATAATACGCTTCATCCTGCTTGCTAGCCAATATTTCCAGACCATCCAGCACGTTATTGGCGTAGAAGATCTGTTGGTAGGAGTTGCTCCACACAATGTCTAGCGAGCCCTCATAGATATCTTTATTCCAGATATAAGTATTACGCTCGATCAAACTTGTAAGACCGTCATAAACCTCTTTGCTCAAGTAATAATCGTCGGCAGAAAGGTGAGCGAGATGAGGCAGTGCTTCGTTCATTGTTTCTGTTCGGTCCATCAGAGCCCTAAAATCCTTCAATGTACTGGGTATTACCAGCTTTTTGTCCGATTTGACCGATAGAAAATCTTTGGTGCATCCGCCCAGCGTGATGACCAACAATAGTACTATAATTCTTTTCATTGTATGTTACAATCCTACGTTAATACCTATAGACCACAATCGGGGTCTTCCCAAATAACTCTCATTTGTCATGGGATCAATGTTGGCGCTATTGGCTACCCAAAGCTGCCCGACATTATTGACCAGCACAAAGAAAGAAGCATTTTTAAATGACCGGTTAAGCCATGTGTTATTCAATGTACGGAGGTCAATACCCAATCGTACATCTTTCAAAAAGATATAATCGGCTTTTTCGACAAGCACACTTGAGTAACTATTTAAAATGCTCCATTTGTCCAGATCAGCCACCTTTGGAATAGCTGGAACATCTGTCTCCAGCTCGTCGCCAGGTTTGATCCAACGTTTGGTATAATCCTCGTGGCCAAACCAATTTGTCGCCAATGTTGAATAATTAATCGTTGGTCTACGGAGGTATGCACCAAACGCATAAAGCATTGAAAACGAAAGATCAAAAGACTTGTATCTCAAGCGATTTGTAAACGACCCCGTATACAAAGGAAGTGCTGAGCCGTGATATTGCAGGTCGTCAAATGTCATCTTGGACCGGATGGCTGTATAATCTTTGCTGATCTCGCCTTTATACCAAAAACGCGGGCTTCCATCTACCGGATTTAAACCCGCCCAGGGGACTGAATATAATGGACTCATGGGCTTGCCCTCCACCGGAACAGCAAATGATGAGCTCAATAAGCTACTCGGTGCCGTACCACTGTATTTGATGACCTTATTTCGGTTCCAATTGAACAGCAGGCTTGGCATCCACTCGACTGCAGCAAAGTTCTTTCGGCCATCTATTCGCAGATCGATCCCTTCGGTATTGAGTGAGGCCGTATTGCCTGTGAAGGAAAAACGCTGACCGACAAAGAAGCCAGTTGTCGGGTCAAGGGCAGACTCCCCGATCAGATCACGGCCTTTCTTCTGATAATAATCGAAGGAAACACTGACAGCCCGGTTTTTAGTGGCCAGATCCAAACCTATATTGACTGTACTTACTTTTTCCCAGCGCAGATCCTCATTGGGTGGGGTTTGGATCTGTGCAGTAGGCAAACCTGTCAGTAAGGATGTACTGTAACTAGCCGTACTGTACCGTGTAAGCGATTTATTTACATTCCCGCTGTAACCAAAAGTTGTCCGTAGTTTAAGGTAGTCGACGATAAAATCCTTTGGCCAAAATTGCTCCTCCGAGGCCGTCCACGCCAGGCCCGAAGACCAGAGCGGAACAGCACGTTGGTTGGTATTAACACCAAAGAGATTGGATGCATCCTTGCGTGCACTAAAGGAAAGCAGATACCGTTGCCTGTATAGATAGCTACCGTTGAAGTAATACGATACAAAACGATCGATACGATCCGTAAAGCCGATTCCTGAGGGAATATTGGATTTTGAACTTATCGGAAAGCGTGTAAAACGTGTACTGAAATCCATATCCTGATACGTCAATGTTTCGGGATCAAATCCATACACCGTAGACTTATCCCCTACCAGAGTTGTCTGTTTGACTTCCGCTCCCAGTAGGAGATTGATGTTTGACAGTCCGATGGTCGCCGAATAGTTCAGTTGCGCCCTTCCCAGATGCGCTTGTGTTTTGCTTCTGGACTTATCCAGTATAGCGCCTTCCCGAATTGGAAATAACAGTTGACCATTATTTTCATAGGCAAAGCTATTGACCAAATTACGCGCATAATAGCTATCGCGGTCATAATTGAAGGTCTGCAGATTGTTTATATTCTGATAGTTATACAAGAGCTGTGCCGTGAGCCCGTACCCTAACCGTATATTGGAATTAAAACCGGCTATAAACTCATTGTGCTCATTGGCAAACAGTCTTTTGTCCATTTCGTCCAATGGGCTATAGCCCCAGTCCAAGCGCCCTGTTTGCTTTTGTGCATCCAAAAATATCCCGTTGTAATCGTGTATAACAGGCAGATAATTTCCGTTTTCATCTGCAAGGCGGGCATAAGGATAAATGTAATCCGCATAATTCAGCAATCTATTGTTTTGGTTGCCCAGATTCCAGGATAAGGTCGGATTGAAATCCAGCCATTCCGCAGGTTTAAATGTCGAATTGAACTGCAGCAGTATTCTGCTGTCTTTCTGCCGGTCAGCCGAAGTATTTGCTTTATTCCAAGTCAGAGAAAGCAAATTTGCCGCCTTTGCATTCCCATTGCTGATCTGAACATTGTACTGCTGTTTATACCCTGTGCCGAAGTAATAACGATCAAGATCCTTTCGGACATCCTGCTTTGCCAGCCCTGCGATCTGATTTGACACTTCCTCTGCGCTCAGGAGCCCTTTATCCCGCTTGAGCAGCAATTCAACTACTGGCGTAAACTTCCGGTAACCCGCATTTGCTTTTTGTGCGTTATAGTAGCCATTATCATAGAGATACTGTTCAAAGCCAATAAAATCGCTGCTATTGAGCAAAAATTTAGAATAATAGCGCTCAGGAGCAGCTTCCCATGTATTGTTCAGGCTGAGGTTCACCTTGGTGCCCTCGTTCAGCTTTGCCGATTTGGACGTTATCACCAATACGCCATTACCCGCACGGGCACCCCATATAGAAGACGCTGCTGCATCTTTCAAAAAAGTAATGGATTCCAGTGCATTCGGATCAAGTGCCGTGATGTCGCCTTCAAATGGAGCACCATCCAAAATGATTAAAGGTGTATTGTCTGACTTGATCGTTGCATATCCGCGCAGCATCAGTGCATTTCGGCCAGATAATCGCGAATCGATGGTTAAGCCACTTACGGTGCCTTCCAGCCGATCAACCAATCCTTCCGAAGGTCTACGGTTGAGTTCCTTATTTGTCAGGAATGAAAAAGATCCAGTAGCGCGTTCTTTTGGAATTGCTTGATAACCCGTTTGTACAACTGCCTCTTCCAGTTCCTGTACGTTTGACTCCAATTCTATCTTGTAGTCACCCGATCTGTCAAACTGCACAGTTTTAGGCGCATAACTGAGGTGGCTAAAGCGTAGCGATATCGGGTAAGTAATCTTATTGATATGGCTTTTTCCATCTCTATCCGTCTTTGTCACAATGGTAGACTCCGTTAGGGAATTTACAGATGCACCAGCAATAGGTTTCTGATCAGCTTTGCTCAGCAATTGAATGTGCAAACCATTCGATCCCTGTGCGAACGAATTGATATAGCTTACCATCATAAGGATAAATGCGATCCATCTATTCATGGCGACCTCCTTTGGCAATATCACCTAGAACAAATACATCCATAGACAAGGTTTCCAATGTTGCTCGGTATCCTTGCGGTACCAAGAATGCGTTGATACTGTTCAGATCATTTGGCCAATTATCCGGAATTTTTATTGGTTTTTTAAATTCGTCGGTTTTGTTGATCCATGGTATTCCTCTACTCGTCTGCTCACTCTCATTATTAAGCCTATCAACCAATTGGTACAAGGGGATTTCTTTTGTTAGCTTTTTAGGAATTTTCAAGCCCTGAGACGATCTATCTTTCCGAATCACATAAGCTTTACGGCTACGCGTTTCAATCCGACCTTCCATACCATATTTTTGCCCGAAGAAGGTATTGAGTTCTTGAAGTAAATCTTTAGCCAATTCATTTTTATCCGCAGCAGCAGAATAAAACTGTATGGCATACAGATGTGCAGTGCTATCGGCGAAGTATTGATCTGTGCTTACTTTTAAGAGCTTATCGCGCCATTTTGTCTCTAATAGAAACCAATTTCCCTTACGCAGATCCGGCCGGGCGATGGCAATGGCCGATTTATAGATATCTATTGGCCCCGCATTGGTTGTTCCAAAAAAGCTGGGTTTACCACCCTTTCCGATCTGATAGTTTGTCTGCGCAAGGACATCCTGTAGGTAGCCTGTTATCGTAAAAGAACGTTGCAACTGGGGTGTACGAAAGATCAAAGGATCATCCAAAAAATTGTCCTTTAAGTCGAAAGACACACGATCTTGCCGTACCCTTGTGGGCGCAATTCCTTCATGCAGCAATTTGGCTATATTTTCATCGGTCACTTCGGTCGCTTGCGTCGTAGCGACTACCTTACCCCCACTGATCCAGATGTAATAAGGAATCCAAGTATAGGGAAAGTATTGAAATAGCGTCGCCCTGGTGCCGATAAAGGACGTTAAGGTATAGCCATTGTCTTTCAGATACTGAGGCGCCCTATCCTGCTGCAATGTAGCGAGTAAAAATGCAACGTCGGCATATTTGTGTTGTAATTTTTGAATCTTTGGCAAACCCTCTAGGCAGCTTTTACAGGTGGTGGCCCAGCAATCTATTAAGATCAGCTTTTTGCCTTTATACTCTTTGAGTTGAATATGCTCTTTGCCCTCGGGATGATTTGCTACGGGCAGCGTTGCGTTCCATAGTTCATCAGGTATTGTATCGCCTACATATAAGCGATTAATTTTGGATAGCCCATTGGCCCCGCTATCCTTACGGGGCGTCTGAGCTGATAAACTAAACATAGAAACTAAGAGGGACACGATTACAAGTAGTGTAATCTGTATAACTGGAATATTGACTACCTTATCCAATAAGGCAGTGCATAGATTAGATCTTTTTATCATCTGCTTATGGATTAGGTATTATTCAGCAATTCTATTAAAGAAATTGTGGATGTTTTGCTTGGCTTCCAGATCAGCGATTATCGCTTCTGCAGGTTCTGCAAAGGCAAATGGCACCGCATCGATGCCGATCTTGCGAAAGTGCACCAGGAAATAAGCCATCAGCACCCGGCACACTTTCATCAAAAAGGTATGCATCTGCTTCACATCGGCAGCATCTTCCCGAGCTGCACACTTTCTATAGTTCTCGAAGAGTGCCCATAGGCTTTCCTGGCAGTCGGTGATGGTATGTTGGGACCAGAACTCCCGAATGGTATTTAATGGATCGTATCCATTGTCGTATATTTCATAACATGCTAGCTCAAAGGGTAGCAGGTTGTTTGATTTTTGGTTCATTTTTGAGGCATTAAATGATCAGCACTGCAAAAAATAGAGCAATACTTCTCCTATCCCGCGCGCGCGTACACGTTTGGGTCATAAATTAGTTTGAAAAAATGTTCCGAGTTAATTGTCTAATAATTGGTTACACAGCAGATGATATAGATACACTGACAATCTTCGGATTTGGTCATAAAGACGCTTACTCCTAAAAAATTAAGGGGGAATTGAAATGTTTGGATGTTTGTTTTTAATAATCATAACTCACCATTAACGATATTTGATGAGTCTCTTAAATAATAAAAGCGTGGGCTACTACCCTGCTTTATTCCCTGGGTCTCACTCCTTCGAACTTAGCAGACGATAGTACCCACGCCTTTACCAGTGCTAAATATAGCAATAAAGGCATATGGGTGCAACCTATCGCTCTCGTGTTCGATTAAATTGTGAGACTTGGGAAACGAGACTCTTAAATTACACTAATAGACTTAATTGTTTATAAGTCAGTAAAATATTTAAACAAATATAGATAATAAAATTTGACAAAAAAAGTAAATTAATGATAATAATTAGCGTAAGTTTTTGTCGGAATTTGTCTTATGACAGACCAAAGTAAAACTTATAGCGAATCTTTAGCCGAAAGATTACGTGAAATTATGAATATTCTAGGCTTGACAGTGTCTGGATTTGCTGAATTTATTGGAAGAGATTCTTCACATATTTATGGGATTTTAAACCTGAATAGACCATTTAGCCATGCTTTAGCAGAGGATATAGGTAAAAAACTCAATGTAAACGGATCAAAAATATTTAATCTTAACGTTCCTGTCTCACAGAGTATTGCTAAAACAGAAAGTTTTCATGAATTTAAAAAGGATAAACGGAATAATCCCGAATACTTCTCAAGTACATTGACTGACAGAAGCATTGATTTATTTATTTCAAGAATTCTTATAAAGTCACCTTTTCTAAAAGAACCTCGGTATTTGAATGAAATTGAACTTTTTGTTTGTACCGAATATAAGAAAACGTTTACTAATGACCAGCTGTCCAAAGCTTTAAGATATTCTGTAAAAAAAGGAGTCTTAGTAAGTGAAAAAAGACCGATTAGGTTAACGAATGGTAACTTTGGGAAAAGGCAGGTAGATGTTTATTGGACTGAATAAACTTGCTTAAAGTAATAGCAATATTTCATTAGCCACTAAGGAAACTGACAGTGAACTTGGCCAAGGTTCAGGAGAGTGAGGGATTATCACCTAGTGCAATTAAACACTATTAATCAATGACCTAATAAAAAGCTTTATTATCTAGCCACGATTTTGCCACAACTCCTTATATTGTTTAAAACATACAAAATCTTAACAAACTTGAACTAATTAGACATTAGTTTCTATAAGCAAATATAGGAAATGTAATAGCAGTAATAAACTTTTTATTAACTTATCTCGTCTATCAAAAATAAAAAAGTTCTTTTTATCTGATATTAAAAGAATTTTGGTAATTATTTCCCGATACAAAAAATTGACATACCCTATTTTCCCGCTATAATTTCTTTTGAGGGACAAGAGGGTACCAAAATCTCACAAACTGATAATCCTTAAAACTAAGTTACGGTTTTGTTCAAAAACAATTAACCAGTACAGATAAAATATTCATATACCGAATCGGATTGCCTTATTATTTACTTGGATATTTATCAAATACAAACCCAATCTATTCTGATTTATCTTATACTTAGTTTTTAATGTAAACTAGTCATTAACTTGCGCCACATTCCAACCTGCTTCCTTAAATTTTTCTATGTGAGGTTCAGCATTTTCTTCTCGAACAGCAAAACAGAGCAAATCCGTAGGCCTTGAGAAGCCTACATACATCATTTTTAAAGTCTCATTCGACCGTACTTTATCTAAATGTGAAAAATTCTGTTCCTGATAAAATAATGGATTTTTACCAATAAAATCTGGTCTTTTCCTCGTCCCCTTAACGAAAACGGTCAATTTCGCAATTTCCGATGCATGGTAATCCGTTTCAACATACATCGTTGCGCAATGCGTTTGTCCTTTCACCGAATGAACAGACCCTAAACTAATTAAAGGATCTCCCGGTTGCGTAAAAGCATTAGGCTCAACTATTTCAGCAATTTTAAAATCAAATACTTTATTAATAAAGGCAGCAGAGCTTGCTATCCGGAAACCTGGGATCAAATCGGACAAATCATTAGCAATAAAACTAGAATAATCATTAAACACTGCTTCATAGTCCTCTTTTACAACTATTGAGTAACACCACTCATACAATCTAACTTTGAAGGGTTCATAACAGTCATCCCCCTTGCTTTTAAGAAGCTGAATGAAGGTAGATTTGCGAAATTTCTTCGGTGGATTCTCCGCAAAGTTTATATTTTCAATCCGTAACACTCTAATTATTCCATTTAAAAGCGATTTTCTAACGGATTCAAAGGTTTGTTTCTGTCGGTCAAATAAAAAAATATACTTCCTTAAGCAATCAAAATCTTCTCTTTTCTGCTTCTTTTCCCTTGAATATTCCGGAAAAAGTTTTCTCAAATGCCATTTTTCAGAACCCTCTTCCTTGTCTGTCGTCCAAGCAATTATATGAAAGCCTCTTTCTACATTTTTAGGATTTTTTTCGAGACCGAAATGCTTTATTATGTTAATAAATTTTTCTTTCAGTTTACTTGATTCAGTATCATCCTTGTAAATTAAAAGATACGGAGGAATAGATTCACGACTAGAAGCACCTATAACTCTATACCCTTCACTCCGGTTAAGTACAAAGCCATCAACCAGATTGCCAATTATTGGTGTTAGTCGATGTGAGTTATTAAGGCTGAGGTCTTCCTTAAATCTTTCAGGATCAATCTCATTTCTCGTAGTCCAGACACTTTCACTACTTAAGGATGAAGTTGAATAAATCGCTTGATTTTTGTCACCAATTCTTTGAATAATGGTCTCAGAATCATTGGTGAAGAAAATATTTTCTATGAATTGAACCTGATCAAAATCTAAATCTTGCATTTCATCAATGAATACATATTTAAAGCGATGCTGCAAAATAGCCCTTAGATCTTGTGATCCCTGCCGATTAAGATACCTTTTTGATATATCAAAGCTGTCTCTAAAACATAGAATTCCTTGCGATAAGAGACTTAGTTTCCATCGTTCCAACTCAATATAGTAATCCCTGTTAGCTCCTGAATATGTTAATTTGGATGTATTGCCGATCTTAATCTTTCTTTCCTCCAAATCATAAGTACACTTCTTTAGAAACTCTAAAATATTGTTGTTTTTTTCTGCCGACGAACCCTCAAAACCTCTGTTGACCAAGCCAAAAAGCTTATTTTTCAAATTAGGCGGATTTACCCCCTTTGCAGAATATTGAAGATTTCTGAAGAGGGTTTCAACCTCATATGAATACATTTCATCATCATTTTTATGTATATAACTTCCATATAACTCAAAACAAGCTTGGTTTGCAACAAATTTATTCGCAAAACTTTGAAGAGTTCCAACAAAGTTCGGATAAGAAAAAAGCTGCGGGCACAGAGGTTTTAAAACCTTTTCAATTTCCTCAATGGCATGATTTGTATGGGAAAGTACCAAAATGCCCTGATTATTTTCAAAAGGCATCTGCTTTGTCATACAATATAATTTTGCTAATAACGCAGTAGTTTTTCCACTACCTGGAACTGCCAGTAAATCAACAATATCCATGTGCTGGATAAATTTTCTTCTCTCCTCATCAAACTCCTCCCCGCCTATTAAAATCTCTTCTGCTCTTCTTAGATGTACTGGATCAATTCTCATAATCATGCACATGTTTTATGGCAGCCACTAAGTAAGATAGATATAGATCCTCAGAAATCTGGTCGGCTGTAATGGTGACATCTTGCTCTAATAATTCAGCAAAAACATTCATAACCGCAACCTTATCTATTGGAGAAGTACCTCCGGTCTTTAATAACTTTTTTATGAACTTACCTTCAAAAGCTTCTTTAAAATCACCATTTTCTTTTTTGAAATCATCTGTTTTATTATGAACCTGCGAAACAGCCTCTTTGAATATATTACTTAAGCAAGACTTATATAAACACCATTCCAATGTCCATTGGCGAGCTATGCTTAATTTTATATCCATAGACTTCAATTCACGCTTTAAAGCATTGATGTTACAGAATTTATTTATAAAAGTCTGATCTTCCCGAGGCAATGATCGAAAGACACCAAATTCATCCGGCCGGTTGTCAAGATCGGTAATAACCGCAATGCCAACATTCATCTTTTCATCATTCTCGCGAAGAAATATTTTAGCAAAGTGAAGATATGCTGTGGAAGCTACATTAATAATTGATATTTCCTTCTTGGCTAAATTCATTCCCAACTTTTCAGCCAGAGTAGGAAGCAGTATTTCTTCAGACCAGCCTTCTACTATAATATTTCCTTTCGAAAAGAAAAGATTGCTCTTGGTCACATCCAAAAAACGTTCTAAATATTTGTAGTCTTTGCTATCCAGTTTGGTATTACCCTCTGCTAATGGAAATACATTATTATTTTTACAAATAATAATTTCCCTAAGATCTGCCTGGGAAGTAATATTTGGACTATGACTTGTAAGAATATACTGTATAGCATCTTCCTTTTTTAATCGATTGATAATTTTTAACTGGGCCTGTGGATGCAGATGAGCTTCCAGCTCCTCAACCATACAGAGCTTTAAGCCGTTCCAATCCGTTTTTCTAAGATGCAATAGTTCTGCTGCCATAAATAATCGGTTCATTGTTCCGAGCCCCAAGTTTTTGGCATCAATAATTCCAAGGGACATTTTCTCAAGGATATTGGTAATCTTTGTAGGCCCAAAGTCGAATATAGACTCTGAATTATCACCAATAAAAGAACTTATGAAATCGTCAACCACTTTCTTTATATTTGAATGATATCCTTGTGCTTCGTCTCTAAATTTGCCCCTGATCTGTTCACTTGTTCCTTCAAATAATTCTTCAAATTCATGCAGACCATTTTCCTGTCTCACTTTAAACTCTTTATGCTCCTTTAATATTTGCGATAGCCTTGAATTCTTTTTAGCGGCAAGTTCATTGTCAGCATCCCTAAGAGCCTTAAGATAGGTACACTTCAGGTATTCCTTTGCCTCAGCAGTCAGCGTATTTCCGACTCCATCCATTCCAGCTTTAACGTCGGCTGGAAATATACGTCCATCCTTATATTCAACCTGGTAAATTAGGTGTAGTTTTGGCCTTCGAAATACTTCCTTTTTTCCGGCAACATCCATCATTTCTTCGTGGGTACCACACCACTCCGTAAAATTAGCGGCTTCTGCATTTGTAATTCCTGAAAATTCAACTTCAATACGTAGAATTGGTGAAATCTGGCCGCCATCATTATAAAAATCACTTTCTTCAACTTTTATCCATTCATAAGCATGAGTTCTTAATACAAGCTTAATAGCGTCAATAATGGCCGACTTTCCCGAATCATTCTCCCCAATGAGAATATTCATTCCTTTATTAAAACACACTGTTAAATGGGGAGCATTAAGATCAAAAATTGGACTTCCATACTTTCGAAAATTCCAAAGCTTTAAAGAGGATATATACATTGACGACGAGTTTTCTTGGTTACTGTGAAAATACAAAAATATCCACTACAGTTGTAAATGATATCGATACATATTTTTCCATTATAATGGGTCTTTTAAAAAATTATCCAAATATTCTTTTTTAATTTTTGCCAAACTTTTCTTTTGTTCATCGATAAGTTTCTCAAGGTCTTTAAATACAAGAGACACTTTCTCTTTATTGTCGTTTGTCAGTCCAAAGTCGTTTAGATCAATTACACCAGTTTTATTGTTCAGATCTTTTAAGATCTGGATCTGCTCTAGAAAATAAACTTCATCTTTGCTGAGGAATTCTTTGTTTTCAATCATCCATTGCTGATCTTTAAGCAGAACAGATTTATGTAAATTTATATGCAGTACCCTATCAAATATTTTTTCTGAATTATTTTTGACCAAATCAACAAATGCAGCCCATTCACTTTCTCTTGGCAATGGATTATATTCAATCCAGCGGGGTAAAACCCTAACGTCTTTTTCCTCTTTTAATACTTCAACAATCTCAGCAATGGATTTAAGATCATCAAAAGGTTTTTCTATCGGCAAACTATCTCTGCGCTCCCAAAGCTTGATGATCAAATCACAACATTCCTTTTTTAATAATAAATTATCTTCCTTATCAGTAGTACGATCTATATTTTCGATCAATTCGGCAAGATAATTAGCCATCCACTTTGAAATCGTATCAGTGGAATTCACTAGATTCAGTTCCTTTATCAACTTTTTACCCAATGCGATGATTTTCTCCTCTGAGGGTTTTAACTGTTCCATCTTGTTTAATTAAAAATAGTTTAACTTCGTTACGGTCATCATGATTCATTTTCTTATATATTCTCTCTTTAAGCTGCCGCTGAACAGAGCATTTTATTACCAGACATTTTTGCTCTTTTCTTAATAGATTTAAGATAAAACTTTTGCGGACTCTGAAATCAAAACCCGACATCTCTAAATTTTCTGGATATGCATTATAGGTTCGGTCAGATAGATCATTCCAATTTCTTGAAATACTGACTACTTCGTGATCTGAATAACTTTTTTTAAAAAGTTCATCGTACTGGATATTAAAATGTTTTTCAACATTTGCTCCGAACTTGATATACTTTGGAGAATTCAATCTATATAGTGATTCATGTGCGTCCAGACCATCAATCTCACTTCGAAACTCGCTCAGCCATCCATTGAAATAGAATCCACCCTCATTAAGGAGGGCATTAGTTTCATCACTGCCATCAGGATCGTTCAACGCAAATGGAAGATAATAATCTCTACTGTCCTCTGTAAAATGTAATGTACGCAGGAAAGCATCAGATCCTTTTTCAGATATAATGCAAGAGCTTATTGACACGGCCTCTTCATTAGGACCTATAAATTCGCTTGACTCAGCGTAAACAGTTATAAATTCAATATCAGCTTCACCGAGAAATCCAACTTTTTTATCAAAATAATCTTCATCAATAACATCTCTCCATTGTTCGTCAAAACCTTTTCTATCAGTTTTTTCTACATAATCATTGACAGGCACTGGATCTGCTAAGTCGCTGAGCCAAAAATCTCCAAAAGAATTCGCATGGGATTCGAGCCATTCATGCCATTCGTTCCAGCTATCATTCTCTGCTAAGGGCTTTCGCTCGAGCAGGACACTCGCTGCACAGAACATCGCATGATACTCAAAATAGATAGAAAGGTCTTCAATTTCTGGATTGTCGCCATGATCATTCCTGGTAAGGTCGTAATCCCTACTAGACAACTGACCTTTAATGTAATCCTCCGTTCTATCTTCTTTTGTATATCCCCATTCTTCAGTGATAAATTTATCGGCAATGTCCGCAACATCATACTCGGAAACATTAAAAACATCACCCAAATTACTATACCAATATGGAAGCGTATCAACTTGATCAAAATCAAATAGCCACTCTTTTTCTGAGCCGCTCGAATTTCTTCTGAGCGCTCTTGAATTCTGCCTTTCATTTATTGGATCCAACCTACTTTGGTTCGAATCCATAATGAAGCTTATCTCCTTATCTGAAAATACGGTGTTATCATAGCGATAAAGGTTTATGCATGATTTCCTGATATAATATCTTATAAGTGCATGGGGAAGGTTCTCATTTTTAAGTTCCTGAAAAAATCTGTCACGGAACTCTATAAGTACTTTAGGACTTTCGGTTACTAGCCGGTCTATTGCTATCCATAGATATAGCTTGGCTGACATCCAATAAAATTTATAGAATTGATGCTGAAATGGATGACAATTTTGATTATTCTGTTCATCCAGAAGATGGCTTAAAACATCTATATTTCCGAAGTTTACCGATTTACGAATACATTGAATAGCCTGCCATCGAACTTTCTTGTCTGGATGACCTAGCATAAAACGCAAAAGCGATGCTATAATACGATTTGAATCACCGACGGGGCTTAATGACTGGTGCCATGTGCCCTCTCCAATTTCCGGTCTTATTTCAGCATTCCATTTTTTTAGTACCCATTCCAATAATTCTTCATTTTGCGACGGATTAAGCAGGTTCTTGATTAATTCAAATGAACTATATATGGATTCATCTGAAAGAATGTCAATTTTCAGCGTAACAACTTCTAGCATAACCTCAGACAGCAAAGCTTGGTCTATGTCAAATAATTTAGCAAACTCATAAAGGGCATAAATATTCAATGTATTGCCATAATCGAAATGCGGTAGTTTTGATAAGACTATATGCGCAAATTTTGATTTTTTCCAACTTTCGACTTCTGGAAAATACATCCATTCTTTTAACGCTTTCTTTAAGATATCTTCAAAAGAATCAAATTCCAGTAATCTATCATCAATCGCAATCAGGACATTCAAAAATCCTATATGTTTCTCAGCAGGACATATTGCAACGATATCTGATAAAAAGTTCTGAATATACCAGCTGATACCGTGACTTTCTGTATTATCCTGAATCAGTATCGCGATTGCCGATTCAACTTCTTTCAAATTAGTAAAATCCAAGCTGACAAGATCTATCTGATGATCATAATCTTTCAGGTTAAACGACCCACTATTTTTGGTTTCATTTTTCTTTTTATCAATGGCGTCGTAGATTTCAACTTCTTTCCTATATCCATCTAAGATCTCACGATCAACAAATTTACCCGACTTTATCTCTCCATAGATAAATCTAATAGTATGCTTATCCTTTTCTATTAGAGAGCTCCTCAGCAATGATTTTAAAAAAAGACTTTTTTGTTCTGCAGCGCCTCTGCTGTCAAAACCAGATATCAATAGCCGAAAGACATCCTCGATTTGCTCATAGCCATAATTTGTTGCTAAACCTAAAATTGAAGAAGCTGTTACGTGGTCTATATAACCGCTTTTAACAGAATGCTTTATTATAGAAATAATATTTTCACCGATAGTAGTTATGTCCATGTGATGCCACCTACATAATGTGGAGAACATGGAAGCAGGATCTAGATTTCCAATGGCAACCAATGCGGAAGAGTAAGGAAAATGTTTTTTATCGTAGCCCCTTAACGTTATATCACATAATTCTACAAAACGAGCAAATTCATAAGCCAATTGGGCATTATTATTTGGGATCCCTATTGCAGATAAGTAATAGATACTCAGTATCTTCATATTAGCCTCATAATCAATCTCTGCAGTCGCCGCAATAACTTTATCAAAAAAATGTCGACTGTATGAATCACTGATCTTACTACTCATGACCAGGCATTTAATGTAGCTTTCAATCATTTCCTTCGAAGACAATTGTGAGCCATCAATTATGGTATCCGAATCTTTTAATAATTTGAACACTAGAGGCAACACATTTCGATGAAGCGCTATCTTGTCCAATATTTCAAATCTAAGTTGAAGCTGGTCAACGTCGCTATCTAAGTTCGTTAAAACAGACTCGATATATTTAGGTTGGTCTTCCAATAATAACGCTACTTTCACCAATTGCCCGGCGAAAAAAATCAAAAAGTCATCTGAACGATGTCCATGTAAATACCTAAATTCCCGATCCGCTCCTACATTTTTACATATTTCATTAAATTTCTCATTATAGCTAACTCCTATTGGTTTCTGCGTACAGATATTGGCGTGTAATTCAACAACCTCAACAGCATGCTTGTAAAATGATAAAAATCTCCGTTGTTCGTTTTCAAGCTCATTTCTCTTAGCATATTCCTTAATTTTAGGTATTTTATCAAAACGTTTAGGTAGAAAACTACTGGGATTTAACTCATTTCCCTCTAAAGAAAATTTTAGTGCTGTTTTCGAGAGGACAAGATTTAGCTCTGTTTCATTTCGATTATCACCATACCTTTTATTTAAGTAGGGTAAATGTTCCAGCGGGATCACATGCACAGCTCCAAGAATTCCAATTATTACGTTTTTATCTATCTTATTTTGAGCAAGGATAAAACAAAAATCTATGATGATCTGCTTAAAATGATTTCCAAATTCTATTTTTCTTCTTGCTAACAATTTTGAAAAATGGACAGCCATTTCCTCAATATCAAAATTTACCTCCCGCCTAATTTTAAACAGTTTACAAACAATAAAAACCTGCTCATCAATCCTGAATCCGGAATACTCTAACCATTCCCTCATCTGTTCAGAAGATAAGTCTATCACTAAATGATCAACAACAAAATCAGCAGCATATAAACGAACTTCCGTAGGCCGCCATCTTTTCAAAGTTGCAATAGCTCTGGATATCCCAAATAAGCGGAGTTCTGTTTCAAACTCATAAGCTATATCAACATAGCTTATAGGATATTCAGATAACTTATCTTTGGGTACATTCATTCTCCAGTTCAACCATTCTCGAGCCGTTTTTAGATGTTTCACGGAGACTTCCCTATTTTCTGCTTTTCTTGCATTTATTCCTGCCAGCTTCAGATGAAAGGCTCCCGCCCATGGCTTTTCATCTGAATTTAGTTTCAGTTTTGACAATGATACCTCATCCCCAAACCTTGATACAAAATCCGGATAATCAATAATTAGTTCTGTGAGTGCTCTATCCGTTTTAGATTCTGCTGCTGTTATAAACAGTAGCTTAAAAAATGTGAGCTGATCTTTAAGTGCGTGGCTCACCTGCAAGGCCATCTTTGCTCTTCCTACATAAACCAACTTCTTACGGATTGGATCTAAAGGAAAAGTTAGATACATCCTTTCTAAAACAATTTCTATAAGCTCTTTTTTTAAATCTGCTAAATGTAGTATACTTGCCAAATTTACGGAAGCATATTCGTCATCGGATGATTTTTGAATAAATAACCTCGCTATCTCTTCAAATTCTGACTTCCCAAGATTATAGTTTTCGAATATGTAGTTTTCAAAATCTTCATCCCTAAAAATAAAGTGTTTATCCTCATAAATTAATCCGTTCCAGATATCGGCAGCCAGATCTTTAAGAAAATCTTCATTGACTCCCATAATATCGACGAGATAATTTATGGGTACCGGTCTTGGAAGCGAAATCAACAATTTAAAAAACTGATCGACCAGTACCTTTTTATCTCTTCCAATTCTTTTAATTGCATGCTCTATCTTATCAAGAATAATATCATCAACATTTTTTCCATTAGGCTTTAAATAATTGATGACTTTCTTTATTCCCATTTCATGAAGATCTAAAGAATAAAACTGAACCCTTGGAATTCCTCTTGTGTAGTTGTGAAACTCTTTAATAAAATTCTCATCAGTTTCAACAAAACGGCTTTGTAGAAATAATCTAGTTTCAGCAAGAGTAAAAGCATTTAATTCAATATCGATGTATTTATCGGGTAGACTTAAGCTCTCCTTTCTATAATTTCGTGTCGTTACCAAAATATGGCAGCCTTCAGGTATGTCTATATTGAGTAAATCCTCCACAAAACTTTTTTCTCCTGCATTATTGGCCGCCGTAACGCTATTATCAGCCGCATCAATAATTAAGATAAGAGATGCATCAGAATTTCTATTTCTTAAAATCTCGATCGCGTGCCGGATCCGTTTGATCAGCTCATTTAGATAAACATCATTCGATGCATTTTGAACGATTAAAAAATCAGTCCCCAAATTTTTTGCAAGCTCATTAGCCAATTGCGGGATCGCATTCCTATGGAGATGTCTCTTATCTTCGGGGTTTTGGTACTTTCCTACACCATAACAATCAAATAAAACACATTCACAATATTCAGGAAGAAAATTTTTTATCTGTTTTACTATGGTAGATTTCCCCATTCCTGCACCTCCATTGATACAGATCGGTCGGTATAAAGTATTATTTTGTATCGCTAATAATATATCGGTCAATTGTTCACGTTTAACTGCATTTGGATTATTTTCAAAATTCTGAGAAACAGGGAACAAATTCTCAAGACTGCTCAGACCAAATTCACCAACGATATCCAGCGAAATAATGGTTCTTTCTTCACGTTTTTCAGGTTGCATTTTGCTCCAGACCATCTGGAATAATCCATTAAACTGGTTTCTGGAAGTAATATTTGTTGATGCTATGGCTGTGATCAGTTCAAATTTTAGATTTCTTCGGGAACTTGCTCCACAATCTGAGAAATCCAATAGTTTTAAGAAATCAGTAAATTCCGCTGAGGAAAGCCCGGTCGCCTTTTCAAGCTTTAAGAATGGCTCTATTTTAATCGAAGGAAAATGATCCAAAGCATTAGTAATACTTATGCCATTCTCATTTGTTGCCAAAAATTCCTGCAGCTGAACGATCTCACCCAATTGAAGGTAATTAAATTCCCTATTGCTGACCAGCTTGATTTTAATCTTCTTTAGAACCTCCTCTCTTCCATATTCTTTCAAAAATGCTGAGTAGATTGTCGCAAATCGATGAATAATAGAGCCATTATATGAACCCGATTTTTTTCCCTCATATAACTTAGAATAGGTATAATTCTCATCTACCCTTCTCGTACTATACTTCAATTGGGAAATGATAATAGTATGTGAGTTCTCAAAATCTTTGCCTCCATAATATTCAGTAAGGTCTATTCCAAGAAACATTTTTCCAGTGGGATCAATTTTTTTAGAAGCATTATTTTCAAATCCTTCAACAGTTATAGCTTTAAGCCCCCGATCATCGAAATTGAGCAATTCCAATGATTTCTTTATTGTATAGAGAACGTGAAAATCATCCCCGGCGCTAGAAAGATCCGCGTCAGGTATATTTTTTGTACTATTCATGAATGATGAAATGTTGATGTGCTAATTTAATTCATTTGATACTTAAATAAAAAAAGAAAGTCTAAATTTAGCTACTGAATTTATTGCAACTCTTATATCCCAAGAACTCCATTATAAAATTTTGCGAAACTATCATTTCTACTCCTTAGGTAATCAATATCAATACGATCAAGTAGAAATCTTCTAAGTTTACTTGGAAGAGTACGATGCTCATTCGCGTACTGAATCATATCGTTACGATCGTATATTTTAAATTCTTTAAACCATATCTCAATACCTGGATTAGGAAGTATAATTATAGGATCTAGGTTTTCATTTAGTGAATGTAACAGCTGTTTTTCTGTTGCGTCAATTTCACCATCAGCGTCAGCTATAAGCATAAAATCCTGTACTGCGCCATCGCTGAAATCATCGAATGCATTAGCTAACAGTGGAATTGATAGTTTTCCTCCCGCAATTCTGATCAGAATATTACGATCTACCTTTTCGAGTTCCAGAATCTTATTCACCAGAAATGAAATAATCTCTTGATCACCTTGACCTCCTACCACAATAACAAGGTCGTTTAGAATTGCTTTCTTGTTAACTTTAATAGAATTAGAGATAGATATTACAACTGGATCTACCGAGTAAAACGGTAGCCCAGATTCAGCTGCCTTGCGCAGTTTTTGTGATAATACAGCAGAAAACCCGCTTGGTTCATAAACACATTTTTCAAAATCAGCCCTATCAAAAAGAATAATATTAAGGGATTTTCCAAAAGTTAGTGCATCGACGGATTCCTCTGAATATCCTGACATAGATATAAATACCCCTATAGTACCAACCAACTTACCCTCGACCTTACCCTTAAACTGATAAATAGATGAGGCTGACAAAGGTTTATCATACCATTTAGCTTCAAGCAGATAGATCTTCTGGTTATAAATAAAAGAGCCATCCATCTCCTCTCCTTTAGGTCGAAAACTTCCCCTAGGTTCAAGTTTTTCAATCTGTAGCAAGTCCTTTATCAATACTTCAAACTCCCTCCCTCTGCGCCTTTTTGAAGTCTCATTTGTATAAGTGGTTTCATCAAGCAGACTGATATATCGACCAATAATTTCTTTTCTTTCCATAAAAAATGTTGTAATATTTTGCTATCTGATGCTATACCGAAACCTCCCATCTTTAAAATAGCGCACTATATATAGGTCAACTAGATTTATTTAAACGTAATATACAAAAATCTTGATGCTAAGCGAATACCAGAATCGGAGACATCAAAAAGATTTTACAAGAATAGAAACAGAATAAAGTTCTTGGTTTCATAATATGAAATTGAATTTTGATACAATAGTACCTCTGCCAATGCAGAGGTACTATTGTATCAAAAAATCCAGTCATAGTCGATTAAATGCAGTAGATTATCCCTTTCTGTACTATCTGGGTTGCTCTTTAAATAAAGAGGCTTACCATTGGTAACCTGAACTTCTGCACCTTTTTCAAATTTACATTTCGTGTAATTCCACAAATAAGTTTTAGCGGTATTTCCTTTTTTTAAAAGCAACTCAACAGCATCCTCTTTACTGTATTTTTCTGCGCGACTAAGAACATACCCATTTCCATCACTTTTTTTTTCTCGTGTGTGAATTGCGTAATGTGTTATCACGCCTTCGGAATCTAACCAAATTCCGGAAATTCTAAATTCTGCCATTTTTATAATTTTTATAAGTATTAAATATTTTTCACTTTATTTGTTGTTCTTTATTATTTTACTCTACATAGAAAGAGTTCATCTCGCCATTGGTACGAGAATATACAAAGATCATTTTCTGAAGGTCATCCTTAATGAAATAGTATCCACTTGTCCTAAAAATTTGATACCTGGTAGTATCCTCTTTCTTTAATATTGGTTTCTGTTGGCCACTGAGCGTAATATCTTTTCTAGGTTTAAGCTTCATGGTCAACTCGGCATCCTTTCTAGCACGTACTTCCGCATAAAGAAATGCAATTATAATTGCCGCGACAACGCCAAGATTTTTAGGCCCCTTGAAATATAGATAACAGGCTGCTGTCGCAAAAACAAGCAATATGATGGTCTGCAATAATTCAAATTTGTAAGCTGAAAGCAGCACCCAAAATCCACATAATCCTAAGATAACAGTGATTATAACTGCTGCATTTGTTATACCCTTGATTGCTTTTGGATCAGTCTGCTCCTCTACTTGCTGATCATCAGGCTGTACATTTTTATTTTTGAGGATGGCGGGAACTAAAATCCACAGGAATAATGAAAGTAAGGATCCGACGTAGATAATTGGCATTGCATTCTGATATAAAATCTTAAAAGAGTCTTTTACTTCGAAATATTCAAAATAATCGACTTTAAACATATTCAGGTATTCCCAAATGTAAAATAGTCCGAGTAAGGTTGCAATAAAGGTTAAGCTCGCAATTTGCAGTAATGGCTTACCGGCGATTGGTTTGTAGGCACTGTTAAGGTCACTGTCAACCTTGCGGATTTTTTTTCTTAAATTCTCTGAAATCATAATAGGGTTCAAATTTTGTTTTGTCTGTAAGGCAAATATCAGATCTGGGTACGCAATCTATTAGCGCATTTGATTTTAAAAATTATACCAATCAATTTGAAGACCTCGCTGAAAAAAAATCGAAAGCATTTGCAATGCTCGTCGTCTTTTGGTTTCAATTTGATCCAGCTATTCTCACTCCCATTTAAAATGATTACATGATGGGTTGTTCTCATTCCTATTCCTGATGTACTATTTTTTAACACATAGATAATCAGGACGATTAAAAAATTTTGTGATTGGCGTTTCATGCCAATAATATCTTAAGAAAGCACGAGTTTACAATACGGGAAACCGTAAAGGAGTTATTAAAAATAATTCGTGGTTAGATTAGTTGATCTTACTACCTAGTGGAATGTAATTAACTTTTTTGAGAAAAGAGTCCAATTATAAGGAACATAACTGAACTCTGTATTTTATTTACATACTTAGTGGGACAGTCCCTTGATGAAATAGCTTACCAATGTTTCCCTAAGATTGGGGGCTATTAATCATGTATAACCTTTATATTTTTAAGTATATGATAGGCCGCACTTCAATTGATTTTTTATTTTCCTAAATTATCCTTTAATCAAAAAGCTGGATACACTTATCATCTCTATCATTTGCTTCAATCATGTTCAATTTATAGTCCTTTCCTTCCTGTAAACCAGTTTCATTTAACATAGCAATTAGATCGACCTCTTTTTCTACTACTATTTTTGAGTCTCCGACATTAACATTTTTAATTCTATCCTCTTTAGAAATCGCAATAATTACTTGTCTATCTTTAATTTTTGCACTCTCTTTTATTAGTACCTTTAAATCTTTTGTGGCCATTGCATGCTGCCCAGGCTCGTCAAGAACAAGAATGCCCAAATGATGCTGTGCATTTCTCAATAGAGCTATATAGAAGGCCCATTGTGCGCGAATAAAATCACTGGCTGAAGACATTAACCGAATTGGCTGTGCTCCAAAGGATGGTGTTGATACCACTGGAAATAATTTGTTAAGATCATCCTTTGAAATATAAATTCGTAATAAAAGCTCTTTTGAATATCCAAATGCTTTCAAATACCAGCTAAAGCTTTTATCGAAAGCATATATTAATTCTTCATCCTTTTTTTTATGAGTATTTAGTTCATCCTTTCGTTTTTTTATATTAGCAAGCTTTTCTGAAAGATCTTTTAAATGTGCTTTAAATTTATTAAACTGTTGCTGGAATTTAGCCAATTTTGCAAGCTCAAAACTTACCGTCATTTCTTTGTTTATCGCTGTTTTTGAAGGAATACGGGCGTCAGAAATTAATTCCTTGTCAATTAATGAAAGTTCATATCTTAAATCAGTTAGTTTTTCCTGATAATATAACAAAGTCTTATCAAAACGTTCCATAAGATTTTTTGAACTTTTAAGATATGATTCGTAAAGACTTCTTTCAGACTTAAAAAAAGATAAAGATCCTGATGCATTTACCTTATCGATATTGTGCAAGCTCTTCGATGATTCTATTAAAAGTGAAGAATTACAAACTGGACAGCTTTCTACAGCACCAATATGCAAGGATGATAATTGGTTAAGCTGCTGTAATCCAGACAATACTTCAATTTCTCTTTTTATTTGTTCTAAGGTTGCTTCATATTTTTTTATTTTAATTTCTTCATTATTTTTCTCTTTCTGCATAATGATAAATTCTTCATTAAGCAACTTTAAAGCTAGACGAGTTTTTTTCTGATTCTCTAAGAGGGTATCATCTCTTTCAATATTCAAGATAATATCATTTGCTTGTTTTATATTTGAGAGACTCTCCTCCAAAAAAAGAATTGAATTTTCTATACTTAAATATTTTCCAGGCTCTACCTTAGTCTGCATAGTTAGACTCTCAATCTTTTTGGGTGTAAACTCTGCTTTGAAGCTCTCTGACAAATTTGGCGTAGAAAGATTATTAAATGCAATAAGTGCTTTAAAATTATTAACAGAATTTTCCCAAAGACCTTTTTCTTTTTTCTCGTCATCCTTCAATCTATCCAGTTCAAATTCTTCGATTAATCCAGTTAGACCTAAAGTAAATTCTACGATTTTCTGTTTGGCCTTTTTAGTATTAAAGATTGGCACTTGCGCAAAGAAGTCTGACCACCCTTTTGTCTGTTCAACAAATGAGCTAGCAAAAATTTGTTGTAAGTAAAGAATTTTTTGAATACCATCTTCACTTTCAAACACAGGAATACTAATACCAGAAAAATCTGAAAGCCATCGATAAAACCCGCTTTCATGATCACTATCTCCTTTACGGTGGATGAACTTGTTTTCCATCTCACCATCATTCACTTTTACCTGAAGATTTTGGCTAGTTTCTCCGTATTCTGATTTGATAAAACGCCTAATTAATGCTACATCATTTTTGTCATTTTTTAATTTAAGCTCTGCATAAGATTCAATTACTGGAATACTCTGCTCATTATACATAAAGCTATTCTTCAAACACTCCTTGAGACCATCTGAATTCCCATAACTTGCGAGCTGTTCCATACCTAGGCAATAATAAATACAGGATAATACTGTCGATTTTCCACTCGAATTGTCCCCTGATATGATGTTAAGCCCTGCCTGAAAGCCGTACTCGAAACCATACTTCCTCTTATTACTATCATATACTACCGCAGTAATACTACTAATATTAATCATCCTACCAAGTTAATTGTTGATTTTTTAATTGGCTTATGCTAACAGCATTGCTCCACAATTTAATACTTTCAGTCAAATGAGGCAAAATTTTGTCTTTTTCAACTGTTGAAACCAATTCATTCCCTGCAGCAGTTAATGCAAAGGATACTTTACCATTTTTATCCTGAATTGTAAGCAAACCTTTCTTGAAAGCTAAAATCAGTCTTTTTCTAAGACTATCCGATATTTCCCACGGCTCTGCAAGCGCAATGGAAAACTTTGACATTTCAACTGATTTTTTAACTGCATCTATAACGAAGGCGATTTTATTTAATTCTACTGATTTCGTTTTGCCAGAAATTGAATAGAATAGAATTAAAAGAATCATAATTACCATAATTTCATCATTTTCCCAAAAGCCATCTAATACCTTTAATTTATTGCCTTTTAGTCGTACCTTTTTTTCCATTCTCAATAAAAACTTAAACTACAATTTGAAATCCATTCACTTATACCATAACTTGCAAGAATCTTAATGTCACTAGGATCCAAAAAGTTATTTAGACATCTTTCTAAATAATCTTCATACTCTCTAGTCATAGACCTAAGACCTTCGTTGGCCTCTTCCCTATTATTCGCTAAAATATCTAAATCTTTAAGGCCAAACGCATTGTTCGCCTTTAAATAACTTTCGTAAATACCATCCTGCTTTCGAAGTTCAGAGTATAATAGGGATCTGCCAACCATTAATTTTTTTATGGTATTTCTTTTCATCCTAACTAACCTATCACCTGTGTAAACCTTTTGCAATTTTTCATTGATATAGTCCAATTGAGGCTTATTTACGTCATCCAGTTCCCAACTCCTTATTGCCTCGTCATCTGCTTGATCAAAAATTTGGTTGATGGCTTTTGCCCTAATTTTTTGGTCAAAATCAAGTTGCCCTGCGTCAGCTATCTCTAAATTGATATTAAGATTTTTTATTGCCGAAACACTTGTGAATTTAAGCTGACCATCATCTCCTTTGTTAGGAATTTCGATCATTATCCCAAAACACATCAATTCAGTTGGGTTATCAAGAAAAAGTCCAGATCCCGACCAACCGGATAACCAGTCATTGCCAGACTTATAATCACTGTTCATTAGCAGATTCTTGTCAATCTTGCAAAAGAATTTGTGTTTGTTACTTTGACAAATATTTATAAACCTTAAATCTGGCTGAGTAACGGCACAGTCATTCCCCTCATACCTGCCACGAAACACAAAGGAATGGGAAGGATTTTTAGGAATTGTATAAAATTTAGGGCTATGAAATTGTTGGAGATCTGAGCAGCAATTTAGTTTCAAAACAATAATATCATGCTCCCGCGCAAAATTAGCATCTCCGATGCATTCCGAAACGGAATGAGAAGTACCGATATGGTCGATTACACTCCATTCTGTAAGATTAACATTATCATCAAAATCTCTACCGTATAGATTGTGGCCGGCTGTTAAGCAAAGAAAATCACCTTCATATGGAAAGATTACAGAACTTCCTATAAATGTCTCATTTTTCATCAAAAACCCGGTAGTTTTATTCAGGTGCTGCATACTACTATTTACACTATATTTATTTCGTGAATTTCCTTGAACATTATATTTTCCCTCTCTTCTAATGACAGAAGCTTATCAATAGCTAAAGTGTAATTGGAATAAATTGTTATCGGCACTGTATTGTCACTACGCCCATATTCAGAAATTAAAATCAATGTCTCTCGTGAAGGATGATAGTAAGGTCCCGTACTGTCAGTAGAAATCAGATAGTCCGAACAGTCTATCATCTCCAGCAAACGTTGGGTTGTATTTTTCTTTGATCCATGGTGGCTGATTTTAAATAGCTTTAAAGGTAGCTTTTTGGTTGTAGACCATGTCAAATTAGCAAGTTCATCTGCAATCAGATCAGGATTTGCATCACCTAGAAATAGCAAATTAGATTCCTTATATTTTAAAATAAAAGCAATCGAAGAAGCATTCAATAAATCGTCCTCCCACTTATGTGGTTTTGGAGGGCTATTTAAAATCTCTTCTTTCGACTTCAACTCCTTACTTCCAGGAATACTGACTTTGTTATCTTGTTCGGCTCTCCTCTTGATATATTCTTGATATATCTGATCTGCAGTCCATCTTTCCAATAGTTGCTTTAAAACCTCTTCAGGTGGACTGATAACTTTTAAAATTAAGCCCCCTAAATCTAAAGTATTATCTCCATCTGGTGTTACATACATGGATTTAGGTTCGATCCCCTGATTATATAATTCTTCCTCAAGATTTATTCCATGTTCTATTCCCACTTGATCACCAGAAGGGGGTGTAATCAAAAGCTGAGGAGTATTCATGTATAATGAAACCTCATTGCTAAACTTTTCTTTCCGGTCATTGAGCCATTTAAATAATCCACCAATGTGATCATAATCAACATGTGTCATGATAACATGATCATTTGTGCTGAAATCCCTGACAAGAGGGGCAAAAAACCTATAGGTACCCGCAATTCCAGAATCAATCAACAATCGTCGTTGACCTTCTGAAATCCAGGTTAAAAGAAAGCAATCGCCCTTTGCAGCTTTAAAACATTTTATGTTAAGCATAAATTAGACGGTCTTGCTTTAATGGTTAATTTGAACATCTGGCTAAAAGTTTGTCGTAATTTACAAAAAAAATTAAAAATAATGTAAAATAGTACTATTATGGAATAAAATTTCAGCACTACAAAAAAATCGGGCACCGTCTCTCTTTTTTCTGTAAAATTATTGTGTATTATATCAGTCAATATGAAGTCCTAGATTAAAAAAATCAAATACATTAACAGACTTTCCATCTTTACGCTGAAATTTTATCCAGCTTTTTTCATGGTCGCGTCTTATAATAACATGATCGGTAATTCTGATTCCTATTCCGGATGAGTTATTTTTCAATGCATCAATGATAATTAGAATGATCGAATTTTGTAATTGAAATTTCATATTTGCAAGTAAATAAAAAATTAGCCTAGTCTTTTGAGGGAAACCGTAGTAAATATATCACATATCTTTATCTTACTTATCTACCTTTACTTAATCCCATGAAAATCTGCTTTACATTGTCTGAAAAAAAGTTCATGTTAAAAAACTCCATATCTTTACCCAATGGAAAATCAGGAGAAAATAGATAAAAAAATAATTGCGATTGTACATGCCCAACATTTGATTGATCGTGGCAACAATGGTGTTGATTTCAGTGCGTTCGAGCACATACTAAAGCTGGATAGAAAAGAGAGAAATGAATTTATATTTCAAATGGCCAAATAAAAAAAAAATTTATCAGAGCCTGAACGGATTTAGGAAAATATTGCCAAAATAAACCAAGTCTTTTCATACATTCTAACTCAGAAAGGTTTCCCTAAAATATTCTCGATATATTAACTTGTACTTTTATGTGGCAAAATAAATCTTTGAATCCCGTATTCCGCTTTTTCCTTTTTTTGGGTCGACTGAAGAATACTATTAAAGGTATAGCAGAGCATGGAATTATAATGATTTAGTATTTTAATTAAAGGCCCACAAGGGCCAGCTTTTCCTTGCTATCTTTTCAGCATGAAAAGGATTTCTAATGCAATCCCTGACGCTTCTTTTTAATATATACCGTAAGGATCCATATTCTATTTATTGATAATGAAGGAATAGTTCTTTAACCATTCAAAAACTAGATTATGAGACCTTCGATTTTACTATTCAGCATTCATAGATTTAAATTTTTAATTATATTTGGTTGAGCCAAGACTAAATAATGACCACAGGAAAGCAGATTAGAGATTCACTTTTAAATAAAGGATTTTTTCCAGAAGTCCTTCCTCCATGTTTTGTAAGTACAAATTTAGCGCGTAGTTTCAATGGATTGATAAAAGAAATTCTGCCAAAGGAATATTTTAAAAGAAGCTCAGCTTACGTAAGATACAATGGAACTAAGCATGACGGAAATAGACGCTATTATGGTGCAGTAAATCCTATTCCCTATTTTTATCTTTGTAATTTCATTGGAAGCAAATGGAACGATTTTGAAACAAAGTTTCAAAAATCCGCTTTTAGTATAAGTAATATCAGGCTTGGCGAGAAACAAGATGACCGCGCTATATTGGTTTCTTCTTTAAGTGAAGTAGCTTCCAACCTATCTTCTCAGATAAAGTACTCTCCTTTCCTCCTAAAAACAGATATTGCTCAGTTTTTCCCGAGTATATATACCCATTCAATTGTTTGGGCAGCTCATGGAAGAGATCAAGCAAAATCTGATATAGATAAAAAATCTGAAGTAATTTATTTTAATAAACTTGATTTGTTTATACAACAGTGTCAAAACGGACAAACCCGCGGAGTTATAGTCGGACCTGATGCATTTCGAATCGTAGCAGAATTTTTAGTTAGTAACATTGATGGTATTCTTGAAGATTCGGCTAAAGAATTAATAATTGGGGGCGTGAGGCATGTGGACGATTATTATCTTGGAATTAAATCAGAATTTGATAGCTCTATTGTACTTTCTCAATTGCGCGATATATTACAAACCTATGAGCTTCAGGTAAATGATTCCAAAACTAAAGTTTTGCCTGGATTGTATCCTGTAGATGATATCTGGGCTCAAGAGCTGAGATTTAATTCGAGATACAATTCGTTAGATGATTATATGAATTTTCTTCTAGACAAAGCTTTTGATATTTCGAATAATTTAGGGTCTCAAAGTCCCATGAAATTAGCCTTGAGGAGGCTGGATAAATATGAGCTATATAACCGAATTACTTGGAGTGAATTTGAGCCTAAATTGCAACGCATTTTATTTCATTTTCCACATTGCTTGGACTATCTGTGCCTTTTGCTTGCCAAAAGAGTAGCGATAGGTAAATCAATAGATCGAGTTGGATGGAAAAATATTATTGAAATTATTATAGAGAAATCTGTAGGTGCCGCACATCATCATGAAATAGTTTGGCTACTTTGGGTCAGTTTCGTCTGCAAAATAGATCTGTCCGAAGAACTAATTGAAACTCTTTGCAAAACAAATAATTCTTTTGTTAAAAGTATCCTTATAGCTGCTCATAAAGAAGGTTTATGTGATAATATTTCAATTAGGTTGGGCAGTAATCTCTCAAGCGATGATGAAACATGGTTGCAAAATATTGTTGCCCGTTCTACAGGTTATTCTCGAGCTCGATTTTCTGGATCGTATGCAGCGGAGTTTGAGAAGTTGATAGAAAAAGGAGTTAAATTTATCGATTTTAAAAAACATATGAGATTAATGGCAGATGAACATAAGGAAGCAATAAGCAAATCAAAATACGGCTATGATGCTGATGAGGAGGATGAGGAAGATGAAAACAATGACAGCCCATTTGTTGACGCTCTTTACAGAACACTATTTGAAGATGAAGACGAGTCTCCATTTTAGAAAAAAAATTGGATTCATTTTATCTTAGCTTTGCGAATTACTAGTATCGTCTTTTGGGTAAAATCACAATTGGACCTAAAATATCCCCGAAGAATTGAAAATCTTCGAGGATTTAATTTAATATAAATAACTGCAGCAATTTGGGGATATATCAAAATGTACTTCCCCAATAATTATTAATACCTCGCTATTTCGCATCTATGTCCAATTTTGTAATCTGTTGGTTCTGCTTATACATTAATCGGTCTCGATTCTATGATCAAAAAATGCCCCACTCTGTCTTTGATCACCCATCTCCCATCACGTTTAATATAATAATCCTCACATTTTACGCAATAGTCGGTCAAGATATCCTTACCTTCTACTTCCCTTACCATTTTGATCTGACTGAATGATATACCGCTCGCCGTATCACCGTCAATATTTACCGTGTGCTGTCCGTTTAGGGTGAAATAGGTCTTGACCTGAGCCGCATGCATATTGAAATCGCGCTCCATATTATCCCTTCCCGATACATCGGCAACCAGATTTCCGACCATATAGACCTTATAGGTCACGTCCTCTGCAAACAGCTGCATGACCTCTGCAATTTTCCACTCATCGCTCAGATAAGCATAATTGTCGATTAGATCTCTTAGCTCCTGTTTTTCCTTTAAAATTTCTAGTGTCATAATGAATTGTATTTATTGTTGTAAAATTTGTTTTGTTTGATTATTGAATTCAATTTTTCTCTTCAGATAAGGCCTTATGATTTCTTTTTAGATCAGTCCCTTTTGTTTGTTTTTAATGGTTGCGCAGCCTTTACATTTTTACTGTTTCTGTTGTTTGACGGTTCAAAAGTAGATCATATCGGGTCTCATTTTATGACTTGTTACCTAAAGGTTAGCGGATAATAAATAGGTTATAAAGAAGCTTTGATTCTGGCACTGAGCGTAGTAAAAAGGCTATAAAGCCTTTCCAGATGTGTCAGAGGCCAAGATTTATTGGGCTGCCTGAAGGGGACTATATGGAAGAATTATGGTAAATTTGCTTACAATTTATTAGCAGTTACTAAAAGGTTATCGGCTAATATTTAAATAATCAACAGCATGGAAATGAAGCAACCTGATCAAATAAATGCGGAAAACAAAGAGTTCACTGATGAATGCCACACCATAATGAATGCAGTCAGTGATACGCTGTACGTAGTCGGTGGAAAGTGGAAACTGATGATCATCATCGCCATGGCAAGGGGAAATAACCGTTTCAGCGAACTGCAAAAACAGGTCAAAGGTATTTCCGCAAGGGTGCTGTCAAGTGAGCTCAAGGAACTTGAACTTAATGGTTTTATCGTAAAGAAAGTATCCGTAGGCTATCCCGTACTGATCGAATACGAGCTGTTACCATACAGTCATACACTGGAAGAACTTGTTGGTGCAATGACAAGATGGGGAATCCAGCATAGGACGAAAATAAAGAGCGAAAGGTCTTCCGCTGATAAAAAGGAGTAAAAGGTAATTTAATACTTAAGATAAATTACTCTCATACAGTAGCCAATTGTTCCTGAATTGATCATAAGAATTCAAAATTATCTTTGATTTTTTTCAATGAAAAAAAGCTGCTTTGGAATCAGCAGCTTTATAGAAAATGGGGAAAATCCTTACATGTCTTTATTTTAGATATTTTTTAAAGAAAGATTCCAGTTTATCAAACGGTGCTTTGCCGGTAACGTTATCATATAGATCTGTATGATTGGCATCCTTTACCAGATATAATTCTTTAGGCTCTGCGGCAAGCTTATATGCTTCCTGACTAAACTCTAAAGAGTGGGCCTTATCTCCGGCTATAAATAGCATAGGTCTTGGTGAGATCGTTTCGATATCATTGAAAGGGTAGAAATTATTGAATTTCATTTCCCCAACCAAGGTTCTATTCTGCGTAGTTTCCAATGTTCTTCCGCTTGGAATATGTATTCCTCTTTTTGTTCTGTAGAAATCCCAGTACATCGCGGTGACGGGATCTGCATCTTTCGGTAGATCGACCGGTAAATAATTCATGTAGATCTGTTTTCCTGAATTAAATTCTTCATAGCGCTGTTCAGCTGCTTTTGCGATCAACTCTTTACGCTCTTCTACACTGCGTGCTTTACCATATCCATTTCTTGTGACAGCTCCCATATCATACATACTCACCGTTGCAATTGCCTTCATTCTTGGATCTATCTTCGCAGCACTTACCACAAACCCTCCACTTCCGCAAACCCCAAGAACTCCGATATTGTCACGATCTATAAAGGGTCTGGTACCTAAAAAATCGACTGCAGCATTAAAACTCTCGCTGTAAAGATCCGGTAATATCGCATTTTTGGGCACACCATCACTCTCACCCCAAAATGAAAGGTCGACAGCCAATGTGGCAAATCCCCGCTCCGCCAATTTTGATGCGTACACATCGGCGCTCTGTTCTTTAACGGCACCCATTGGATGTCCTACAACAATGGCTGCATGTTTCTTATTTTTGTCTAAATTTTTGGATATGAACAGGTGTCCCACAACTCTCATATGATATTGGTTTGGAAATGAAACCCTGTACATTTCCACGTCCTGGGCAACCTGAAAGGTCGTGAATGTTTTGGAAGATATTTTTTCCATCTTTATTTTTCTGTCCATACTGTTCGTATTTTTTGACTGACCACTAACATGTCCCAAAGACAGAAGCAGCAATGCGGTAAATATTGATAATGTTTTCATTAATTTTTCTTTTATTACAGTACAAAATTATAAGTTCAGAATTTCACTTTTATTACATTATTATCGGAAATATTGTCAAATATGAAACCTGAGTATTTATTGTTTTTACCTTTATAGATGAATTGAACCGATCGTAAATTGTACAAGGGGATTCCAGTGGTACCTGTCGTATTCTTTCTTTATAAATCCGATTCCCGGATACGGAAGGTGATATCCTATGGTAGCAACCCGTGATTTGGATAACTGTTTATTCATTTTTTTTCTCGATGATATCGCCAGATCAATATCTGTGTCTGCAAAGAATCCCCATTCCGGATACGGAAATAACAACACATCAGAATGTGCCTGGTCCGCGATGTAGGTAAATTGTTTATCGCCTGAACGTATGTTTATAAATGTCATTCCCGGTGTATGTCCCCCGACCAGTTCAAAAGTAAAATGTTCATACAGGGAATTCTGATAATCAAAATACAGGAGGTTTGGCTTAATGGCAGAGAGAATACGTTTGGCAGCATCAATTTCAAAAAGCAAGTTTTTGGGATTTTTCGACAAATCACTGTTTTTAAAATCCTCCAGCCCGGCATTCATCCAAAATTCGAACTCTATTTGTGCAATATGATGTTTTGCACGCTGAAATACCAGATTGTTATTTTTATCCACCAATCCTCCGATGTGGTCAATGTGGGCATGTGAAATAAAAATATCAGTTATCTGTTCCGGTTTAATACCAGCATTACTTAGGCAGTCAAGTAACTTACCGTTCATCTCATTGGAGAATATTCCCATGCCACTGTCTATGAGAACAAGTCGATCCTTTGTCCTGACCAATGGGATATTCATTCCCGTATCGATAAAATCTTCACTTCTAAAATTGTCATGGAGGATATTCTTCATGACCCCGATATCCGCACGTGATGAAAATGCATTTAAGTTGCTCAAGCGGAGGAAACCGTCTGAAAGTATAAAGATTTCCAGATCGCCCAGTTCCAATCTTTGTGGCTCTGCGACCATGCTGTTAGCACCGGATAAAATGTGTGGTTCCTTCTGCCCGAAAACAAGATCAGACGAAAATATTCCCAAGCCTGCAGCCAAGGCTGTCTTTTTAATTAATTCTCTACGATTCATCTATTTAAAAGATTTTTGTGAAGTCAATATGACTGCCAGTACAGCAAGTATGGCAACCATGCTACTGGTTGTAAATACCCCTTTTACACTTGTATAATCGAAAACTATCCCCCCAATGGCCGCTCCGGCCATAATAGCTAACTGAATAATCCCGATTTGAAGACCACCCGCGCTTTCAACTTCATCGGGGACTGTACGGGTGAGCCATGCTGTCCAGCCCAATTGCACCACACCAAGCCCCATTCCCCATAAGCCTATCAATAGTGCAGCAACCGGATTTAGCATTCCAAACAGGACCAAACCTGCTGCAGAAATGCCCATCACAAATAGCACAACCGCTAAAGCAAGGTACAGGTTCCAGGCAAGAAGATAACGTGCAATGCCGGCACCTAATAAGTTTGCAAGTCCAAAGCCAAGCAGTACCAAAGACAGATAATTGACATCCAGACCTGTTACCTTTTCTAAAAAGGGGCGTAAATAGGTAAACAGCGTAGCATAGGCCATAAACGAAAACATCGTTCCTATCATCCCCCATTTTACCACAGGGCGTTTTATGACTTTCAATAACGTACTTAATTTAGCGGCTTTCTCTACTGGCATTGATGGTAGAGTGAAAGCTTGCCAGATGAAAGCCATAAGACCCAGACCTGATGCCAGAAGAAATACATTTCTCCATCCGATAAGATGACCAAGAAAACTGCCCATCGGAGCTGCGACCACAGTCGCCAATGACACTGAGGCATAAATTATAGACAAGGCTTTTGGTACATCTTTTTCTGGAACCAAGCGCATTGCTGTCGCTGCGAGCATCGCCCAAAAACCTCCTAGCCCCAGCCCCAGCAAAAACCTTCCGATCAGGAGCACAATAAAATTGGGGGCAAAGAATACCAGTAGGTTTGCTGCAATCTGAAGTATAGCAAAAGCAAGTAAAACCTTTCTTCGATTTATGGTGCCCATTACCGAAGAAATAAGAAGACTTGAAATCATTGCGACCCCGGCAGTAACAGCTATAGTCTGTCCTGCCATTCCTTCACTTATCCCAATATCTTCAGCCATTGGGGTAAGTAAGCTAACCGGCAAAAATTCGGATGTGATTAAACCTGCAACTGCCAGAGCCACTGCAAAGACTGCATTCCATAAGGGAAATTGCATATCCGTTTCCTCCTTCTGCAAATTGATTATGTTACTATTTTGATTCATGCTTTTAATTTGATTAAAATGATGGTACAAAAGTAAAATGCAGCAATGTTTCTTTTGTTACAAATAAATCAGAAATTATGTCAAATATTACGTATTTTTATAGTGTTCAAACCGCAGATCTTATGGAGACTGATCATCAGCAAAAAATCTTATTATTGACAGCAACAGACACAGGAAACTTTCCACCAGATTATACATCTCGTTTTCATAGCCATATCTACTGCCAGCGTGGCAGCGCAAACTTTTTGTATAACGGAAGATCTTTTGAGTGCAAGAGTGGAGATTTTATTTTTTTGCTGGCAGATAATGAGATTACCGAATTCGCACTCTCAAATAATTTCAAGGCGACGGTACTATTTGTTGAAAAGGACCTCTTAACCAATAATTTCCCCAGTTTAAACACTGGAATTGACGCAATTATCCACCACAGGATAAATCCGATGCTACATCCTGATAAGAAGGACAAGGAAAGAATCCTTGAAAATTTCAGTTCATTATATCGTAAGTCGCTGGAGGTATCGAATCGTTTTTATGATGAAATTCTCGATCTGCAAATGCAGCTTTTTATTTTGGAAATGTGGGATATTTTTATCGATCAGCTCGAAAGGCGTAAACGCACCCTACAGAGTGGAACTTTATACGAACGTTTTTTACAGTTGGTCGAAGAAAATTGTATGACTGAACGTGAAGTAAAATTCTATAGCAATAAATTAAATATAACCCCGAAATATCTTAATCAGGTTTGTAAGTTAAATACGGGAATTACTGCATCACAATGGATACAACGCTACACGAAAGAAAGGATAATAATTCTATTGGATAACAAAAACATGAATATCTCCGAAATCGCAAATGAAATGGGATTCTCAAGTTATTCATTCTTTACCCGTTATGTAAAAAAGCTAATTGGACTTACACCAAGCGAGTATAGGTTGCAGCTATAAACGAGATAAGAAAAACCTGCAAGCTTAAAATGCTAAAGTATCGTCCTTTATCCACTTTAATTCCCCACGTTGTATCAGGGCTATATATTTTTGCACGTGATCATCGGTCAATAAGCAATTGTCTTCAAGGTGGTAATTGAACTGTTTAGTGAAGGTGTAATATTGAATACTTCCTACATAAGCATTATTGAGATAAATATGCCAAAGGCTGTATTTCTTGGCCCGAACTTCCACGACCTGGCGTTTTCCATGATGATAAAACAACTCAGGCACATCTGTATCAAAGCGAAGTATAAGGGCGTCAATGCACGCTTCCTTGATGTCATCGGCAAGTACACCGAATGCCAATTGCCACACTCCTTGAGATTTCCTGAAAACATAAAAAGCAAGACCATTTTTGTTGTAAAGATGATAATCTTTCATGCCCATGCTTTTATCATGCACGGTAATTTGAGCGTACAGTACCCGATTTCGGCAAAAGATTTCTAGCGGTTTCATTTTACAATATTACTAATAATATTAGTAATATTGTATACGATATAGATTTATAGGGTTTCTCATTTTTTATATGTAATCGGAGGTATTAAGCCTATCATAGTCCGAAAATAGCATCACACATATTGCCTAGACGTGTTACTTAAGCGTTTCTATCACGCAATTGTACATTTCGAATTCGAGGGTATTCCGTCCTATTTGTTATTTAGTTGTATTTAGCTTTGCTTTCCGCCTTAAAGTTACAGTTAGGACAAATTCATGGTATAGACGACTCTCATCATAATGCATTTCCAGACTGTCAAATTTGAACAATAATTCCATTGGTTTTAAAATTGGTATTAAATCTATTTTATTAAACCTTAACAATTTTAACGTAAATACTCAATAAAGGACCAATTTGTTGTCGATATGATTTTATCCTTATTTATTGCCCGTATTTTATACCGATGCACGCATGAACCATCCCCATCAAAAGTTATCGTATTGGATTGGGTTTTACGACTTAAATACGGATAAAAATTAACAGCCTCATCGAAACTATGATGACCACCTCCAGGAACAATAGTGTATTCAACAATTAACTCATATTCTGTTGCCTTCGCCACTGGTGTCCATACAACTTTAGTCGTGCGGGGAAATTGATCCATAACGGCATAGTTTTTAGGTTCAAGAATTTGAGGCACATCGGCATTATCATTCTCTTGATTTACTCTATTTTGCCGTGCCGCCCTATTCTCACTTCCCTCGCTCGATATTACGAAGTTTGTTTCAGACCATGAACTCCCTTCAATCTTAGGTAATTTTATGATTTGACCATTCTTCATTATTTTAGGGGGCGCTATATTTCTGCCATCAGTGGCATACCCCACAATATACACATCATTACCCGACACCGCCATGGAAAGCGGTTTATAAATCGTATATTCTGTATCTTTGAGATTCGCCAGCAGTTGTCCATTTTTCCAACATTTGCCGATATCACCTTCATCTATATAACCTCTTCCATCAAGTGTATAGCCGTTTCCATTACTGTCGTCAACACCGGCTATATAGACATCATTGCCTGATACAGCAATACAGGTCGCCAAGCCAAGTATACCAGACAGGCTTTCGGTACGCCCGTTTTTCCAGTATCCAGGTTGCCCGATTTGCGTTGCTCCTACCGCATATACATTTCCCTGCATTTGGGAAATACCAGACACCACTTTTAATTCATTGATGGTCTCTTGTATTTGGCCGTTTTTCCAGTATAAATCGTCGTAGTTGTCAGTTGCTCGCCCGATAATATATAGATCATCATTTACTGCGGATATGGATTTGGCATAGCTAAAATCATTACTGCCGACAGGTAGCTCAACGAGGTGCCCGTTTTTCCAGTACCTAGCTAAGTCATGCCATTCTCCGTCAGAGGACCTATATCTATAAAAACCAGATACATATACGTCGCCATTTTTAACCATAATGGAATAAGCATGATTGGATGCTCTTTCATCTTTTTCCAACTTTATCTCCTGTCCATTTTTCCAATATACGGCCTGCCCAAGACTATTGCCCGCTACATAAATATCATTCCCTGAAATAGCCATGCAGACCGCTTCAGCATCAGTCTGCCCATCAGTAAGTGCTACCGGCTGGCCATTTTTCCAGTATACAGCAGTGTGCTTTTGTGTATTCTCATTGTAACATGATCCTGCTACATAGATATCGACCTGTTTGGGGCTGCTCTTTCCATTCCCTGAATGCTGTTTTGAAGCTGACGACCTAGAATTTTGAGCATAGGAGGTAAAACTGAATAGAAAACTAAGGAGCGCACAGCATCGTAATGCGTGCAAAATAGGGTTTTTCATGGCGTAATTTTTATACTTTTAGTTTACGGAAAACGTTTACCAAAATTTCAAATGTAATTCAATGTAATTTAATTTTATTCAATTTTTAAACATTTACAAATGACGTTTGCCATTTGAATTTGAAAAATCATGACATGGACACGGCATTGCGTAATGTATTATTGAGTGTTATTCCAGTCGGTGTGCATTCCATGATTTAAAAAGTCAAACGCATTTACAGGTTCACTGTCGTTCGTTCTGAATTCAATCCAACTATGGTCACGGTCTCGCATTCTAAGCATTTCTGTGCTATCCCTTTATAAAGTTTTATCAACTTTAGTGTACATACCTCATATAGTACCAATCAGTTGTCGAAATGATATAATTAGATTTAACCTTGAATTACTAAACTGCAGCTTTGCTTTTATAAGGAGTTTAAACTTATTTTCTTTTATATACCAATCTTGGTGCTCCGTCAATACGGTAATTTGTATCTCCTTTTCTGTCAAGGACTTTAAGCTCCAAAGTTTCATCATCCAGCTTAAGTATGGAATATTTAATCCAAATATCCTGGGATACCGGGCTTCCATTATCTTCTACCATTTTTTCAGTTAGCTCATCACCAACAACTTTCCATGAAGTTTTATAAAGTGAAACATGTGTTCCTGAGCCATCTTTATTGTAGAAAGTTGTCCCAAAATATTCATCACCATACATGGCAAAGCCTTTATTTGCTCCATTGTCATCAGCTTCTCTCAATTTCCAAGACCCTAAAATGAGCGATGAATAATCTTTTTTGCTATTAGAATTTTGGCTAAACCCAAGAATTGCAAATAGCGTAAGTGCGATTGTGAAAAAAATTTTTTTCATTTTTTGATAGATTAAGTTTATGCCTACTCTTTTATTAGGTAGTTTTCGGCTTCTCTACTGGTAAATCTTTCTAGAATTTTCGAAATAAAGGAAGGTGGGTTATCTTTTTCTGCCGATACATTTTTTACAACTTTGTTCGGAGCTCATCTAGGTTGGGAATACAGCATAATAGGTATATGCATGAATAATACAGCCAAAATTATCTCTTAATATTTTAAATTGTTTTTTCATGGTACAATAGGTTATTTATTTGCTAAACTACTTTTTTGAAGAATTGTTTTTGAGAGCTCAATTATTTCTAAATTCACCATTTCCCTGATTTCAAGATCAGCAAAATTCATCGAAAACTACCCTGTCATCATGAGTATCACATACTCGCAGCAAAGACGCCTGGCTGAGCATACTGTCTTTCGCTATGTGATCATTGATGAGTCTTGGGGACATTTATTATTCGCTCTAATTTCATCATTATCTGTAAAATATCATTTCCCTTAAGGACTAGACTGAGCTGTAGAAACGGGTTTTTCCCCACTTTTAGTGGTAAATCTATCATATATATCTAGCGGTCATTGATATCGAAATATCCAAAGAAGAAGAAAAATCAATTTTAGCTATTTAAAATATACGTTATATTTATTTGAAAATAATAGCATCATATAGCCCCGCTAAAACAAATGACAGAAACAGAAAAATATCTTGCTGACTTTAAAACAGCTGTTACAAGCGTATATCCCATTTCAGATAAGGCATTTGATTTATTGGCTGAAACGGCCTACGTTCAGCAGTTTAAGAAAAATGAAGTTTTACTAAAGGAAGGGCGTATTGCCAATGACATTTTCTTTGTTTGTAAAGGGGCCTTAAACTCTTATTTTATTGATGAAAAAGGAGCTATCCGGAATAAATGGATTTATTTGGAGAGGGATTTTGCGAGCACAAGATTTTCGGCAATCATAAAAACGCCCAACGATTTTAAACTGCAAGCTATTGAAAACACTACTGTGGTATGTATGCCTTATCATCAAACAAGAGCAGCTATCAATCAAAATGATGAACTAAAAAACCTTTACATTGCCTATTTGGAGAAAAAATGGATCGTCATTAATGAAGAAAGAGAAATTTCTTTACTGACCGAAAGTGCAACCACAAGATATCTCAAATTGCTGGCGGCACATCCTGGAATTGACAGCAGAATTCCACTACAATATATTGCTTCGCTCCTGAGCATTACCCCAACACAGTTGAGCCGAATACGTAAAGGGCTAACCAAATAAAAAAATCATTACGCTCAACCTATGTAGAGTGCGTTTTCGAAATCACACTTTATTTTTGCTTATTATCAAACAATAATAAGGCATACTATTAAACGCTTTGAAATAGAACGCATCGTACTATTAATTAAAGAATGAAATAGGAGAACGTAATAATTAACAATTGAAATTAAATTATGCAAACAATTTCCAAAACACTAAAAATATTTCTAACCGCACTTATTCTTTCCAATATCGTACTGATGGCTTGTGTGGTCTACTTTTTTCTGAACAACAAGCACAGTTTAAGCGCGGAAAGAATAGATATCAAGGACAGATCTGGAAATAATCGTGTCGTTATTGCAAATACAGATAACATTCCGCAACCTATTATCAAAGGGAAAACATATAAAAGGGCTTACGCTCCCGCTGGCCTGATTTTCTATGATAAAAATGGAGACGAAAGAGGCGGTTTGGCAATTACCGATAATGAAGAGACTAACCTGAACGCACTTGCATTTGATTATCAGAATGCCGATGCCATTGGTATCTTGGCACAGGATAATAAAAACGACAATTATTTCAGGGCTGGTCTATTGATTAATGATAAAGATCTATCCGGTAAGCCGGGGCATAATATTAACCGGATAAACCTGCTAACCGAGAATGGGAACGCTTCTTTGGTGATGAAAGATAATAATGAAGTGCCGAGAATCATCTTAAAGGTGGACAGTCTAGGCAATCCCTCTATCGAAATGCTTGACAATCATGGAAAAGTGAAATGGAAACAATAAGCTATAATCGATAAGTGTGCTGTCATTGATAAAATCACTATACCCGCTCGAGCGAGCGAAGCTTAAACCGAAAAAGCGGCATATATCCGTAATCTCATTCGATAGCAGTTTGATATTGTACCGCATGTAACCCTAACAGATTTATCCGTTTGGATGGACACGGACAAGACCAGTTAAGATCATTGCTATTTTGCAAAAAAGAAAGGCTTACTCATCGCCCCGCTATCCGTCAATGGTTGGATCGGGGTAACCATATGGATGAAGTAGCACCATTTGATCAATTATGTTTAAATTCACTTGACAATGATAACTTGCTATTGCCCATGATCAATATACTCTATACCTTTCATGCTTTTTCAGCTGGTGCATTTCTGTTGCTCGGCACCTTAATCTTTATGGGTGTCAACCACAGTTATTCCAACGCAGACCGGTGGCTTGGGACTTGGTATTATTTGATGGCATGCTTATTTACCCAGCTTTTTTTTGAAGGTTTTCATATCGAGAGCAATGGATTGATCCATACGCTGGAACTCCCGCGATGGGCTGCACTCCCCTGCTTCTACCTGGCCGTTCACTACATGGTCAAACCAACAGCAACAATTCGGTATTGGGGACTCCATTTTGTTCCCTTCCTCGCTTTCGTTTTCTTCTCCATCATTTATTTAATACCCGGACTTTCTAATAGACACATCCATCCGCCTCAATTATCACAATGGATCATCTTTGCTATCAAATATTTCTTTTTTGCACAATGTATCTTTTATTGGATTGCCTGTTATAGCCTCTTCAAAATACACCAGAAAAACATTCGCCAACTATCTTCCTATACGGAAAAGATAAACATGGCCTGGTTGAAGTATCTATTGATCGCGCTATTATTGATGATTGTTGTCCGCCTGCTGGCTATGGTTCATATAGTTTTTAGTGCTGTCGCCCCAATTTTATATTTTATGGGTACAGTGGCACTTGGGTACGCAACGCTAACACAACGGTCAATTTACACAATTGAGTCTACAGAAAACCTCATCAACGAAGTGGAGCATAAAAAGGTTAAGGCCGAAGAGCGGCTGACAGCACAACTGGTAGACACATTGAAAGAAAAATTATTACAGAAAACAACAGCTGAAAAGCTATATCTCGACACAGGTTTAACACTATCATCCCTCGCAGAGCATATCGGAATCAATCCGCATGATCTGTCCTACATCATAAACAATGGACTGGAGAAAAATTTTTACCAGTTTATCAATGAGCTTCGAACAGAGGAAGCGAAAAAACTTTTATTATCCGAAGAGGTCAAGCAACTTGATATGTTTGGAATCGCAATAAGGGCGGGCTTCAATTCAAGAACAACCTTTTATGCCAGCTTCAAAAAAGCAACAGGCATTACGCCGACAGAATATATGAAAGTCCATAGTAAACAATCAAACTAACCAGACACAATGAAGTTTGTTCGATTGCATCCATTCGGACGGTTAGCCTATTATAAAGATCTATTCTTGTATCATATCAACAAAAAAAATTATGATACAATACACCAAACCAAGCGGGTACTCGAGAGCGATCCGCCAATTTTCCAAAGCAACATATGGTCTTCTGCTGGGAGCATGTTGTCTTTTTGCTTCGATTGATACATTTGCCCAATCCACCCCTAAAGATAGCCCCCAGCAACAACAGTTGGTTCCGCTAAAATCATTTCAAGGCTACTACCAGCTACCTAATAAAGTAGCTTTCATTGCTTTCGATGCGCACGATAATAACCTGTATGCCACGCAGCTGTGGGATCAGAAAAAAAGATATCAGCTGGTCCGTAAAGATGACACACATTTTGAATCCAAAAATGAAGGATATGCCATAGAATTTTTAAAGAATGGTTCCGGCGATTTTAGCCAAACCAAGATCCTGGGTAGAATTGTATGTGAGCGCGTGCCATTTGACCCCAATAAAATTGCGATTCTAACCGCATCCCAACTGAAACGGCTTGCCGGAACTTATCTAAAGTTAAATGACAACAACTTTAAGATTCAAATTGAACCCTCCCCAACAGGCTTAACGCTTACACAATTGTGGGATAACAAAACAATTTCATTTACCCCACGTTCGGAATTTTTCTTTCTCAATGATGATGGCACCTTCCCATTGACATTTTCTGTTGCCAATGGAAAGGTGCAGCAAATGCAGTGTTTCGAAAATGATGTTTGGATAAAGACTAATCAATAATCCTATTCAAAAAATAATATGAACAGATTTATTGCCAGCTTATTCCTGCTGCTGCTGGGTATAGCTCAGCTTAGCGCCCAACAGGTAGCAGACGAACAGTTTCATTATCCCATTAGCGATCCGCACTACCGGATCGCTGATGGACCTTTACTCTTATTTGACGAGGCACACAACAATCCAGTTACTTTGAGAGGAGCTTACGCCCCTTTTTCAGATCTCCTGCAAGCTGATGGATATCGTCTCCGAAGTGTCAAAGAAAAAATCTCTGACGATCAACTAAAGGAAGTGAAAATCTATATCAGCATTAATGCCTTATATAATCCGGAAAACTGGAAATTACCCACCCATTCAGCCTTTACCGATCAGGAGATAGAAACTCTCCGTCAATGGGTATTTGATGGAGGAAGCCTATTTCTAGTCACCGACCACATGCCTTGTGGCGGGTCCGTACAAACGCTTGGTGCAGCATTTGGCATTCATATCGTGAACGGTTTTGCCTTACCTAAGAATGGACGTCCCGAGATCTTTTCAAAGGATAGAGAAACACTATTATCCGGTGAAATAACCACTGGATCAGGTAAGGAAATAGACAGTATCATGTGCTGGGGTGGAACAGGCTTTATTGTACCAACGACGGCACATATTATTTCTTTATTAAATGAAGAATATGACATCTACCTACCCAATGATGCTAGTCAGATAAAAAGGCCTATTCCACACGATATTCCCCGATTGTCGGGCAAAGGGTTTGCAAACGGTGCTTACCTGCAGTTTGGGAAAGGGAGAATTGTGGTATTCGGAGATGGCGCTCCTTTTTCGGCACAACTCCATGGCATCAAAAGTGAAAAAAGAGGAATGAACCATCCAGCCGCAAAACAGAATGCTCAATTTTTGCTCAATATAGTTCATTGGCTTGACCAATAAACCTATTTGACTAGACATAAAGTATATTGAACGGTCTTAATTAAATGACCTTTTTCATCATAAAACTTCCAATCTCCCGTTTCCTTTCCACCTGTATAGATTTCGGTTTTTATCAGCGTCCCCTGATCATTATAAAATTTCCATTCACCATTATATCCATTCCAATGTTTGAATATAATAGATAAATGACGAATGCATTGAACTTACATTTTGATTAAATCCTGGAGAGCGACAAATGGTGATTTTTTGCGGGCCTTTTTGTGTGATGTCCCAATTCAAAGGGAAGTATGAACCTGATAAACTTCCTCCTGAATTATCTTTGTATTTGATAACGGGAACATTACCGATCTCAAGACAAGGGTGCCTAAGACAACATGGGCTGCTATTGGATCATTCCCGAAAAACTTTTGGGAGCACTGTTCGCATTTTAAATGGCAAGCAAAAAATCAATTTCAAGTATAAAATGACTTTGATTACGTAGTTTATCAGCTAACAATATGGGCATGAGGAGGGCCAGAGAATTTTCCTAACGACGTACCCGATAGACCGGAAGAACAGCTACCGGAAAACGCACCTATTGAAACTCCTAAAATACCTGACGAAGATGACCTGAGCTTCGATGAGGAAGTAGGTAAAGAAGGAGAAAATACTTTCCCAGACATAAATGAAAAGTAAATCGAGCAAGAAATTGGCGGTATTACTTCTTCTAAACTCTTCTTGAATTCAAGGCTTTGCTCCATTGTGTTTTATTGCATCTTGGACATGACTGGGAATCATTCTCAAAACTAAATACAACTTGGCCGCAATACATGCATGCAAAAGGTCCTTCAGCACTGGATAGATCAACCATTTTGAAAGATGATGGAAATAATGGTAGCCCATATCTCACATCATTATCAGCATAAAATATAACGCTTAATGTTCCATCGACTTCTAGAATCCCTTCTTTAACCTGTCCCAAATGTTCGACATTTAAATTTCTCAGTTCAGAAAAAAATTCCATACGCGAAAAGGTATTATCATTTTCATGTTTTATATCAAATACGCCATCCTTTACTACCGGTAAAACTTTACCTTCCAATAAATGAGCTATATTATCTGATCGGGAAGCGAGCCAGGTTATCAACTTGTAAACGAAGATTACACATATAAATACAACAAGCGCATGAAAAATCGGTATATCTTCTTGAAACATTGGATCTCCCGCAGCTGAACCCAAACTGAGTATAATCGCAACCTCAAAAAGAGTTAATTGCCGAACTCCTCTTCTACCCGAGAGCCTCAGAATGATCAATATTAGAAGAAACATTATTATTGTTCTCGCGCCTATTTCAACAAGAAAGGAGCTTTCCACCCCTGCTGCAAATATTTTTTGTATATCAATCATAACCTTTTAAAACCAAAAATCTTAATGTGGTCTCCGTACATTCAATCCTAAAAA
>JAITLV010000320.1 GCA_031277685.1 Sphingobacterium sp. | reverse complement strand
TCCGTAGGAGGCTCAGGGTTGTGTTTGGGGAAAGTGGGGCTGAGTCAATCCTGCCACCCCGACTAGAAAAGCTCTAACGAAAGTTAGGGCTTTTTTTGTTTCAGGGCAGGGTGCGAACGTACGACCCTTAAAATGCCAAGAGGTTCCATCCGTAGGAGACTCAGGGTTTTGTTTGGGGAAAGTGGGGCTGAGTCAATCTGCCACCCCCGATAAAACCCACTGGTAATCAGTGGATTTTTCTATTTTTGGATATATTTCGGACAAATTTCCCTTGTTTTTTAAAGCTTGTAAAGTTAAGAAAAGTGGGATTCATGATACACGTACTTAAATATCCACCAATAGCACACGGTGCTGACCTAAACCTTAAACTTATTTTTCTCAGCGAAGTGTTTCTTCCAAAAATGCTTTCCAGAGGATAAAACCTCTTTCTGGATCGCTGTAGTCATGAAGGATACGATTAAATCTTTCGGGAGTATGGTTTTCTAAGAAAACCTGTCTACCTTTTTCACGAATAATCTGGAGATCTTTATCTATCATCGCAACAGCGTCTTTCAAGACGGTTTTATTTTTATCTGTGTGCCAGATATAAGTCGCCTCCTCCGTATCTAAGGTTTCAAGGATGATGTTGTATAGGCTGTCTCCCGATAGAAGAAATACAAATGCAAAGGGACTAAGCACGAACCTAATCTTCATAATACTGCTCTGGTGGTGATCGGCTAAAAATTGAACTTGCCGAGAGTGTTTGTATTTTCGTAACTTAAGGATTTCAGAAAGTAATTCTTCGGCGTTTTGATATACAGTATCGCCATTCTGTAACTGATCTGAAGTCAAAATATTTTGTTTTTGCAAAGGTAGCTTGCCTAATAATCCCTTGTTCAGAAACTGGAATTTTACACCTTCTACAATTTCTTTATTTATTCGTTCTATATCATCGGAAATAGCGATTTGCGCGACCAGTTTTCCGTACTCAAATTCAGCGTTTAAGTGAACGACGATATTTTTGGATTTCAGTATCTTGATAAAGTAAGGTTTTAATACCTCAAATTCAGGCCTAATCTCCAAATTTTCGATTTGAAATTCCAAAATCGTATGCATCTCTTCCACTTTATAAGTGAAAGCTACATGCCCATAATGGAACGATAGGTCTTCAATGGGAATCTTGGTCATCTTTTCTAAACTGAATAGATGACCAACTTGTGCGTTATAGTCCACTGTTGGTTCATCAAAAAGTGTCGCTTGTTTGGCGATTTTACGGTAATGGATATTTCGTTTGAGAAACATTTTGTCTAGGTAATCTATCTGTACATCCCGATAGTCATATATAGTTGGATTGATCTCGGATCGCTGCACCCGACCGATGTATTGAATCAATTTTCCATGGAAAGCAAAGGGATAGGCCAAAAGTAGTGTGCTGATATGCTGAATATCCGAACCTTCGCCAAAATACTGACCTGTCGTAATTAGTACTTGAAAATTCCCTTCTGATAATGTTTTCCATTTCGCTTTCTTACTGCTGTCTGAATCATCTCCGCTGAGCGGTATGGTTTCATAATTTGATTTTAGCAATAGATTGAGCGTCTCAATATGTTCTTTTCTTTCGGTAATTATAACTGCCTTTTTTCCTTGGTTTAGCTCTGCAGATACATCGTCTACTATTAATTGGTTTCTTGCTGTATCATGAATTAGAATTTGGGAAAGTGTTTCGAAACTGTCGGTTTTAGAATTATAGGGAACATGGAGTTTGGTATTCCGGACGATGATATTTGCCCTTTTGTAATCTTCAATTTCCTCCGGTCGGATTTCCGTAATGATATCACCGAGATAAGTAAAGATCAATTTATCATCATTATATTTCCGAAAAGGAGTTGCTGTGAGACCGTAGCAATAAACACTGTTTAGTTTTCCGACGGTGGTACGGTAAGATTCCGCCGGAATATGATGGCATTCGTCGATTAGAATTGTACCAAATTTGTCTTGAATAATTTCGATATATTTAGGGAGACTTTGTATCGTTGCAACGGTTATTTTACCGGTACCCAGTTTTGCTTTTCCTTGCCCTATAATTCCGATATCTGCTTTTGGTATCCCCAAGAATGATTCTATACGTTCTATCCATTGATCTAGCAGCTGTTTACGATGCACGACAATAAGTGCAGGTTGTTGTTTGACTGCAATAATCTTCAAGCCAATAACAGTTTTTCCTGTTCCTGGTGGTGCGACAATTACACCGAAATCTTTTTTTTCTACTACCGCTACAGCATTGGTTTGATGCTGTCGCAATGCGGCATTAAAAGAGAATTGGATTATCGGGAGTTCACGTCTATTATCAACAAAGTCATGTGGTACCTGTGTTTCTCTGCAGAATCGCAGCAATTTTCCAATAAATCCTCTTGGGATAAGGATTTCATTTTCCGTTTCTTCAATTAATTTAAAAAATCTTTGCGTTTCGAAGGTATTTCTCCCTGACTTTTTCTTGATAATAAAAGCTGAATTAGCAAAATTAAGTTGCTCCTTCAAAAAATTGATGAGTACAAAAGGTATAGCGTGACTATTAAGACGGATCGTATTGCTTAGGGTAATCTTAAGTTTTTCGTCAATAGCTGGGATATAGCTATCTGCACTAGTAGCTCCAGTATCGTTATATAATTCCTCAAGTAAATTTAAACTTACTCTTTTTACTTTTTTTAGATATGCGATTTGATCCGGAAATGGATCCATTGTTTTAGGGTCGACAAAGGAACTGTTGCCTTTCTGTAAAGCCGACAAAAATAAGGGCAGTGCAATTAGGTTTCCTAAACCTTTACCCGACAGGTAATCTTGATTTGGAAACAGACGGTCAAAGCTGGAACTCTTATCAAATGGCGAGAATGCACCGCACCCTTCCAAGATATGCGTAAATAACTTACGACTTTTGGCTGCTGGATAAGGGATCTCAAAGAAAATCCATACATGTGCCCCATTGCCGGAACGGGAGCGTTCAAGGTAAGCAGGAACGTTTTTAGCAGTACACGCTTCTAAAAATTTCAATGCCTGTTCTTTCCAATTAGATTTATCGAAATCAGCCGCTAAAAACCAAGTAGTATTGTCTTGCAACAGTGGATAAATTCCGATATGCTGAAGGCCGTTAAGATGCTTAGTAATTTCTATTTCTGACAATTGGAGGTAGGTTTTGTGGGCATAGCTTTGAAAAGTGCCGCCATTAGCTTTATGTAGTCTATAATGATATGGATCATAGTTATAGGCCGGCATGTACCCGCTTTTACTTCCCTTCTCCCAGCGTAAAGCAAATACGTCTTCGCGACCTTTAAAAAGGTTGAGAAAATAGATTATATCGTCCTTTGTGAATTCCACGTGTTTTTATTTTGGTATTAAGATAATGAATTGGAATATACATCTTAAAAATATTAATTATCTGGTACGCTTTCGTTTATTAAAGGTGTTTACTGAGATTTGGTATTAAACGTTGCTTTTTGGAGAATTGTTACTTGTCTTTACCAATCGTGGAACGATAAGACCCAATTTTTAGGTCTTATCGTTCCACAAAAGGTAATATGGCAAACAGCGTTTATATATCAGAACATCTCACAAAAAACAACTCGAATTCTTAAAGTTGTTGGATGACTATGAAATTCAGTTGTTCAAATTCTCCGAAATTGAGCAGTTGCTAGAACAAAAGTTTGACAACTTAAGTGAAATTCTAGAAAATCTAGTCGACAAGGAACTACTTGTGCGAATAGAAAAAGGCAAATTTTGCAAACAAGGTTTTCGGGACGAATATGTCATAGGTACTTTCGTTGTTGAAAATAGTGCTGTCGCGTATTGGTCTGCATTGAATTTGCATGGATTGACAGAACAGTTCTCCAATACCGTTTTTATTCAGACGACACATAAAAATACGACAAATCAATTCTGGGTACTTCTTATAAGTTCGTTAAGATTGCGCCTAATAAAAAAATAGGGATCATCTACAATGGTTATGGCAATCTCCAATACCCAATAACCGATGTAGAGAAAACAATAGTCGATTGCTTTGATCTACCTCAACATTCTGGAGGATATGCGGAATTGATTAGAGCAGTTGGTCAAGCGCAAATGCACCCCTCTAAATTAGTCAAGTACTGCCTAGCTGTGAATAATATAGCGGTTACCAAACGAATTGGCTATTTGGTCGAACTTCTCCAAATTACAGGTATGGATCCTTTTATAGATTTTGCCAAGATGCAGGTGAAGAATAAATATAATTTGTTTGATCCTCAGGGATTAGAAGAAGGTGTATTTGTCGCGGAGTGGCGATTAAGATTAATTATCAGCAGGGAAGTATTGTTAGACATATCCGACAATACTAAATGATACTGAAAAAGGAAATAGAAAAAAAAGCGTTGGAACACGAAGTGTCCAGAAGTACCATTGACAAGGATTGGGTATTGGGACATTTTGTCGACGCTATATTTTCGATAGATTCCTGCAGAGAAGCGTTAATATTTAAAGGAGGAACATGTTTACGAAAATGTTATATACCGGATTATCGTTTTTCAGAAGATTTAGATTTTAGATCTATCAATCCGGATTTTCAATTGGATGAAAATTTGTTGCGAGAAATCATGTCGTTAGTACAAGAACATACTGGTATGCAATTACATCTTGAAAAACTCACCGATCTTCGGCACAATGATATGCCAACTGGCTACGCTGCTGTTGTCAATTTTTGGGGAGCCGATCATTCCAAGGATCAAATTCCGCCAGATCCTGCCCGATGGAATACTTCTATTAAGATCGAAATTATTCTTTACGAGAAGATGCAGTTTGAACCGACCTTGAAAACGGTTTACCATGATTATTCCGACCAGCTCACGCCAGCTATTAATTAGAAAGTGGAGTTGAATCTGAAGCTTAAGAACTTGGAGGGATAATTGAAGCAGTTAATTGCTTAATTTAGATAGATCTAACTCTCGCAATATTTGGGAGTATAAAGCAAACTATGTCAATGGCTAGTTTGATAGTAATCACTCACCGCTAAATCAATCATTGATCCAAAATTTTTTATATGCACTTTTAGGCTGCGACATAGGGTGATATACACCATTTTCATCCTTATTTAGGAACCCTTCGACATCCATAAAATCTATGAGAAAATTTGTTATGCCAACTAATTCAATGTGTACGTCTTTTAAAACCTCACAAGCGTAGTCCAGATCAACCCGATCTTTATCCAATGTACTGTAAGTGAATTTGTCTTTGAAAATGATTTCGATACCTCTATCTACGTGTAACTCTTGATAATTAATGGTGCCTTTATGCTTAAGTGTATTAGCCCAATTATTTACCGTTTTAACAGATGTGTTACTTTTATAAGATAATAATCTTTGATACAATATTGTGAAATTTTCATTGGAGGTATGCTTCTTATATATTTCAGATATCGTTTGCCACAAATATTTCTTCAATTCTTTTTCATAGTCCTCTGCGTTCGTTATGGGAGAGTAAAAATCAAATGCAAACCATACTGCCTGTAATATGTAATCTATCATTGAGTTGTACCAAACAATCGCATTATTCAAGTAGTTGGCACGTAACCATAATTGCCCAACATATCCGGAGCTCCATTCTATTGGACTTTTGTGAAGCTTACGATGAGCCTGAGTTAAAGCGAAACGACCACTTGAAATCAATTTTTCTAAGTGATCTAATTTATGGTCAGCTATGGCATATCCTTTGTCATATACTAATGACATACTACCGTGTGGTCTTTTCTTTGGGAATTTCAATACTTTGGAAAACTGATTATTATCTTCCATCAACTCCTTTAAGGTAAATACCTTTTCTTTGTATTGTATGGTCAATAGGTTGTCCATGGTCTGCATTTGTGATAGTGATGAGAAAAACTAACATTTAAAGTTCACTAAAAAGGTGTGTTCAGCAGGAATGAACACACCTTTTTAGTGAACGTATTTTATATAGTAGTGATGTTAATTTACTTCTCCTTCAACAACCTCTCCAAGTACTCTGCCTTAGATTTTTCGGCTTCCAAAAGGCGTTCGTACAATTCAATGATTTTATCAAGCGGATTAATTGTACACAAGTAATTGTTATTGTTTGAACTGCTGTCTTGGAAAGTGTTATTTATAATATTAAACACGGCTTCCTCACTAAAATTCTCAATAGCTTGCGGAGTAACCCCTAATGCTTCAGCAACTTGAATCAATAGATTTGCTTCAATCTCGGCATTGCGCTCCATATTTGATACAGCTTGTTGGCTTATACCCAATTCGAATGCTAAAGCTTCCTGCTTCATTCCCCGCAGTTCGCGGATACGGCTGATTTTTCTTCCTATATGGTTTGTCGTGGTGGTTGTACTCATAAGTCCAAAGTTAACAAATATTCAGCGTTCAAGATACGAAATATCTTCATATGGTACAAAACAAGGATAGCGTTGTACGATACAAGGGCTATTGGTTTTATACAAGCTGTTTTGGTTCGGTACGTGGATGATGCTGTGTTCATTTGTGTAAACCCAAATAAATTGATATGAAGAAGAAAAAGAATCCCAAGGTTGTAACCGTGGACATGTATCACAAGTATGCTGAAATCGATGAAATGTATTCCAGTAAAGTCAGAGAGATAAAATTGGATATTCCATCAAATCTCAGAATGTTGTGTGCCATACTGGATGTCAAGGTCGAGAAACTGTTAAACGATTTTATGTGGATGTTAAGTTATTCCCATCATAATTCAGCTACACCTAAACAACGAAAAGCAGCAAATAAGTTCTTTATCAACTGCAAGTATGGCCAGTCTTTGCATACTAAAAATCAGGTCAAACAGATGTTTGATGAATTAAAGGCTGAACGAGAAATTTATGAAACCATAGACGGGATGGATCACGAGGATAAGAAGCTATTTTGGAAAAATAATCATATGTATAAGCAGCACTGGTTTAAACGCTGGTTTGAAAAGAATAGGCACACGGGTGATATTTCTGTACTTCAAGAATACTAACTAAAAAATCATGAATGATTTTAACGCCTTAATTATACAAACCCCTTGTCAGGTTATACTTGCACATGGCGAACAACCATCTTTCTCTATCAACGAAAGCGGAGAAAAGGCGAATTGGGTAAATACAGCTATCCTCAACGATCAATTAGTCGTATACACAAAGCCTGAATATTACGGTTACCTGCTGCTACATGATTATTATCCGCAGATAACAATTACCTATAAAACATTGACAGGATTGCAGATGCTGGATAGGTGTTTTGTAGAGTCTGATGGAACGCTCAAATTACAGAAGTTGGGCATGATCGTCAGAGAAGGGTGCATAAATATATCTGTAGATGCTTTTTTAATCGACTGTACCGTGATAAAAAATGGGTATGCAAAAATCTCCGGCGAAACAATCATCTCGTATGTCTTGGTGCATCAAATAAGTGTCTATGATGGATCAGAACTGGAAGCTTCGGGAGGAAATGTGCATGCCCACGACGCGGCCAACGTGTCGATATGGTTTGAAGATGAGCTTGAATTTGGACTGTACGGACAAAGCAGTATGGAGTACAGGGGTAATCCGAGAATGAAAATATTGCAGATAGATGAAGGCTGTTACATTAAGACAAAACAATGTCGGTGATAGAATAAAAATTAAAAATTATCAGCTATGAACAATGCTTATATAAAAAATCCGGAAGATGAGTGGGATATTCGATGGTATCTAATTGAAGGAGGCATACTTGAATCCATTCAATATGGCACTTATGAATCTTTCAAGAAAAAGCTATGGGACATCCTTGTTATTCTCACATCTCAAAACAATACAGAAGAAACAAAAAAAGAATACATAATTGATCATTTAGATAACATCGTCTTAATGGTTAAGGGATGTCATTATTTTTTACATCATAAAAAGCGACTAAAGTATGAAGAAGATTGGATAGATATCCAATGGCTACCAAACCCTTATCGCTGTTTAGAAAAATATCGACCTCGCGACGACGAAAAGCTCAATCATCATGTAGCACATTTCGATTACAATTTCACTCAGTTAACACGAGAAGAGATTCAAAATTTTGTGATCGCATTTGAGAATTTTTTCTCCGAAATGGATCTGTCTTCTTGGCTGAACTTATTAGATGATTGGAAAAGATGTATAAATGAGAAGGAATCCATCTTCGAAAGTGGTGGCGAATACGCACCTTTAAAAACTTACGAACAACTCTTAAAACTACGTGAAGCTTGTTATGTCGCTTACCACTGGGCAGCGATTAGTTATCCACCACCAAACAAACACTTAATAGTTGATTATTTAGGATCGGATTATATAAATGGCTATCAAAGTGCAAACCCTTTCGAAATGACTGGTGAGGTTTTCTATGAACAAAGTTACAGTAACATTAGACAAAGTATTTTGTATTTATATCCCATATGCCGTTGTGAAAGAGGTACCATAGTATTAACTACTCGTGACCTGCGATATGTTTTAAGGTGGTTGCTCCAAGCCGGATGGATGTTTTTACAAACAGATTATTTTCCTGAAAACTGGCTTGACCCTGACAAGATAGACTTTTTGCGCTGTCCTATTCCAGAAGCCGATATAGCAACTTGGAAGCCGAAGAGCTTAAGCAAGAAAGGACAAAGAAACATTCCAAAGACTTTGTCGAAATTATTTTATGGCGTTGATGTACGTGACGAAATATACAGGGTTGAATGTAGGATGATGACTTATCTAGAGGATAAATATTCCGAAAAATATACAGATTTGAACAAAGAGCAAATTATCACAAGAGAACGGCTACTGAAAGTTTTGGATGTGCTAACCCTCATCGTTTTGGATCTGCGAAAACGTAGAACCAAGAAGGAAGGTATATGCAATCCGCCAATATTCGATCATGACAAGCAGACAGAATTACTAAAAGTTGAAAATGAAACCGAAACTTTATAAGTTATGGGAATTACAAATAAAAATGGTCAGACTGATTTAAATAGCATCATTCTGATTCTAGCGAGCAAATACAATATCGATCGGATATTCCTCAACACTTACTATGCGGTTGATGTTCCTTTCTACGAGTTGGTTATTCTATTATCTAACAAGGAGCATAAATCTGTCGGCGAACTAGATCCACAGATTAGAATGTCCTTGAAGGATTTCCCGAAGTTTCATCATGTCACTTTGATAGCGTTTCAGGTAAAAAGTAAGCTTATTGATGGGAACTTATATTTACACATGACCTGTCACCCAGACAAACTTATTTATCAAAATCCATCGTCAAGATTCGACCTATACCCTGAAGGGCATTCCCACGAAAATACGCTGGAGTCGGCTAACGAATTGTTTGCGCGTGAAAATCATAAAATTAATGAGTTTAAAGAGGGCTACTATTATTTCAAAGAGCGAGGATCGCTTTCACACGCAGGATTTATGTTGCATCAGGTATTTGAGTTGCGGTATAGATGCATGGAGATTATGGTCATGGGAAAGGAGCGCGCAACGCACTCCATCAGGTCTCATCATCGTTATCTTGTTAGAATAGCGCCGTCACTAGCCACTATATTTAAAGAAGGCATGCCAGAAGATGAAATTATGCTCCAATTTTTAGAGGGGGTATATCGGGCGGCACGCTATGAAGATGATTTTGACTTGGATCCTAATATTCTACTGAAGCTGGAAGAACGGATGGAAAACTTCATGCAGATCACAGACACGATGTTTGAGGATTCCGTGACGAATTTTAAAAACTACCCTTTTGAGGTCGATAATCCGAAAGAGAAATTAGAAGATCGTGTCGAAAGTCAAGAAAAGTCGCTACGAAGCATTTCTAATGACGATACTATGATGCCTGAATATGATGCCTACAAAAGCGCTGCTGATAAGAAGTTGGAATTGATTATTACTCGTTTGAAGAATACAATTGACATTCAAGGCATCTATCTATTTGGTCAGCGAACTAGATCATTTGTCATCAATGGTATTAATAAACCTTCAAATACTGATATTTATGATTACTACTTCGATTTGTTAATTGTTAGCGAAAGTGATATTCGTGAGACAATAGGTAATATTCAAGCATCGATAAATAAAGAATTGGAAGTTTCCGTTTTATTACTTTCTTTCACTCGAGATCAAATACAGAAACAGTTGGACAAAAATAATCCATTCTTTCATCGGTCTTTGCAATATGTGGATCCGCTTCATGGTATGGAGATCAATTTATTGAAGTGGGAATTTCATGAACACAATGGAGAGCGTACTCAAGACGAAATGAAAGAGGCGACGACAAAATGGTACCAAAGAGAAAATAACGCAAGTGGCTTCTACAATGGAGGTAAAGCGATAGATCAATCCGAAGAGGTTGAAATTAAAGTGCTTCTTTATAATCAAGCTATTGAACAAGCATGTTTGGGGCTACTAGAATATTTTTATGACTATACGCCATACCAATACAATCTAAAACATTTGTTCAGTCTGTGCGCTAGTTTATGGCAATTTCCAAACGATATCTTTCCTCGTAATACCGAAGAAGAAAAATCGCTATTCGATGAATTTGCGCAAACTGTAAAAGATACGCGATATCAGGGTTGGTCCATGGTCGGTTGGGATGAAGCTTATCGTTACGACGAACGATGTGAGCGGTTTCTTAAAGAATGTATAAAGCTTGTTCGAAGTCTTTTGTTTCTGGCTTTCTTTATGTTTTTTAACATTATATCCTTGTAAACCCGCTGTTAAACAGTTAAATTGCTTGAAATTATTGTCAATTAGAATATAAACATAAATAATATGAACAGAAAAGCGGCATTTCTTTTGGGAATTTTGGCCTCTTGTGCATTACCGCAAGTAACCTTTGCTAAACATTCAATCGGAGAATTCATCCATTATCAACAAGACGTAGAAGGCAAAGAGTTGATTGGTCGATGGGACATCGA
>JAITLV010000279.1 GCA_031277685.1 Sphingobacterium sp. | reverse complement strand
AGGATGGATCTATTAGAGGATAGAAAAATCCTTCCTGGACTTTTTTTCTCTCTTGTACGTGCTCTCTTTTCCTCCCGGCGCAAAACCATTCGGAATACTTTATCTGCCTTTGTTTCTTCTGTTATAATAAAATCCAAGCCCCTGGATACTGTGGCCGCTGTTTTGAGAAACACGGGGATTTCTGGAGATCGCCGCCCGGAAACCCTGAATATTGATGAATTTGCCGCACTTGCGGCTGTTTTGGAGGATCTTGTTAACTGTGGGTGATATCATTGCTGATAGGATAAAAATAATTGAAGATATCGCACAGCTTCTTGAAAATAGAGATACTCTATATAATGGCTTTGACTGGCTGCGAAGCAAGGCGATCAGACAAATGATGGATATCTCCCCTGCAACATTACAGAATTTGAGAATCACAGGACAAATCCGTCACAAAAAGATTATGGGTTCTTATTATTACAATAGGTCGGATCTACAAAAATTATTTGAAGATGAAAATTGATGCGTCTAGAAAAGGTTTAATGTATCTTGACAACATTTGTAATGATACTAGGTTGAATGTTTGGCATATAAGCTTACTTCTCGCTATAACCCGCTTGGCTTTTCGCCAGAATGAAACCAAACTCATTCGCGTAAGTAGAAGTAAACTTATGACCATGTCTCATATTAATACTGCCCCTACATATCACAAATATTTCAAAGATCTACAGAAATATGGCTATGTAAAATATACACCTTCCTATCATCCAGGGTATCGAAGTACTGTAGAATTGCTTAAAGCATTTTCAAATTTAGATAATCATCAATCTTGAAAAGTTGAGAATAATTTCTATCTTGGTTAAAGTCATGTGTCTATTTTTAGATTGTGGGTTTTCGGAGCTAAAACATCATTGGCGCCCCAATCTGACGCAATAATTCATCCTTCATTGTATAGGTATGTTTTGAGCTTTGTTCGACATCATTCTAAACATGCAATTTGTACTCCATATAAAGCATCGCTCGCTCTATGAGGAAAATCAGAGTACTGCAACCTCATATGAATATGACAGAACAGGTTATACGGAAATTCGCTCTCTATGAATGTTATAAAGATCAAATTTAGGATGTTTCCAAAATTTCTCAAATCCAAGTGTGGAAATAACATCAATCTCCGTTGTATATATAGGGTAAATACCTTTAATATAGATATTATAGCCGGCTCCAATATCGATATTTTCATAGTTACTTTTGTCTCTAAAAATGGAGGGCGCAAATACTAAAAAGCCGTCCATTTCGGAATCGTTAGCAATCTTTTCCCCAAAATTGATAGGATTTCCATAGGAAAAAGGGCATTTATTTCGTAGCCAGTTTGCTAAGTAACCCGATACTCTCCCCCAGGCAAAATCGTCTGATCTTACTGTTAATGTAAGTTCAGGCCTTCCGTTTCGCCAATCGGGATGATGTCCCAAGGAAAGACCATATGTAAATGATGTAATCATGCCCTTTTCGGGTGTATTCTCATATACAATCGTTGCGACACCCGGAAGAGCTTCATCTAAACTTTCTTCTTTAAACAAAAGTGGTGTTTTCTTAAATACACTATTCAAATGATTTAAGTATTGCTCTGCAGGTGTTTTCTTATTTTGAAATAGTTTCCTTAACATTTTTTCATTTCTCGTTTATAACGCCGATCCGAATAGTCGGCGCATCGTTATTATTAAGAAGCTTCAGCAAGAAATCCAAACGAATTCCCGCTTTTTGATCCTGAACTCCATGTTTTCTGATTACGCTCTTTTTGTTTCCTAAGCATTCATCAATGGTTCTGTTTTCATCGTTGTGTTTTTTATTCCCAATTAAAGGGAGTGGCTTGGTATTACAGTGCTTTCTTTGACCTGATCCTTGATTTCTAATCTTTTGGTTCCTAATACTGCATCCCAAAAATGTTTCTCATAAATTTCGATAAAAAATTTTTCATTCAAGTATATATAAAATAAAAATGATAGAGCTATTATATTTACAATCCGCGGGGTTTCTTTTCAGATCCGTGCGTTTTAAAACATTAAGCGTTATCGAGAAAACCATTTAAATGGAATTTTCCTGCCCCACCTTTGACTTAAGAAACTCAGCAGATCTTTTTGCTATATTGCACATGGCAGCTGTTAGTCCCGAATCCAAAAATAATTTGATGAGAAAAATTGTGGCGTGAATATGGAGCTCAATACGATATGGATGGAATAGAAATATTTTTTGCAGAACCGATCATGAATATTTCGACCTCTCTATATCTTACCTTCCCCTATTGTTTTTTTTAAATATCATAAATTATTTACTGCCAGCTATATGTAAATAAATTAATATATTTGATAAATGATAATGTTGTTCTTTAAAGTCATCAAACGAGATTACTTTTTTGAGTTTGTACTATAATATATGTGCAGCTTCTCGGTAATAGTTAAAAAATTCTTGACAAAAAGGTTTAATGTGTTTTTGAAAATATCTATTCTCTCTCGATCAGCTTTACGAACTGAAAGAGACCGAAATAGAAACGTTTCATAAAATTTTGGCAGAATCGTGGCAGATAGTTTTACAACCATTGAAAACGATTCTATAAGGGCTATAAAACTATAAAAGTTCGAATCCCTCCCTATCCGCCAAATGATACAAATGCCACGAATAATCGCTATTCGCGGCATTTTTGTTTTTAGCACTTCCAAAACACATTATTCAATAAGAGCTTAACGCTAAATTCATTTGGTTCAATCCTAGAAACCTATACTGCTCTCACGATCTATTTTGTTGTTAATTAAAATAAGAGGTGGACAAGTAGTGGATAATACATATATTAGTTATGCTGTTCGTTCGTAAACAATAGACAAATGAAAACATATATTCTTCTTTTAACTTGTGTTTTAATTATTTTTTTTTCCTCTTGCCGGGATATTGGCAAACTGGCTGATGAACAAAAATCGGGCTCGTACTTTATCGATTCCAAAGGACAAATAGCTTATTGTCAGAATGGCAATTGGTTTAGTTTAGGAGTATTACCTATGGAAGCAGACCCGGAATCGTTTGAGGTTTTAGCGGAAGACATCGCCAAGGACAAAGGAGCAGTATATTATCGTAATATGAAGCAAAAGCTGGTCGATAGGAATTCCTTCTATGTAGAAAATCAGGTACCTAAAGACCGTTTTCATGTATATGCTATTGACCAAGTTTTAGGTTTTAATATTATTAAAGGAGCAGATCCCAAGACATATGAACTTGTAGATAGTCATGTGAACTGGGCCCGGGATAAGGACCATTACTTCTATGCAGATGATATGGTACATGCCGATCGGCAAACGTTCACATTCGTTAACAACTATTTTCTGAAAGATAAAGATTCTGTTTATGTTTCGCCCAATATTGGAGATTTTCGGTCAATTTCTACCAATCCAGGAAATGTTGAAGCCATTAACGCATACTATATTAGAATTGGGAGTACAATCTATTATCCCCCTTTTCAGAAAGATTCACATGCATTAGCACAGTCCTTTGATATTATACGTGCACTTCGGATCCTTGATCAAGATATTCTTATTGTAAACGATAAAAGCATACTAGTTCGAGGGAAAATTTTTAAATATAATAATGTTGATGCCCACTCCTTTCAGTTATTCCCGGTAGATCAAAAGTATGGAGTGGAGATAAGCAATTACTATTCAAAGGATAAACACAATATATATTACAACCAGGAAATAATTCCAGCTGCTGACGTAAAAACCTTTATACCCATTGGTGATGACTTTGGAAAAGATGCAAAAAATGCCTACTACCAAAAACAAATGCTTCGGGGTGTGGATGTAAAAAGTTTTAAGAAGGATGGCGAATTTTATAAAGACAAACTCGGTAATAAATTTAGTGCCGTTACTGGAAACAAAGTGTAATATTCTTCGGAAATTTTCGAATGCTCTTTATTCCATAGTATATGAAATAAAGAGCGACTGTAAAAAAAATGCTCTTTTACATTATAGGTATTCATCTTGTAATAAGTATCTAAGAAATAACAAGATTGTATCACAAGAATATAGGTCCAAAAAGAAATACGATCATCATTTGATTATATTGCTCAATAAAACTGCAGCGAGATATAGTCCAAACCCATAAATAGCATGGGCTTGTAGACTCCGTAATCTTGCTATTGTCGGATTCGGGGTTTTAGAAGCAGCAATACCAAAACCGAAAGCAGGTTGCATCATAAACCAGGGAGCGGCAGTTGTTGCCACGCCAAGGGTTATACAAATCCAGAATGTTGGCTTGCAAACCCATTCGATCCCACAGATCAATAGCAACAAAAAAGCGAATGTAATACCAATCGCATAGTGTGCAAACCAGCCCAATGCGAGCTCTCCGTTAACTTTTTGTGCCTGTATAATATTATTATGTGAAAAAATACCTTTTCTAAAATGCCCAATCCAGCGACCGACAATAGCGAGATCTAACGATGGGATATTAAAAATACGTTTGATTAAAATCGCGTGAATATCCATAAACAAAGTGGCTCCTACACCTATGAATACGGAATAAATAATAAGTTGAAATAGTATGTTCATATCTATAATTATAAATTAAATTGCTCAATACATAATGCTGAATTAATGGCAGCTCCCGCTTGGTTTCCTGTTGATACAGCTACCGCAACAGATCGAAAAGCCGAGTTGTCACCACAAGCATATATGCCAGGAATATTCGTCTTTTGATTTCCATCAACAATAAGTAAATAAAAACATGTGCCCATTTTCTGTTCTAACCGTAAATAAATTGACTTTTGTTGTACTTCAATCACTTTATCGGTATGAAATTGAACTGTGTCATATTTCAGGACTTGTGTTTTTGCCCTATTTGCTATTTCATTGGGAGGTTCGCCATCCCGCGTGATAAAGTTGTGGGACTGGGAGCTGTATCTATTACATGGCAAACTATTGTCAATGATGAGGACTTTTCGCAATGATCTCCCTAGCGCCATTGCAGCAGATAGACCAGAGTAACTTCCTCCAACGATGATAACATCAAAAACTTCGTCAAAATTCACTTGATTCAGTTTGGGAAATGACATAATTGTGCCCGGAAGAAAAGCCATAGACACCAATAGACTAGTTTTAGAAATAAATGCTCTTCGCTTCATCGTTTTTTTTCAATCAGTATTACGTAAAAAGCGTAGTATCAGTAACGCAGCTAGCACCATTTTTTGTTACACTCATAGAAAGCTCTAGTGCTGGTTCTAGGCAGATAATACCATTTTTCTGAATTCTCGATGACAGATAACGTTCTGAATCTATTGCGGCCATACATCCCGAACCGGCTGCGGTAATTGCCTGACGGTATTCATTGTCTTGGACATCACCACAAGCAAACACGCCGGGAACATTCGTTTTGGTGGTGCCAGGAACTGTTCTTATATAACCTCTTTCATCCAAAGTAATGTCATTTTTAAAAAGATCAGTGTTTGGTGTATGGCCAATTGCTATAAAAATCCCAGCAACATTCAGAATAGAGCTTATATTCATGTTGTTGTCATATAATTTACCTGCATTGACCCCCTGGTCGTTACCAATCACATCTATCAGTTCTGTATTGAACAACACAGTTATATTATCTTTGCCCTTTATACGGTCCTGCATAATCCGGGATGCCCCAAACTTTTCTTTTCGAACAACTAGATATACCTTTTGGACGATATTTGATAAAAACATTGCCTCTTCTAAAGCTGTATCACCGCCACCAACAACGATCACCTCTTTTCCTTTGTGAAAAAATCCGTCGCAGGTAGCACATGCCGATACTCCGCGCCCATTATATTTTGCTTCATTTGGTAAACCTAACCATTTCGCCGAGGCCCCTGTGGCAATGATAACGGTATCAGCCGAAACTTGAGTCCCGCTCCCTGCCTTTAACATGAATGGACGATCGTTTAAATCGACCTGAACGATTTCTTCATTTATAATTTCTGTGCCAAATCGCTCAGCCTGTTTTCTTAAATCCTCCATTAACGATGGGCCTTGAATGCCCTTAGGATAGCCCGGGAAATTATCAACATCAGTTGTTTCTGTTAATTGTCCACCGACTTGAATTCCAGTATAGAGTATGGGGCTTAATCCAGCACGTGAGGCATAGATAGCTGCTGTATATCCCGCAGGCCCGGAACCTATTATAAGGCATTTTGTAGTTTTCATAAACGCTGATTACATGTAATTACTAAATCATATTATCTCCTCATCCGATATTACCGCATGGACTCAATTTTTGCTAAAAGATCATTTTCTGAAATTAAACCCGTATGACGCCAAAACACATTACCATCTTTATCCAAAAGAATTAATGTTGGTACGCCTCTAACCATATAGGTTATAGCGACTTCCTGATCCTGATCGACATCTATACGTTTTACATCCATATACTGATTTGTTTTTTGCTCTATCTGGTCGATAGTTGGTGCTAGTATTCTGCAGGGGCCACACCATGTTGCAGAAAATTGAAGTAATATGTTTTTTTTTGTTTCTTTGAAAATCTTCGATTCATTCATGTGTATAATATTTGTTTTTTTTAATTTCTTCTAGAAAGCTTTAATGCAATTCTTTCAGTAGCTGTTTTCTCTTAGAGATTCCAAGATTTCAATAAAAGAATGTTCTGCTAGCATACCCGTATAACGCCAAATTTCTTGATCGTTTCTCAGGACAACAAAAGTAGGTATTGATCTGATATGGAGTTGATTGGACAATTCGGATGCTCGATCTACATCAATTTGCTTAACAGTTAGCCAATCGGTTCCTTTTTGTTTGATTGATTCTATGATAGGCATCATCATGTTGCACGGCTGGCACCAGTCTGCATAAAATTGTAAGAGTTGAATCCCCCCTGTGTCTTGTGTTTTAGTTTCTATAGTTGACATATTGTTCATATTTACAGTACAAAATTAGGATGGAAATCGTGGCATTATCATACACATATACTAGAGAAAACTGGACAAATCAAAGGTATTTCATCACTTTAGATAATTTTTCAAGGAAAAATGGACTTCACTTTTAATTCTTTGTTATATGGCTCAAACAGTTTTTGATATCGAAAATATTCAAATGTCGGTTTGCGTGATGTAAATTTCTGGCTACTATTTCAATCTCTTAAGATCTTTAGGCGAATTATTTAATCATTGTTTCACAATAAAAGCAATTTTAACCGTTATCTTTAGTAATACATTAAATTGTATTTATCACATAAAAATTATAATAAGAAAAAATGGGAAAATTTGTAGTAAAAACAAGAAAAGATGGCGAGTTTCAGTTTAATTTAAAGGCAGTAAATGGCCAGGTTATCCTGAACAGCGAAGGTTATAAAACGAGAGCGAACTGTCTAAATGGGATTGACTCGGTAAAACGAAATGCCCAGGACAATGATAAATTCGAAAGAAAGACATCAACAAATGGAAAGTATTATTTCAATCTCAAGGCTACCAATGGCCAGGTTATCGGAACAAGTGAGATGTACGAAAGTGCAAGTGGAATGGAAAATGGTATCGAATCTGTGAAATCAAATGCGCCGGATGCCATCATGGAAGATCTTGATTAGTGCAAATAAAAGATACATTGTATGAACAGATAAAAAAGCCCGATAATAAACATATTGGGCTTTTTTTATTCTGTATCAATATAGACGATTCCGAGTGTAGGTATCACTGTCAAAATACAAAAACAATGTTACAAATACCTATCCGCCTCGTTTATTTCTAAATCATTTATACTTGCATACCTTTTTTTCATTAGACCATTTTCATCAAATTCCCAATTTTCATTGCCATAAGCCCTAAACCATTTTCCCCCTTTATTTCTGTATTCATATTCGAACCGCACAGCGATTCTATTGTCGGTATGAGACCAATATTCCTTTTTCAGTTTATAGTCCAGTTCGTTTTCCCATTTTTTTGTAAGAAACGAGACAATCTCTTCCCTGCCATTGATAAACAAATGCCGATTACGCCATTCACTGTCAATGGTATAAGCCATCGATACTTTTTCCGGATGCTGCGAGTTCCATGCATCTTCGGCCATTTGAATTTTCTTTTTTGCCGTTTCCAATGTAAAGGGTGGCAAGGGGTGTTTTTGTTCCATAATTTTAAATGATATGATTTGCGATTTCCTTCGATTTTTGTACCAGTTCATTTGATCTGAAAAGCTGACTTTCAATAAGAGCACTTTCAAATAACAGGTACATATGTGTAGCCAACAACTCCACTCCTAGTCTATTTTTGAAAAATTCTCTCAAGTCTTCTTTGTGAGACTGTATGACAGCGAGAATTGCCCCTTGATCTTTTGATAGCTCCGATAGAATATTTAAGAAACTACATCCTCTAAAATCTTCCATTTCATTCATGTAAACTATAAAATCAAATGTAGTCGCCATAAATTCTTTTGGGCTTACAGCATTTTGAGTGTAATTTCGAAGTTCCGAAAACCAAAAGTCGTGTCGGGCCGTCAAAAAAGCGATACAAAGATCATCCTTCGATTTAAAATGCTGATAAAAGCTTGCCTTGGCAACTTTGGCGTCCTGTATAATCTGATTTATTCCTGTACTATTGTATCCCTGCTGATGAAACAGTAGAAAGGCTGTGTTCAATATTCTTGCTTTTGGATTATCCATTTTTCTAAAATTGTATGCAACAAAAATATAAAATAATAATAACATAAACAGACTAGTCTGTCTATATTGCGCTATTCCCTAATCATAGCCAATGCAAGTAACAGCTTCAATGTTTATTTCGTCGACTGATTTCTCCATTTCGGCTTTCACCACAATGAAAGGCACATATCCTTAAAATTAGTATGCGAATGCTGATGGATTTTTATTATTTTTAGTAGTTAATGCGTTAATTTTGTGTGGATTATATTGTTTAAAATGAAGAAGGTATTTGACTGTCTGAAAGTATTTGCTTTCTATCTACTCACATTGGTTGTATTTATTGGTTCCTCTGTTATTGCGAAGCAAAGTATCCTACCAGATCTATTTTCTTTGATCCTAGCGACCATATTTACATTTATTTTGGTCTATTGGTTTGTCCGGAATGATAAAAGCTCACTCTCAAAAAATGGATTGTGTTATGATAAAAAAAGTTTTTTGCGTTTTGTTTCAGGATTTGGACTTGGTATGATGATGGTGCTGATTATGGTCATCATTGTAAACAATTTTAGCGATGTCTCTTTCGTCCCTTCACAGTTATTTGATCCGGCCATCCTTGCTGTAAATATTCCTTTATTTCTTTTTGTCGCTTGTCGTGAAGAACTAGTCTTTAGAACATATATGCTTTGGAAACTAAAGGTAAATATGGGGGCTGTAACTGCCATGATTGTTGTTACAGCAATTTTTATTGTTGAACATCTGTTCGGTGGGTATTCTGTCGTAAATGCACTTATAGGCTCGGGATTAGGAGCAATTTTGTTTGGCTTTGCCACTTTGAGAACAGGCAACATCGCACTATCTACTGGACTTCATTTTGCCTGGAATTTAACACATTGGTTATTTGGCTTCAAGGGCAATACTGGTTTTTTTATCGAAACAGTCCACAAAGGAACTGAACGACAGGCGGAGCCAATAGCTCTTATAGGATATATAGTTTCAATGATTATCGGCTTATGTATCGTATATTTATTCTTTAAACCACAAAAGAACAATGACACGCATAAGATGAACTATCGATAACATATTCTTTATTTCTAAATAATTTGTATTTCAATAAGATCGCATATCAGTTATAAAGATAATCCGGTAAATCCCATTAACATGAACCTTCAGGTTATATCCATGATATTAACTGACTCAAGTGTTAAATATCATTAAAAGTGACATGCAGATTTTTTCTATTCGTCAATATTACCGATTTTCATTTATAGAAATATTATAGACCGATTTCGATTATAAACATGATAAGAAGAATATCTTTCAAACTGTTAATATTTACTTTGCTTTGTTGCTTGTTTTTTATCCTACCATTAAAAGCACAAGTGAAGCAAACCGAATTAGATCGTCTCGTTGCCTTTGCTCAATTAGCTGGTAACATAAGATATTTTTCTCCGACCGATGTTGCCGATAGTATGGCTTTTCGGGCAGGATGGGAAAATATCATGTGGAATGGTGTCCGAATGTCGCGAAATGTTCGAAATGAAAGAGAATTTGCAGACTCTCTGATTCGATATTTTAAACCTATTGAACCCTCATTGGAGATTATCTATAAAAACCAAAAACTGTGCACTGCACCAAAACCCGAGCCGAAGGAGCTTATCGTATCTTGGCAACACAAAGGTTTGCAGCTTTATTCAGGACAGACCAGATCATTTCAGAGTATTCGGACAAATCGACGTTCAACAATGGCGGATGACAACCTGAGTTATTTTGATTTTCTCAGCATTAGAGTGCCAAAAGGAAAAGCGGGTAAACCGTTTGACTTAAAACTTAATTATAGCTCCCCAAAGGATAAACACATTAAGCTTTATCGTAATAATAAATATATCCGTGACATGCATTTGTTGACTGTTGATTCCGTATACAGCTATCGGGATAGTATACCGGACGATGCAGGTTTTTTCGTCATTAAAATAGGCCTTCCAGATATGCCCGGAACCTTTAGTTTAGCACATGATGGCCATATTACTGTTGACGGAACAAAATACAGTATTAAAGAGCTTACAGTACTGGATGTTGCTGCATCTGCTCCGACAGTTGAATGGCGGATCATTGAAAATGACCAAAAACTATTTGATGAGGTTAATGCTATTGGCGACACGCTAACGCAGCAACTAACCAAGAATATCCTAACTAGATTTCCGTTGGCAGTGTATGCGGATAAAATGTACACCTATCCACGTACTCATGTAACGAATGCGACATACCAGTATAACAAGGGTTTACCGAGAAACGTGTTTTTTAACACCGATGTTCAAAGTGACCTAAATCTAAGGCTTGCCAATGTTATGCTCATTTGGAATGTGTTTAGGTTATCCTTTGTTTACAATCCATTTGATGAGAAATCCGAAGTAACGTTTTTGAGACAAACTCTTACTGAGGTGATTAATGGTAAAAATCTTGACGATTACGATATGGCTCTACGCAGAATGCTACATACATACAAAGATGCTCATATTTTTTATATTAATAACCTGCAACATAATAAGTACAATTTCTCTGCCCCGATTACTTTGATTCATCTCAAAGACGGGTTTTATGTTAAAAAGCTGCATGACCAAGTTTTACAGGGTCAATTGAATGTCGGTGACAAATTGCTTGCAATAGATGGGATAACAATTAAAGAAAAGTGGAAAAAACAGCAATATTTTGCAAGTGGCTCTGAAGCGAATGTTATTAACAACGCCGGTGTCTTTGGTTTGTTGTATGGAAATTTGAATTCAGAGGCCCGGCTCGATTTTCTGGATGTATATACCAAAACAAAAAAGAAAGTACGAACAATACGCAATTTTGAACATCCGCAAAAACACTTGTATACTTCATTCTTAGAGCGTAGAGACAACAGGATGTTGAATGACAGTACCTATTATTTTAATCTCTCCGAAAGCCCGCTGACAGATACTTTATTAAAATATATTGATGATCCAAGCAAACATATTGTATTTGAATTGCGGGGCTATATTTCACAAGATAGTGAGCGCAAACAACTGTTGAACAGATTGATCCGGGATACTGTTGTTCAGCGAAATTTGCTGGGCTACCATATCCTTTCGCCGACGAATAAGAAATTAGTTTCTGGGCCCCAGAAACTAATTCCAGTGAATCGAAATCCGAAAGCGAAGTTCTACTTTCTGATCGCTGAGTCAACACAAAGTGCACCAGAGACCGTTTTGGACGTCGTGAAATATTGGAAATTAGGCACGTTGATAGGAAAACATACATCGGGAGCAAATGGAAATATTAATACACTCTTTTTGCCCGGTGGAATTATGGTAACTTTTTCCGGTATTAAAGTGATGAATTCTGATGGTACAGAACATCATCTCAAGGGTATTACGCCAGATTATGAAGTAGATTATACATTGGATGATGTTGTGCAAAAACGTGATCCTTTTTTGGAAAAAGCTTTAGAACTTATTTCGAAAAAGTAAGGAACCACGAAATGTTATATCCTGCATAGTCTGACTAAAAACATCAATTAAAAGCCATTAACCACAAAGTCATGGTACCTAAGGATCCAAGAGCATTGGTGATGATAATTGCCATAATTTTCCGGGCACTGTAGCATTTTAAATGCAAAAAAAAATAGCCTAGCTAGTGAAGACTAGACTACCGGCAAAAAATAGAGCTACCTTAAAATTATCGACTTTATTTTAAAATCTGCTTTCTGTGGTGATTCAGGTGCGCTACATAATCATGTATCAGGAATTCTAGACTGTTGTCATTGCAGCGTCTGTACCCTAAATCTTTCTTTAGGATCTGTTTAAACAAAAACAATAATTGTTGATTCAAGGAAGTCCATAGATCGCGGAGCTGCAGCGTTTCCGAATCTGCGTAAAACGCAGATTTGCAGTATTCATTTTGATCGTAAAAAATTTGTGGATTTTCCTCAGATTGCGCCCGGATACACCGCGAATAATTAATGATTGCACTGTCAATTAGGTGCCCAAGGATTTCTTTTTTGCTCCATTTGTCAGGATTTATTTTTGTACACAAGAGTTCACTTTCTATTGCTGCCAGTTGCTCGGGAAAATCCATGATTATACCTTCAAATTCTACGATTATATCTTTCATTGTTAATTTCTATTTGTGATTACTCCTACCCCGATCCTCAATTTACTTTTAAGGTTAATGATCTACTTTGAGGTTTTGCAAATTTACAGTGATCAACTAATTTTTCGTGATCATCTGCTCTGTATTTATGTGCATTTTGTAATATTCTGTATAACCTTATTTTCAAAAGAGAGTATTTTATATGTTTTTAAGCACTATCGGAAATTTGCAAATTTTCATTTTTGTATCTTTGAATGATGACAGCAATACATTTTCTTACGATCAAATCAATAGACAAAATGCACGGTATGACACAGCGCTTTGTTGTGGATGGCATTGCTATTATGGAGAATGTGCACAAACTTGAGGATCACTATACCGAATTTAGGCATCAATTTGATGGTTTATTGATTTCCTACTGCTTTTCGGGCAGTATGTCAGTCCAAATCAATTTTAAGGAATATAGTTTTGACGCAGGTTCCGTTGCGGTCGTGTTACCGCAGTTGGTTATAGATCCCCAAAAAGTATCCGATGATCTGGAGATTATATCGATCGCCCTGTCACTTGATTTTCTAAGTAGTTTTCCTATACTTCGGGAATTTATTTCCAACGATCAGATTCGCTGGCAGCCTGTGCTTCGGTTTGGAAAGAATGATCAATTGCTGCAAAAAGAATTGGTGCTCCTGCTCCAGCAGTTCTTTGTTCGGCAAAAAAGCCCCCGAAAAAGAGAACTTTTACAATACCTTATTTTTACCTTGATTACGTTACTTTCAGAAGCCTATTCTAGCTTAATAAAATTGGATAATGCACCTAAAAGCCGCAGGCACAAGATTATTGACGATTTTTATATGCTATTATCGAAATATGTAGACCAGCAGCGTGACGTAAAATTTTATGCGGACAAGTTGCATCTGACCCCACAGTACCTAACCACTGTACTGAAGAGTGAAACCGGGAAATCCATTTCGCAGTGGATAGACTATGTGGCTATTATGCATGCCAAAACTATGCTTCGGTCATCAGATCTATCCATCAAAGCGATCAGTGCTAACCTAGCTTTTGGAGACAGCAGTTTATTTTGTAGGTATTTTAAAAGACATACAGGCCTCAGTCCTGTAAGCTTTAGAAATAAGCGATTTTCTTCCAAGGTATAGTGTTAGGCTATTATTGATCAATTTCTATCCGCATTTCCAGTAGATTAGGTTGAAACCCCGCTTTGAGATATGCTTTTTTCGCACTTTCATTCTGATCATAAACTTGCAGTCTCATTTCGGTGATTTTTTTTTCTCTTGCCCAGTTTGTTAACGCTTCTAAGATCATTTTGTTGATGCCACGTCCACGATAATCTGGCCTTACATACATAAATCCCAGATGGACATATTTTGCATATTTCTGATAAGGTTTGGCGACGACTATTTTGGCGTATCCCGATCCAACGATTTGATCATCCGCACAGGCGAGAACAACTTCGGCCTCAGTTGATTTTATTAATTCCAATAGATCATAGTAATGGATTTCTCCTTCTTTTAACGTACCATCAAAAGGACGCTCGGCTATAACTATCCCTTGTTCAAATTCAAGTAATATATCGATTTCATGTTCCTCTGCTTGTCTGATTTTTAATTCCATTCCTAAGATCTATGTTTGTGATAATATTTACTTATAAATACCTGCAAATTTTTTGGGAATATGAGGTCTATGCAATATACAAAAAATGGTGCGGGCACAATTGTCAAAGTTTCGATTTTTTATAAACTATTCCTGTTCCGGAAGTTTGCCTGACTGAAAAATCAGTAATGAAAGAGACTGCATTACAAGAAATTTTACCTTTAAACACATCGCTATTAACAGATCTATTGGTAGAAACTAAAATTCCATTGCATTATATTCAACGAATAAAGTTACCAGAATAAACTTATCTCAACCCGATTTTTACGCCTAATCTCTACAGATCGTATAGGGCTATCTTCGTATTTTTAAGCTTCGTAAAACATACATAATACTAATTGTTAAAACGAAATTTGGATAGCTAACGTTCCTTAATGGATAAAAATAAATCCTTGTAAATAAAAAATTCATGGATAGAAAAGAATTTCACAAATTGTACAATATCATTGGATATCACTGGATATTCCAATATATTTGGTGTGAATATTTAGGACATAAAACGATGAAACATCGCTACCTGTCTGTGCTTGTTGTTGGGATATTTAGTATTTCGGGGTTAAAAGCACAAGACAAATCCAATCTGGTAAAATTGAATCTTTTGCCGCTATCGGTTGGTAATATCGCGCTCGAGTACGAACGGCCTATTCAAGATAGGATATCACTAAATGGAACATTGAGTTTACGTCCAAAATCTGGACTTCCATTCAGATCGCTTTGGGATACAGCTGTTGATGATGAATATGATATTCTTGGTGCGGCGAAATTCGGAGCTTTTTCCTTTACGCCTGAAGTCCGCTTCTACCTTGGACACAACGATCAATTTAGAGGATTCTATATTGCGCCTTTCGTTAAGTATGCGAACTATAGCCTTACAACCAAGCTCTCTGTTGATCAGTCCGGTTACCAAAAAGAAGTACCTATTTCAGGCGATTTAGATGCCTTTACCGCAGGTGTTGCTATTGGAAGCCAATGGCGATTGGGCAATGACATCTATCTGGACTGGCGTATCATAGGACCTAATTATGGATTTAATAAGGGGACATTTGATGGAAAAACTCCGCTCAATGAAGATGAGCAACATGAGGTCCAAAAGCAGCTGGATGATTTTGACATCGATGTCCTAAAGCTCAAAAAAGAAGTCAATGCCGAAGGCGTGACCATTACAACCAAAGGACCTTTTGCTGGTATTCGTTCTGCATTGTCTGTCGGTTATCGTTTTTGATGCTCTGTCAAGATACCCTGGAAAAATATACCTACGCTAAACTGCCCTTCGAAAAAGCGCATAAAATCAGCCTTTTTTTTCCAGCATAAAACCCGTTAGGAATTTATAAGTACATGGGATATTCAATTCGTTCAAGGTCTTTTGGTACATTTTGACCGCTGAATTTATATTTTTCATTTTCTTGTTACTTCGGATCTCTGCTATAAAAAACATCAAGATTTCATAGGAAACAGTTTCTTGTATCTCTTTGTTCTGCAAGCTTCAAATGTACAGTGCCTATAACGCTTTTTAGTATATATATGCTCTACAGTTACGTCTATTTTATAAACACATCAGCTCTTTGCCTTAATTAATTGGCTCAATCAGATCTTCATTTAATCCAATCAATAATTCATTTATCTCGTAGTTCCTTGCTCTGATACAGGCAAACCTTCTTCTACATAACCATTCTATTGCGTCACTTGAAAGGTATCTTGTATAGCATCAAGCTTGGTATAAATATTTTGTACTGTGGAGGCTGGCAGTTTCAGATTAAAGTAGTTTGCTAGAATAGATTGCAGCTCATCTTGACTTGTAATTTCACGGCTTGTTTTGCCACCTTCATTATCACGTATATTCAATTCTTTATTGAAGAGCGTATAGCGTGCGTTTTCATCGACACGTGTAATCATCAAAAACTTATTGAAAATGGAACTAGGACCAGTAGCCACGTACCAATTTGCCATATCTAGATCGGATACGGCAACCTCTTCCAGCGAGAATTTGTAAATGGGGAGCCATTCGTTTTTAAAGACATCTAAGCGGTATAGATTATCCTCCATGCTGATCAGGCGAAACCGACCATTTGGTGTTTCCTGCTCCCCATGAAATAATATTGGCGCTGTCAATGTCATCGAACCAAATCCAACATCCACCAGATACTTCTCTCCCATTAGATCAGTTGTCAGCAACATATGTGTTCTGGCCGTTTCCGAACCATCTTTACTATTCCATAAGACTCTTGCTAGGTGCATTTTTATGTTAAACCCCAAGGTTTGTAAAACTTCCTTGAATAAAGAATTCTGTTCATAACAATAGCCACCTCTTTTTTCCTGTACCAGTTTACGAAAAATAGCTTCCATCTGTATTGACGGAACCGTACCATTAAATGTCGCTATATTTTCAAATGTAATATGTTTCGGATGCGATTGCGTGAGTTTTTTTAATGTCTCCAGATCAACTGTCATGCTCTGCATGATAGCTATTCGCTCCAGATAGCTCTTTAGTGCTGATTCGTTCATAGTTTACATCATTAAATAACGGATCAAAGTTCGTTTATTGGTACAATTAAAGCGCCAAATCATTGTCAAAAACAGTCATTGGATATTCAAATTTTCCATCTGTACGAAAATAACGTTAAGCCTGAGTTTTTTCGAAAAGTTCTAGCTGAAAGAAGTGTATCTTGTAGCTATTCAGTTTCTTATATCGATATGTTTTCGAAAACAGCTATTACGAATGACTGTTTTCGAACATTTTTTCTATCTAGTCTGATTTAGCCTTGTCAAGGCTATAAAAAAACGTTTACCCACTGCCAATGAATAGATTGACAGGTTGTACAATTTACTGATTTTTATAGTTAACATATTTATTAGGATAAAAATCATCGTACTGCTAAATAAATAAAAAAGATGAGTAAAAAGTTAAAAATAACAAAAGGCGAACACGTCAGACAAGCCTTGATCCCACCTAGAATTAAGACTATGAAGCAATGGAAATCAAGCTCGAACAAGGCATAGTACTGGCTCCGCTAGTATAAAGCCTGGTGGAAGTACTGATCCGGTCAAAGAAGAATCGCGAACAGGTACAAATCCCTGATATCATGGGTTTTTCCGCATGAATTTTTACCGTAGCTTTATCCTATTGATTCACATTAGCGGGAATAGATGAAAGCATATACCTTCAAATACCAGAATAATAGCGGACTACTGTATTTACTACTCGTTCTTATCGGAATACCTTTAATCATGATTTTATTAATAGTTTGGCTCACGAATTATGTCGAATGGATTTTCTGGCCCAGTATTGTATTGATGATTACCTTTATGATATTTGGTGTATGGCGATTTGTTAAAAAATCCAAAGCAATAGACAGCATTACGTTGGACGAAGAGGGTTTTACATCACAAAGTTATGGGCGTGTTCGCTATCAGGATATCCACAGTATACCACCTTACGGAATACTTCAGGCGCCTCCGCCTTCCATGCGAATCAAATTGAATAATGGGAAAATGCTGGTTTGGTTATTCAATCCAGACCATCCAAAATCTGCCGCTGAAGCGATTATCTTTAAGGAATTTCGAGACGACTTGTTGCGTCATCTTGAAGATCATGCTACTGGAAATCGCAATGAGCAGTTAAGCACTTTTGCAGGCAAAGATCCGGAGGACAAGAATGACCAGACCGAAAGTGTAGCAAAAGATACTACAAATGAGCTGATTTCGCAGCTCCAAGAATCGAAAAATCGAGATTACAAATATATCGCGATCCCAATTTCTGCTGTGTTTGCGATCGTGATGCTTTTCCGTACCTGTGGCGGTGATTTTATTCGCCAGCAGCGTAACAGTGAATCGCAGGAGTTTCGCAATGGCATCCAGCATATGGAAACCGCCTACGAGGACAATCTGTTAAAAGCTCGCGAAGTCGCGGCAGGGTATGCGTTACAATTTGGTCCTGTATACTTGTTGACGAATGATCCCAAAGCCACAATCGAGTTTAGCCCCAATATTGACAAAGATCCGTATGCCGCCGAAATCAATGTAATCGGTTTGCGCCATGTCGAAGACAACAAACTATTGGAGGAATATATACAACATCCCGATCGTGTAAACTACGATTTAGCCGTCATAAATACATCGTTGAAATTTTATGCACTGATGAATAAAGGTTTGTTCAGTCGGGATGACAGCACAACGATACCGGTCTATCTCAATATCTATAACCCAACGGAATCTCTACCAAACAATTTTGGCCGCCAAGCAATAGATTCGACTTTTCGACCGATCCAATTTAACACCTCTATCGCTGTATCACGTGAGGGAGTGCTGAAACAAGAAGTACTCGATAATATGGATTTTGCCTCCGTACGCGCCATGCTTCAAAAATACAAAGGGACATATTTTTATATGGTCGCAAAACAGCAAGATGGTCTTTCTCCTCAGCAATTTGAAAAGATAAAAACACTGGTTATGCAAAACTTTGAGCAACACCAAATTGATACAAATCGGTTTGAAAGTAAAATAATGAATACGAGATAAAATGATTTATTCCCTCCAGATTCATCTAAAGGCTTGACCGATCCATGGATAATTAAGCCTCGTATTGGCTTGTTAATATTCACCAGAAATACTTGAATTCCCGCTGAAAGGACAAAGTTAACGCGATAGGATTTAGTCTGCTCAATAAAAATAGGATCTTGAGGGATGGGTACATTTGACCGAAACCCTATTCGCACATAGCTTTTCCTCGAGTGTTCCCTGTTTAATACTGATATGGATACCACTATTGATGGCACTGTCACCGATGGCAGTCTAATTCTCTAACAAGACATCTCGACGTAACATTTAATTCTAATTTTAACCGCCAGAGTTGATTTTGAAGCATCCAACGGCGGTTATATTTGAGCGTTTTCTTGTATAAGTGATTTTACTAATGTATTTTTACGGCCGTGAAAAGAATATTTCTTTACATATTTTTATTTTTAGTGATCGGCGAATCAACGATGCTATCCCAGCTTGCCAAGTTGCCTAAGCTGTATCAGCATTTTACGATCCATAATGAAATAGGCCCACCGCTATCGTTCATGAATTTCCTTTCTATGCATTACTGGGGACAGGATCTTCCGGACGATGATGAGCAGGAAGATATGAAATTGCCTTTCAAAAAATATGACCTGACTGCATTCTCCTTTGTATTTGTATCGAATCACAAGATTTATTTTTCCAAACCTCACCCGGTTGCCATCATAAAAGCCTTTGGTTTAGCTAAACCAGATAATTACACACAATCTTATATCTCCGGGTTATTCCGCCCGCCACAAGTCTAATGTATAACAAATCAGTATACTCAGCAGCCTGATTTTTTCAAGTTGCAGGTCTTGTTTTGTTCAAAAAAACAGGGCTTATACGACTATTTTATACATTAGATTTTACTAAAATGCTTAATAAAATAATACAGTTTTCAGTTCGAAACAAACTGGCAATTGGCGTTTTTATATTGGTATGGATCGGCTATGGCATCTACCAATTGACCAAATTGCCCATCGATGCCGTACCGGATATTACCAATAATCAAGTCCAGGTGATCACGACAGCACCTTCTCTTGGTGCCGAAGATGTGGAGCGCCTTATTACTTTTCCGGTAGAATTGGCCGTCAGCAATATTCCCGACATCAAAGAAAGCCGAAGTATATCACGATTCGGCCTATCCTTAATTACGATTGTCTTTGAAGATGGAACAGACGTCTACTGGGCGAGACAACAGGTTACCGAACGTCTTTCCCAAATTGAAATAAACGAAAATGCCAATACCCCTACCTTGGCTCCGGTGACAACAGGACTTGGCGAAATCTATCAATATGTCCTTAAACCACAAAAGGGTTATGAGCAAAAATACAGCCTAGCTGATCTACGCACGATCCAAGACTGGACAGTCCGTCGGCAATTGCTTGGCACCCCGGGCGTAGCGGATGTTGCTACATTCGGTGGTGAACTGAAACAATATGAGGTTGCAGTGAATCCATCCAAATTGAAAGCGATGAATATCAGTATCAGCGATGTTTTTTCGGCGTTGGAACGCAATAATCAAAATACTGGTGGCGCCTACATTGAAAAGGGGCCGGCAGTACTCTATATTCGGAGCGTAGGCTTGACCAGATCCATTGAAGATATCAATAAAATCGTCGTCCGGGATAATGCGGGTATCCCTGTACTGATCAGTCATGTCGCTGATGTTAGGCTCGGTTCGGCAACCCGTTATGGCGCCCTGACTATGGCTGGACAAGGTGAAGTCTGTGGTGGTATCGTTATGATGCTTAAAGGTGGTAACTCTTCTGACGTCATCAAAATTGTAAAGGATAAGATCGATGAGATTCAGAAAACCCTTCCAAAAGGTGTTGTGATCGAACCCTTTCTCGATCGTACAAAAATGGTCAATAATGCTATTGGAACAGTAGAACAAAACCTGTTGGAGGGTGCACTCATCGTTATCTTGGTACTCGTTCTCTTTTTGGGTAACCTTAGGGCAGGATTGATTGTTGCTTCTGTCATTCCACTCTCCCTGCTTTTTGCCATTAGTATGATGAATCTTTTTGGTGTAAGTGGTAATCTAATGAGCTTAGGCGCCCTAGATTTTGGTTTGATCGTCGATGGAGCCGTCATTATCGTGGAGGCGATCCTGCATCATATTCATTTCTCCAAAAAGTATCATACGATAGACAGCTTATCACAGCAGGAAATGGACGTTGAAGTAACTTCTTCGGCATCCCGCATGATGAATGCCGCTGTTTTTGGACAGATTATTATCTTGATCGTTTATCTCCCTATTCTTTCGCTTACAGGAATTGAAGGCAAAATGTTTAAACCTATGGCGCAAACTGTTGCTTTCGCCATTCTGGGAGCTTTTATTCTGTCCTTGACTTATGTTCCTATGATCAGTTCCCTGGTTGTCAGCAAGAAAATCAATCATAAACCCAATTTCTCCGACCGTGTGATGGCACGTTTGGAAAGCGTGTATCAAAAAGCGCTTGCAGCAGCACTTTCGGTCAGGAAAATACTTGTGATCATAACAATTGCCCTTTTTGCAGTTTCAGTCCTTGTTTTTTCAAAAATGGGCGGTGAATTTATTCCACAACTTGAAGAAGGCGACTTTGCAGTCGAAACCAGGCTATTGGTCGGCACCAATCTCTCCACGACAATCAATGCTATAGATCGGGTCTCGGCCGCTTTAAAGCACCGTTATCCCGAAGTTGAAAAGATTGTTTCCCGTATCGGAAGTGCGGAGATCCCGACCGATCCCATGCCGATTGAAGGTGGCGATATGATCATTGTGCTTAAACCTAAATCTGAATGGAAGAACGCGAAAACCTTTCCGGAACTTGCCAGTAAGATGTCCGCAACTGCACAGGAGATCATGCCGGGCATCACGACAGGCTTTCAATTTCCGGTACAGATGCGCTTTAACGAACTGATGACTGGCGCAAAGCAAGATGTCGTCTGTAAGATCTATGGTGAAGACCTGGATAAGCTGGCGACTTATGCGGAGAAACTTGGGGAAATTGCCAAATCAGTTACGGGAACAGCAGACTGGTATGTTGAATCCGTTACGGGGATGCCCCAGATCGTGATCGACTATAACCGCGACGAGATTGCGAAATATGGACTGGATATCGCCACAATCAACCGTACGGTCAATGCGGCTTTTGCGGGCGCTGCCGCGGGTAAGATCTATGAAGGCGAAAAAAGCTTCGATCTGGTAGTCCGTGTAGGTCATGAAGGACGCCGTAATATTGAAGACGTACGGAATTTACAAATAACCACGCCCAAAGGAATACAGATTCCGCTCAATCAGATTGCCCGGATTGACGAAATAGAAGGGCCCAATCAGATACAGCGAGAAAATGCCCGTCGTCGTATCATCGTTGGATTCAATGTTCGAGGACGCGATGTTCAGAGTATTGTGGAAGAACTGCAGCAGAAAGTCGCTGCAAGGCTGCAGATGGACGACGGCTACACCTTGACCTATGGGGGGACATTTGAAAACCTGCAGCAGGCCAAATCTCGTTTGAGTGTAGCTGTACCTGTTGCACTGCTGCTGATCTTCGGTATGCTTTACTTCGCCTTCTCTTCATTAAAAGATGGCGCACTTATCTATACTGCTATTCCGCTTTCCGCAATTGGCGGTGTTTTTGCCCTCGCACTTCGCGGGATGCCTTTTAGCATCTCAGCAGGTGTAGGTTTCATAGCCCTATTTGGTGTTGCTGTTTTGAACGGCATTGTATTGATCTCGGAGTTTAATCGGATTAAAAAAGAAGGGATCATTACGGATCTAAAGGAACTTATTATGGTTGGTACCCGAAATCGGCTCCGGCCAGTGCTGATGACTGCTGCTGTGGCTTCCTTGGGTTTCTTGCCAATGGCTCTCAGCAATGGTGCCGGAGCCGAAGTGCAACGCCCACTTGCAACAGTCGTGATTGGCGGACTAATTTCAGCGACATTCCTGACGTTATTTGTGTTACCAGCTTTGTATCTGTTATTTAATAAAAAATATGGGGGCGGATCAAAAATTGTCCTTCCACTCCTACTCGTCTGCTTCTTGGCTCCTTCGCTGGATATTTCGGCGCAAACAGCGGTCCCGATTAGGCAACAGATCTCGCTGGTGGATGCATTGGCACGGGCAGAACAGTATAGTTATCGCTTACAGCAGCTTAGACTCAATGAGCAGGCCAAAGAAAAGCTCGCAAAAACAGGTTTTGATCCCTCAAAACTGGAGATATCGGCCGACTATGGTCATGTCAACAGTGCATATCAGGATAATCGTATCGGCCTGAACCAAAGGTTGAGTTTTCCTACTGTGTACAAAAGACAATCCGCCTTACTTCAACAGGATCTTTTTATCGCCCGGGAGACAACAAAAATAAGTCTACTTGAGGTTCGTACAATCGTGAAAAGCCTGTATTTTGATTATTTGACCATGAATAGGCGGAAAGAACTTTTACTTCGTGCCGACAGTCTCTACCACCTTTTTGAGATGAAAACAAGTAAGCGCTTTGAAGCCGGTGCCGCCAATATATTGGAACAGACAGCAGCACAGACCCAACGACAAGAGATTAACAATCAATTGAACTTACTTCAGAAGGACATCAACATCACCTTGAATAGATTTAATTTTTTACTTCAAGATACTGTTCGTTATGTTCCGGCAGCCACATCACTAAAGTACCAGCGGACTTCACTGTTATCCGTAGATCTATCTGACCCGACAGAAGCACTCCCAATGTTTCGGATTGCTCAGCTCCAGACTGAGGCAGCACAGCATCAATGGCAATTGGAACGCGCCAAATTGCTCCCTGAGATCACCCTAGGATACAATAGCCAGACTTTGCAGGGAATGCAGACTGTCAACGGGCAGGAAGTGTTCTATCGTTCATCCGATCGGCTGGGCTATTTTAGTGCTGGCATTAGTGTGCCTCTTTTTTGGGGAGCCCAGTCGCATCGTATACAGGCAGCCAAACTTAACTGGCAGAGCCAATTGAAAGAGCTTGACTATGTCAAAAACGAACTGAAAACTGAAATAAGTAACGCATTAGAACAAGTGCAGAAATATGAATCAGTGCTCCAGTACTATGAAGGTCAGGGATTAAAACATGCAGAAACAATCTTTGTAACTGCCGACCAGCAATTCGTAAATGGTGAAATAGATTACCTCCAATGGGTGATTCTTGTCAATCAAGCCATCAATATACAAAGTGAATATATTAACACTTTAAACAACTACAATCAGGCATCCATCCAATTAAGCAAATTATACAATGAATAAAACGATAAGAATTATAGTATACGGAGGTTTAACCCTTTTTTCCTTTATTTCCTGTACACAGGGTGAGAAAGCTGAAAACAAGCCCACAGCAGCTCCGACAGATTCAAGCCAGCTGGATCAGAACATACAACTGGACGCCAAGCAGCTTTCCGCAGCAGGTATTGTTGTCGGCACACCAACAGTAGAAAATATCAGTGGTAAAATTACGCTTCAGGGAACAGTGGCTGTAGCGCCTCAAAATACCGTCAGTTTAAGCTTTCCAATTGGCGGATATATCAAGTCAACGAGCATGCTTCCCGGAAAGCCAGTTCGAAAAGGCCAGGTGTTGGCAACAATCGAAGACCTCCAATTTATCCAGTTGCAACAGGATTATTTGACTGCTCAGACAAATTATACACTTGCCGAAACAGAATATAAGAGACAATACGAACTCAATCAGAGCAAGGCCAGTAGCGATAAAGTCTTTCAGCAAGCCAAAGCTGAAATGGACCGTGAACGTATCTTGATTAGTTCATTGGCGGAAAAACTTCGTCTGATTGGCATCGTACCCCAAAAATTGACCACAACTAACATCAAAAAAGAGGTTCCCATCGTCTCACCGAGTGATGGTTTTATCACAAAAGTCAATATTAGTGTTGGTAAATACACCGCACCGACGGATATTCTATTTGAAATCGTCAACCCATCAGCCATGTATCTTTCGCTTAAAGTATTTGAGAAAGACCTTTCAAAAATACAGGTTGGAAGTACGGTCACAGCTTATGCCAATTCCGATGTCGACCGAAAAATTCCGGCCGCAGTATTTTTGGTCAATCGTACCTTTGATGAAAACAGAATGGCGGAAGTATTGTGTCATTTTAGACAGTCAGCATCGATATTGACTCCAGGCATGTTTATGAATGCGGATCTGAATGTTGACAACACCAAGGCTTTGGTTGTCCCTGAAGAGGCTGTCGTTCGTTGGCAGAACAAGTATTTTGTTTTTGTTCAACAGACTGCCGGTATATTTAAAATGAATGAGGTGAAGCTTGGTGTTCAAGATAATGGAAAACAGCAGATTATAACAGAAAACATTCATCCGGACACGGTAGTGGCCTTAAAAAACGCTTTTGCCCTACTGATGAAAGCGCAGAATAAGGCAGAGTAGGAATAAGCCATAGTAAAGCAAAATGAATAAGCGGGCAGCCTATTTTAACCTAGTGCTGCCCACTTATTCTATGTGAATTTCTAGGAATACTTGCTGTAAATACCCCACTATAGCGCCCAGATATACCTATCTGGAATCGTTTGGTATATCGACTTTTGTCCTTGATTTATCATTCCATAACAACAGTTTGGCTCTATTGAAGGCCTGTTAGCTGTGGCATTTCCCTTAAATTCTGATAACGTAGCAAAGCTTCCAAAAAGTAGTAATCCGCATAGATTAGTGGAACATTGATTTCGCTTTTATGTGGCATACTCCCCGTAGAATGCTTGAGGATAAAGCCTCCATTGGTACCCTCTTCGGCTAAATATTCGCTTGATGAAAGTGATTTCAGCGTATTTTCGGCAAAGTCGAAATAACGCTTAGCATCTGCTCCCGTCACATAGGTAGACAACTCGAGTAATGCCGATGTGACCAGTGCCGCGGCCGAAGCGTCCCGGGGGATGTAGTTTAACTTTCGATTTGAATAATCCACATCTGGTTTGTAACCCTTCTGACCGACATTGAAATCCCAGTATGGTACGTTGTCTTTTGGAAGGTTGGGGTGATTGATGTAAAAATCAGCTGCTTTTTTAGCTGCTTCGAGGTACTTGGCATCCTTGGTCTCACGATAGAGAAGCGTATAGCCATAGATTGCCCAGCCCTGTCCCCTTGACCAAGTTGAATTGTCTGCATAGCCCTGATTGGTCTGCTGATGTGCGACTGCTCCCGTATTGGGGTCATAGTCGACGACATGGTATGTGCTGTAATCGGGTCTGAAATGATTTTTCAGGGTATGATCCGCGTGGCTAATCGCCGCTTTACTGTATTTCGGATCCCCGCTTAGTTTCGAAGCAAAGAAAAGCAGTTCCAAATTCATCATATTGTCGATGATAACGGGGTATTTCCATACCGTTTTTCCGTCCCAAGAAGCTTTCTCGTTCCAGGATTTGATCAATCCTACCTTTGGATCAAAACGTTTTAAAGCAGATTCCGCTGAATGTACAAGCAGCTGCTGATATTTTTTGATTTTGGTTGAATCATTCTCCAACCGCAAGGCATTGCCGTAAGAACAGTACATTACAAAACCGATATCGTGATGCTGGGTTAGATCCTTTGCCTTTTCCAATTTTTCTGTCCATGCTGTTGCATTGGCCTTGACCTGTGGATCTTTTGTGTATTCGTAGATATACCAAAGCGCTCCCGGAAAAAATCCACCTGTCCAATCCCATTCATCTGTTCCCACCAGATGGCCTGCAGTATCTAGGGTTCGGGGAAAAGAACTGCTATTCAGCAGCTGACTATATTGGTCTTTCGCCCGTGTGAAATCTGTTGCGACGAAATCCGACGATCCGCTGTTGTTTTGGGCATGCTGCTGCTGGCAGGAAAATAGTGTTGCCAGGAGGAATAGAAAAACTGGTTTAATGTTAAATGGATAATGTATCTGCTTCATGTTTTATGATTTACTGTTTTATCGTATTATTCTTTATTTGTTAGTACCTGATTCCAGGATTTTTTGCGTCATTACTATTATTCGATGATTTCAATATTGACTGTTTTCACTGAAGGATTCTCTCCATATACATTGATATTGTTGCCAACAAAGGTGACCTCATAAGTTCCTGCTCTAGTAAAAGTATAGCTATAGGAATTCATACGTGTACTCATATTTTTGAGTGCAACACCTTTGTCAGGTGTTACACTGGTTAGATCCAACGGTTTTGAAACTGCCCAGACAAGATTGGAGGCTATTGTTGCAGCACCGCCCTGAAAGCGTAGTCCCGAAGTACTTAACAGCCAGAAGACGGATGAATTTTGAAGCCCGATGGATGTCCAGCCTGCACTTTGTAAGTCGGCTATGCGTAAGTTGATCCCTTCTGTCGTTAAGGTGTTTAGACTAAATAGATTTATCCACCATCGGGGTTGTGTAGAGCCGGTATGACCACTGTATTTGAACGCAAAGTAAACCAAGGCATTGGGATCTAGGTTGAAGCCCAATGCTGCTAATTTTGAGAGATCCACTTGCCCAGAGGGCGTATAGGTAGCATCATTGGCCTGAATGCCCGATAAGGTAAAGGCATCGGTAATATCAACCCATTCACTTTCCGTGATCGCATCAGCTTGATAGATTCCACTAAAACGTTGTGAGACCAACAGACGGAGTGAATTCGGTTGTTGGACATCGGAACCGTAACGTCGGTTACTTGCAAACTCCAGCGTTACCGCGTGGGGAACAGCTTTGGTTCTTTCCCGATAAGCATATTTATGTCCTTCCTCACCGGAGAAAAAAGTAAGCTGATCGGGGTTGCCGCTGATTTGGAAAGTAACCGGTTCACCGGCTTTATAACTGTTTTTGTCGGAGTGAACTTCAAAATTCAAAGGTATTGTCTCTTTTTTCTCACAGGACTGTAAGACAAACAGGACAAGAAGAGCTGTAAAACTGATATATCTTTTCATAATTTCTACGTGTTAACTGGTATTACCATCCTGGATTTTGCGTCATCAGGTTATTGAGGGAAAGCTCGTTGATCGGGATTGGAAAGTACACATCGCGCTCACTGACATTATTGAACGCCAGGGCCAGGTAACGATAATCGGCTGGTGCCAGTTGTGCATATTGCTGGGCTACCAGCTTCATTTCCGCAACAAAAGTGCCATAACGTACCAAGTCAAATTTTCGCAACCCTTCGTAACATAACTCCCGGAACCGCTCTTCCCGTATTGCTGTTCTCATTTCACTTTCATTGCTGATCTGTTGATTTCTATTGGAGGCCTTTGCTCGGTCACGTACCTGTTGAAGGGCTTCTTTCGCCCGTGCCGTTGGCCCATTTACTTCATTCTCAGCTTCAGCAAACATCAGCAACACGTCTGCATAGCGTAATAGCGGGAAATTGATAGGCGTGTAATTTCTATTTTTGGGTTTTAGTGTTTCATAGTCTCTGCGGAACTTAGCGACATGCCGCCGTTCAATCTCCACTCCCGTATAGAACACCGAATCTGTAATCAAGTTATTGGCATGGTTATATCGATAACTGGCAATATTCCAGTCCCGACGCTGGTCTGTAGGTTCGTACGACTCAAAAAGTTTGCGTGTAGCCGCTAGGAGTCCATAGCTAAACCCTTTGCCTTCATCGCTGGTCTGGATGCCTGTCTGGTTGCCGATACGTCCAGCTTCGAAATCACCAGTTCGATTACCATAGAATTCCACTTCCCAGATTGATTCGCTGATATTATAGCGGTCTGCGGCCATATCCGTAAAGATTTTTTTATAGTCGGTGACCAGGCTATGTTTATATTCCCCAGCTTCTGGAAAAACCAATTTACTTGACCATTCTAGCGCTTTCTGATACTTAGAAGCATCATTGAGCGGAGCACCTGCCATCTTTAGATATACCCGGGCCAATAGGCCTCGTGCCGCAGATTTGCTGATACGTCCGGCATGCCCATAGGTTTGAATATCTTTCACCATGGACTCCGCTGCCTCCATCTCCTGTACCACAAAATTATAAACCTCGACCGCTGCTGTCCGGGCGATATTTACATTACTGACCGATTTTGTGGGTTCTGTTTTCAAAGGCACAGCTCCCCAGTTGCTCACCAAAATAAAATAGTAGTAAGCACGTAAAAACCTGGCCTCACCTATCACCGCCTGTTTTTCGGTATTGTTCATCTGTACGGCGTCAATTTTGCTCAGGAAAAAATTAGCCCGCTCGATGCCTTCATACAGGAACCGCCAGATATCATTGATCTTCGGATTAGAGGCGTCGTAACTGTAGATTTCGGGGCCAGCGAGGTACGACGAGCGAAAGTAGGCGCTTTCATCGCCCACCGTCAAAAAAGTAGAATAGGTAGATCCGTAGAAATCCTCCCGACCGAGTATATCGTATACACCGACAAGCCCTGTCATCACTTCTTTTTCATTCTGATAGTAGTTTTCCTTGACTACGTCAAAAGGCTGCTTATCCAGAAATTTTGAACATCCCGAAAAAATTGAGCTGGTCGCTAGTAAGCAATACAAGCTTAGGGATTTATAGTTGGTTGCTATTATTGGTTTCATAAAGTTTATGGGATAGGATTACAGATTTAGGTTAATACCGAATACAAAAGTTTTGGGCCTCGGATAGGATGAATAGTCGAATCCAGGTGTCAGTGCTGAGTAGTACACTGCAACTTCTGGATCGTACCCTGAATAATTGGTGAGTGTCCAGATATTTTGTACTGAGGCATATACGCGAAGGCTTTTGATCTTCCATTTCGCCAGCAGTTCCTTGTCAAATGTATATCCTATAGATCCTGTCTTCAGGCGTAGGTAAGAACCATCTTCGATAATTCTTGTCGAGTAAACATTGGGCCCCTGTCCACCTACCCGTGGCATCGTAGCAGCTGTATTTTCGGGTGTCCAACGGTCTGCGTAGCTTGCAAACTGGTTGAGATGGGCCTTGCTGCCATTTTCGAACAGCAGTCTATTGGCATTGACAATATCATTGCCGTAAGACCATTGGAAAAATAGGTGCAGATCAAAATTCTTGTATTTAAACGTATTCGCAAATCCACCCTGGTGTATCGGGTATCCGCGCCCGATCACTGTTCTGTCAAGGTTATCCACTACCAAATCGCCATTGAGATCCTTATACTTCACATCACCGGGCTGGATGGAACTCCGGGTATTTCCATTCGTGGCCACGGTCTGTTTTAACAGGTAGCTGCCATTGGGTTGTTGATCAAAGTCTTCATATTGGTATACTCCATCCCAGAGATAGCCATACATCTGTCCAAGAGGCTGATTGATTTTGGCAATGTATAAAGGCGTGGTTCGGTAGTCCTGATCCCAGGCTAATGCCGTGGTCAGGCTCTCCTGATTTTCAGTGAGCTCGACCACTTTGTTTCGGTTAAATGAGATATTGAAAGAGCTGTTCCAACTAAAGTTAGGTTTTTGGATTATGTCTCCTGACAGCGTCAGCTCTATTCCCTTATTACTCGTCTCGCCAATATTCTTAAAGGCATTGCTATACCCTGTGGTTGAGGGTAGTGCGGCATACAGCAAGAGGTCATAGGTTCGTTTGTGATAATAATCTGCCGTCAGCAATAGCCGGTTTTTAAATAATCCCAGGTCGATACCTGCGTTGCTTTGTGCCGTGCTTTCCCAGCGGAGATCCGGTGTACCTATGCCAAGGTACATGCCTTGTAGAAGCTCATTTCCCCAAGAATAGTAACCGTTGGTACTGACACTGGTATTTTCAAAATAGACAGGTGAAAAGGAGGCATATTCACTTACCCTGTTGTTACCTGTAATCCCATAGCCCAATCGTACTTTCGCGTCAGAGAAAAGTTGCTGTTTTTTCATAAAGGGTTCACTGATCAGACGCCATGCGAAGGCACCTGATGGGAAGTAACCGTACCTATTATCACCTGTAAATTTAGATGATCCATCTGCCCGAAACGAGGCTGTCAGCAAGTAACGGCTTTTGTAATTATAGTTTACCCGTCCCAGGTAAGAAAGCATGGACCATTCCGATTTGACGGAAGTGACCGGCTGCGGAATACCTTCACTTAAACCTGCCAAGCCTTTGATTTCATTCGGTAGGTGGATGGCCGACATACCATAGCGATGATACTTATTGCCCTGAAAGGTAATACCAGCAACAGCATTCAACGTATGGTCTTTGAACTTTTTGTTATAAGTCAACAGATTTTCATTCAACCAGGTGTTGCTCTGTGTATACAGGATCGATCCGTTTACGCCATTGGTACTACCGGCAAAGCCGTATCGGGTACGTGAATTATTAAATATATCCAACCGCGTGTCAGCATTATTGATACCGCCATTGATCCGTAGTTTTAAGGCAGGAGAAAAAGCATATTCAGCATAGCCGTTGACTATAAGTCGATTGTTGTAGTTTTCCCGCAGCTCATTTTGTGCCGATAGTATAGGATTGAATCGGTAGTCGTTTGTCGGATTGGCGAGGTCATCTGTCGGATCGTTCAGTAGGTCTTCATCAGGAAAAGCGATGGGACGGTATCCCCAAACGCTATACATCAGGTAATTCATGGCGGAGAATGCCGATTCAGGTGCAGCAGGATTGCTGCCATCAGTTAGCGTACTGGTATACATGGCATTGATGCCTACTTTTAGTTTCTGAAAACTCTGGTCAAGCGTTATTTTTCCCTGTTTACGGTTGAAGCCTGAATTAATGATAATTCCCTGTTGCCCAAATATATTACCGGAAAGGGAGTATTTCGTATTGGTATTGCCACCCATAATCGAGAGGCTGTGGTTCTGCATGACACCATCCCGAAAAATATGATCCTGCCAATTGTTGCTGGGGATCGATTTGTAATCTTCCAGTGTCTTGCCGTCGCTAAAATAAGTAACCTGTGAACCTACAGGATCGCGCTCTGCCTGCAAGCGGACAAATTCATAGCCATTCATCAGATCCATGCTGTTGATGATCTGTTGTGAGCCTACATAGCCGCTGTAACTGATTTGCGGAGCTCCGGCTTCACCTTTTTTTGTCGTGATCAGAATTACTCCATTGGCTCCTCGCGCACCATAGATCGCTGTTGCTGAAGCATCTTTCAGCACTTCAATGGAAGCGATCTCATCAGGGTTTAAGACATTGCTATTGGCATTTTCTATTGGAAAACCATCGATGACATAGAGCGGTGAGTTATCTTGCGTCAGGGAGTTGGCACCACGGATCACAATATTCATTTCACTGCCTGGTTTACCGCTTTCTGAGGTCACCTGCACACCTGCGACACGTCCAGCCAATGCTTCCAATGCGGAGCCTACAGGGGCTTTCTTGATATCCTGCATATTGACCGAACCCACAGCCCCTGTCAAGTCTTTGCGCTGGACTTCGCCGTAACCAATAATAACGACTTCATCCAAGGACTTGTTGGTTGCTATAAGTTTCACTTGTAGTACTTTAGTGTTGCTTACTGAGACTTCTTGTTCATCATAACCGATGAATTTAAAGGTAAGTATTGTCGAAGTATTAGAAATCTCAAGTGTGAACCGGCCATTAGCATCTGTTGCTCCCTTTGTAACAGATCCTTTTAGCGAGATACTTACGCCAGGTAATGGTTTGCCGGTCGCTACATCAGTCACCACCCCGCTGACCTGTTGCTGCTGTGCATAGAGCTGCGGTACTTGGAACAGGCAGGTCGCTCCCAATACGATTGTTTTTAGATGCGCTATCATATTTTACAATTTTATGAATTGATTACATTTAATTATTGGTTGTCAGACAAATCAACATGAGGTAGTATTTGCCTATAGCCAATTCCTGATTCAGAAATAAGCTTGACAAATATTTGAATATTGATAAAAAAAACGGGGGTAAAAAATCGGAAAAATAGGGGTAAAATCTGTTAAAGCACGATATTTTCCCTATACTGGGTAGGATTTACACCAAATTTCTTCTTAAACTCTTTACTAAAATACTTCCGGTCATTAAATCCGACAGCATAGGCAACTGAAGCGACCTGATCGGAATGTATTAATAGGTTAGCGGCGGCACTAAGTCGGATATCCTTAATCAATTCAGCGACACTGAGGCCGGTCAGCGTTTTGACCTTCTTTAACAACGCGCTCTGACTCTGTCCCATTTTCTCAGCCAAGGTAATGACTGAAAAGTCTGTTTCAGAGATATGTGCCTCAATTAACGATCTCAGCTTGTCTAGATAGGTCGCCGCTGTACTGGATACGATTTCGTCGCGTTTCGATAAAAGCAGGTACCGCCGGTTACGTTCCTTTACCAGCTCCAAAGTTGATATTGTATTGAAGATCTGTAAATCCAGTACCTGTAAGTTGAATGGTTTAGTTACATAATTGATAATACCACTTTGATAACCAAGGATACTATCTTGCTCCTCGCCTTTTGCAGTCAGCATTATCACAGGAATATGAGCTGTATCTGCATCTGCTTTTAAAGCTTGTGCAAGTGCATAACCATCCATTTGAGGCATGGCAATATCTGTGATGATCATATCGGGCATACTCTCGGCAATGCTGGCTAGCGCTTCTTTCCCATTTGCAGCTTCGCTAACTTTATAAAGTGATTGCAAGTGGTTGTGTAGAAAAGAGCGTAGTTCATCATTGTCCTCAACGATCAGTACATGGAAGTCATGGGGCAAATCAGGAATACCATCCGCTTTATCGTCATTGGTCGTCATTGTGGGGATATTTTTTAGGATTGTTCCTTGTTGCTGTGTTATACAGGCCGGTAGTTCGACTGTAAACACTGTGGACTGTTGTTGGCCAAATCGCAGCGAATTGTCCAGATAAAGGGATCCCCGGTGCAGCTCCACGAGCTCCTTGGCAAAGGATAACCCAATCCCCCAACCTTCTTTCCCTTTGCCAATATCGGTTTGGTAAAAGGTGTCGAATATACGCTCCCGATCTTCCGCTTTGATGCCCCGACCGTTGTCAATGATGGAGATAAACAGATCATTCTGTTGCTGGCTGACCACAAGTTTTACTGTGGGGTTGTCCTCGCCACGAAATTTAAACGCATTGGAAAGCAGGTTGAGCAAGACCTTTTCAAGCTGCTGTGGATCTGCTATAAAGGAACCATTAAATTGGTTGTCCAACTCGTAACTAACGCCCAGTTCTTCAGCTATTGCGATGAAAGCCTCATAAATATTGTCAAAGTAGCTCTTGGCATCCAATGGTTCTTTAGCCAATGTCAGTTTATGTGCATCCATTTTATTGAATGACAACAGTTCATGTGTCAGTTGCAGCAGCCGCTTAATATTACGTCTCACCTGTTGAAGCTCCGTGTGCAGCTGACTGTCCAGCTTATTATGCCGGAATATTTTCTCTACGGGTGCGTAGATCAAGGTGAGCGGTGTACGGATTTCGTGGCTGATTTTGGTGAAAAAGTCCAGTTTGGACTGCATCAGGACTGCTTGATCCTGGTGATGTTTTTCTTCGTAATACAGCTTTGTTTTCAGCTGTTTTTTTTCCAGGTTATAATGATAAATAAAATAGATGATGCCAATAAGTAACAGTACATAACCAGCATAGGCCCAGATGGATTTATAAAAAGGTGGTGTGATATTGATCTCCATAGCTTTCACAGCAGTACTCCATACCCCGTCATTGTTTGCCGTCCGTAACTGTAAGGTATACCTTCCCGGACTTAGGTTGGTATACGTTAGGGATGATCTATCGGTTAGATTCCAGTCTTTCTCTATTTCGACTATTTTATATGCATAACTGTTCTTCTGCGGATTGATCAAATTGTCTGAACTAAAGTCGATCGTAAAAGTATTCTGATTATAATTCAGATCGATGCCTTTTAGTTGGTCTGGATTGCTAAACTCAAGGATTTTTTCTGTCCTTAGCTTATCTAGACCGTTAATGGAAATTCCTGAAATCAGCACCTTGGGTACATCGTTGTTTGGCTGATGTTGGGAGACATCTAGACTGATCAAACCCTTATGTGAACCCAGCAGTAGCTGCCCATTATGGCAAAGGATTGCTTTGGGCAGAAATTCATTTGTTGGAAATCCATCCTGAATATCCATATACCGCTTTTTACCCGTCAGCTTATTATAAAATACCAATCCATTGTTTGTGCTGATGATAATTTCATTGGCTGTATTCGCTGTGATACCCAGTACATGGTAATAACTAAGTTGAGGGAAGAGTTCAACCTTTGTCAATCGTGCTGACGCGGGATCATAGTGGAATAGCCCTTTTTCCTGGGTGCCAATCCATAGTTGAGCGGCCTCATCTTCAAAGAGCGTATTGATATAGTAATCTTTCAGTACATCATCGGAAGTATAGCTGTCGGGCTGTTCAGCAGTATGGTGCAACTGGGCCAGGCCCTGGGCTGTACCAATATATACACGACCATTTCGGCTGGCTAAGATATCCTTGATATAATCGTTAGCGATGTCTTTGGTGAATGTCGTAGCAGGCTGAATGGCTCTAGTAAATTGGCTATTGATCACCTGTACCCCCTTATTTCCAGTACCGATCCAGATATTTCCAAGCTTATCCCGGCTGATGCTACTGATGTAATTCTGCAGTAATGTAATGCCATTTTCTCCAGTAATATTGTAGTACCTGATGTCCTTGCTGTTTTGGCGATTAATCCGTGCTAACCCAGCACCAAAAGTCCCCACGTAAACATAGTTATCATCTGTAAGCAGACATTTGATGGTATTGGAGCGGAGTGCTATTTTATGGTAGACCTCACTTCCTTTTTTTCGGATGTTTAAGCCATCCCGTTCTGTGCCGACCCAGGTGTTCCCATCCAGGTCAATAGCAATGGTACTGACTAAATTTCCGCTTAAATGTTTGAAATTACCATCGGCGAGATCAATGTGAAAAGGGTATACAGAAGGATGATGGTAGTTGATCCCACCAAAGTTGGTGCCCATCCAAACGATCCCCTGCCGGTCAATATAGATTGTTTTTATGGAATTGTCATTGATGCTGAATGGGTTGCTGGCCATTGATTTTATCTGCGCTATACTACGACCGTCAGGTAATAGCCTATTGGCTCCCTCCATTGTGCCAATCCAGATATTTTTAGCGGGATCAATGGCGATAGCACGGACATAGTCACTTGCGAGACCCGTTTTAACGGTATAATGTGCGGTCTGTGTATAGTCCTTATTCAATTCAAAAAGGCCTTGTCCATCCGTAGCAATCCATATTTTACCTGGAGCGACAGGCTTGATATCCCTTACAGAGATCGCAGTGGTATTGGTATTGCTGAGTTTGATCGGTTCAATCGTTTTTTGATTTCGCCAGAGGTACAAACCTTTGTTTGTTCCGATCAAGATATTATTTCCTTGTTGCAATAAGGTATAAATTTCCATTCCAGCAAGTAGATTTGTATTTACTATTTTGGGCTTGGCTGCATCTTGGATATTCATGAGGCCATTATTTGTGCCCAATAAGACTCCGGATTTAAAGAAATGAATGCTCAAAACCGCAAAATGATTCCCATTTTTAAGTTTAATATGTTCGAAATTAACCCGTTGAAATCGATCCTGTTTCGGATCATAAATATTTAGTCCTTGTTGTGTTCCGATCCACAGTGTTTTTTGCAGTGGATGTTCTATAATGGTATAAATATAGTTATTGGTGGATATCGTATGTATATCTTTCGCTTCAGCACGGTATTGTTTGATCCGGTTGCCATCGTACCTGTTCAACCCATCCCTTGTACCGATCCACAGGAACCCTGCTTGGTCGCGGCAGATACTCAAGACAGTGCTATTGGAGAGGCCTTTATCGTAGGTTAGATTCCCAAAATGAGGCTGTGATTTAGCGAGCTGTGCAAGTAAGCAGCATATTATGGTTAAATAGATAATACATTGGATATATCTTTTCGTCATCTAGATCCTTCAACTGGTAGTAAGGCAAGTATACGGTTTTCTAGGCAAGGAATCTTATAAAATTTCGAAAAAATAGAACGGATAATCTACTATGGCTGCATCATATCATCCAAATTCTTGTACCAGTTTTCATTCGGTCAGCTTGCAAAAACTATGCTACTGAGCATGGGAATGACTACCTTGATGAAAGGTTATTGCAGAGAAGTAGAAAAGATGGCCACGAATGCTGCCTTAATAAAGACCTCGTTTAAACAAATTTAAATCTGTTTAAACGAGGTAATACCAATTCGAGGTAGTCCTAATTCACATTGAGTTCAACAGTTCCAGTGATAAGACCCTTACTTTTTGCGCTGACTTGCAGTTTGCCTTTATTTTTAGCAGCAATTATTGCCAGCACTTTGCCATGAAATGCCTGTCGCGAAGCCGATTGAAAACTCCGGAGGTCGGTTGTATTGCCATTGTCTGTGGCCATAATCCTTGCACCTTCTCCTTCAATCTCAAAGCAAATGTCATGAGCCGCATCAGGCACAATGGCATCAAATTCGTCCACGACATAGGCATGTATATAAGCCAGTTCTTTATCTGCAGTATTTAGCGTGGATTTTTCACTGCTCAATTTGATACGATAAGGCATTCCTGCCGTACGGACAATTTTGCTTAAAACCTTCTTATTGCCCTGATAGGATATTACTTCAAGTTGACCGGGATTAAAATGAACTGACTTGAAAACCAGGTCATAACGACTAGGATCTTTAACCTGCTCAGCAAGTTTTTTGCCGTTCAGATACAGTTCCACCCGGTCTGCCTGATTATAGTAGACCACTATATCAACCTTATCACCCTTTTTCCAATTCCAATGTGGCAACACATGTAGAACCGGCTTGGTGGTCCAGACGCTTTGGTACAGATAATATACATCTTTCGGAAACCCCGCTAAATCTACTATACCGAAATACGAACTCCGTGCGGGCCAGGTATAAGGCGTTGGTTCCCCGAGGTAATCAAATCCCGTCCACACATACATCCCTGCAATATGGTCATACTCTTCCATCAATCGTAGACTAGTCTGATGATTGGATCCCCAGGGTGTATAAACGTTATCGTAAGCCGATATGGCCATATTCTTGTTGCCACCGTTGAAAGGGATATCCCATCTTTCAGGCCACATGCGGATCGAATCGTAGGATACGAGATCATATTGGCCTCGGCTTTCCAGCGCGGAGGTACTTTCTGTGACGATAAACTTCTTCCCGGGATGGTCTTTGGGGAAACTGGCCCATTTCTTATGGTTATAGTTGTAGCCTACAATAGCTACTGCTGGACTCATTAACACGGGATTTTCTTTGGAAAGTTCGTTATTGGCAATGGCCGTCGGGCGTGTACCATCCAGGCTGTCGACAATTGCGGCTAATCTCTTGGGAATCGTTGCACCATCGGATTTGGAATGCCATTGTTCCTGTGCCTCATTCCCTAGACACCAGATAAATAGCGACGGATGATTCCGATCCCGTTTAACATGGTCGGCAAAATCCCGCTGGAACCATTTATCCCAATGCAAATGGTAATCAAAGGGGTTCTTATGACCTTTCCAAACATCAAAAGTTTCACTCATCACAATAAAGCCCAGGCTATCGCAAAGATCCAGGAATGCAGGAGCTGCCGGATTATGGGATGTACGTATGCCATTGACACCCATTGCTTTCATGATTTTCAGCTGTCGTAACGCTGCAGATCGGTTAAAGGCCATGCCCAAGGCGCCAAGATCGCTGTGCAGACAAACCCCACGGATTTTAATGCGCTTGCCATTTAAGATAAATCCTTGCTGTTCATCAAAGCTGAAGTTGCGTAAGCCAAATCTGGTTTCCTGTTTATCTAGGAGCTGGCCATTCGCCACAAGCGTTACCCGGACACTGTACTGCTGTGCTGTTTCGGTTCCCCACAACAGAGGATTATCCAACATGATTTTCTGATGAAAGGGATAGACACCCGGTCCGCGCTTGGCCAGTGTGCGCTTTGTGCTGGCGACTACTTCGCCCTTAGGTGATACCAGTTGTGTACACAGGGAAAGTGTCCCCACCGACTTATGGATCTGTTCGATGTCCAGTGAGAGACTCAGCACAGCACGTTCGTCATTGAGCTGTTTAGCGTGGATGAAGATGCTGTTTGTGGCAATGCTGACGGGATTACGGATCAGCAACCGCACATCGCGATAGATACCCGATCCCGAATAGAACCGTGAATTGGGCTGCTTATGGTTATCTACTTTAACCGAAAGCAGGTTTTCCCTGCCATCCCAATTTAAATAGGACGATAGTTCATATTCAAATCCGATAAAACCGTTTGGTCGTTTTCCCAGCCAATGCCCATTGATCCAGACCTCACTGTTTTCGTATACGCCCTCAAAGGCGATAAATATCCGTTGGCCTTTATCCACTTGGGGCAGTTTAAATGATTTTTGGTACCAGCCAATACCCCCGTCCAGATACGCAGCCCCACTACCAGCAGGACTATGTTCATGGAAAGGCATCTCGATGCTCCAGTCATGTGGCAGGTCAAGCAGACGCCACTGGTCCCCGCCAGGGTCCTGGCTATATTGTCGGGTGCTGTCCAGTTTAAAGCGCCATCCAGCATTAAAGTTGATTTCCCGGCGGGATTGGCCGACCAATGGTATTGTCATCGTTAACCAAAGCCCTACTGTACTCAGCAGCCGGCCATAGGAGGTGTAAAAGAGTAATTTCAGCATAAAATTATAAAAAAGGAATCGTTCCATACATTCGCCTGATGCATTACACCCTATTTGGCCAGATCTGAATCCAATCCCGCTTGATCCAAACTTTCCTTATACGCTTTGCTGATAAAATTAAAGGTCAGCATGGCCGCGCCGTCATTGGAAAGTACAGGATCCCTTAAGACAGCCAGCTGCATCGTGTTTTGGGTCAGCGACATAATACGTACATCACCCCAGTCCACAACGATGCCATCCTGCGGTTTGCCATGCAAGGGCGAGGCACCAGTCATACGTATCGTTTTCTTCTCGGTGTCAATATTAAAAACCCCTTTCTGCACTTTTCCTAGCATGGCATGGTTTACATTGACATTTGCGCCACCTTTGAGGTCAAAAGTCATGCTACCGTAGTCGCCGGCTGGCATCAACCAGCTATTGCCTTTCCAGTCGGGCTCCCAGCTCCAGCTGTCGCTATTCAATGGCTCGCCGGTCTTGTTCACCGTTCCCCACCAGTCGCCCGTACCATAAAAATACAGTGGTCCTTTAAAATGGCGGCAGACACCCGCCGCATCCAGGTCCAGGTACCAGGTCTTTTCTTCACCAGCGCCACCAGTCAATAAGGTCCAGGTCTCATCACTGATAAACTCAGCATACATCTGGTCAATTTTAAAGGTTACCGGCTCGCCGTAAACGATGCCGCCGCGGGTTTCAACACCGAACTTAACCGTGTATTCTCCCGGAAAAGGCATTTTTAATGTCACCTTTTTATCCTGACTCCGTCCCTGTGGATGCTCCCATAGGGCGGTATATTTTGGATCCATCAAACTTGTTAAATAAACAATATTAGGATTATTGGCATCATGCTCCACGGTATAAGATTTGCCTTCAGTCAGCTGTGCCGGACTGACATCGATCTCTCCTAATGCATATTTTTCCGGAGAACAAGCCCCGACTATGGTCATCAATGCAAAAAGGCCGATGACATGGTATATTATCTTTTTCATGTGTATAGATTTATATCGTTAAACCAAATGAACATTTCGCAACACTTTCCATTAATTCCATCCAGCATTCTGTTTCAGAACCCCATTTGACAGGGTAATTTGCTTATTGGGAATCTGCATAAATCCACGGGTGGCCAAAAATTTGCTTTTTGTGACAATAACCTTGTCAGGAGCCGAACCGCTAAGTACGTCCTCAGAAGTTTCCAGTATGGCAGCAGCATTATTGAGCCCCTGACGTAGGACGTCCCAATAGCGGATGCCTTCAAAGGCAAATTCAAAATTCCGCTCTTTCAGGATATTACTTTTTGAGACAGGCAATGTGACAAAATTGGTTTTATAGGCCCGTTTACGTACCTGGTCAAAATATTGCTGTGCATTGGCTGAGCCCAGTTCAGCTGCCATCAGCAACACGTCTGCGTAACGGATCACAAAGTAATCCTGATCTTGTGACAACTGCACATCCTTATCCCCTCCGGTATTTGTGGTGCCATCCGGCAATGCTGTGGGCGCATATTTTTTGATGGTGTACCCTGTATACTCACGCTGGTCTTTCAGGTCAAAATCCGGTATTTTCTCCCCGCTAATATCAATAATGGAAGCTGCTTTTCTCGTGTCATTGTTATCGAAGGCATTAAAGAAGTTTTTGCTTACAGTACATGCGCCCCATCCCTGGCCGTAGGGCGACCAGTTCTTCCCTCTCAAGCCTAGGAAAACGACCCAGCGGTTACCATCGATATGACCGTCGTAATCCGATGTATTGTTAAATTTCTGTGCAAATACCACTTCGGCGTTGCCTTTACCTGCATATTTGGAAATATCCAATGTATTGTCGGCGGTATTAGGAATATAACTCGATGCTGGCCAGAGATTTTTAAAATCGGCGACCAGGGCAAATTGACCACTTTTGATCACTTCTTCCAGGCCCGTAAGTGCTTCGGCTTTGGATACGCCAATATCCTCGGTGGCATAATAACCTGAATAAAATAGATAGACCCGGGCCAGTAGTGCTTTTGCTGCGAATGGCGTTGCCCGGCCATCGTTGGTTGTAGCGGCCGATTTCGGATAAGCATCAGCCGGGATACTACCTGCAGCAAATTTGAGATCCGAAACAATGAGTTTATACACTTCCTTGGGATCCGATTGCGGGATATTATCGCTCGTCGGACTGGTCAATAAGGGAATATTTTCAAAGAGGCGCACCAAATCAAAGTATAGAAGTGCCCGCAAGAACCGGGTTTCACCTTCGATCCGTGCGCGTGCCGTTGTATTGCCCGAGAAATCTGTACCATCCAATTTTCCCAACAGCGTATTGCATCTAAAAATACCCGAATAGTAATCCGACCAGGTGCCATCGAAGATATTATTGTCCGACTGGGACTGCCCGATATCAAAGCGGTCTATTGCTTGGAAAATACGGCCATCTGTAGTTCCTGTGCCACCAAAACAGTTATCCGAGGCGACTTCTGCGGTTGTATAAAAAGCTTGGCTCCCATTGGATGTGGTCCGTTGATAGCCGTCGTAGCATCCGACCAATGCCATCTCGGCATCAGCTACTGTTTTATAAAAGTTGCTTTCCAAAACACTTGTCATGGGTTCAACGTCAAGGAAACTGGATGAACAAGATCCCAATAGTAGTGACCCCAATAGCATTGGATAAGAGATATAGCTAGTTTTTTTCATGATTTCTCGATTTTAGAATTTAACATTTAAACCAAATAAGACTGTTCTTGGCCTAGGGTAGTAGCCCAGGTCAATGCCCGACACCCAGCCGTCCGTACCATAGCCGATCTCAGGATCCATGCCATCGTATTTGGTAAAGGTCAGGAGATTCTGCCCCTGCACATAGAAACGGATCTGATTGGCATATTTCCACCGGATCAGTTTGGAAAGGTCATACCCCAAGGTTACATTGCTGATCCGTAGGAAATCACCATCCTGAATGTATAAATCCGAAAACTGCCAGTTGACATTTGTTTCGGTCACGCGTGGAATGGTATTGGAAGTACCTTCACCCGTCCAGCGATCCAGAATCCGGGTGGTATAGTTCGCTTGCTTATTGGCATGATTACGGTAAGACTGCACGATTTTATTACCCAAAGAACCGTAAGCGTTGACCGAGAAATCAAATCCTTTATAATCTAGTCCAATATTAAATCCATAAGTAAAATTAGGCATGCCCACGCCAAGATTGGTTTTGTCGGCAGCATTGATAATGCCGTCATTATTCTGGTCTACGTATCTTACGTCCCCAGGTTTGACGTCGGCTTGCAAAATACCTTTTCCGGCGCTTTTCCAAGCATCAATTTCGGTTTGGTTCTGGAATAGGCCATCGGTCTTGTAACCCCAGAAATAGCCAATTGGCAGGCCATTGGCCGCACGGTAAAATTCTTCTGAATTATCATATAACATCGCTGTCTGGCCATGGATTATACCATCTTCGGTTGGTATCTGACCGACTTTATTCTTATTATATGCCCCATTGACACCAAGACGGTACTTAAGCTCGTTCACCTTATCCGACCAATTGAGACCGAGCTCCACACCAGTATTCTTTACGTCCCCACCATTGATGAAAGGTGGCAGCGTACCTGTCGTTGCCAGGACAGGGGCCGTTACAAGCCAGTCTTTCGTCTTTTTGACATAAAAATCGGCTACGACATCCAGCCGGCTCTGCGCAAACTTGGCATCAAATCCAATGTTTGTCTGCTCGGAAGTTTCCCAGGTTAAATTGGGATTGGATAGGCGGCTCGGATATGCGCCAGCAATATTGTTGTTGCTGGTGCCGAATACGTAATGGGCACCGGGATTGGATGAGGTGATACCTGTCGAAGTACTGATCGGTGCTGCATACTGAAAATCCGCAATATCCTGATTGCCCACCTGCCCCCAGGAAGCCCGCAGTTTAAAGAAGTTTATCCCTGGCAGGTTCTCCTGAAAGAAATCTTCCGAAGAGATTACCCAGCCCGCCGAAACCGAAGGAAAATATCCCCAACGGTTGGCTCGTGAAAATTTCGACGAAGCATCGGCTCGCAAGGTAGCATTCAGCAGATACTTCTCTTTATAATTATAGCCCAATCGACCGAAATAGGACACCCGCCGGGTCACGTTCTCCGGTTTTCCGGAAACGGTACGAGTCTCGACCACATTGCCCTTTTCATCCAAATGTGCCTGCCCCGTTGTATTGTCCAAATAGGCATGCGCAAAATCGTTGAATTGTGAAAGCAAGTTCCAGTTTGAGCCCGAAAGGTAGGTACCCTGATAACGTAGTGACTCCATCCCGATCATGGCCGAAAAGCGGTGATCCGTCTGGATATCAAAATCATAGGAAGCGGTATTGGTCCAGGTCAATGTATGTCCCTTGCTCATGTTCTGTGAAGTGGTGGTATGATCCTGATTGTAGGTGTAAATGGAGAAACGATACAAGGGTGTGAAACTCCGATATTCCGATGCATAATAGTTAAAGCCCAATAACGAGCGTAGCTTCAGTCCTTTGATCGGTTCGATTTCTGCAAAGATATCTGCCAGTAACTTCTGGCCGTCGTTGCTGTTATTCGAATTGGTCATCATCACACCATAGGGATTACTGTCCCCATTGTACCAGGGCGAGTTGGATGTGTCATTGAAAGGGCTTCCATACAATCCGTTGTCCGAATAGGCTGGTGACAGCGGTGATGTGGCAAATGCTCCCCGTAATGTATTGTTATATTGGTTTCCCACGCCTACTCCCCTGTTTTTAATGTAGTTAAAGTTGAGGTGTTGCCCGATTTTCACAAAATTATCAAAGAGTTTGTGTTCTGAATTTGTCCGGAAACCGTAACGCTCGTAATTGGATACATCTTTGCCACCGACGATCCCTTCCTGACTGATATAATTCATGGACAAGGCATAGGTAGATTTATCCGAACCACCAGTGAGGGCGACGTTATAGTTGTCCATTTTTGCATTGTCCTTGAACATATAATCCATCCAATTGGTATTAGCCAAACCTGGCATAGCATCAAAATTGATGTCTGCGGCTCCAGCATTTAGCGATTGCTCGTTCATGATCAGACGATATTGGTTTGCATCCAATAATTTCGCTTTACGTGATACGTTTTGGATCCCCGTATATCCATCAAATGACAGCTGGCTTTTACCGGCGGCCCCCATCTTAGTTGTTACTAAGATTACCCCATTGGCAGCCTGTGAGCCGTATATTGCTGCCGAAGCGGCGTCCTTTAGGATATCGATGGACTGGATATCCGCCGCGTTCAATACCGAAATATCGCCACCCGGCACGCCATCAATGACGTATAGGGGGCCTGAATTGCCAATCGTCCCCAAACCCCGGACGACCACTTTCATATCTGCTCCGGGCTGGCCTGAGGTAGATGTAATGGAAACACCCGGCGCCTGGCCTTGAAGCGACTGTAAAGGGTTCAGCTGATTTCTTTTCTGCAATTCCTCACCTTCCACTTTCAGGTTTGCACCGGTATTGAGCTTTTTCTTCTGTACACCATAACCGATGACCACCACCTCTTCGAGATCCGAGGTGCTGGATTGCAGGCGAATGACGCTGTTTGTTCCAGTGACCGTGATTTCCTGGCTTTTATAGCCCACATAAGATATCATCAGCACTGTGCCTTTTGGAGCCTGCAGTGAAAACTTACCCGACTCATCCGTGCTCGTTGAGATCTGCTGATTCTTTACTTTAATACTTGCACCCCCGATCGGCAAGCCCGAATCAGCTGAAACAACCGATCCTGTAAAGGACTGTGCCCAGACAAGCGAGGTCACGCTGGTCATGACCACGACTGCCAGACCCCTGCTCAACAATTGTTTGCTTATCATATGATTTGATTTATAAATTGGTTTTTACTTATTTTAATTTAACCTGTAAAGCCTTTCCCTGATACGAGACTGCCGTTGATTTTTGTGTACCGCTGTCGATTCCGACCTCATTTTTGTCGGTGACAAAAATGAGGTTGAATTTTCTGCTCTTTAGCATCCCGTCAAAATCACCTTTGCGTTCGGCCAAAAACAACGTTCTCGTACTGTTCTCGTAGCGGATATCAATGCGGCTGAATTTTCCTTTTTCATAGTTATAATTATTGCCTTCATCTTCATAGAGTGAAAACAGTCCATTGGCCCCAGCATAGATATAAAGGTCTATGACCTGCTGCTTTTTCTCCGTGGTATATTGCAGCTCTTGACCGATGGGTACAATGGCTCCGGCTTTTACATAGACGGGAATACGCTCATATGGCGCATCGACCAATATATCCTGGCCACCGCTGACTTTCTTGCCGCTGTATAGATCATACCAATCCGTACCTTGTGGAAAATGTACTTTTCGACTGGTCGCGCCTTTCTCGGTGACGGGGTTGACCAGTAATGACGGTCCCCAGAGGTACTGGTCATTGCGATCAAATCCCGCTTTATCCAGTGGAAAATCCATCGCCAGTCCCCGGATCATGGAATAGTCTTCGAAAAAGGTTTTTCCAGCCAGGCTGTAGTTGTAGGGCAGCAATTTATAGCGCAGATTGATCGAATAAAGCATACTCTTGTAGGCCGGATGCTCCTCAGGAGCAATGTGATAAGGTTCACGGTAAGGAAATTGACCATGTGCCCGAAATAGTGGCAAGAATGCACCATATTGGTACCATCGGCTATTGAGTTCGCGCCATTCTTCTAGATCAGCTGCATTGGGCTTATGAAATCTGTTTTCAACCAGGAATCCACCCGCATCCATTGTCCAATACGGTGTGCCTGACATGGAGAAGTTTATTCCACCAGCAATCTGGTCTCGCATATCATGCCATCGGGATGCGATATCCCCGCTCCAAGCCGCCGCCGCATAACGCTGCTGGCCGGCAAAAAATGAACGCGTTAGGATAAAAACCCGCTTATCGGGGTCCGTTGCCCGTTGCCCTTCGTAGATACCCTTGGCGTTTTGCAGTGGGAAGGCATTATAATAGCGCACGGAGGAACCAATGTTGGGTTGAAAGACAGCTTTACGTTCATCCAGATCAATATTGGAATGAATATCCGGTTCACTGGCGTCCATCCACCAGGCATCGATGCCGATTTTAAACAAGTTATTGTCCAACAGTTTCCAGAATGCCTCCCGTGCGCCCTGGTTAAAGGGATCATAAAATGTAGAGGTATAGCCCCTGCCGATCCAATCCTTGCGGCCATCGTAAATATTCCGTGGGTAAATCCACTTGTTGGCTTTAAATTCGGCATATACAGTGGATTCTTCATTGATTTTTGGCCAGGCGGAAATCATGATCTTCAAATTTTGCTGATGTAGTTTCTTCACCATCGCCTTTGGATCAGGAAAGCGGTTGGGATCAAATTGTTGGCTTCCCCAGTCATTTTCTGACCAATACGACCAGTCCTGTACGATGTTATCAATCGGGATCTTCCGTTTACGGAATGCTGTGGCTGCCTGCTCGATTTCTGCCTGAGTTTTATAGCGCTCGCGGCTTTGCCAAAATCCAAAACTCCAGATCGGCATAATCGGCGCTTTGCCTGACAAATGCCGATATCCGCTGATGACATCGTCCATGGATGTACCATGAACAAAATAATAGTCAATTGCGTCTCCGGCTTCGGAATTAAATGAAAATAGGTTCTGCCGCGCTGCAGGAATTGGGCTCTGCCAATTTAAGGTAAAATAAGATTCTCCCCCATCCGGGATCCACTCCATCCGGATCCGGTGTGCCTGGTCTTTTTTCAGATCCTTTTCAAGCTCAAAAGTACCGGCATTCCAGGACTGCCGCCAGCGGTCAGCGAGGAGCTCACCATCGATCCAGACCTTCATATAGCCCGAGTATTTGAAGTGCAGCACGTGCTTGCCCGTGTAAGGCGAAGCCAGCGTACCCTCGTAAACGACTTTGCTATCCGCAAGCTTCACATCTTTGGGAAGCTTGTGCTGATCTGTTAAATAGCCATAATCAATGATTGACTCTGGTCGGGAAAGGTACACCGTATCATTATTTCGGTTCATATAGGTCGCCGTGAGCCAGCCATGCTCCCCTTCCTTCGATGCAAGTTTAAATGCATTGAGTGGCAATAACGGGCGTACATCTCCTGCTTTGGTGATGGAATAGTTATGCCAGAGCACACCATAGTTGTTGGTGGATAGTAAAAAGGGTATTCCGATTTCGGTGTTGTACTGCAGGAGGGTGACTTGTTTTCCGCGGTTGTAGTTCATGACCGCATTCTGATGCTGCCCAAGTCCGTAGATACCCTCCTCGGGATGGACGATAAAGTCCTGGTTAATGTGGTAAAAGGCATCACCATTGTAGCTATCCGCTGTAAAGGAACCTGAATTCCGTTTCGCTTCTTTGAATATAGCGCGGCCATTTAAGTCATAGAATTCCACTTTTCCAGTCTGCAATGAAACCATCGCCCGCAGATCTGCCGTCTGTAACGTGGCGGTTGAGTCGGTCGATCCAACAGCGAATGATTTTAGCTGCCGGTGCAATGAGTCAACGATCACCAAGTGCTGCTGTTTCGGAAATCCACTTCCAACAGGAACTGCAGTTACCCGAATAATTTTATCTGTGATAGCGTCCAGATAGACGTCCTGATCAATGGAAGTTGCGGAGTTTTTGAAGCTGACTTTCATGCCAGTGGCTGTTTTTTCATACGGTGCTCTGTGGGTCTGTGCAAAGCCCTGATGCATCATCGCAAAGAGCATCAAACCGCTTAAAGCATATGTTATGTTGCGCATGTAAATAAGATTTATTGGTTACTGTATTCCCTTGGTTATTAGTTGTCCTCTCCCAGTGAAAGAACAAATCAAATATAGTGTGCAACCGGTTGTCTTAAGGCTATGATTTGTTAACTTTTAGGGGGTAATTTGTTAACATAAGTCAGCTTAGATTAGACTGAAATCGGGTTAATATGCTTGTTTAAAGTTGTTTACGGTAAAATGATGGTAGGTTACCAAATGCCGATTTAAAATATTTGCTAAATTGCTTTGGATTACCGAATCCTACTTCATATGCAATTTCGGAAATGGATAATTTTGAGTTCTGAATGAGATGCATGGCACGTTTTAAACGGATATGTCGGATGTATTCCATCGGAGAATAACCGGTGATGGCAAGCACTTTTTTGTAGAGCCCAACCCGGGTGATATGCAAACGTTTTGCGAGCAATTCTACTGAAAGTGAAGAGTCGCTTAGGTCCTGTTCAATTTCCCTGACCAATGTCCGGATAAATTGTTCGTCCGCGGATTCAACTTCTGGTTGCGTCAGGTTGACATTAATCTGTTTTTTATAGCGTTTTGCCAAGTTTTGTTGTTGGCTGAGGATCTGTGCAAGTTTCGACCGCAGTAAACTAATATTAAACGGCTTATTGATATAATCGCTTGCACCGGCCTGCAGCGCCTCTACAGCAAGCTGCTGGTTGACCACGGCTGTGACGATAAGTACAGGGATATGGGACAGTTTTGACTGGTTCTTGATATGGCGGCAAAGATCCAATCCGCTTTCGCCGGGCAGGCTCAGGTCCGTCATCACCAGATCGATCTGCTGCTTTGTCAGGCTTGCTACCGCTTCCCCTACCGTCGTTGCGGTAACAATACGATAGTCATCTTGAAGCGTACGTTGCAGGTACTGGAGAAAATCAGCGTCATCCTCGACTACTAAGATGGTAGATTTACCCGGATGGCGATTTTCTTGCTGCTCACCATTCCCATCGCTGGTACGTATGGGTAGCTCCACCGCAAATATGGTTCGGTCGGCCTTACTGGTCAGTGTAATGTTTCCACCCAGAAACTCTACATAGTCCTTGACAATGGACAGACCGATACCCGTACCTTGATTTAATTTGCCATTGGGAACCTCCAATTGAAAATAGCGTTCAAATACACGGGCCTGCAAGGACTCCGGTATGGGAGCGCCTGTATTTTGTATAACGAAATGAAGGACTTTGCCCGTTGGCTGTTCCCGTAGTTCCACCATACAGTTAACGCTAGCGCCAGCCGGGCTAAATTTGATGGCATTGGACACCAGGTTATAAAGAATACTTTCCAGCTTGTGCTTGTCAAACCAGCCCGGCTGGGGTTCGGACGGAACATGTAATTGTAGGTTGATTTGGTTATGCGTTGCCAAGCCAACAAATGCTGTTAGTTGCTCGCGCATAAAGCCCATCAGTTCACCATATTCTTCGTTTCGTTCAAGCTCACTTTTTTCCAGTTTTCTAAAGTCCAGGAGCTGATTGACCAATTTGAGCAGACGATCGGCGTTTTTCCAGATCAGGTGGAGATCGGCTTTTTTTCGGGGATGCTGTTCCTCTTCCAGCAGTTGTTGCGTGGGCGTCAAGATTAAGCTGATCGGTGTACGAAATTCGTGGCTGATATTGGTAAAGAAGCGGGTTTTCATGGCATCCAGTTCTTTAGCCTGCAGCGCCTGTTCCTTTGCCAAGAAAAGCTGGTTACGTGTTTTAACCCGTAATTTTGTCAAATAATAAAATGTCCATAGGGCTGCCATTACGACCAGGGCATAACATACAAAGGCCCAAGTTGAACGCCAAAATGGGGGTTGTATATTAATTGTCAGTAACAGTATCCGTTCAGACCAATTATTCAAACCGACAGCTTGTCTGATGTATAGCCCATAAGGCCGGGAGTCCAGATTCGTGAAACTGGCGCGCATCGTACCGGGTTCAAAGTCAAACCATTCATCACTTAGCCCTAACAACTGATATTGATATAGACCGGCATGCTGCTGTAGATAATCAAAAGTAGATAGTTCAATGGAAATGGCGTTGAGGTTGTATGGCAGGCTCAATTCCTTCAGACTATGCAAGGACTGATCATAAATTATACGACCTGAAAATTCTTCCCCTACAGCTATGCGTTTATTGAACAGATAGAAATTCGAGAGGACTGGCAATACCAGCGTATGCTCGCCTCTAATTTTTGTGGGATCAATAAAATTGAATCCTTTGGGACCGCCAAAGACCAATCGGCCATCCCGTAGTGTCAAGGCTGCATTCTCATTGAAAACATTTCCCTGGAGCCCCAATTCTTGCGTGAAGTTGCGGACAATAAATTTCTCTGCAGGTCCTGTTGCAACAATCTCGGACAGTCCCTTATTGGTCGATGCCCAGATATTACCCTGTAAATCGAGTAATAAAGCTAGAATTGCATCATCGCTGAGCCCATCCTTATGGGTTAAATAGTTTATGTTATGGGCAGTGATAATATGTAGCCCCTCCTGTGTTGCCACCCAGATACGTCCGTTTTTATCCTCTTTCACGTCGTAGATGAGATCATTCAGTAGTTTCATTGGTGAAGTACCAGTATTGATATAGTTCACTTGACCGTTCGGATTCATGACGACAAGTCCTGTGGCTGTTCCGATCCATAGCCTTTTCTTTGAATCCTCAAAAATAACCGAAATATAACTGTTCTTGATCGTTTCACCCCGGGTGTTGTAGTTTTTGGAAAACTGTTCTGTTTTTTTATCGAACAGATAGAGGCCACTGCTGAGTGTCCCCACCCAAAAACGATTGAAACTGTCTGTGTAGATTTCCCATACGCTGTCATCATTTAATTTTCCAGGCCCGGCATCCCGGTGGAAAACCTTAAAGTTTTTACCATCAAAACGGCACATTCCACCGCGATAGGTACCGATCCATAATAGGCCATCTGTATCTAATAGTAGCGAAACGATAACATTGCTGCTCAGACTATTGGGGTTTTTCGGGTCATGTAGGTATTGGGTAAAAGTCTTCTTTATAATATCATAATAAAGCAATCCACCACCGTTTGTCCCAATCCACAGGTTGCCCTTGCGGTCCTCTATGAACTTATTGACATCATCATAAGGTAACGATTTGGGCAGGCCAGGATAGTTTTTCACTAAGGGAAACAACAACAAATTCGGATGGTAGTAACTGATTCCACCCTTATAGGTTCCAGCCCAGATAATACCCGACTGATCCTTATATAAGGAAGTGATACTGTTGTAAGGAAGACTACGTGGATCATAACGATCATTACCGATAATTTCAATGTGTTGATTTTTCTTATTAAACGCATTGATACCACCATGGTCGGTACCCAGCCAGATAAGACCGCTGTCATCTTGAACGATATTTCCCACAAAGGGATTGGATAGTTCGTTGAGGAGGTGTTTTAGCGACCAGTTTTTCGTAGCGAGCCAATAAACGCCAATTGGAATATCTTTTGAGTAGATCCAAAGATCACCATCCTTATCGGCGAATAAATTAAAATTTACCTGTTTGTTATGAATGGGTAACTGCGCTGTCTGGATACATTGTAGTGACTTTGTGTCAATATGTCCCAGCAGACCATTTTCATAAATTAGCCAAATGCGCTCTCCCAGCCCTGGTATGACATCGGTAATTCTGCTGTCCTTAGTCAGCTGCGGGACGATACGATACGATTTTTTTAGACTATCATAGAGGAGCAATGAGCGGTCATTGTACAAGACGGCATAATGCGTCGTATCTAATGCTCGAATGCAGTGTACATCCTTTGCCGGTAATTTGAGACTGATCAGTACCGAATCGAGGTTTTGTATGATCATGCCTGAACGCTGATCATACATATTCATTTGACTGACCGTCCGGATCCAAATATTGGCTTCTGGCCCCTCAAACAGTCCCGATATAACATTTGCACTGAGCCCCGCCCTTCGGCCAGCCGAATAACGGAAGTTAGTAAATTGCATGCCATCAAAACGGCTCAACCCGGATTCTGTTCCAAACCAGAGGTAATTAAATTTGTCCCGCAATGCACAATTGACATGGTTGTGAACCAGTCCTTCATCCGATGTTAAAGTTTTGAATGCATAGGTATTGATCTGACCCAAAGCCGTTGATTGACCTAATAGAATAAAAAGGGATAAGTGTAGAAAAGCGTATAAAAAGGATGTCAGTTGCTGCATTGGTTATGATATCCCCAATGATACAAAAAATTGCGGAAATCCAGCAAATCCAGCCTAGCCTTTTTATTGCATATCATACATATGTCTATTTCACTATTGTTTATTTCTCAAGACTTCATTCGGAAACCCGCTTCAAGATAAAAGCGTAATATTTATGCGTTGATTAAACACTGTCCATTAAGCAATATTATTTATTTCGAAAACAACAGGGTGGCTTTATCAGGAATTGAGAGCCACCCTGTTGATGTATAATGGCTTGGCCAGGTAGCAGATCATGCTACCTTTGATCCCGTATTAAAACAGAAAGCTGTATTTTAATACTGACTGGAAGCCTCGTAATGGAATAGACTGACGATTTTCCAGGTTCGCACTCAGACTGTAACTCGTATATCGTTTTTTATTGAGGATATTATTGATATTTAGCTCAAGGCTATGCTTGCTTTTTAGGGGTTTGTAGCGAATGGAAGCATCCAGAAAACCATTTGCTATGGGGTCAAGGTCACTGCTTTTATAGCTGCCATAGTTCCAGGTTCCCTTCACGAATAAATAGGTTCCGACAACATAGAGCATACTCAGGCTATGTGTATTTGAGCTGTAACGGTTGGAATTCTGTTCTTGCTCGCTGTTTAATTTATTTAGCAACCTGTTATAACTATATTGATAGGACAAGGTCGTACGCGAGATCCCCTTATATTCAAGCCTTGGACTCACAGTCATATTTGTACTGGTTGCCGCTGCAAGCTGACCATTCAAAAATTGATTGTATTTATTTTGATTGGCACTTGCATTGAAGCCCAAAAATACGCCCTCTTTCAGCAGTGATTTGGACAATCCCAGTGTCAGAGTATTGCTGTTTGTCCGGTTGTCGTATGGAAGCAGCTTGCTGATAATCCCCTGCTGTGTTACGTCCTGACCGACTAAATAATCATTGTTTGTACGCAGATGTGACGCGGTGAGATTGAGGTAAAATAAACTGATCGGCCGTTCGATGTTATAGCGAAGTGTATATGCCTGACTGGATGTGAAATACAGTGGTGCAGCGAAACTTTTCATTTCCCTAAAATTACTCAATATCGGGTGTGGGTAGAGCTGATCGAGATCCGAACTTTCCTGATTAAAACGTAGCGACAACAAGAAGTAATCCCGATTGGGAAGATAGGCCTGCAGGGAGACGCTGGGCGTAAAAAGCATTTTTTGTGTTGCTGTAATTGCCCCCTTCTGGCGATCGACAATATCCCATATGTTCCAGGCCAGTGGAAAAACGCCTGAAAGGATAAAATCCCTATTTTTCCAGTCCAGTTTGAGGCCTCCTGATACTTGCTTTTGCTTCCAATACAAATTATTGTCCGGAAAATTTTCGTTGTTAAATACAACTCCATCGTCGACCAGGTTTAATGTCGAATTGAGTTCTTTTTCGAGGTAACGTGCATGCGCAAAGTACGTGCGTTTTAAGCGTGTTTTATTCCGTGTATAGGCCATTTGGATACTTCCAGTTGTCTGTGGCAGCCTGATGGATTGCCAGACAGCATCATAGGGCTGATCCTGATTCAAGTACTTGGTCATGACACCAGGCATTACTGCCAAACGATCCTTGTGCCATTTGCGTTGCAGGTCAAGATTAAAGGTCATCAGGTCCTTGTTCTTTAATTTGGGGGTATACTCCATGGATTCTGAAATAAAATTTAACCGATCCCGACCCCATTGATCAAAGCGAGCATCATCATCCAGCAACCAAGTATGGTGATTTTGGTTTTCGGTTTTAAAATCGAGGGTATTTTTTAGATAAAATCGATCAGCATTGCCTTCCAGGGTGAAGCTGCCGCGCCCATAAAATGGTTTTTTTGTGGTATTATAATAATTATTGTAAGTAACTTGATTTCCATCGGCCAACAAGTATTTCTGTGTACCATCACTGCTGAGCTGCTCGCGGTCAGCCCATAGATTACCATTAAAATTGGCACTCCAGGCGTCGGACCATTTATAAAATTGATTTGTATTAAATGCGCCGGACCGGTTGTTGTAATATTTGTTTGTTGGTACAGATGGTGTTGTCGCAGCAATTGGTTCAGTCAGATTGAAGGAGCTGATGGATTCCACATCGTTGTTAATACGTTCCCCTATCGAATTGTACTGCAAGGTATTCAAGGTTTTATACTTCTTTTTAAAGCTCATGGTATTCCCATTGATAAAACCGTCAATGGGTGCCGCAAGACCTACAGTTGCCTCACCTGACCAGATCATCTTGGCATCTTCGTGGAGAACCAGGTTTAATGCGACATCTTCCGAGTTGCTTATGCCTTGCTTGACTTTTTTATGCTCATGATTTTGGACGAGCTCGACGTCTTTTACCGCTTTGGGCTGTATCGTTCTTGTACCAACACCGTAACCATTCTGAAAGATATTGTCACCATCGACATACATTCGGCTGACGGTTTTACCATTATGTTTGACAACACCATTATCGTCTACCTCAATACCCGGCATGCGGCGTAGCACATCACCGATATTTCTATCTTCGGCAGAAACAAAGTTATTGACCGCATAGCGTGTGGTATCGCCGGCGCGACGCACCGCAAGAGGTCTGCTCTTAACAGTGACATCCGCCAACTGAATAGACTTTTTCACCAGTTCAAAGTCTACTTGCCGACTCTGGTCGCTGTATTCCTTCCGTACCTTTTCATAGGAGATATGGCTGACCTCAATCCATTGAACCTTGGATATTTCTGCTTTTGTCAGGTTAAACACATATTGGCCAGCGCTATTACTTCTCACTGTATGAAGACTACTGTTGGCATAGCCAATCACGATAGTCGCATAGGCAATTCCCTGCTTGTCACTACGGATAGTTCCCTCGATTTTCTCCTGGGCAAAGACAACGGTAGCGACCAGGATTAAGCATAGGCTACAAAAAAAAACTTTCATTGGGTGCATTAATTGATCGTACGTTCGGCGGGATTGTTCAACTGAAATTTTTGCTTATTTTTTTCACCTTCTTTCATGAGGGCTTCAGCCTGTTCCTGGGTGATTTCCCTACCATCCTGCGTTTTAAACTTTAGTGTCGCACCAGGGGGCAATTGAGCCATCATCGCACCGAGTTTGTTTGCTTTACTGTTTTCCATTGCTTTACGGTATTTTTCATAAGGCAGTTCTGGCAATTTGTCGATGTCCATAAGAGACATCTTGTCTGTCACTTTGTCCAATCCAGCATAACGAAAGCGAACTTCATTGGTCGAATCGTTGGCCTCAAGGATGGCGCCAGGTAAGCCATTCAACTTCCATGGACCTACTGAAAACGGGATTTCTTCGGTAAACCAGGCTTCATAGGTACGCCCTCCAAACTGCCCGGTGGCTTTGTAGCAGGCATAACCACCGATATCTCTCTTTTCTGTTGTAATCGTCCAGTCTATTTTATGTTTTTTATTGGGATATACCCTATACAATTGACCAAGCATCGTGATCAAGCAAGGTGCTTCGCCTGTCCCAAAGGGATTATAGATATTCACCAGTACATCAGATTGATCGCCGGCATCCATACTGATATGGAGCGATCCTTGCTCCTGGTTTTTTTCCATCGGCGCCATCGAATAAAAAGAACTTTCATTGCCGATATAGAGATACATGGATCGCGTAATCGGATCCTCCTTTTTTGTACTGTCGGCAATATGTTCCAGATCATATTTGATAAACATATTCACAGGATTGTCTTGGGCAAATAGCTCCTGGAAGAAGAAGAAAAGACCAAAAATAACGGTCAGCGAAAATTTTGTTGTGTTCATTTTTATTACTTTTATACTGTCAATGCTTCAAAAGTAGCGTGAAGGGAACGCTAGCTTGATCATCGATTTGTTAAACACTGTTAACCGGAAACCGAATTGTTAACTACTGTTAAGTAATGTTATGAACTGTTATCAAATCCCGTTTTTTCATGGATTTTAGCTAGCATTGCAGGTGAGAATTTTATGATGACTACACACAAGAAAACGCGCATTATCATTACCCTATTAATTGCCAGCACAATAGCCGTTATTGTTATGCAGGTATTTTGGCTGTCCAATGCATTCCGTATCAATCAGCAAAAGGAAAAGATCGTCATTCAGGGGGCAGTCAAAGATGCAATAGAGGTCGTTCGCCTCAAAACATATTTTGGCATCGACACGGCCCTTTCCAAAGAGCAGTCCTCCATCCTACGTGCCATGGGGGGAATTCTTGACCAGGTTTCCAATAATGAGCTGAAGGGCCTACAGATTCATCGGCAGATTACAAAGGACACAAGTGCAAAAAACAGCTGTGATACCTGTGCGGTTCCAAAGAAAAAGACCAGCCATGAATTTCGGATGGATATCTTGGATAGTAACAAGGCTGCCGAAAAAAAAATGATAGATTCGATCCTACGGGCAAGGGTGCCGGACAGAGGTGCCAATTATATCAAAGTCACCACAAAGGTTCTAAAAGATACGATATCATTAAAAAAGCACCCCCAGTTATCGAAACCTAATTTAATACAGGCGCCGCATGTAGCCTCTGGCTCTGCTGTCCAGGTATACTCCAACGAGACTGAAACGACACAAAAGGCTATAGATACGCTTGCCATTGGCAGACTGCTGGACTCGTTGATCCATGCTAATTTTGATGAATTGCAACTGAAGAATCCATTTAAGGTTACCTTTTCTACCCTCGCGGACAGTGCAAAACAGCGGTTGGATTCAATAGGGCAATACCTCTTGGTCAGAAGTGCCATCAGCCCAACCAATATGGCCGAAATTACGGTCGAACCGGATATGCTGACAAGTCTGGAAGGAATGAAATGGCTTTTTTTTGTATCCCTTCTTATTTTAGGCATGCTATTTTACACTGCGCTGTCCCTTATTAATTCTTTCAATCGCGAGAAGCAAATGACCGAGATTAAAAATGATTTTATCTCCAATATGACCCATGAATTCAAAACACCGATCGCTACGGCAAGTCTGGCGATAGAATTGATGAGTAAGTTTGGAATCAAGGATAATCCTGAGAAACTGGATGAATATCTCAATATCTGCGGTGCCGAACTGAAGCGTGTGTCGACGATGATTGAGACAGTCCTTCGGCTTGCCCAGGACAACCCCTATATTTTGGAAAAGGAATCGACGGATATTACACAGATGTTGCATGATTTTCAACGGCAGACAGTCGCCAAACTGGATGAAGCAAAAGGAAGCCTGACCCTCACGATTGCGGCAGATTTTCCCCTTGTCGACGTAGATAAAACCCATTTAGAAAACATACTCTATAATTTACTCGATAATAGCCTCAAGTACAGTAACCAAGAACCCGATATCCAGATCCATGTCAGCCTGGAGAAACAATACTTCCGTCTATCCTTTAGTGATAATGGTATGGGGATCCCCAAAGACTACCTTGATCGCGTATTTGATCAGTTTTTCCGGGTACCTATGGGCAATGTCCATGCGACGAAAGGCTTTGGTTTAGGCTTATCTTATGTGAAAAAAATTGTAGATCTTCATGGCGGAACAATCCGTGTGGAGAGCCAGATTCATAAGGGGACAACATTTGTCCTCCATATACCAGTTAGATCTTAACACGTTTTTAATCATCGGTATGAATAAAATAAAAGTATTATTGGCTGAAGATGAACCCATGATGGGCAAACTTATCAAGGAAGCATTAGAGCTCCGAGACTTTGATGTGATCTGGGCTATGGATGGCCTCAAAGCATTTTCCTCGTTTTGTGTCACAGCGCCCGATATCTGTATCTTTGACGTAATGATGCCCTACAAGGATGGTTTTACACTGGCGAAAGAAGTCCGTGGTTTAACGAGCGAGGTGCCCATTATATTTCTTACGGCAAAATCAACCCTCCAGGATCTGGCCACTGGATTTGAGTCTGGTGCAAATGATTATATTAAAAAACCATTCAGTATGGAAGAACTTATTATCCGGATGCATGCGCTTCTCAATAGGCGTTCCACCCCGAAACAGTCATTGGCTACACTAGCCGAAGAATATGTCATTGGCAAATTTCAATTCAGCTTTAAAAATCTACAGCTTCGCATCGGTGATAGACAACAGTTGCTATCTTACAAAGAAGCCCAATTGTTGAAACTCCTGGTCGACCACCGAGATGCTGTCCTCGACCGTAAAGTCGCATTGGATTATGTCTGGGGTGACGATAGCTACTTTAATAGCCGTAGCATGGATGTTTTCATCAGTAAACTTCGCAAGTTTCTGGAAGCAGATCCTGCCATTAAGATTGTCAATATCCGTAGTAAAGGATTTAAATTGGTCGTCAATTAAGCGGCACCCCTATTCAAATAAATACTTTATATTGATTATTTCAATTAGTTTATAATTAGTTATTTAAATATAATTGATAAGATAGTTTTAGATTATTTGTCTAAACTCTGTTATTCTTGAATCCACCAACAGCGTGAAAATCCCATACTTTTCTTTTGGTGGAAGCAGACAATTTAATTTTAAGACGTTGTTAGGATAAGCCCTCTACTATCCGAAACTCTGTTTCAACCTTACAAATCGGGCACCCATTCCCTGTTGAACCGTTTTGCCTGTAGGCCCATATAACCCAGATTTATGGTCAATATATCCTCACCTTTATGACCACTGCGATAGTTATCTAAAATAAGACAAAAAGAAATCAGCAGTTCAACGTCAGCATTTCCATTGGCCGTGATGGTGTAAGTGTCACCTTCCAGCCAGGTAATCAGATTCTTTTGCCACCAGGCGACCTGGTAATTATCTTTATAAATGGAATATTTTCTGCCTCGGTGTCCGTAAATATCATATACGGCAACCGCCGTTGAACATTGGTAGTGCTGTCTGAAATAAGAGACTGTTTTAAATGAATAAATGAGGCTTTTAGAAAATGAAATATCATATTTGGCCCTGATCCATTGGAGACGCTTAACGATCTTGATCTTCAATAGCTTATTGCTGGCATCCATGACATGTATTTCAGGCATCAACTGAATGGGCTGCCTCGACGCGTTATATTTTAGTTCATCATTTATAAAAATCTTGTATTGATCGCTAATAGAAAGCTTCTTTTGATGAATAGCTATAATCATAATGAATGATATATGTTTTCTAAAAACTTCATTTGTATGACACCGCTGGGCAGCAGTATAAGAAAAAACGCCAAACTGGAGCCCTATTGCAGTCTCATATGATTTTTAAAAGTGTATAATCTGATAAATCTGCCCCTAAAATCCGTGGTTTTACTCGCCACATTATCGTTCTGTTTTTCGGGTCACCTACTGTAAAATCCTTTTTTAGGAAAGAAAATAGATAAATATTATGTTTAGGAAACACCAGTTCATCGTCCTGAACGATTGGGTTTTCCCCTAGCTCTTCTGCCATTTTTTTGACCAAACTGTGTGGGTCGGATGAGAATATAGGGATATTTTTAAAATGAAGCCGTGTAGCCCTATCGTCTGCAAATACTTCGGTCAATTGGTCATCTTCATACTCCAATGTCAAGCCCCTCAGCCGATGCTGGATGAGGATAGCACCGCGTGGATCATTTCCATTCGTTTCTTCCAGGGCTTCCAGCACCGTTTTCATGTCTGCTTCCGTAATGAAATCTTTCAATAAGTTGAATGTGTCCAACACCTGATCTTTCGTATGGGCAGGCTGATGTTCTGAAGTTACCTTGCCTAATACATGATCAAAGGCCGATACCTGTAAGCTGTCCATCAGAAAAGTCAGTTTTCCCAGTCCGATACCGGGCAACAGTTCCCAGTGATTGTCATCGTTTGTTTCTTTCATGGAATACATCTATTCAACGTTGTATTTCAAAGATAGATAATAATATCTGTCTTCCTTCGGCTGGTAATAGGCCGTGTCCGCTGCTTCATCATTTGTGGTGGAATAATCGACTGCAGCCTGCAGCGCCCCTAATTTTTTACCCATGGCGGCAGCCAATTTCTCCGCGCGTGATTTCCCATCGGCAAAGGCAGCAGCAATTACTTTCGAAAAATCTTTTATCGGCACATAGCTCACTTTACGGGCAGTGATAGATTGTGTACCGCTCTTATCTATGATGTTATTCAGCCGGATGATATCCTCGGAATCCGTTGTTTCAAAACTATACAGGCTCCCACCGGAGCCATACTGGGTCAGCGCGTACATCAGTTTATCCTCTTTAAAGCGGCTGACATCAAGACCTGCGGTCTTAGCTTTCTCAAAAAAGGCATTTTTCACTTGCTCAAGCGGCTTCTTTTCTTCCGTATAGCTAAGCTCTTCGGTAATGACAATATCCAGGATATAGGATTTAATCGTCCGTTCAACTTTTGCCATGCCTCTTACTTCGATATAGGGTGTCGCGGAACTTTGTCCGTAAACACTGCAGACTGTTACCAGGGAAAACAGGAATGCGCATATTTTTTTCATAACGTTTTATTTAAAATGATGATCTAGTGTAGAAAACTGAATTTTTTCTCGAAAAAACTTCCGATAACCGGTACCGGTTTTGCCACTTCATTGGCGGCATTGATGATCCCCAGGACTAAGAGAATCAATGGAGCCAGAGAGAGCAGTGAGAAGACGCCCGACAAAGACGGGATGATAAATATGATGATTCCGGTAATCACCGAAATAACAATACTGAAAATAAATACCCCCAGGCTCTGTTCCAGATGATAGCTTAGATAGGCATCTTTTTCCGCCCGGTTTTTATAGGAGAAATAAGCGATCAGCCAGCCGATGATGGTGATATAGGATACGATTGCTGTGGTTTTGTTGTTCATAAAAATAAAATTTAAGATGAATTTCTTTTTATACAAAGTTGCAGCTGAATAGCTCCTTCTTCCAAAAATATGACCTCTACAAAGTATCTACAAGGGTGAATGGATAGGCTTATAAAGTCTCTACAAGGCTGTTCTCTTACATTGTTGATGTTGCACACCGTGCAAGTGAGTAGTATATTATGGATTAAATTGTATTTTTATGACGAAGGAATACTGAAATTCATTACCTCATACCGCTAACTGTTATGAAGATCTATATAAGGCTCAGCGTTATCTTATTTATAATTTTCGTTTTACCCAAGTTTGCTGCTTCACAATCGCGCATTGCCGATTCGTTGCACACTATACTTCGTCAGCCAGACCTTGCCGTTGAAACAAAAGCAATGACACTCGCACAGCTGGGGCGCACGCTGTACGAAACTGATCTCACTGCTGCATTGGGCTTTGCACATGAGTCGCTACAGTTAAGCCGCGGGCTTTCCGATGGCCAGTACGCGGCCTTTGCATTGGCTACATTGACCTACCTGAACGTGCAACGGGATAGTCTGGTATTGGCGCAGCGAAATATAGATAGCGCCTTGCGCTATATTTCGAGCTCAAGCAATAGGATTGTCAATGGTTATGTATGGTTGAGAAAAGGTTGGCTGGAGTACATTGTCAATCAGACAGACAGGTCTACGGCCAGTCTATTTAAAGCACTTCAACTCCTCGAAGGCCAACCTGCAGATGCCTATCGTAGTCTAGTATATCATTACCTAGCGAATATTTATGCCGATCTCAAAGACATCAAGAAATTAAAGACCTACACCCAATTAAGTCTTCAATCTGCTTATAAATCAGGTGATCCAGATATTATCTGCAATGCTTATCTGGCTGCTGGTTCTTCTTTCCTCAAAGATTTTAGGCTCGATCCTTCAAAAAAACCATTGCTGGATTCTGCTATTTTCTACAATCGGCAGTTGCTCCAGCTATCCGGGGCACAACCCAGCAGAATCGTCAATCACACTAATACCGGTGCCGCTGCGCTAAATCTGGCCAATATCTATTGGGAATTCTACCCGAAGCAATATAAAGATAGTGTTGACAAGTACATCAACCTTGCGCTCACCATCGGTCGCAAGGCCGGTCACGAAGAGATTATTGCCAACAGCTATGGTATACTGAGTGAGTATGCCCTGGCCGACGGTGACTATGCCACAGCAGAAAAGCTTTTCCTAATGGGCCTGGCCGAGGTAGAACGCCATGCAGGCAGTAGTCTTCAGGTCAGGGCATCTATGCTGAAGGGCTTGGCTTCTGTTGCTGAAAAAGCTGGTGACCCAGCAAAAGCACTGGGGTATTTTAAACGCTATATGCAGTATGAAGGTGAGGTTTATGATGCAGGGAAACTCGCTATCGCACAAAAGCTCGAAGTCCAATATCAGGCGCAAAAAAAGGACAAAGAGCTGGAAAGGCTACAGGAACGGGCAGCTTTTAATAAAAAACTCAATGTGATTTACGTCGGATTGGTTATCGCTGGTGTGCTCGCACTTACGTTCTTGTTCCGCTCCTACCATTTTCGGTTGCGATCTTCTATTCAACAGGAAAAATTGCAGGCAGAAGAAGCCGCACGCCTTAAAGTTGAGCAAGAACTGCTGCAAGAAAGGCAGGACAGGCTTCAAAAAGAGCTGCTGGCTGGCAATTTGCAGGTAGAACAAAAAAATGAACTCCTGCAAACGATGCGCGATAAGCTGGCCGCTCAACCGGAAAGTGGGGGGCTCAAAAACCAGATGGAGCGCATGCTAAAAAACGATTTGCGAATGGATGAGGATTTTGAAGATATCAAGACCAGGCTAGCCGATATACACCCCGATTTTTTTAATAGACTCCAACAGCTGGCTGATCACAAACTCACCAGACTCGACCTCAAGCATTGCTCCTATATATTAATGGGGCTTTCAAATAAAGAAATTGCCAGCCGGCTGGGGGTAGATCCCAAAAGTATCCTTATGGCGCGCTACCGGATCAAACAAAAACTAAAGCTGGAAAAAGAGGATAATTTGGATTTGGCCATACAACGATTAAGCTGATGGATCAGTCGGATTTACCAATACCCTCCTTTCACAAGCTGAATCTAGCATATGGCCTGCTGGTAAATAAATCTACGGCACCAAGAAGATGATATTGCATGTCACTTACTCAGGATCTCACAAGCAAAAAAAGGTCGAGTTGCAGAAACTCGACCTTTCAATTAAAAACTAATCCATCCCTCTCTTATCCTTACCACTCTGTATTTGACGCTCGTGATGTGAATAGGTTTAATTGATCTTTATTCATTAGCTTCAGTTTTATTTTTCTTCTCTTCTTGCACGATTGCTTTCGATAAGGGTCTTGTATCGGCTGTATTTGCAAAGGCATTTCCTTCCTTTCGCAATTCTTTTTCCTCTTTTTTGGCTTCATTCTCGCTCTTGTCCTTGGACTTAGGATCATTGTGACTTATCTTCATAATTGACAATTTGCTGTTTGATAGATACGTTATCAGGTTCTTTTAACTAGATAACAATGATGCGGATATTATCGTTTGTTTTCCTGTAAAAGACAGAAGTTCGATATTTAAATATAAATCCTTATTTCCTATATTTAAATAAATTTCCAACGGATATGAAAAAGAAAATTGTGCTTATTCAAGACAACGAAGATATCCTAAATATCATGGACGAGGTATTGGAAGATGAGGGCTTTGATGTTACGGCATCGTTGACAACAGAACCGATCGAAAAAATTGAAGAAATTGATCCAAACCTTGTCATTGTTGATGAGCATATCCAGGGGACAAAAAAAGGATCTGAAGTTATCGAAGAGCTCAAATCAGATCCAGAAACCGAGGATATATCAGCAGTACTTACTTCTACATCAATTGATTTACCCGAAAAAGCAGGTCGCTGCAAAGCAGATGATTTTATCGAAAAACCGTTTGATCTTGATCATATGATTGATGTTGTCAAGAAAAATTCCTGAACATCCAGCTCCGTTTGATTTTTTACCTACACACGTTTGTTGTTTACTGCTTTTGTCCAATTCGTCCTTTTGCAGCGCGGACACTGTGGGGAATCATAATCTACTTGAGTTAGCACTTTGCCACAATACATGCAAGCAAATGGGCCTTCATTCGCGGTAACATCAATGGGCTTATAGGACGAAGGAAATAATGGCAGTCCGTATTTGGTCTCTTCATCCGAATAGAACAGCACACTCATGGTTCCATCCACTTCCAGTACCCCTTCTTTGACCTGCCCAAGGTGCTCGACCTGGAGGTTTCGAAGTTCAGAAAAAAACTCCATGCGCGAGAATGTATTATCTTTCTCATGTTTGATATCAAACATCCCATCTTTCACGACGGGTAGCACCTTTCCTTCGAGTAGTTGCGCAACGGCTTCAGATTTAGAAGTGATCCAGGTGATGGCTTTATAAACTGCAATAACACAAATGAAGACTACTACGGAATGAAAAATCGGAATATCCTCCTGAAACATCGGATCCCCGGCAGCGGATCCTAAGCCAATAATAATGGCTACCTCAAAAAGTGTCAATTGCCGTACACCTCTCCGGCCCGAAAGCCGTAATATCGTTAGGATCAGCAAAAACATGATGACTGAACGAAGGCCAATTTCCAGCAGGAATCTGGTTTCTATACCATCAGCAAAAACTTTTTCCAGATTAATCATAATGCAAGAACAAGCAATTACCGGATTCGTTTGGACTATGGTGCTATTATCCGTTAAATTTAACGCAGAAAGTCGTGCCAACATCCAGTTCACTTTCTACGGTAACTTTGGCAGACAACCGATTGGCGATCCGCTTCACGATCGAAAGGCCGATTCCTGATCCTTCAAATCCTTGTGAATTAGGTAGACGTTTGAAAATATCAAATATTTCCGCATGATCCTGATTATCCATACCGATCCCATTGTCCTTGATATAATAATACACGGCATCTGCCTCTCGCTTACTATAGATCTCGACCCGCGGTTTAGCTTTCTTACTGCTGTATTTTATGGCATTTCCGATCAGGTTTAGGAATAATTGATACAACAATGTCCGTTCAGCCTGTATCGGAATAGTTTCCCCGAGCACAAACTCCAACTGATCCACTTCAAACTGCTGTTTGCAACTTTCCAGAATATTTAGGATCTTCAAGCGTGGATCGATCAGCTCCATTGTAAAGGCTACATTATTGGATTGAGTCAATTGATAAACTTTATCTAGCATCTCGGTGATCAGTGTTGTCGCATCCATAATATTATTTGCCATTTTGTGCAACATGTCTTTCGGCAGATTGTCTTTTAGCAACATCATCTGCGCAGCAAGTTTTATCGCTGATAGCGGATTTTTAAGATCGTGTGTCAACGTGTAGCCAAATGTATCCAGGGCATTATTTGCACGGACAAGCTCTTTATTGAGCTCAGCGATCTCACCTCCTCTTTGGGCAATAGCCTGTTGGGTAATTTGCGCAACCTTTTCAATAAACGCGAGCTCGGACTTTTTCCATTCAATGGATTTACCTTTCATAATTTCGCGCCACGCTTCAAAAGAAGTCCTTGGTGATGGAAATTCAACTTGTCGTTCCGGATCATAATGATAGATCTTTTCCGGTTTGCCCGCCCAGACATCCTCGTAAAGGTGTTCCTTTCGGAAGAGATAAATATACCAGTTATTGCTCGGCAGAATATTTATCCGGATAATTCCCGGATATAAGGTAACCTGACTTTCCTGAATTAAATCGTATACAAAGTTTGATGTAAAAAACAGCTCTTTATCTTCTTCATGAGTTAAATGACGATCAATTTGTTGCTGGAATTGTTCCGTTGGTACCGAACCCCATGTTTGCGAGCCACGGTCATGTCTGATCATTAGGCCATCAGCACCTGCGATTTCCATGATCTGCGGGGCAAAGCGTTCAAGCACTACCGCGATATTATTATTGACCAATAATTCGGACTTCAGGTCACGCTCCATGATACCCATAATCGTTTGTGCAACAATATTCTCCTTACGGCGCTCCGAAAGATAAAAATTGATCGCATACTGTGTCAAAAATGCGGATAAATGACGTTGGCCGAGGTCCACATTCAATGGTTTACGGTTTTGGCAAGCCACTAGCCCCCAAAGTTTTCCTTCAATGATAATGGAGAAACTCGCACTTGCCCTTGCACCTGCATTCCGGAGGTATTGCAAATGTATCGGCGATAAAGCTCTGACGCTACAGCGCGTCAAATCAAGCTCGGCAGCATCACGGCCCTGTAGGACGACCGTGGGCGCATCAATATCGGCTACATGCCGGGCTGGAAATTTAGTATAAAGTGCACGTGCTTGGGCAGGAATATCAAATTCAGGATAACGGTAACCCAACAGTGAATTCATATCCTCTGCCAACGATTCAGCAATGACCTGTCCACTACCGTCATCCTCCAAACGGTAGACCATGACGCGGTCAAAACCAATGATCTGTCGAATCAGTACGGTCAATGATTGCCAGGCATTTTCATGCTGTTCTTCTAAATATTTTGCATAATAGAATAAACGGGTAGCTTTTAAATCGCGTTCACTGCAGATTTCAATTTCAAGATAGGTTTTATCATCATAGCGATAAATACTGAGGTAATAATCATGATCCTGCATGGCGATGCGTTCTACAAATCGGCTAAATATATCACCATGGATCTGCTCTTCAATGCGTTTGATATCCCATGCTACCGATGCAGGCAATAAAGGAAGGATACGTTCCATTGGGAGCCCCAGAATTTCATTCATGGGCTTCGCCAAAAGCGCAACAAGGTTTTCGCTTGCAGCGATACATCCAGTTCCATCAAAAATAAATAAGAATCCAAAAAACTGAATATTACCGCATCGCTGTATCTCTTCTTCATGACATTCCATCTGTCGCATATTGCTATATTTTAGTAATTACACTACTTTTAATAGGAAATCCTCGAAGAGATTATTTGACGAAAACACTTTATTTTCGTACCCCTCTTTAAACAAATCATATTCTATGCTAATGTATTAAAAAAACACGATTGAAATCAAAACAAACGTTTGCTTAATCTTCAGTACAGAATAGCTATGACTTAAGTTGTTGATATACAGTACGAAAAAATATGTTTCTAAACTCCTTAATTGTTTCAAGATTTTCTTAATGCCAAAAAATACCCTAAAATAGTCGAAGATGTATCCGGCATATCATCTGCTGTCGATTGGTTTGCAAGCAGCAAATCCGCGTCTCGTAAAAGAGATGCACTTTTTACTTTATAAATAGATTGAAATTTTTGCACCAGGAAAAAAAAGCGGCAAGGCTATTCTTGTTTAACCTGCTAAATTCAAATAGTCTATACGGAAAAGGAATAGCATTGGAGTAAACCCCATCATTACAAAAGTGGATAAATAGTCCTGTTTTGATAAGATTTTCCAAAGAAAAACTTCCTTTATCTAACGTAATCATGCAATCCGCCCGAACGGAATTACTGTCCTTGGCACTGTATTCCTTTCGGATTGTAATTTCATTTCCATTGTCCCAGAGGAAACCCGCAATAACATAGGTCAATTCCTCCAGTTGCTCATTTTCTATTACTAAGTAATGCATATTTCATTTTTGATTTAAAGTCCTTTTTTTCCTTGTAACCAATAACCGTGATGCTTGACCCGAGCCTGCGTTTGTGCTTTTATAACCTTTCTAAAGTTTTGTACTGCGGTCACATTTCCGGTAAGAACGAAATAGGCGTCGCACCAATCGTTATTTTTGAAAATGGGCAATTCTTCAATTTGTGCTGGGTCAGAAAATAACGTTAACTTTGGAAATACCATCGCATTTTCCAGCCCCAGTAAATCCGGAATATGATAATTCTCTGGATCCAGTTCAAAAAGAAATAGGTATTGCTTTTTTTCCTGTTGCATCACGGACAAAAAAGAGCAGGCTAATGCCAACGAAGTTTCATCACCAAAAAACACAATTTTCTCAGCCGATTTATCATAATACTTTTGTTCCGTTCGCGGTTTGTTCAGTGTGATGTGATCCCCCACTGTTAAATCATCCATAAAATCGCTTCCACAGCCATGGCCATGGATATGTGCAATTAATTTCAGGTTGTCTTTATCACTGTTTATTTCAGCAATAGTATATCTTCGGGCATTGGTATCAGAAACGCGTATATCAAAAAAGGCGCCAACGGAAAATTGGAATTTTGCAAAATCTCCCTGTAAACTAATGCGTTTGACTGACCGTGACAAATATTCGGTCTGACTTACCTGTACCCTTGGAATTTGGGCTACGAAGAAATCTAGGGTATCAAAAACCCATTTTGGAGCACTTGGCATAATCTTTTGTTTTAATTAAACACAAAGAAAGCCAGCTGCTGCTGCATAAAAAATAATAAATAGTTGTATTGATTGGACTAATCGCGGTTTTTGCTACGAAATGCTTTCGCGCTCATGCCACATATTTTGGTAAACAGACGAGAAAAGTAAGGATAGTCTTCATAGCCCAGCTCAAAAGCGATCTCTTTAACCGATTTATCAGCGTGATACAGCAACCTTTTCGCTTCCAACACCACGCGTTGTTGTATATGATGGGAAACAGCGAAACCAGTGGTATTCTTCACACATTCATTGAGATAGGAAACGGAAATATTGAGCTTGGCAGCATAAGCAGCAGGGCGTTTCTGCTTTTGAAAGTCTTGTTCCAATAACAGGAAAAAAGCCTTGTTGATTCGCTCAAACCGCGAAAGTAAGTCTACAGGCTCGCTGTATTTAAGATACAATGATAGCAGCAATGCAATCAGGGCATTGCAACTGTCCTTAAGCAGGGAAAAATACAGCTTATCTGTTGTTCTTTCGAAAAGATCAATGCACAGATTATAGCTCTTCTCAATGATATCAAGTTCTTCTAGGTCTATTTCTAGAGGTTTTAGCGGCGAGATTCCCTGTAAAATAGAGCGATAGTCTGCGGAAATATTTTCCTCATTGATGATCAGCATATACATTTCTATTTGTTCCACTTTAAGCGCACGATGCACCTGATTCGGTGATTGATAAAGAATTGTAGGTTTGTCTGTATGGTATTGTTCAAAATCTATTTCCATCAATGTAACGCCACTCTTCTGAAAAACGAAGAAATGATAATCATGCCGGTGTGCCTGCATGGTTTCTTCATCCTCCCAAAAAGATTCGGGTGAAACTTTTGCCAGCGCAATGCCATTGCCAAACTCGTTGGGGAGCGTGCGTACCGGAATATGTTTTTTGTGCTGCATGTATTGCATTGCCTTGGTGATAAAATAATACTATGCTGTAACCGGCCTAAAGGTATTAAAAATTCAAAACTTTATACTTGTTATCCTGCCCTATGGCATTTATGCTTATTTGATCGCTCTTTTCACCGCTACCAAAATGGAAAAGATGCTTCTGAGTGAGCTGTCCAATACTTTAACATGTATTTAACGTTACTATACCTTGATCATTTAATAATAAAACGTAAATTGTGATCAGCCGATCACTACAGATTGGAAGTTAAGTAAAAGAATATATTTTCTGTAAAATCACATGTCTCAGTTTGTTAAATTTGACAATGCCAATACATTGTTTTCTAAAGCGCTAAAGCACAAAATCAACACTTATTTTATTAATTCGTTAAAGCAGAAAACAGGCAATCGAAGAATATTTTTGAAAGCTGCTATCTTATTATCCACGTTTATACTTTTGTATATGCTGTTGGTATTTGCCCCACTACATTGGAGTATAGCTATTGTTTTGTGCATCATTTTCGGAGCAAACCTCGCGGCTATTGGCTTTAATATTATGCATGATGCCGGGCATAATTCGTTTTCGGACAACAAGCAGTTAAATACCATATTATCCTATTCACTCAATCTCTTGGGCGGCAACATCTATTTTTGGAAACTCAAGCATAATATTGCCCACCACACCTACACCAATATTGATGGTGAGGATCACGATATCGAGGTTAAATTCATGCGCATCCATCATGATCAAAAACTGAAAAAACATCACCGTTACCAACGCCTTTACTTTCCACTTTTATATGGCATCTCCTATCTTGCCTGGATCTTTTATCAGGATTATGAGAAATACTTCCGTGGCCGTATGGGTAATCAAGCTGAGCGTTTTCATTTTCCGTTGAAAGAGCGTATTATTTTTTGGATTAGCAAGTTCGTACATTTGACTTTGTTTGTCATTATTCCTGTAATTTTTGTCGGTTGGCTGCCTACTTTGTTGGGGCTTTTGATCGCAGGTGGTGTCTGTGGGATCAGTCTGGCTACTGTCTTCCAGTTAGCCCATGTCGTTTCGGGAACCGAATTTAAGACTGTAGAGGGATCGAAGGTAGAAGAAGAGTGGATGATTCATCAGATTCAGTCTACGGCCAACTTTGCGACGAAAAGTAAGATCCTGACCTGGTTACTTGGAGGGCTTAACTTTCAAGTTGAACACCATCTATTTCCTAAGATCAGCCATGTACACTACCCGGCACTTAATCGCATTGTGGTACAAACCTGTCAAGAATATAAATTACAATATAATGAATTCAGGACTTTCTGGGCGGCTTTTAGGTCCCATATCGGAGTCATTCAAGCGATGTCAAAATAACATCGCTGCATCTTCTCCCTGTAGATCCGCTGGAAACCATTAAGGTTATTTGCGCTACTGCAGTAAATTTTTTAGGAAAAATAGCTTTCAACATCCGCTATAATAATAATTTGTTTTATTCTGAAAAATAAAACAAGAACTATACTATATATCAATATTTTATACCTATACTTGTGTCATAATCAGGCTCCGCCTTTGCTTTTCTGAAATCGTCAAGTCTATCTTTCCGCTCAGTATTTGCATATTCAGAAGCTAATTTTGTTGTCAAAATAATAGGTGAAGTATCTAAACACAGCTCATCATTTCTTGCGAACAAATAGATTTATCATGGTAGAAATAACATGAAACTACAATACGTTCAATAACGAATAATTTAAAATAAAAAAATACAATGCAAGAAGGAAAAGTAAAATTCTTTAACCAAACAAAAGGTTTTGGTTTTATTACACCAGCTGATGGTGGTGATGATATTTTCGTACATGTTACCGGCCTGATCCATGAAGTGCGTGAAAATGATAGCGTAACTTATGATTTGGAAAACGGAAAAAAAGGTATTAATGCTACCAATGTACGTATCGCATAATTAAGTAAAATAGTCAATTCGGGAGCTGCATGGCGCACCTTCTAACAAGTGTAACAGTTTTCTGTTACACTTTTTTTATGTCTATCTTTCCCGCATTGCTTTTATGGCCAACCCTGCTGCCATTCCCCCGAGTACATACCAGGCTACCGTCATGACTTTTGTGCGTTCGGTCTTTTTTATCGGCTGTGTATCAAGTCCCGCCTGCTCCGGGATTGTCAATGTTGCCAGTCCAACCACGGTACCGAGCAATGCCCCTCTAAGGATAAGATGTTTATCACCGCCATAACCGATCATGGTATACAACATTGCATTCGAAGCAACATCAGCGCCAAATGTAGCCGCAACCAACGCATTACCTTTTGGCGGTTGAAATCCGGTAGCACGGACCGTCTTTTTCATTGCCTCCTCACCTACTTTGTCAATGGCCGGTGCATTTTTATCAAATCTTTTTGCCGCGCTGTGGATCACATTGAGCACCAAGGCGCCGATTAATCCACCCAACATATTTTTATTAATTCCGTTCATTTTGCCACTATTAATTTCGCAATTTCCTGCACATTTAGGGGCAGGTTGCTTAGAGAACATCGGACTAAACAAAATAGTTCAAATTGTTGGGGTATTTTGCTCTACTAGGAGCTTCCAACTGGTTTACCTGCATGATCTTGTTGCCTCCTCTTTAGCCTATAAAACCCGAGCAGTAAACGGTCATAACACAGTGCGATCAGCAATAAGATCACAGGCAACAATAGGGTTTTTCGGTCAAACCAGCTATATATAAATGCCCCCATAATACCCCCGAGGAAGAAACCGCCAATAATAATGATCTTGAGCAAGATTCCCCGTCTTAACCGCTTGCGTTCATTGGTCTTCTTGTAGAAAATTACCTGGGATAGCTCAATTCCCAAATCGGTAAACAGTCCCGTTAAATGAGTTGTCCGAACCACGGATCCGGATATTCTGGTGACCAAAGCATTCTGGAGCCCCATTGCGAGCAAAAGCATGCAGGACAGCCATACAGCAGTGTTGGTACCGGGGAAATTAAAAAGCGAAACAAATGCAAGCAGTATAATTTCAATAGCGATGGGTACACTATACGAAAAATGTGCTCTTCCCCTTGATGTAAGTTCCATGGCTGTGTTGGCAATAAATGCCCCCAACAAAAAGGAAATTACATAGAGTATACTGAGCATGGCAAACAAGTAGTGATTGAGGTAAAGCTCTTCCGAAAAAAAAGCAAAGTGGCCTGTAACATTTGTTGTCAGTGTTTTGAAGGAGAGTACGCCTACTATATTTACTACTCCGGCTACTATGGATAATAATGCAGCTAACTGCACATTATGGATATAATTTCGTCCTTTATCGCGATGCCTAAACATAATGCTGTTTTCACCTTATATATTTTATGAAACTATCTCTTGCAACTGTATGAGAAACAGGCTCAAATTTACCTTTTTTATTAACGAAATGCAATAAATAAGCGCTCATATCTCCCAAATGGTTGTGGATCCGAGACACTGTTGAGGATGTAAACGCAATGCCATTTGTTAAAAAATAACTGCTCAATACCCGATAATTTCATATTTTTGTCTGTCTTCCATTAATAATCTAATATAGTCAGAAACAAGCGGTATGCAATTTAACTTCACCTTTGATTCCAGTCCTTTTAAGACCCTGATCTCTTTTCATAAGATTATAAAATCCTTTGAAGAGACGGCATTATCCCAGGTTGATTTTCAGGCAGCCTATGCTAAATCTCTATTGGAAGAAATCAAGAAATATCCTGAACTGATCGAAGGAATCGAAAAAACCGAGGATTTACATCAATATGAACCCATCGTCAAGATCCTTCTGGCTGATCTGTTCCCGCACTCACTGACTAAAAATGAGATCAAGGCGATCACGATCCCCTTTTACTTATATACCTTCAATCATACCGAACGCTTGGATCAGATTTTAAAGGATGCCGGTGATCATTATGATTTTAACTATCGCGATGTCTCTCCGGATACCTACTATATCCTGAATTGCTGTATGATCATAAGCCAATACTATGGTGTTAAAGTCGATGCCATGGATACACCCATATTTTTGGATATTCCGGATAAAGACAACATCATGCATCATTATCGGGTTTTGTTCAATGCCGATTTTATGGATATTGTTCCCACCGAGCGCGCAGTGGAACTTACCGGGGAGGATATTATTGAACTGATCGATAATTTCTCGGATATCGCCCTGTGGAAGTCCAAATTTCCGGAGCGCAGCTGGATTTTGAAAGGTTTCGCCATCATGACGCTCTTCGATGCAACGACCGAAAATGCCGTATCAAGCTTTAAGAGTAATTTACTCCGTGAAGAAAGCGCCATTCAACTGGACGAAATTGAAAGCATTTTTAGATCAATCTATAAAATAAACGATCTCCGGATTGGACTCACCTCTTTTGAGAAAGTCCGCGAAGAGTTTAATCTGAGACTGGTCGAAAAACAGCTGTACAGCCATCTGTTATACGATTCGACACTGGCGGAATGCGAAGAAATGCTCTGCCATGAAACATTGGAAGGACTGCTCACCAAAAACGAGTTCCTCGTTGTTCCAGATATCGACAAAATACCTGCTTTAGATCCCAAAAAAGCTTATTTTATTGATAAACTGAAAAAGCAGCATGTCAAGAGCTTTATCTTTGTTCCGCTGATACAGGATGATAAGGTGCTGGGGCTATTGGAAATGTCTTCCTCCAAGGTACGGGCACTGAATTCGGTCAATGCCAATAAACTCGACTTTATCCTGCCTTTTATCAAAGACAAAGTGTCCAAGGCATTTTCCGAGACAGAAAACCAGATTGAAGCTGTTATCCAAAAAGAATATACCGCTATTCATCCGAGTGTCAAATGGAGGTTTCAGGAGGAGGCTATACATTACCTCAATAACAGGGCTTTTGGGAAAGATTATAGTCTTCAGGAAATCGTATTTGAAAACGTCTATCCACTTTATGGACAGATTGATGTTCAGGGTTCTTCAGAATCCCGTAATCAGGCTATAAAAGAGGATTTGATCCATCAGACAACAGATCTTATTGCACTTTTTACCAAGATAAACCAGACGCATAAACTGCCTTTATTTGAACAGAAAGTCTTTGATCTGCAACGCAATCTCGCTACGCTTGACCTCTCCCTGTCAACCGATACGGAACAGGTTATGCTAGATCAGTTCACTATGGACGTGCATCCTATTCTTGAGAATTTTAGAAAAAACAATAAAGATAGCCTGGTCCTTGCTGATATCAATGCCTATTTCGACCGTATAAACCTGGGCATCGGTGGTTTCTATGAGGCCCGACGCGATTATGACAACTCCATCACCTTGATCAATAAAAAGCTGGTGACTATTCTTGATGAAAAACAGCTGGAAGCACAAGAATACTTTCCACATTATTACGAGCGCTATAAAACAGATGGTATCGAGCATAACATGTATATTGGAGCTTCCATTGCCCCGGACAAAAACTTTGAGCTCTATTACCTCAAAAATTTACGCTTATGGCAACTGCAGGTCATGTGTGAAATGGAAAGCCAGTTTAGAGTGCTCCAACCTGAACTACCCCATCAGCTGGAGGTTACCTCGCTGATCCTGGTCTTTGCAACGCCGATCTCCATCCGTTTCAAAATGGACGAAAAACAGTTTGATATCGATGGGTCCTACAATGTACGTTATGAGATCGCAAAAAAACGTATCGACAAAGCCAAAATCAAAGGATCAACAGAACGCATTACCCAAAAGGGAAAGTTGGTCATTGTCTATTCCCATCTATATGAAGAAACAGAATACTTGGGTTATATCAATCTGCTTCAGCACAAAGGTTTATTACAGGATGATATCGAGAAGTTTGACGTCGAAGATCTACAGGGGCTTATCGGGCTGAAGGCCATTCGGGTAGGATTTAAGGCCTAGTGTAAGCAAGCTTTTTGCATACACTAGCTGAACCGTCTTACCTCAATAGGGATGCTTTCCAGTTTTATTATTGTCAAAGGTGTACGTTCCGAAACGATAGCTCACTTGCTTGTCGTCCAACAAGGTAAGCTCGGCCCTAAAATCACCATTCGGCAAATAGTTGGTGACGCTAAAGTGATATGTTTTGATTTCTGGTAATCTCGTTATGTCGAAAGTTGGCTCATCGGTATTTCTGATACGGCTCATTGCATATAAAAAACGCGGCACTTCGCTCTCACCTATTGTAATTTTACTCCGGCCAAATGCGTCTTTTGGTTCAAAAAGAATGATAGAAACTTCGTTTTTCCGCTCAACCCGGTAAATTCCACTCTCCTTTATGTTATGAGAACCAACGCTTGGCGTATACTGGGAATAAGTCATTTGGAGACTGTCCTTATCCAGAAAATGTAAATAGACATCCGTGGAAAAGATAATCCCGCCACGTTTATTTATTACACGGCTTTTACCGACATGCCAGACCTTCCCTTTCAGATCTGCGCTGTTTGCAAATTCATTTGTTTGAGACTTATTTTGCCCGTTGCACATTATAAGCGGAAAAACGGCAAGCAATATCGAGATTTTCTTCATGGCTAAATGATCTGATTTTTTACACTAATCCTATTTTTTGTCCTAAACAACAACACGATTATCATAATGAATAAAAATAGGATGAAATACACGGACAATAAGTCATACAGCCATGCGCCCTGTGGATAAAAATAATCGTTCGCCAGAAAAAACTTGTTCTGCTTGGGATTGTCTGGGTTATAAAACACGATGTATTCGTTCGCTGTATTTTTCCGGCTTGCTCTATCTAACAGTTCAATCCGGATTTTTTCTAAACCTTGCTTCCCCCAAATCGGTAAAAAAGAATACAGCTTTTCGGCCTTAACTATTTTTTGTCCATACGATTGTCCATCGGCAGTAAACTGGTATTCCAGATCGATATACGCATATTTGGTTTTCCCTCCTTGCAGGTTACTGCTCAGGTTTCGGATAGAAGGCATGACCGAGACCCAGCTTGGATGTGTTATCCTAAACTCTTTCCGCTCCAAATAAGGACTTACCGAAAAGATGGTAACAATGACAATATAAGCAAGGGCCAACAAAACGACAAAGGCGCTAAGCTTGATCATTTGCGTGCTTACAGGTTTGCCATTGACCTCATATTGGACTTTCCTGTTGCTATCCAGCTTGCCTAATCTGCCAACAATTATTTCTTTCAATGGGAAATAGAGCAGAAAAGCAGCTATTAGGGCATAGATCAGATAGTGGTAACTATTTATGACAAAGACGAAGACAATGATAAAGCCGGTAACCACTAACCATTGAACGATGTTCCAAAATATTTTCATCCTATTTTATTTAAAATTATCCCACGCTACATAGCCCGGTATCCGCTCACTTGCGGCACGCTATCCTGGCTAAACTTCAGAACAGCGCCAGGCGCAGCAGCAAAATCCTTAAATTTTCGAAATAAAAATAAGAGATTAGATATTATCCCGGGCCTACTATTTAAAATCTGTGAACAGCGAATTACGATTCGTTGCAGCATGACAAGAAAACGTTTTCTTTGATCGCCTCAGCTAACTCTATTTAATCGGCTAAATAAAAAATATCGATAAAAATCATTGAAATCTCTATTTACTTTCCGAAATTCACAGCAGGCATATGACCGGGAATAAACAGGAAAATACATAAACAGATGGCAAAGGGATTTTTTTTAATGGTATTATTTTTAATAGACCTGATCGCCTATGCTCAAGTAGCTCCAAATAAACCCGTTGATCACAGGCCCAGTCCGCCTTACAATATCGTTGCAGAAGGAGACGGCAGCAAATTTAATTACGACAGCCTACCACGACAGATCATTGATCAAGGTCTGGCGTTACTGCAGCGTTCGAAATACAATTTTCCAGACGATAGCCTTTTTTCAGCACGAATACTGGCGGTGTACGGCATGCCCGTCCACGCCTATAAAAGTGAGATAATTTCACTGCGCATAGCTGATTTTCCTCCAATTGCCCTAGTCAATAAACGGTATATATTGATTCAGGATGTAGATAGTCCAGCCAAGTATTCCATCACTGCCGATCTATTGTATAACTACAATCAATACATCATGTACAAGGATCGGGCAGCCTTTACAATGTTGACAACAACACAGCCCTATCTGCTAAAGGAACTTGTGATACATTATGGTTATCACCAGGATAAAGCCCTTGTCAAATTCGTATTCAAAGATTTTGACTTTTCCAGTCCCACAGCCTTTCATGAACTGATATTCGGACAAAAGGATAACAAGGGGAAATACAAGCTCAGGACAGGACTACTGGCGGATGTGGAACAGATCCAATATAGAGGAAAAACCAGGGAAATCGAGTCAGAAGCAAAAGCAGGAGATGGTTACAATACATTGCACACCATCCTTGATGATATCTACCAACGGAAATGGGAATACAGCAACTGGGAACAAACAGTTGCCCTGCTATGCGAAAAATTGCTGAATGTAGGCCATATAGGCATTGTGCAATATTTTATAAGTAGTCATAAAGATTTTATCAAAAACCTAAGATCGAATGAATATTATGCACAGGAACGATTGAAAGCTTTCTGTGAAAATATTGACTTATTTAATGGCCCGATTGGCGAAGGCACAATTAAAGACCCGGATGGCTATACTAATCTAAGGACAGAAAGAAATGCACATTCCACTATTATACAGCGCATAAAAACAGGAAATCGGGTAGAAATTCTCGATGATTCGGATGACTGGTGGCTTGTACAGACAAAGGAAGCGCAAAAAGGATATATCCATAAAAGCAGAGTAATAAAAAAGGTAACCTACTAATTATATAAAGTTAAATCAATATCATTACCTTAGAAACACATTGCCATATTACATGATCTAAAAAGACATTTTATGAAAATACCAATCCGGATTCTTCTATTCATTGTTTCTGTAGCTGGTTTCACCTCTGGATGCAGCAAGGACAACGGTACACCCGAGTTACCTGAAAAACCTGTGCAGAAACCAACGGAAGAACCTAAGGAAATGCGAGATACCTTTCTATTTTTGCGGAAAGATGTCATCGCTTTTAAAGCATACAAAGGTTCTCCTGAGGGCGGCATAGATGTTTCAGCTCAGGAGAAACCAGCATCATTCTGGAACTCAACCAAACTATCTAGTTACCTCTACAATACATTGACGGTGAGCAAAGACAGTATTTTTGAAAGCCCCTATAAGTATGAAATCAATAATGCTAAGATTGAGCAACGGAAAGACAGTATTTTTCGCTGGAATCGCTATGCAGATTTCTGGGAGTTTTATGGTATACGAAAACGGGATACCGTCGAACAATACGTACGTTTCTATAGTTTTGAGAAGCACAGTCCACCCTACCTATTCGCCGAAAATGGTCATTATGCTGGTGAAATATCCGATACATACTATTTTAATGATAATAAATTCTTTTTTAAAGGCCCTGAACAGATGAAAAATGAGCATGATGAAGTGGCCTGGTATGGTATAAAGTACATCTA
>JAITLV010000222.1 GCA_031277685.1 Sphingobacterium sp. | reverse complement strand
TTGGATGACGAAACAAAAAATCGGCAGTGACGAGAGTGAGACTGTAAAATAGACTGTGTCAAGGATAATAAATAGAAGTATTATTTTTGACATAGTAATTATGAGTATTAAAGAAAGCGATTTTGATTTTGATTCCATGAAGGATAAAGCTCTGGAGCAATTACGCAGCGGAGAATCACTTTATGGCAAGAACGGAGCTTTTGCTCCATTAATGAAAAAGTTTTTAGAAGCAGCGTTAGAAGCTGAAATGGAGAGCCATATGGACGAGGCTCAGCGCTCCGGTGGTAATCGTCGTAACGGCAAGTCCAGTAAGCAGATCCGAACTTCGGAGGGCACGATCGATATCGAAACACCCCGTGATCGCCGATCTAACTTCGAGCCCCAGCTTGTTAAGAAACGTGAGACTATTTTAGCTGAGAGCCTTGAGAAGAAGATTTTAGGGATGTATGGTCTTGGTATGAGCTTGCGTGATATTTCGCATCACATCAAGGAAATGTACGACACAGACATCAGCCACAGTACACTTTCTTCCATTACCGATAAGATCATTCCTGAGATCAAGGAATGGCAATCAAGAAGCCTGGATTCTCTTTATACGATCGTGTGGATGGATGCCATGCATTACAAAGTGAAAGAAGACCATCGTTTTGTTTCTCGAGCAGTATACAATATCCTTGGCGTTGATCGAAATGGGTATAAGCATTTACTGGGGATGTATGTCTCGGAAAATGAGGGTGCCAACTTTTGGCTGAGCGTACTGACCGATTTACAGAACCGGGGCCTGGAGGATATCTTAATAGCCTGTACCGATAATCTAAAAGGCTTTTCAGAAGCGATACAGAGTGTTTTTCCCGACACCGAAGTACAGACCTGTGTCGTGCACCAGATCCGTAATAGCTTAAAGTATGTGGCCAGTAAGGACCGAAAGGAGTTTATGAACGATCTAAAGCCTGTCTACCGTGCCGATACATTGGATCTTGCCGGACTGCGGATAGACGAACTTCAAGATAAATGGGGAGAAAAATATCCCGTGGTTATCGACTCCTGGCGACGTAACTGGGAACGTTTGACCACCTATTTCCGATACGATAAATCCATCCGAAAATTGATCTACACCACTAATACGATCGAAGGATTCCATCGCCAGGTCCGTAAGGTTACCAAAACTAAAGGTGCATTCACTTCAGATATGGCGTTATCGAAACTGATCTATTTAGCACATAAAAACATTAAGAAGAAATGGACGATGCCACTGGCCAATTGGGGAACAACGGCACAGAAATTAGCTATTTGGTTTCCGGGAAGAATGGTGTTAGATTTGCAATAATAAAAATGTCTCAATTACCACCCGCCGGGGCGGTAATTGAGACATTGACACAGTTTGTTTTACACTCCCACGAGAGTTTTACATTTCCAATCATTGTGCGTTCAAAGACAGAACTATTAATCTGTCGCTCCAACTCCCTTGAGCTATATTTTTCCTCGATAGTTAGCTTCAAATAAAACTCCTTTTCTTCAACTGTCTTGGTACGACTAAAAATTAGAACATTATTTGTCCAACTCAATTCTCTCGTCAATGCCGAGAGTCTTTCACTACTGCGATAAGTTTCGTATAACTGTTTCATTCGCCAAAGATTCTTATCTGAAAAACCTTTCAATTCAGGTTCATGCTGCTTAATGAAAAAAGCCAATTCTTTGACAACCGACTGTCCCCATTCGGAAGTTTCAATCCGCGCGCTGATATACTTTCCAATACGCCAATATAAATTCATTGAAAATCAATGTACTGTCTGATACTTTGAATTGTACATTTCTAATGATACTAAAGTCTTCATTAAGTGCTCGAACCACTTGTTGAATCAACATCACTAAAATAATTTTACTCAATGCACAAACAAGCATTAAGATAACTATGCTCTACACCTGCTGATTCTCCCTTTGTCGTTACCGCAACATAGTATTCTAAGGCGAATTCTGCGGTGGAAACCAATTTCTAACAGATTAATTTTGAAAGCAGGATTCAAACTAATATATTAGTTGTAAAACTAAAAAATTAGTTATGAAGATATTTCTCACGCTATTCTTTGTTATAATTAGCGACTTGGTCTCAGGACAAATCACAACACAAAAATTATTTGATCTCAATGACCAACTTTTTAAAAAGCATCCGGAAAACTACCAGATAGCTATCCAGGAATTCAACAAGCTAACAGTGGATAGCATGGATGCTAAAACGAAATCCCTTTTTTATCAATTCCAATCTACCTATCATTCTTTTATTGGCAACTATGATAGCTCAAGATTTTATTGGGATCAGCAATATGTTCACGCGCTCAAAAACGATGAAATAAAATATGCTAGCAAATTTTATAAACAGCATAACTTTGTCGATGCCAGAAAGTTCATTTTAAAAAGGGCCAAAAATGAAAAAGTAGTCATGATCAATGAAGCTCATAATATTCCCTATCATCGCACATTTGTATCTCAATTATTAGATGGATTTCGCGAATTAGGTTTTAAATATTTAGCTATTGAAGACCTTGCTGATCAAAACATTAACACAACACGAACCGTCACAGATACAACAGGCTATTATAGCCACGAACCCCTTTTCGCAGAAATGATCAGGGAAGCATTGCGACAGAATTTTGTATTGATAAAATATGAAGCCAACAATACAAATAGTAATCGCATGCGCGACTCATTACAAGCCGTCAACCTAGCAAAATTGCTGGAAACTGATCCTGATGCGAAACTGCTTGTCTATGCAGGATATGACCATACCATGAAAATACACGAACCAGCTGGAAAAAAATGGCTCAATTCTTTAAAGAAATAACCAATATCGACCCCTTAACAATATCACAAACTCGACATATTGAACGATATTATCCCCAATTTGAAACGGACGAATTCCTTACCATAAACAAGTTTGTTTCGTTTAGCTTTAGCAAACCTGTCGTCGCTTTAAAAGACGATACAGCCTGGCATGATGACTTTGTGGATATTTCAGTTTTTTACCCCCGCTATCTAACTCCAAATAGTCGCCCTGGGTACTTATCAAATAATAACCTTACAAAGCCGGTACAGCTAGATACACACGGACAAAAAGGGCTTTTTGTTCAAGCTTATTATGCAGACGAAAAACAAGGACATCGAATACCAGCAGACCAGCTTTTCATCAAAACCACAAAGGAATTTCTATATTTAAGGCCTGGCAACTATATTCTTGAATTTAAAAATACAAATGATCAGATTGTAAATACAAAAAGAGTAAGTGTTCGTAAATAACAATCAAAAAGCCAGATCTCGCGACCTGGCCTTTAAACTAAACTTAAACATATGATTCACTAGTGGTTTGTCTTTTATTATTGGCAAACCACCAGTTATTGGATACTACTTATACGAATTGATCGATTTGGATACTTTCCAGTCATT
>JAITLV010000192.1 GCA_031277685.1 Sphingobacterium sp. | reverse complement strand
GTTTTTCAATCGTATTTAACTTGTTTTTTTAAGGCATTGAAGAACATAAGAGCATTTATCTTATTAGCTCTTATGTTTCATATGTTTAGTTTATCGGCTCAGACGCCCCGCAGGGACAGCGGGGCGGAAGGGTTGTTAGCTGTCAGCGGTACTGTCGTATCATCAATCGATGGTAAACCAATCCAAGGAGTGTCCATCCAGGTGCAAGGTGAAAAGGGTAGGGCTTCGTCCAAAAATGACGGCTCTTTTTCATTATCAGTTTCAAAATCTAAAGGCACAGTCTCATTTTCCCACATGGGTTTCAGGCGATTAGAACTGACTTATATTGCTGGGGTATCATTGCAAGTGAAATTGATACCGATAGAGAATCAATTGGATGAGGTGGAAGTAGTCTCTACAGGCTACCAAAAGATTCCGAAGGAACGGGCGACGGGGAGTTTCGCTCAAACGGATATGAATTACTTCAATAGCCGTCCGTCCACAACGGTGATCTCACGTTTGAAAGGTCTGGTAAGCGGCCTACGTTTCAACTCGGATAAAGATATCTCCGTACGAGGGCAGAGTACTATTTTTGCTAACGATCAGCCGCTGATTGTTGTAGACGGATTTCCCTATAGCGGTGATATCGATATGCTCAATCCGGAGGATATTGCGTCGGTGGATGTGCTCAAAGATGCAGCTGCGGCAAGCATCTGGGGGGCACGGGCGGGAAATGGCGTTATTGTTATATCGACAAAGAAAGGCCAGGCCAATCAGCCTGCGACAATTTCCTTCTCTTCACGGTTCTCGATTGCAGCAAAACCCGATCTGAAATATGCGCCCAACTATATGGATGCGCAAACGTATTTATCGGCAGAAAAACTGCTCTTTGACAATGGTCGATATAATACCTTATTTGACGATACGCAAAACTATCCGGTCCTTTCGCCTTATGTACAATTGCTCCACCAGGGAAATACTGCAGAAGCTGTGGAACTTGCTAGGCAGTTCGGTAGCTATGATATTCGGAATGACCTTTCGAAAGCATTTTACCGTAATAGGCTCCTGCAAAATTATGATCTCAATATCAGTGGCGGCTATGGTAAAGGACAATATTACACCTCAGTTGCGTACAACAAAGATTTGCAAAGTCTAAACAAGAATCAGTCAGATCGCCTTTCGCTCAATCTCTCGAATACCTTGGCTATTACAGATCGCATAAAGTGGACCGTAGGATTAAATTATATAAAGGCAAGAAACTCGGTAGACAATACTCTTGCTGATCTGCTCGGTGGTAATGGTCTCTATCCTTATTCACGTTTGTGGGATGACGAGGGTAATCAAACTGCTCTTTATCCCATATTCAATGGCGAATGGGTAGATCAGCTCGCACCTCAAAAAGGTTTTATCGACTGGAGCTACTGGCCGCTGCAGGAACTTGGCCGTACTGAAAACCGTAGCGATAGCCATGATATCCGTGCCTATACTTCAATAAACCTGCAATTAGTCAAGGGGCTTACTGCCGATATTAGTGCGCAGACGCAACAAAGCTTTTTGGATAATAGCCTGATAGCTCCACAAGAATCTTTCGCGACCCGTAATATGATCAATCAGTATGCGCAATTTCAGGATGGAATGGTTGTTGGCTATAATATTCCAGTCGGGGATATTGCTAGTTTTACAAAGAGCCGTACACAGGCTGCCAATCTAAGGGGGCAGCTCAACTATACGCGCGAAGCGAAAGACTGGCGGCTGGATATGCTCTTGGGAGCTGAGCTATCGCAAGCGCAACGCAGCTCGGATTATTTTAGACTGTACGGCTATGATAAGGATATTCTGACCGCACAGCCTGTCGATTATCTGTCGTATTTCACCTTATCACCTTATGGAACGGCTGCCGCAATTCCGAACTACAGCGGGCAGGGAAAGGGTGTAACTCGATTTGTGTCTACTTTTTTCAATGGTTCATTTGCGCTGCGCGATCGTTATATTATTTCGTCGAGTATTCGGATGGACGGCTCCAATTATTTTGGTGTCAATACCAATCAAAAGATAGTACCACTTTGGTCTACGGGACTAAAATGGCGGCTTTCAAAAGAGTCTTTCTTTAAAAAAGGATTATTCGATCAGCTTGATCTCCGCGCTACCTATGGCTATAGTGGTAATCTGGCTTCCAATCTGACTGGTGTAACTACACTGCAGTATCGTAGCAATGCAAGCTTTACCCATTTGCCCTACGCGGTCATGACCAATCTTGGCAATCCCGATCTCCGCTGGGAGCGTATCGGGCAGGCGAATTTTGCTGTCGACTTTCGGCTAGCCAACAAATGGCTAGGGGGCAGTCTGGAATACTACCTTAAAAATGGAAAGGATATGATCGGCGATAAGCCCTTTGCACCGACCAGCGGAGTGGGTTCTATGCGCGGCAATTACAGCTCTATTTCGGGCCAAGGTGTAGACGCCAAGCTGACGGCAAATATGCTAAAGGGGAGTAGATTTGGCTTTCGCTCTGACCTCATGTTTAGCTATACCTATGATAAGGTAAAGGCTTATGACAAAGGCATTGTTCCAGTTGTATCCTATACGGCGAGCGATAATATACCAAGTGTTGGCTTTCCAGTTCACAGCTTATACAGCTTCCAATGGGCAGGGCTTGATCCGACAAACGGCGATCCTCGTATTTTGGACCTAAATGGAGAGGCCAGTGCAGACTATAACAATGTACTTAACAAGCTCACTGCTGATAATCTTGTATATAGCGGCATGACCCGCGCCAAATATTTCGGCAGTTGGGTTAATCGGGTTCGCTATCAGGATTGGGAGCTCGGTGCAAGCATATTGTATAAACTGGGCTATGTATTTCGTAAGCCAAGCCTTTCATACAGCCAGCTTGCCAGTCCGGGAAGGCTGATTGGGCATGCTGAATTTGCTGATCGATGGCAGAAGCCAGGTGATGAATTAATGACCGATGTGCCGAGTTTTAGCTATCCGGCAAATACCAATCGTGATCTGCTATATCAACAGAGTACGGTTAACGTAGGGAAAGCAGCGCATATTCGCCTGCAGGATGTATTTGTTTCCTACAGCCTAAAGCCAATAATTGGGGGGAAGCAGCGGGCAGTTAAGCTGTCGTGTCAGTTAGAAAATCTAGGACTTCTTTGGAAAGCAAATGACTGGGGATACGATCCGGATTATATTCCTGGAAATGCCAATCCAATAACAACTTATCCAATGCCATTTCAAGTAACGCTTGGAGCTTATTTAACTTATTAAATACGATTTAGATATGAAATTCTTCTATAACCTAGCGATGGTCTTGATCTATTTCCTAACAGGATGTTCAAGTTCATGGCTCGAAATCAAACCCGACCAATCTTTGGTTGTTCCAAAAACGGCCAAAGATTATCAGGCCTGGCTAAATAATGTTTCAAAATTCAATGTGTCCAATTCTTTTGGAAATATGGAGGTGATGGCCGATAATCTCTATCTGCCGGATGCAACCTATAATGGGCTGAGTTCTTCCGTAGTAAGGAATGTTTACGCTTGGGCCGATGGTGGAAGCGATTTCTATGCCGGTGTTGGAAGCGCGAGCTGGGACGATGCGTACAGTAAACTGCTTGAAATTAATGCTGTGCTCGAAGGGATAGCAAAAGTGAATCGCAACGATGACCCGAAGGGTTGGGATAATGTAAAAGGAAGTGCACTGTTTTATCGTGCCTTTTACCATTATGCGGTGCTGGCTGAATTTTGTCAGGTTTACACCGAAGAGGATCCTTTGGGGATTCCGATTCGGACTTCATCCAATGTCAATGACAAAATAATACGGAGTTCACTAAAAGAAAGTTATGCCTATGTACTTAAAGATCTTGAGATGGCGGAGAGCCTTCTTCCTATAACTTCTGAGAATAAATTTCGACCATCAAGAATGGCTGTTTGGGCCATGTTATCTCGTGTTAATCTCGCCATGTCCAATTACGACAAGTCGCTGCTTTTTGCGCAGCACTTTCTCGCAAATAATAATGTATTGCTGGACTATAATACCTTAAATACGGCTGCAGCTTTCCCTTTTGATCGGCTGAACAATGAGGTGATTTTTTCACTTTATATCGCCAACCCGTCTGCGCTCTCACAAACGAACCATGTGGTCGACAGCATGCTTTATCGCTCGTATGGGCAGGACGATCTGCGGCGGCAACTGTTCTTTCGTATAAATGGAGGATTGCCTCGTTTCAAAGGCGGTTACTTTGGCTCTGCAAGTTGTTTCGTGGGGCTTGCGACCGATGAGGTTTACCTTAATGCGATGGAATGCCTGGCCCGTGAAGGTAAATTAAAAGATGCAGCGGATTTGTTTAATAAATTACTGATTAGTCGTTACAAAACAGCTAAGTATAATTTGGTGGATTTCGCTGATGTGAATGATGCACTTACGCAGGTACTTATCGAACGACGTAAATCACTGTTGTTTCGTTGCCTTCGGCTGACTGATATTAAGCGTTTAAATAAATCCACAGATCGACAAATATGGATGCGACGAAAGCTCAACAACGAAGAGATCGTTTTAGCACCCAACGATCCAAAATATGTACTACCCATTCCACAACAGGAACTAATATTAAATCCAATGCCCCAAAATCCAAGATAATATGAAAACGATATACATTGCTTTAATTATGCTGATAGGTACTATTTTTGGCCTTTCAGCACAGACAAAATCAAACTTCACCATTCATCTACAGGGCTTTGATCAATTTGATCAGGCTGTAGTTACCATTCAGCGCCTAGATGAATTGCCGGATGTGCTGGTTGAAGAAACAGAATTGACTAACGGCCACAGCACGACGATAGAAAAGGGCTCAGGTAGGGTCGTGCTGGATCATGTACCCGAACATTTTATACTTTCTTTAAATTTCTACCTCAAAAAATCTAAGTATCGGTTTATCACCAATTGGTATGTAAATCGAACCGATCGTATTGTCATTAAAGACAACCACTCTAAGAGCAATTTTGATAAAGTTACTTTTTCTGGTCGAGGAGCGGATCTTTATAGTTTGCAGTATAAGTTGGATGGGTTAATTTGGAATAGAACAGACTATCTTCATTATCCAAAATCATTAGCCTATTTTAACAGTGCGTATGGACATTCTTTCGACTATGAAAAAGCAGTAGATAATAATATTGAAGTAGGTAAATTGGTAAACGGAAGTGCCATCGAATCAGCCGCTAAACAATGGATTCAGATGAATATGTTTTACAAAATATTCTACAACAAATTTATTCGGTCGCTATATAATGCATTCAACAAACATGACCCGCAACATTATCTGAAAGTTGAAGAGCTTCTGGATATTTTCAATTCCCATTACCACAATGCGATGGATGGAAATCAGGTAAGTCTATCAACAAGTTTCATTAAATTTTATCTGTATTACCTTGGTTTGAAAGGAAAATGTCATCCGGAAAATAACTATGTTGACCAAAGTTTGAAGCAGTTGAAACATGATTTTAAAAGTGAGGCGCTAGAAAAGATGGGGTATGCCTTTCTAGCCGAATCATTTAACTTTTTTAATACGGATGATCGCGAAAAGGTCGTAAAATGGATGCTTTCGATTTCGAAGTCGCCCGAGAGATTGACGAAATTGAAAGGCATGACAAATATTGCAGCCGGAAGACCATTTCCCGATTTCGAGCTAACGGACCTAAACGGCAAGGTTTGGCATAAAAAGGACTTATTGGGAAAAGTAGTCTTCTTCGATTTCTATTATACGGGATGTAGTAACTGTGCAAAATTCTATCAACATACGGTTTCAAAAGCAGAGGAGCATTATCGGAATAATCCAGCGGTAGTATTTGTAAGTATTAGCATTGATAAGAGCTTGGAGCTGTGGCGGAAATCTGTTGCCTCGAAAGAGTATAATTCAGCTGAGAGTCTGAAGTTGTATACAAACGGGATGGGAGAGTATCACCCCCTTATTAAAGCTCTCCGTGTAACGGCATATCCTTTTCCATTACTGATGGGAAAAACAGGTTTGATAGAGACTTCGGATCGTTTGGAACTCGGGTATGGCGTTTTAAAAAAAGATGGATTGATCAATACAATTGATAGAACTTTAGCTAGATAAAAAGAAGGCCGGATTTTTCCGGCCTTCTCATTTAATTTAGCGGTTCTTGGTATTCACCCTTCATCGCTGAATTAGGTACAACTGTTGAACCCGATGGCGGAGCTTGTCCCACGATTGGACTTGCGGTACCAAGATCCCAATCACGTGAACATTCTTTTGAATTATCCGTTTCACAGTATTCTTCATCGTCGCCTTGGTAGACAAAATCACTAGGATTTGTCGATGGAGAACCGGTTGTATTATAATAACGATGAATTCCAGCCAACTTCTTATTAGCAGCTGCTTGTTGTGTAAAAGACTGCGTCAATATTGCGCCGCCTATTGTTGCTACGCCTAGTAGCACTTGTCCTAATTTTTTAAATTTTTCCATTTTTTTGAATTTTGGTATGTATAACTTTTATTCTTACAAGGGCAAAGATTCCCGCAATCAGCCAGATAAGATTAAAGACGATATGCGTTTTCCAGCCCATAGATTCAATCACACCACCACAGTGACAGAGCTTTTTGTCTGCAAACCGGACCATCAAACTTAGGTATAGGGTAAATACCCCCATCAATAGGGTTGATGCCCACAGTGCAGAGCGCCTAATCCGATATACAGGCACAATCAGTAGGATAGCCAGCACAATCTCCAACGTTGGAATGCCGTAGCCAATCAGTTTCGCATAAGCGCCCAGATAAGGGATTTTGCTATTACCTCTGATGAAAGTAGCCATGTTCATAAACTTGGCCCAGCCCGTATACATGTATAGAAATGCATAACCATAAAGGATCACATTAGGCAGACGGCGATAGATCGAGCGCGCAATCCGGTGGATTAAACCGCCGCGTTTGCCGAAGCTCGCCGGCTGCTTCTGTTGATATACCGATACTGTGATGCGCTTTTCCATAAGCTTGTTTGTATTGTTGTGTTTATGTTTGTTTGCTGCGGAGCCCTTCGGCCGGAGACCGATGGATTTCCTGGTTGATCTTGCCACTCACCGGCATCGCGGGAACAGGGCAAATTTTCGGCGGTAATGTCTTGTCTTCATATTTTAGTTTTTAGTTTGTTTATCAAAGTTAGTGCGGCAAATAGCCAACGACCTGTAGTTTTGGCGGCCTAACGATCTATTTTTTAGAGGGTCAACAGCATTTTGTCCAGTAACAACATGCAGCGGCTAGGCTTCCTTGTTGCGGTAATCTGTTGGGGAAAGGCCCATTTTCCGCTTGAATAGCTTGCTAAAGTAGTCGGGGTCGGTATAGCCGGTTTCCAATGAAATGGCGACAATGCTGAGCGTACTTTTCCGCAGCAGCAGGCAGGCGCGGTCGAGCCGGCTGTCGCCAATATATTGACGGATGCTTTTTTTGAGCTGTACCGCGGCAATACGGGAGAGCTGACTTTTGGTCCAGCCAAACTGCCTACAGATGACGCAGATGCGCAGCGCCAGGTCGTCGTTGTAATTGCTCAAGAGGTAATCTTGCAGGGATTGCCCCGCAGCAGCAAGCCTGCTGTTAGTGGCATGCTGCTGTCGTGACAATTGCTTGTGATACCGCGCGATGCACTGCTCGAAAGCGCACAGTACACCAAGGGAATCTTTGAACTTACGGATTGGACTGAACCGTATTTTGTCCAGCAGGACGCACACAGCTTTCGACAGGGGAATGTAGGGCAAGAAAATGGCGGCAGGCCTGGCACTGAGCCAGAACGAAAGCAGCTCGGCAAAAGCCGGAAAATGCATTTTCAGGTCGCAGGGCCATTCCCGGTCAATGCTGATGAGCATAAAACGATGCTCGCCGGCAGGAAACTGAAGCAGGTATTCGCCGGCAGGATGATAGCCCAGGCAGATACTGTTGCTGGGTAACCTGAACAGGTGCTGCTGCGCCTGCCCGTACAGTGCTAACTCGCCTTCAAAGAGTGCCACGAGGCAACAACAGGGCACAGCCACCGAATAGGGAATATGCATCGCCGCTGTGCTGCTGATTTCAACAAGCTGGATATGGACGCCAAGACAGGGACGCGACTGCAGGGCAATACGGCAATCGGGCAGGTGGATCAGCTCCCAAGGAACAGCCTGCAGCGGATACCGCACAAAGTCGGGCTTACTGCGTGTGCTGATGGGCTGGATGCCGCGTATGGCGAGAAATGGCGCAATATGAAACGGACTTTTCCTCATACGATTTTGCTGACCTAATAAGCATCCGTACGCTGGAAAGTCCAGAGCCGCTCGAAATTACCGCCAACGAACTCCGGTTCGCTGCGCAGGCAATCGGCTTGCGCCGAACGGTACCTGATCCAGATACCTACTGCAAAAGACAGATTACCCGTGGTTGTGGACAGGATAATATCCTTGGCATCTTCATCTGTAAGCCGTTTCTCTTTTCGAAAGGGGATGGGCAGGCCCAGGACCCAGCTAGAGGCAATGACCGCACCCATGCGTGCAGTAAACTCGGTCGATAGCTGGCTGATCTGCCGGAGCTGTCTTTCGTTAAA
>JAITLV010000184.1 GCA_031277685.1 Sphingobacterium sp. | reverse complement strand
CCTTGTTCAACGGTTCCAGTTTTTAAAAGAAAATAACATTTCTTTTCAAACAATTTTCGTAAACTTACGTACATGAAACTTATATCGACATTGCTCCTTTACTTATCAGTTTTTGTAAGTACAGTTTTCGCTCAAGATTTGCCCCATTTAAAAGAATCCGCATTTAAAGGCGGCGAGAAATTAAAGTATAAACTCCGTTACGGCATAATTTCGGCAGCAACCGGAACGTTGACCGTCGGCGACACGAAAGATGGATTTGGAAATCCCTCCTTTCATCTGTATGCCGCTGGTAAAACAGCCGGAGCTTTCGCCATCTATACTGTCAGGAACGAATATAATTCGTATATCAATAGTAGGACATTTTTGCCTTACTATTATACCGAAAACATCCGCGAGGGTGGCTACAGGCGGAATGACAAAGTACGGTTCAATCAGGAGACACATACAGTGGTCGGGAATAAAGGAACATTTACGTCCAAGGTTGATCAGACCTTTGATCTGCTATCCTCCTATTATTTCGCCCGTAATTTGGACTTAAGTACAGTGAAGCCTGGTGAATCCTTTAAATTGACTTATTTTCTGAACGATGAGATCGCTACTTTAGGTATACAGTATATTGGAATTGAAAAAATAAAAACAGAACTAGGCACATTGGAATGCCTTAAATTCAGTCCCGAAATTAAACCGGGACGTATCTTTAAAAAAAATAGCAAGCTTTATCTTTGGGTAACCAATGATGGTAACCGCATCCCAGTAAAGGCTAATGTTGATATTCTAATTGGCTCTGTTACTTTAGAGCTGTTGGAAGCAAGTGGTCTAAAATATAAATTGGGACAAAAAGCAAGCTACTCAAAATAATTAGCATGATTGAAGTAGGAAATGTGTTGGTACATGAAGATCTGATTAATAATGACTTTGTGTGCAATCTATCAAAATGTAAAGGAATATGCTGCATCGAGGGAGACTCAGGTGCACCTTTACTGGAAAGTGAAAAGGCTATTCTGGAGGAGATATATCCAAAAGTAAAGCCCTATATGACAGAGAAGGGTATTGAAGCGATCGAGGAGCAAGGGAAATATGTCGTCGATCTTGATGGTGATCTGACCACAACATGCGTGGATGGAAATAAAGAATGTGCCTATGTAACATGGGAAAATGGCATCACCAAATGTGCTATTGAGAAGGCTTATGAACTCGGTGAGGTTCATTGGCGGAAACCTGTCTCCTGTCACCTCTATCCTATTCGTACAACGCATTACCCAGAATTTGACGTACTTCATTATGACCGTTGGCATATCTGTAAAGATGCTTGTAGTTTTGGCAAAGAACTACAGGTGCCCGTATATAAATTTCTAAAGGATCCCCTGATTCGTACTTATGGTGAAGAATGGTACAAAAATCTTGAGCAAGCAGTCGATGAGTTGTAACAAAATCACTATCTTTAAGCTTTAACTTTTTTGGTATTTCATTCCAATTCATGTCAAAATTAAAAGAGATCCAACGCCCTATTATCCACGAACTTGAAGCTTTTGAAAAGAAATTCAAAGCGTCGATGAAAAGCTCCGTTCCTTTGTTGGATCGTATCACGCAATACCTGATCAAACGCAAGGGCAAACAAATGCGGCCAATGTTTGTATTTTTCTCAGCAGGCATCTGTAACGGGATTAATGAATCGACCTATCGGGGGGCTGCTTTAGTTGAATTATTGCATACTGCTTCACTCGTTCACGATGATGTCGTCGACAATTCCTACGAACGCAGAGGCTTCTTTTCGATCAATGCGCTTTGGAAAAATAAGATCGCGGTATTGGTTGGCGATTTCTTACTTTCAAGAGGTTTACTACTGTCAGTAAAACATCAAGATTATCATCTGCTTAAAATTGTGTCAGAAGCAGTTGATCAAATGAGTGAAGGAGAATTACTTCAAATCGAAAAGGCACGTAAGCTGGACATCGAGGAGTCTATCTATTTTGAGGTCATACGCAAGAAAACGGCCTCCCTGATCGCTTCTTGTTGTGCCTGTGGTTCTGCTTCCTCGAATGCTGATCAAGAAACAGTAGAGAAGCTTCACCAATTCGGTGAGAAAATTGGCATCGCATTTCAGATCAAGGATGACCTGTTTGATTTTGGCCTAGATGATGTGGGAAAACCCCTGGGAAATGATATCAAAGAGAAAAAAATGACTTTACCGCTGATCCATGCCTTAAATCAGACAAGCTCCAGCGAAAAGCGACGCATCATCAATCTGGTCCGAAATCATAATGAAGACCCGAAGAAAGTAGCAGAAGTCATCGATTTTGTCCGTCATAGCGGCGGACTTGAATATGCTACGAATAAAATGCTGGAATACCAACAAGATGCCTTTCGCATCCTCGAAGATTTTCCGGACAGTGAATACAAAGAAGGATTACTGCAATTGGTTAAATATACAACAGAAAGAAAAAAATAATGAGTCACGAATTAATGTTTTTTGGAGGTTTCTTAATCTTCATTGCACTCATGCTAGCAATTGACCTTGGATTATTTTCAAAAGGGGATAAACCGGTTAGCTTAAAGACCGCAGCAATTATGAGTGCTGTATGGGTATTATTTTCCTTAGGTTTCTATTGGCTCCTCCGTCAATATGGATTTGAGTTGCATAATATACATGACCTCAACCATCTGCAAGAGGTCATTACAAAACATCACCATGATATTAAAATTATTCCTGGCGATCTAGCGGCCAGTTTAACGGTCTACAATAATAATTTAGGCCTGGAATATCTGACAGGTTATGTGGTCGAATATGCGCTCTCCGTGGATAATATTTTTGTGATGGTATTGCTCTTTACATCATTCGGTATTCCTGAACGCTATTACCACAAAGTTTTGGTCTGGGGAATTCTAGGTGCCATCATTATGCGTTTCCTATTTATATTCCTTGGGGCAACTTTAATTGCCAAATTTGGTTGGATTCTGTATGTTTTTGGTGCCTTCTTGGTGTTCACTGGTATCAAAATGTTTATCAATCGTAACCAAGAGGAAGAAGTTGATCCGCAAAACCACCCTGTTGTCAAATTTGCATCTAAATATTTTAAGGTAACGCCAAAATTGGATGGTGGTCATTTTTTCCATGTCGAGAATGGTGTGAAATACATGACCCCTTTATTTCTGGTATTGCTCGTGATTGAGTTTACCGATCTCATTTTCGCTGTAGATTCCATTCCTGCAATTTTCTCGGTTACCAAAGACCCCTATGTGGTATTCTTCTCCAATATTTTTGCCATTCTTGGACTACGTTCCATGTTCTTCTTATTGGTCAATATTATTCATAAATTCCAATATCTGAAAGTAGGTTTGGCTTTTCTATTGGTCTTTATCGGTCTAAAAATGTTATTACATCACTGGCTTGCCGAAGTTGGCTTCACAACCACTCATTCCTTGATTGTCATCATTGGTATACTGGCATTAAGTATTATCGCTTCACTACTCTTTCCGAAGCAAAAAGAAATTGCCGAATAAATACAGGTATACAAAGGGTCGTAAAATTACGACCCTTTGCTTTTCAATATTTTAATATAGTTTTTATCGCCTCAATCCGACCCCAAAAAGGCCAAATATCACCCAATTTTTAAGAACAATTATTTTACAGAGGAATTTACCTTACTAAATTTAATTTATTTAATTTAGCACCACTTTAAATTAACAAAATACTAACAAATGAATTGGAATAAATCGATTGTACTCGCTGCCTCTCTTTTTGCAGCTTCATTCCAAGTACAAGCACAGGACAATTTGATCAATGCCTTAAAAGCAAATCAAAATGACAATAGCAAATCTGGATTTACATTTACTGAAGTTATCAATCTAGCGAACACTTCGATCAAGGATCAAGGATCTTCGGGTACATGTTGGTCTTATTCAGGGAACTCTTTCTTAGAATCCGAAATGATCCGTATGGGTAAAAAACCTGTAGAGATCTCTCAGATATATACAGCACGCAATACGTACTTAGATAAAGCACGTACTTATGTACGTCTTCATGGTGGATTGTCATTGGGTGAAGGTGGTCAGTTTCATGATGTATTGAACTCATTCCGCAAATATGGTACAATGCCACAATCGGCTTATACTGGTCTTCACTATGGCAGCACACGCAATAACTTTGGTGAAATGACTTCGATGCTCGATGCGATGTTAGGCTCGATTGTAAAAGGTAAAGCTTTGACTCCAAACTGGGAAAAAGCCTATACAGCTGCAATGGACTCTTATTTGGGTGAAGTTCCTGAAAAATTCGATTACAATGGTAAATCCTATACGCCACGTACATTTGCTGACCAGGTAATTGGCATCAATCCGGATGATTATCTTGGAATCGCTTCAGTTACTGATCATCCCTATTACAGCCAATTTGTATTGTTAATTCCTGACAACTGGTCATTTGATCGTTTTTACAACGTTAAAATGAATGATTTAACAGATATCATTGACAATGCATTACAAAAAGGTTATACTGTAGCATGGGCAACTGACGTTTCAGAAAAAGGATTCTCTTGGAAAAATGGTGTGGCTTATGTGCCGGAAAAACCATTCGAGCAAATGAGCGAACAAGAAAAAGCAAACATGTTTGTTGGTCCTAAACCAGAAATGAAGATTACGCCAGAAGAGCGCCAAAAAGCTTTCGACAATTGGCAAACAACAGATGACCACGGTATGCACATTGTGGGTCTAGTGAAAGATCAAAATGGTAAAGAATACTATATTGTTAAAAACTCTTGGGGAACATCAAACGACTACAAAGGATATTTGTATGCATCCAAAGAATTTGTACGTTATAAAACAACATCTTTGCTGTTACATAAAGATGGTTTGACAAAAGATCTGAAATCGAAGATAAATATCAAATAAGGGATTTATCCGTCGTTTAAAACACCTCTGAAATTAATATCTCAGAGGTGTTTTTGTTTTCAGATTAATTTGATAACTTAAACATAATTATGAATCTTTTGTTCAGTGAGTATGAGAAGTATAGTCGCATTATGCCTTGCAGTTTTATTTGGGAATTTAGCGCATTCCCAGACCAAAGGGGTGAAATTTGTAGAAGGATTAAGTTGGAAACAGGTCAAAGAAAAAGCGAAGGCAGAGAATAAGTTTATCTTCGTTGAACTTTTTGCGACTTGGTGTGGCCCCTGCCAATACATGACCAATGAGATTTTTCCCTTGGAACAGGTCGGTCAACCTATTAATCAAAATTTTATTAGCATCCGGGTTCAAATGGACTCTACCGAAGCAGACAATGCCACTGTCAAAAAATGGTATGCTGATGCACGTGCTATTTCCAATGAGTACAATATCCAATCCTTTCCCACATTTTTGATCTTCAATCCAAATGGCGAAGCGGTACACCGGATCGTCGGTGCAAGTGATGCCCCCGAATTTGTGAGTCACGTAACAGACGGATTGTACCCTGAGTCACAGTATTATACCCTATTAAAAAAGTTTGAGAAGAGACCACAAGACATCTATACATCCAAGCAGATGTTAAAAGCAGCCAACATTGCCTATGACGAGAGTACTGCCCGTAAAGCTGAAAACACATTAGCAAATTCCCTAGGTACTGACGAGCTCTTTAAAAAAGAAAATGTACATATTCTATTAGCTGCCGCGAAATTTACAAATTCAAAAGCCTTTAATTTGATCCGCAATAACAAGGAAAAAATAGACATCCTATTAGAGTCTCCAGGGATTGCCAATCGTACATTAGCGAATGTTGTCGTCAATGAACTCTTCCAAATAAAAATAGATGCCAAACATGAACCGAACTGGGATATTTATCAAAGTGAATTGTCGGCTAAATATCCGGACATAGACTTTGTGCCTATGTTTAAAAAGATCAAAGCGCACTATTATCTACAGGTAAAGAATTATGTGGCCATGAAAAATATCATCAATGATTATCTATCATCAGAAGATTTTACTGCACATCAATTAAATACCTTCGCCTGGACAATCTTTAATAACAGCAGCGATCCAGAATGTATAGATGCCGCGATCAGCTGGAGCAAAAAGTCCATTATCGAGGATCCAAGCTCGGCATTCTTGGATACATATGCTAACCTGCTTTATAAAAAGGGGGAAACCGAAAAAGCAATCAAGTGGCAGAATAAAGCCATAGAGATGGCCAGTGAGGACGATCGTCCGATTTATCAGGAAACATTAGACAAAATGACCAAAGGAATAAAAACCTGGGACAATTAGACGAAAACAGCCTGCATTGACCTTTTGGATCTCGCGTCTCTGAGAGAGATACCTTTCCATGAAATAAGAGATATTATTGACCTCCTTATAAAATACTGAGGAATACACATAGTACTGGTCTGTGCTCTCATTCAATGCAAACCCATTTTGTGCAAATAGGAAACTCCTTGATTAATTTTTTTGTAATATTTTTTTTGGTAAAATTTATTTCTGTAAATTAACACCTAAATATCAACGGATTATGAGAAAATTAATTTTAATGTTATTCTTGGTTCCCACACTGCTATTCGCGCAAAGCGAAGGTGTACAATTTGAGCATGGCCTCAACTGGAATCAAATCAAAGAAAAGGCAGGCAAGGAAAACAAATTTATCTTTGTGGATTGCTTTACAACCTGGTGTGGCCCCTGCAAGTATATGAGCAATACCATCTTTCCACAAGCTAAAGTCGGTGATTTCTTCAACGCCAAGTTTATCAATGCCAAAATCCAAATGGATAAAACAGATAAAGACAGCGAAGAAGTGAAGTCCTGGTATGCAGAAGCCGATCGTTTTGCCAAAGATTATAAAGTAAGGGCCTATCCTACGTTCTTGATCTTTGATACGAAAGGTAATCTTGTCCACCGCATTGTTGGCGGCGGAGAAGCAGATGCTTTTATCGCCAAAGCGCAAAAAGCCCTGGATCCCAACACACAATATGAAACCCTATTGGCAAAATTCAATGCTGATCCCCAGAATGTAACGATTGCAAAAGCCATGGCCGAATCGGCAAAAGATGCCTATGACCAAGAGACCCAAGCAAAAGCAGAAGGTGTTGTATTATCATCGCTGTCAACAGATCAGATCTTTACAAAAGACAATGTTGAGTTATTGCTTTCTTCGGCGAGCATTAAGGATTCAAAAGCATTTAATTTGATAAAAGATAACCCCGCTAAATTTGATGCAGTCAGTGAAAAAGTCAAAGCAAATGATTTTCTGTCGAAACTACTGATTGGTGAGGCTGTCAATACCAAAATACAAGCAAAAGAAGCGGTAGATTTTGCGGCCATTGAAAAAGAACTGGCTCAAAAATATCCTACCATTAATACCGAAAAAGCGAGTTTGGAAATGCAGCCCCGTTATTTTGCTTACACCAAAAATTTCCCAGGATTAAGAGATAGCTTCAATAAATATATTGCAAAATATGGTTCAACGATTACTGCAGGACAACTGAACGACATGGCCTGGTCAATTTTTGAAGGCTGTGATGACCCTGCCTGTTTAAAGGCCGCAGCAGAATGGAGCAAATTATCGCTTGAGAAAGAAAAAGATGCACCAATGTATTTAGATACCTTTGCAAACCTTCTTTACCGATTAGGAGACAAAGAGCAAGCCATTAAAACACAGGAAAAGGCGATCTCACTCCTTACAGATGCCACACAAAAAGAACAATATGTGGCAACTTTACAAAAAATGAAAAAAGGCGAAAAGACCTGGCAATAACATATCGTCTATATCAATATAATAGCAAAGGCCCCGATCAATGTAATTTGATCGGGGCCTTTGGCTTTAACCATATTCAGCTGCCACTTTCAAGGAAAAGTGTATTACTGCCTTATTTTAGTTCTTTAATTCCCATATTCCATAGCGCAAAAGCATATTTATCAACGGTGCTATTGATCAATACTTCTGTAGATCGGCCAGCACCATGTCCTGCTTTGGTTTCGATACGGATCAACACCGGATTATCACAGGCCTGTTTTGCCTGCAGCTCGGATGCAAATTTATAGGAGTGCGCTGGAACAACACGGTCATCATGATCTCCAGTCAATACCATTGTTGCCGGATAGCATACACCTGTTTTCACATTATGTACGGGTGAGTAAGCTTTGAGGTAATCAAACATCTCTTTGCTGTCCGCTACTGTACCATAATCGTATGACCAACCCGCACCAGCTGTAAACGTATGATAACGCAACATATCCAATACCCCAACCTCTGGTAATGCCACTTTAGCTACCTTAGGATCGATCGTCATCGTCGCACCAACAAGCAAGCCGCCATTGGAACCACCTGACAATGCGGTATATTCCGGTGAAGTATAACCATTCTCCTGCAGATAATGTGCCGCAGCGATAAAATCGTTAAATACATTCAGTTTGTTAAATTGTCGGCCACCATCATGCCACTTCTGACCGTATTCACCGCCGCCACGTAGGTTGGGGACAGCATACACACCACCATTTGCCAACCAAACGGCAACCGAAGTACTGAATGCCGGTGTCAGACTGATATTAAAACCTCCATAACCATATACAATCGTTGGGTTTTTACCATTCAAGGTGATACCTTTTTTATAGGTGATAATCATCGGTACTTTTGTTCCATCCTTGGATGTATAGAATACTTGTTTCGATTGGTATTGGTCACTATCAAACTTGACATTCGGTTTGATATAAAGAGCCGATTGTCCGGAATTGACATCAAACTTATAGCTTGATGAAGGTGTAATATAATTGGAGAAACCAAAGTAGATTTCTTTTTCTTTTTTCTTACCCGAAAAACCGCTTGCTGTCCCTACCCCCGGTAGCTCAATCTGTCTCATCTTTTTACCGGTATAATCGTATTGGATCACAACAGAAACGGCATCCTTCAAATAGTTTGCGAACAGATAACCACCACCAGTACTAATGGAGAGTACATTTTCAGTTTCGGGAATAACATCTTTCCAGTTTTCCTTAGCCGGGCTTTTAAGATCAACTTTAACTAGGCGGTTATTGGCGGCTTTGTAGTTAGTCTCCAATAGGAAGGTATCTCCAATATTATCTACTACACCTGTATTTGCATCAAAATGATCCTGTAGACAGATGATCTTGCTATTAGGTTTGCTCAGATCCTGATAATAAAGCTCATTGCCGGTCGTTGTATTAGCCGCAGAGATAATCAGATAGCGTTGATCATCTGTTAGTGAAGCACCCACGTAACGTCTCGGTGTAGCCGGACCTCCAAAAATCAGCTTATCGGTAGATTGTGCCGTTTTAAGCTTATGGTAATACAATTTATGCTGGTCTGTTTTTTCCGACAATTCAGATCCCTTGGGTTTGTCATAACTCGAATAGTAAAATCCGTCATTGCCTTTCCAGGCGATACCTGAGAACTTCACATCAACAAGCGTCTCACCAACCGCTGCTTTATCTTTTGCATTCAATACAATCACCTTTCTCCAGTCCGAACCACCTTCAGAGATCGAATACGCCACGAGGCTTCCATCTTTTGAAAAAGAAACGTCAGCCAAAGAAGTTGATCCATCTTTTGAAAAGGTATTTGGATCAAGGAAAACCTCCTCCGCTCCGTTCTCACCTTGTTTACGGTAAAGCACTGAATGTTGCTGAAGACCATTATTTTTAAAGAAATAGGTATAAGCCCCTTCTTTGAAAGGTGTACCTATTTTTTCATAATTCCAGATTTCTGTTAACTGTTCTTTTAGTTTTGAACGGAAAGGAATCGTGTTCAGATAATCAAAAGTGACCTTATTTTCTGCTTGAACCCAACTTTTTGTTTCTGTAGAACGATCGTCTTCCAACCAACGGTAGGGATCTGCAACTTTTTCACCCCAAAATTCGTCTACGACAGTACCTTTGTTTGTCGTTGGATATTTTAACTGTTGTCCATAAACAGTGGTCGCTGTACCAGCCATACCGATCATCATCAGAATAAGGCCAATTTTTTTGTTTATCATAAAAAACTTTATACTTGTTTCACCCAAAAATAACAAATATAATTTCAGAATTCATAGTAATCACTCATCTTTCATAGGGCTATTATCCCATAAATGTCAAGAAAGACTCTATCAGAAACGATAATTCACTTTTTTCCGAACATTTTCCCCGGTAGCATGCAGGTAGATTTTATGAAGCCGCTATTTTTACATCAACAGAAATTTTTTTAGCTTTATTTAAATCTTCTAAATAATTCTACAATGCGTAAAAGAATCGCTTTCCTTTACTTGGCCATTTCCCTCTCTGCTATCGGGGTGAGTCAGGCGCAGCAACTTCCAATAGATCAATACTATCGTGCTACCCCTACCCGGATCAACAACCTTGTCCACACCAAACTCGATGTGCGTTTTGATTATAAGAATCAATTTTTGAATGGTAAAGAATGGGTCACACTACAGCCACATTTCTATCCGACAGATTCGCTCCGTCTGGATGCCAAAGGCATGGACATCAAACAAGTTTCTTTGGTCAACGGCCAGCAACTAGTTCCCCTAAAATATACGTATGACGATAATTCTCTTCTGATCAAATTGGATCGCAATTACCATTCAACCGAGAAATATACCATCTACCTGGATTATACGGCCAAACCCAACCTATTAAAAGCGCAGGGCAGTGCCGCCATCAACGACGCAAAAGGACTTTACTTTATCAATCCAGATGAGCGTACACCGAACAAGCCACGACAGATATGGACACAGGGAGAAACGGAGGCTTCTTCAGCCTGGTTCCCGACAATAGACCGTCCTAACCAAAAGACAACTGCCGAAATTGCGATGACTGTTTTGGATAATTATGTCAGTCTATCGAATGGAGCTTTGATCAACCAGCAAAAAAACAATGACGGCACACGTACTGATACCTGGAAAATGGAACTTCCGCATGCCCCCTATCTCTTTATGATGGCCGTCGGCGATTTTAAGATCTATCAAGATAAGTACAATAATATTCCTGTTGATTATTATCTGGAGCCAAAATATGCACCTTATGCAAAAGATATCTTTGGTAAAACACCGGCGATGATGGATTTTTATGGTAAAACCTTAGGTGTCCCCTACCCCTGGAATAAATATGCGCAGATCGTCTGTCGCGACTACGTCTCTGGTGCCATGGAAAACACCACAGCAACCTTGCATGGCGAACATGTTCAAAAGACCAAAAGGGAGCTTTTGGATGACAATGAAGAGGGCACTATTGCCCATGAGTTGTTCCATCAATGGTTTGGTGATCTGGTTACCGCCGAATCCTGGTCCAATCTAACGATGAACGAATCTTTTGCCACCTTTGGTGAAATCATCTGGCATGAGCACGATGGCGGCAAGGAAAAAGGTGATAAATCGAGATTTGAAAAACTACAATCCTACCTCAAGTCTTCCAAGAATGGTAATAGCCCCGCACTTGCACGCTACTATTACCATGACAAAGAAGATATGTTTGATAACATCAGCTACGCCAAGGGCTCATTGATCTTATACGCCTTGAAAGAACAGATGGGAGATGTTGCTTTCTATCAATCGCTCAAAAAATACCTGACTGACAACTCCTTCAAGACAGGAGAACCGCAGCAATTGCGTCTCGCGATGGAAGATGTGACCGGTAAAGACTGGGCTCCCTATTTCAACCAATGGTATTATAAAGGCGGCCATCCGATCCTCAAGATAACGAGCAGCACTAAAAATAACACGTTAGTGCTCAACATCGCTCAGGTACAGGATTCTACCGTTCAAACTTTTCAGTTGCCCCTTGCCATTGATATTTATACCAAGGAGGGCAAAGTCAGAAAGACCGTACAGCTCAACGAACGGAATACCCATCTGACTATTCCCCTGCCAAATACGCTGGAATTTATAGATGTAGATCCCGAAAAAACACTTGTTGGTGAAATCCTTATGGATAAAACCGAAGCTGACTACCAATATCAATATACACAGGCACCATCCTTTGCCAATCGTATTGCCGCCCTGTTATTTGCATTAAAAAATCCGAAGACTACAGCTGCGCAACAGCTACTGACACAGGCATTGTCAGACAAGGATACAGATCTTGTAGCGATGGCTATACAAGGCAACGATCTAACAAATCCAACAGTCCAAAAATCGGCTGAGAAAATTATAGCAGCCCTAGCAGAGCAATCCCCTGCTTCTGTCGTGCGCGCCTCAGCGATCCGCAAGCTGGGACAGACCAAAAATAAAAAGTATAAAAACTTGTTATTCAAAGGCATTAACGACCAGTCTTATATGGTTATTGCCAGTTCGATCATGGCCATTAAAGATGCCTATCCGAATGAACTCCAACAGGCTTTTAAAAAGATCGATCCTGAGGCTTCGGAGTATTTAAAAGCCCTCATTACCGACTTGTCCAGGTTATAGAAAATATATTGTGGAAGCGAATTTTGTATTCGCTTCCATTTTCTTTAGATTTGGACACATGTCAACAAGAAAAAAAATCTATTTTGCCTCAGACTTCCATCTTGGATCCTACCCGCTGGAGCGTTCACGCGAAAGAGAACGGTCAATTATTCAGTGGCTCGACGAGATCAAAGTAGATGCCGCACAGCTCTATCTTGTTGGCGATATTTTCGATTTCTGGTTTGAATATACGACGGTGGTTCCCAAGGGTTATATACGTTTTTTGGGTAAACTGGCTGAAATTGCAGATATCGGTATCCCGATCACCTTATTTAAAGGCAACCATGATATGTGGATGTTTGATTACCTCAAAAAGGAATTAAATGTTCAGATCATTGACAATGAACTGGAACTGAAACTTGGCAATAAACTTTTCTACATTCACCATGGCGATGGATTAGGTTCCGGAGACTACAAGTACAAATTGCTCAAAAAAGTATTTCGCAGTCGCTTCTGTCAATGGTTATTTGCCCGATTGCACCCCAATCTGGGAATAGGTATAGCCACCCGATGGTCCAAGCACAGCAGACTGTCCAATAATGAAGATGAAAAATTTTTGGGTGAAGACAAGGAATGGCTGATCGGCTACGCCAAAGAGATCGAAAGTAAACAACATCACGATTTCTATCTATTCGGCCATAGGCATCTACCATATGATGTCAGACTCAATGCGGAGAGCCGTGTTATCAACTTAGGGGAATGGATCAATTACTATACTTACGCAGTATGGGATGGAGAAACATTAAGTTTGGAAAAATGGGCGAAAAAGTCGTAATTTCTTTAGCAGACTGCTTGCTGGGTTATCATGCATTGCAATCTGATTGTATCGATCGGATTGAACAGATCAGTGAAAAACTGATATGCAAACGAAATAGTATTTTGATCCGGCAAGATAAAATACAGAAAGACATTTATTTTCTGGCTTCCGGACTTGCACGTGTTTATTATGAAACTGCAGATAGACAGATCACCTTAGACTTTGTCTCTCCCGGTGGTACATTAATTTCGATGAACAGTTATGTTCATGATACGCCGGGATATGAAAACATCGATCTACTGGAAGACAGTATTGTCTACCGAATTGACCAGAAACAGTTATTCAAACTTTACGAGAGTGACATTGCTATTGCCAATTGGGGAAGAAAAATGGCCGAACTGGAATTTATCAAAGCCGAGCACAGGACTATGTCCAAGCTTTTTAATACGGCGCAGGAACGATATGCCGAGTTACTTCAAAAATATCCGCAATATATACAACGGATCAAACTGGGTTACATTGCTTCTTACCTGGGTGTTAGCCAAGTGACCCTCAGTCGCATTCGGGCAAATTTTTAACATTTGTTAAAATTATTCTGCAGGAAAACGCTGACCTTTGTCCCTGAAACAAAAAACAGATATATGAACTGGGTATTTTTAATTCTAGGCGGATTATGTGAAATTGGTTTTACAACCTGCCTGGGAAAGGCCAAGGATGCACAAGGTAGCGATCAATGGCTCTGGTATGGCGCTTTTGTTGTTTTTCTATTTGCAAGTATGGGCTTATTGATCAAAGCGACACAAACACTTCCTCTTGGGACTGCCTACGCAGTATGGACCGGTATCGGCGCCGTTGGAACAGTTTTAATGGGTATTATCTTCTTTAAAGAACCTGCAGATTTCTGGCGCATATTCTTTATTTTCACGCTAATTGCATCTATCGTTGGACTAAAAGCAGTTTCCTCTCATTAATAGCTGGCTAGGTAGTTCAAAAGCAACAAAATTTCCTTACTTTTGTACTCTCAATAGTAATCTAGGTCATAAATTCCTAGAAGAAGCATTTTTGATATATGTTAGATAAATTACAAGCGATCAAAGAAAGATGGGAAGAAGTGGAAGCTGAATTAAGCAACCCTGACACCATGCAAGATATGAAACGTTTTGCCAAATTGAATAAAGAGTACAAAGATTTAGGCAAAATCGTGGATCAATACCATATTTATAGAAATATGGTCAGTAATATTGATACCAATAAAGACATCATCATGAACGAGAAGGATCAGGAACTTCGTGAGATGGCCAAAGAAGAGCTGGATATTTTATTGGTTGAAAAAGAGGAAAAAGAAGAAGAAATCCGTTTGATGCTCATCCCTAAAGATCCTGAGGATGCCAAAAATGCCATTATCGAAATTCGTGGTGGAACGGGTGGTGACGAGGCGGCTTTATTTGCCGGAGACCTTTACCGTATGTACACCCGTTATTTTGAAACAAAAGGCTGGCGCAATGAGGTGATGGATGTTACTGAAGGAACTTCAGGCGGTTATAAGGAGGTTATCCTTAAAGTAATCGGTGAAGATGCTTATGGTCAATTGAAATATGAGTCTGGTGTACACCGTGTGCAACGTGTTCCTGATACGGAGACACAAGGACGTGTACATACATCAGCGGCTTCAGTTGCCGTATTGCCCGAAGCAGAAGATGTCGACGTAGAGATCAATCCTGGTGATATCGAATTACAAACATCCCGTTCAGGTGGTGCCGGTGGTCAGAACGTCAATAAAGTAGAAACAAAAGTACAATTGACGCATAAACCAACAGGTATTGTTGTCGTTTGTCAAGTGGAACGCTCTCAATTGGCCAACCGTGAGTTAGCGATGGAGATGCTCCGTAACAAACTTTATGAGCTTGAGCTGAACAAAAAGAACGGTGATATTGCTGCAAAAAGAAAAACTTTGGTCTCTACAGGTGACCGTTCGGCAAAAATCCGTACTTATAACTACCCACAAGGTCGCGTAACTGAACATCGTATTGGTATGACGATGTACAACCTACCGGCTATTATGGATGGTGATATTCAAGGAATTATCGATGCATTGCAGTTTGCAGAGAATGCAGAGCGGATGAAAGATGGTCAGGTAGACTAGTTTTTTTTCAAAAAATCTTTGCAGATACGTAAACAAACGCTATATTTGCACACCTTCTGAGGAGAAGGGTTGAGGTCTGGTAGTTCAGCTGGTTAGAATACATGCCTGTCACGCAT
>JAITLV010000161.1 GCA_031277685.1 Sphingobacterium sp. | reverse complement strand
ATACCGCAAGATAAATTCTTCCCAGGTGTATTGTCATGCTTCTTTCACCTTAGGCCAGTTCCAGGCGGTAGTTACTGTAAGGATACTTTCAAGAAAGGATAAAAATACATAGAATGTTCTCTAGGCAGTCATTGAAGAAATTCCGACCAGCAATGTAAAATAGCATGAAAAAGATTGCGATAACAACGTTGAGCCATTGGGCCAGCTTTGGTTTTAATACCAAAGAAAGAAAAATCAGAAGAGCAAGATAGGATTTAACCCCGTCCCAACATTCATTGTGGTAAATAACTAAAAAAAGATCTTTAAAAATTTATACTTGCATTCAAACAGAATTGCTTCCCATTGTAAGATGGCAATACAACATAATTTTTACCTCTATCCTGCAACCGATTATCGACCAAAGGCAGTAACCAGTAAGCGATCTTGGTACTTAAAATACCGACCCCTGCCCCCATGGCTATATCAGAAAACCAATGTTTGTTGTTATAGACACGCAAATATCCCGTTCCAGCAGCAACAGCATATCCCGCAATACCGTACCAGATTGATTCCTGCCGATATTCCTGCCATAGGAGTTCCGCACCAACAAACGCAGCAGCAGCATGTCCGGAAGGAAAAGAATTATTCGCAGAGCTATCCGGGCGCCAGACTGGAATGGTAGATTTCATTATCCTTACTGTTGAAGTCATAATAATATTTGAAACCGCTGCAGTAAATATCCTTTGCCTCAGATTGTGTTTTGCGGGGATCCCTACAGCATCGAGCACAAATATTCCAGCGGTACCCGCAAACCTGCTGAAATCATCCAGTTTAATTTTTCGAACGCTGCCTTTTGACAATTTATCTCTGATATCTTCATCGACATTTTTTAGGAAGGGACTTTCTCTCGCGAGAATGCCATAGGTTATCAATCCCACAGGAACTGCCAACTCGCTATAGGGAATTTCTTTAAAAAAACACGACCTTCCGCTTGAATCCGAAGCGGTTGCCGATACGACCTGTGCAAATGATAAAATGGGCAATACACAAAGTAAAACCAGTATACAATAAAAAATAAAGTATCTTTTGCAATCGGCCATCTCGTTTAATGATTTTATTGACAGCAAAGATACTACTAAATCTCGTCCCTTAGACTATCCCCTCGGCCTCCTCTTTCCAAGGACTGACCGAACACTAAAAATAGTAGGCCTCTCGCCCTTATCGGCTGGCGGCTATTGGCAACCGCCGCTAGCTGATAACATCTATAACATACATTACAGTCAACGCGGGTTAGGGATCGGAACAAACCTATAGGGAGAAAAAAAAGCCTGCTTTCTGACAGAAAACAGGCTATTAACGTAACAAATAATGGGGTGTTATTTTGCGTTTTTCTTTGCCGTAACATCATTACGAATTTCCTGCGCAATTACTTTTGTTTCCTGAAGCGCATTGCGCAAACGTGTACCGGCAGCTTTATTGTTCTTTTTGAAAAATGCTTCGGCCTCTTTTTCTGCTCCTTCAATAAGAGCTTTCAACTGATTAAACTTATCCATTCTATAAAATTTATGTATTAACTTTTTGCTATTAAACAATAATAATGCCTAATTCACTCCACAGCCAAACCGGAATCCCCAACAGCATTCGGTTCATCTATATACCGCCAAATCGTCGAGTAGTACTGCCTGCCAAATCGAAGGTATAACAACAAGTCCAGCCTATGTATTTCTATTCAGAAAACTCATTGAAAAGGAAAACGTTTCTTTAAATACGATGAATCTAAGCGCCTATTTAATTTTTACGGAAACTGCAGAATACAAAACTCTGGATAGTAGCTGAGTAGCAGACGGTGTCATGCTTTAATTTGGGAACTCGTCAATAGATGCATTTAATACACTTAACTGAGATACCAATCGTCTAGGGGATCTATTAATTGAACATGAGCATTTCAATTTTACATACATCCTGAACAAAAAAAATATTCAATTGCTTACGAATAAGATGCAGACGCCAATTAACATAACGAGCAAATGGAAAAAAACAACTAAAAAGTTAGGGTAAAATGTATGAGTTATAAATGCTTCAAGAAATGACATGGATTATCCAAGGTTATCACTGCAATCATGGCGAACTTTGTAAAATCAAACATCCAACAGATGGAAACAGCGATAAGGCGGAAGAGTTGAGTAAAATCATAGACATTATCTCAAAATAAAAATGGAAAACAAAACATATATTCTAAAAAACGTATTACTCGAAACTGGATTTGAGTATGATAATAATGAGGTCATAAAAACCAAAACGGACTTGTTCTGCATTGAAGTGGAAAATGGAAAAATAAAGTCGATCAAAGCAAATAACCCACATGCAAACGGTATTGATGCCAAAGGGCACCTGATGTTGCCTGCATTTAAAGATATGCATGCCCATCTTGACAAGATGTGGTTTGGATTACCGTGGGAAGCGGTCTCTCCGAAAAGAAAAACTGTTAAGGATATGATCGCATATGAGCAAAAAATGATACCAGAATGGCTAAAAACTTCTATTCCGCGCACAGAAAAACTTATTGATTTCCTAAATGCATATGGTAGTGATTACATACGCTCACATTTTAATATCGATCCAACATCCGGACTTGACTCTCTAAAACACCTAGAAAAAGCGCTGGGAAATAAGAAAAAATCAGTAGATGCCGAACTTGTGGCTTTTCCGCAGCATGGCCTTTACTATACAGATACATTACCGCTTTTAAAAGAGGTCGCACAAATGGATTCGGTCAATTTCATCGGCGGGGTAGATCCCTATTCGCTGGACGGAAGTGTTGAAAAGCCTATGGAACAAATCGTACAGCTGGCCCTAGACAATGATAAGGGTATTGATATCCATCTACACGAAATGGAAGATAGTGGTATGCGTACGATTGAATTCCTGATTGACCGCACAATCGAAAATCCTAAGCTGAAGGGTAAAGCATTCGTTAGCCATGCCTTTGCATTAAGCCGACTTAATCAAAAAGAAGCAGAAAAAATAGCTGAACGTCTTGGTGATGCCGGAGTGGGTATAGTGTCTTCTGTTCCGTTTGGAAATATGATCATGCCGATACCAACACTACGAAAATATGGTGTTGAGGTACTGGTAGGAAATGACAATATTCAAGATCACTGGAATACTTTTGGTTCAGGTAATATGCTTCAAAAAGCAAATCTGATCGCTGAGCTTTATGGTTATGGCACTGAGTGGCAGCTATCGAGAACACTAGTTTTCGCTACACGCTATAAATTACCATTGGATGATAAAGGCAATCAGCAATGGCCTAAAGTCGGGGACGATGCAAATCTGGTCTTTTTGAATGCAAGTTGTTCTGCAGAGGCCGTTTCGCGTATTTCTCCAGTAACTTCGCTTATTCATAAAGGGCATATTGTCTTTTAGTCATATGCTCTTCCAATAATAGGATAAAAAGAACAAAAGCATAGCCGGCGAATGATCTCATTTTGAAATACAAAAATGAACAAGCTAGACTAAACTTTCTTACATGGATTGACCGAAATTATCTATCGGTCAGTTCATGTATACATTTAATGTATACTGTATTTAAATACGTTATTTATAAATTATGGATTATTATAACTGGACAATTTCTCGATATTGTATTTACATAAACTTATCTGATTTTTCATTGCCTTCAGTTCTTCAATCTTGCTGTCAATCTGGAGTAGCTTTCTATCGAGAACCTCAATCTGAGCCATTTTAGTAAACTCTCTTTTATACCATACATCCACCACCTCCTTGATTTCCGACAGCGTAAAACCAACAGCTTTGGCCATCTGAATAAAGCGCAGTTTCTCGATACACTCATCACCGTAGTATGCATAATTATTGGAAGTGACCTCTTTTTTCGTTTCCCCACTAATAAGTCCGCTCTTCTCATAAAAACGTATAGTTCCGATTGGTATTCCTGTCTCTTTGGAAAGTTGGTGAATCAATCTCATCTTGAAAAATTATTTTAAAAAAAATCAAACTATACAGTATACTGCATAGTTTCAGGTTACAAAAATAGTATATAGATTTGTATTTCGACAGTACAAAAAAACTTATGATCTTATGGAAATTAAAGATTGCGCAGAGGAATTGATCAGTCTTGTACCTGGCTTCACGAGCAACTTCACGGAAGTAAATGGTACAAGATTACATCATGTAGATGGTGGCCAGGGTGAGCCATTAATCCTGATTCCAGGATATCCCGAGACATGGTGGGCCTACCATAAAGTAATGTCACAGCTGGCCCAAAAGTACCGGATTATTGTAGTAGAAATGCGTGGCATGGGGCGTTCAGAAAAACCGAAGGATGGTTATGAGAAAAAGAACATGGCCAAGGACATCCATCTTTTAATAGAAAAGTTAGGGTATCAAAAAGTTTCCATATGCGGGCACGATATCGGCGCACATGTAGCTTTCAGCTTCGCTGCCAATTACCCAGATGCGACTTCCAAACTGATTATCTTAGACACCCCACATCCAGATGCAGGAATGTACCAATTGCCTATGCTCCCAATGATGGGCATGAACTACATCTATCCATGGTGGCTGGCATTCAATCAGGTTAAGAATCTTCCTGAACAGCTTCTTGAAGGAAAAATGGATATCCTTATCGATTGGTTATTCAGCAATCTTCTGGACAACCAGTCCTGTATAAGCGAATTTGACAAAAAAGTGTATACTACAGCCTATAATAGTAAAGATGCCATACGAGCATCCAATGCTTGGTACCAAGCTTTTCCTCAGGATATTGAAGATAGCAAAACATATGGTAGACTTGAGATGCCAGTATTGGGCATTGGAGGTAGTGGTTATGGTATGCTCGAGGCTACTCTTCCCAAACTCACCTCTGAGCTGCAATTAAAGCATATACAAGGAGCCGGACATTTTATCCTCGCAGAAAACCCTGCTGCGGTGACATCTTATATAAACGATTTTCTAAGATAATGGCTATTGGATGACGATGATCTGAAACATTAAAACAGATTAAAGCGTTTTACGACATAAATATCACATTATGCTAACAACCATCATCATAGCAGGAATTTTCAACTTGACATTTGCTATATTCCATTTATTTTTTTGGAAACTGTTTGGCTGGAACAAACAATTGCCTAAACTCGGTTTTGTCAATAGCGGAATTATGCAGATACTGAACATTCAGCTAATATTTTATTTTATATTCTCAGCAATCGTCTGTTTTATCTGTTATGAGGAGCTTTCTGATACACGTCTTGGTCATCTATTTCTATTGGGTAACTCCATTTTCTGGTTATTGCGGACTATTCAACAGTTTATATTCTTTAAAAAAAACCATTATGCAATTCATATACTAACCGTTCTCTTCATCTGCGGTTCAATCCTCTTTGCTTTGCCATTGTTTCTGGGCAATCAGTGTTTTTAGAGAATCGGGATTGATCTTAAGGTACATTAAGTTTTAGGCTTAATGTACCTTATTCTTTGCCACAATTGCTATCCTTAACTTTAACTAACAAAAGTACAACAGGATTTCTTTAGCTATTCTTTTTAGAAAAATCAAATTTTTTGCTAGGAGCTCCTAGCTTCTAAAAAGGAAATTAAGGAATAATAAAAAAGTTAAATAAAGTAGTTCAATTAAATCAAAACAGTTATGGCAAGTTTCCCTATTCGTGATCAAAAGAAAGATCACTTACTTACTCCAGAAAATGCGGCTTTAGTAATTATAGACTATCAGCCGGTACAGGTCAATTCAATTGCTTCTATGGATAGGCAATTGCTTATAAACAACATTGTGGGCCTGACCAAAATGGCAAAACTTTACAAAATGCCTATTATCCTTTCAACGGTCAATGTACAAACAGGACTAAATTCAGAAACAATCCCCCAACTTCGCAGGGAACTAACAGGTGTACCATCTTATGACCGTACAACAATCAATGCCTGGGAGGATATCGAGTTTCTACAGGCGATTAAAGACGCCAACCGCTCTAAACTCATTATGACTGCATTATGGACAGAAGCCTGTCTTTCTTTTCCATCTTTAGACGCTTTACAAGAGGGCTATGAAGTATACCCTGTAGTGGATGCTGTAGGAGGTACATCCAAAGAGGCTCACGATGCTGCTTTGCGTCGTATAGAACAAGCTGGGGGCCAACCCGTCAGCGTCGCTCAGCTCTTCTGTGAATTACAACGCGACTGGGCTAGGGCAGAAACAGCAAAGGGTTTCATGAATCTTTTTATTGAGACAGGTGGTACTGCCGGCATACAATTCTCGTACGATAAAGGAGAGTAACTTTTAGTAGTTCAATATTTACATTTCAAACATAAACATAATGGCACTTACAACAAGAATCAACGCTGATGATATCGCATTTTTATTGATCGATCACCAAAGTGGTTTATTCCAGACAGTAAAAGATATCGAAGTTCCTACATTGAGAAATAACGTAGTCGCTCTTTCACAAATTGCAGCTATTGAAAATATTCCGGTCATTACAACAGCCTCAGAACCCAAAGGGCCCAATGGCCCTCTCATGCCAGAAATCCACGAAAACGCGCCTCATGCGAAATATGTAGGCCGTAATGGAGAAGTAAATGCATGGGACACACCCGCATTTGTTGAAGCCGTAAAAGCAACCGGTAAGAAAAAACTCGTTATTGCTGGGGTACTGACGAGTGTCTGTGTTGCATTCCCTTCTATTTCAGCAATCGCTGAAGGCTATGAAGTTTTTGCAGTTATCGATGCTTCTGGAGACATGAGCCCTCTATCGACTCAGGTCACCGTGGCTAGACTACAATTGGCAGGCGCTATTCCGATTACCACCACAGCAGTAATCAGCGAAATATTAAAGAGCTGGAAACATACCGATGCCGCGAAGTATGCAAAAGCACTGTCCCTGGTTATGCCGAATTACCAAGCATTGATAGAAAGCTATTACAAAGCACAGGAAGTCGCACTTGAAAACAAATAACCACTATTGTTTAACCAGCTGCGGGATAGCTTTTAGATAAGCTTATCCCGTAGCTATTTAAAATACCTATCCTAAACAGCTTTTCACCCCAAATTTATTTAAAATAGTATCGAGATGAAAATGGATATCGCATTGCCAATACTGCTATTCTTTGTCTTTCTTGTTATCGTTTTTATCCTGATTGATCGGATGCTTGAAGTCTTCAAGAAAAAACAATATCATGACGCCATACAACACGATCGTTTTATGCGTACAGTCGACTGGATTTTCAATAGTTTTTTTGAATGGAGGCGATGGAAAAAGTATCTATTAGTTGGGACCACAATTATTATTATGGTATTGGGGATCAGTATCTCCTTCATACAATTTGCTCTACCCTCAGTGCCACCGTTACCAACAATAAACATTAACCATCAAGATTCGACTCTTTTGAAAAGAGGAAAATATCTCGTTGAACACGTTGCTATCTGTACAGACTGTCATAGCCCCAGAGACGTCAACTCTTATTCTTGGCCTGTTATAGCTGGCCAGGAAGGAGCTGGAGGTCCGTTTCTTTCCAAAAAAGCAGGTTTTGATTTCCCCGGAGAGTCTTTTACGCCTAATATTACTCCTGCAGGAGAGATAGGCAAGTGGACGGATGCGCAATTATACCGTTTACTTACAACAGGTATTAAAGCAGATGGCAATACCATCAACCATGCAATGCCTTTTGAAGCGTTTGGAAAAGCCGATCCTGAAGATCTTAAAGCCATCATAGTATACTTACGTACTTTACGTCCGATTCATAATTCACCTGAAGGAAAAACACAGATAGACTACTTCTACCAACTTACCAATCGTTTAATCCCAAGAACTCCAAAGCCAATTTATAAAACAGAATTAAAAAATGCAGTTGATTCCGGTCGATATCTGGTGATGTTAGCGGCATGTAATGACTGTCATACACCGAAGAAATGGGATGATTCTTTTGACACCAAGCGTGCATTTATGGGTGGTATAGAATTTCCAATGCCAACCGGAGGTTTTGTTCATTCGGCAAATTTAACTCCAGATGAAAGCGGTATCGGCGACTGGAACGAAGATACTTTTGTTAATCGTTTCCTTTCCTATCGTGACAGTACAGCGATATACAAGGTATCCACGGGTGCGGCCAACTCTTTGATGCCTTGGTCTGCATTTCGTTATATGGAGGAAGCTGATCTAAGACGGATATATGCTTATTTAAGAACCTTGCCTCCGATCCATAATCCGGTCGTAAAGTTCACGAAGGAATCCTATCGGCTAAAAAAGGCTCGCGAAGAAGAAAGATAAAAAAATCCCCTAAACCTTCCATTTCGACTTAGGGGAACACCAAATAATTATCATAGTACATGCAGGATGAGATCATGCATATTTACGGTGCAAACCTATTGCTTACGATATCCACAACAAGTTTTTTCCATTCGGGATGTATTCTCAGATAAGTAATGACCAATGGACAAAGCGGAAGTAACCGGAGGTTATTCTTATCAATATAAGCGATTGTTTTTTCGATAATAGCTGTAGTTGCCCCCCAGCCTTCCATAACCGGGTCGGTCCCTGTCTGTATCAATGTAATCGTATCCTTAGATTGTAGATATTCGATGATAGCACTAAAGCTACCTACTTTCATTTCGAAATGGTATTCTTTCTTTTCGAGTACAAGTGGAATAAATAACTCTTTCATCTCTTTTTTTAGGTTGTTCAAGATAGTTTTAGCTTCATTAAAACACCAATTACACTACAAGTCCCTTACTATATTAAAGTAAGGGACTTGATATATCAGTTACTATCCTACAAAAACGAATTTATTCAAGTGTACCGAATTTTCCGGCCTGATAATCTTCAAAAGCTTGGTAGATCTCTTCCTGTGTATTCATTACAAAAGGACCGTAGCTTGCGATAGGTTCATTAATCGGTTCGCCACTTAAGACCAACAACACAGCTTTTTCAGTTGCGCGAATAGCAACTTCATCGCCCTCATGTCCGAACAAGATAAAACTATGCTCTTTAGCTACTTGTCCATTAATCTCAATCTCTCCATTTACAACCAAGATAGCGGCATTGTGTTCTTTTGGCAAAGAAAACTCAGTCCTGTGATCTTTTTCCAATTTAATATCAAATACATTCACTGGAGTATATGTTTCTGCTGGTCCTTTTGTATCATGAAAAGTACCAGCAATTACATTTACTATACCAGCTTGATCAGGCAAGGTAACCTTTCCCATCTGATCTGCTGTAATTCCTTGATAATGCGCAGGTGTACCCTTATCTTTGGCAGGTAGGTTTACCCAAAGCTGCACCATTTCAAAAGGTCCGCCGGATTTAGAAAAATTTTCCTCATGGTACTCTTTGTGCAATATACCGGCGCCAGCAGTCATCCATTGAACATCACCAGGATTAATAACCCCACTGTTTCCTGAGCTATCGTGGTGAGCGACACTTCCTTTATAAGCGATAGTCACCGTTTCAAAACCTTTATGGGGGTGTACATCAACGCCACGAATATGGTTTGATGGTCCAAAATCAAATTCAGCATTAAAATCTAACAACAAAAATGGGCTCATCCGTTCTTTTGAGATTCCACTACCGGGAACCATATTGTACACGCGAAAGCCATCGCCGACCATTCCAGGTTGTGCTGGACGTGGAAAGATTTTTTCAATTGATTTTTTCATTTTAAGAACTCCTTTTTTGCTTTAAATACATTGTCGAAGTAGGCCTTAGCGTCGTATTTACAGCTACTCAAAACTTCAACTTTATATAGTCAAATTTAAGCTAAATTGACACCATGAACCAATAATGTACATTAAGAAAAAAACTTAATACACATTAAGTTTTTGATCACAGTGTCCAATCTTTTTATAAGGGAGAAACTCGCTTCTATACTTTCAACATGAATATAATCCCTCGTTCGTTTCAAATTCGCACTATCTTTGGATGCGGACAGATATATACCAGCCCCAAACCAGACACTGACCAAGAATGGTCAGTGTCTGGTCATTATTAGCTTGGTTCTCGCTTAGTGCAGCTGGTTGTGCGGGTATAGTATCAACATGATACGAATCAATGGTTATCCAGACAGTGTCGTTAAATCATCCAATTATTCCAATTCTAGATCAATTTTATGCTTACCTGCTTCCAAATTTATAACCTTGTTGTTACTATTTTTTGGCGGATAAAATGTTGCTGTCGCATTTGCGGGGATCTCAACATTATATTCGACTTTGTTACCATTTACACGCCAATTGGATACAATCTCGCCATAAGGCGAACGGAAAGAAATTGACGATTCTTTAAGTTCCCTTGGAAAAATCGGCTTTAACAATATATGTTTAAAGCCCGCTTGAGTAGGATCGGGCAAGATACCACCAATGGACTTAAAAAACCAGCCTCCAATCTCACCGAACATCATGTGATTGTCGGAGATATCCCGTGTTGCTTTTAGATCCCAGTTTTCGAGCAAGGTGGTCGCTCCATTGACAATCCACCAGCCCCAAGATGGATAAGTATCCTGTACCGCAACCTTATAGGCCGTTTCATCATATCCGTTATCCTTCAATGCGTTCAGGAGTGCTTTCGCCCCCAATACGCCTACGTCCAAATGAAAATCTGTTTCTTCTACCCTCTTATTCAAATTGGCAGCAACCTTGGCTTTCATTGCTTCTGGTACAACTCCCCAATACAAAGGAACGCTCAGCTCAGTCTGTGTTCCCTGACTATAGATGCCTGTTTCGCGATCCAAGAATTTTACATTAATCGCATCCTTGATTTTTTTGCTCAAACGTTCGTATTTCTGTTGATCAGCTGTTTTGCCAAACAGTTTTGCAGCAGAGGCCAAGATGGTCGCATCGACATAAAAATAGACCGATGAAGTGAGTTCAAGATTAGACTGCGATTTGACTGGTACCCAATCACCGCGACCAAAGGTTGTTAGTCCTTGGGGACTGATTCCGTCGACATAGTCCACATAGCGTTTTATGTTATCGTAACATTCAGCCAGCAAGCTTGCATCACCATAAAATAAATAGGTCTGCCAAGGAATAATCGCAATGGTGCTTGTCCAATCCAAGCCATTTGCTGTACCATAACCCCAGCCTCCTGTTGGAATGATATCAGGCAGGACTCCGTTTGCCTGTTGCTCATCGCGGTGATCTGCCATCCACTTCTCGTAGACCGTAATCCCATCAAAATTGTAGTAGGCTGTTTCTATAGCGAGGTGTCCATCTCCAGTCCAACCATTCTTTTCCCGCTGTGGGCAATCCGTAGGATAGCCCATCAGATTGGATAAGTAGGCATTGTTTGTTGCTTCCCACAAACCATTTATCAATGGCGATGAAGTTTTCAACTGACCAGCGGAACGTACATCACTATGCATAAAATAAGCGGTAACAGCTGATTTATCTAGCGTAATAGGCTCGGAACTACTCAGCTCTACATAGCGAAATCCTTTGTAACCAAATTTCGCCATAAATTCATCAGTTTTCTCGCCACTGAGTGTCAATATATCTGTTTGAAAAGGTTCAAGCTCTTTGTCCCCACGATAATAAACATCAATATTCGACAGATCCAAGCGGCCGTTGGGATACAACCGTTCACCATGTTTTATCTGTATCACCGTCCCAGCTTTGCCCTGGATCTTTATCTTGGTGACGCCAGCCATATTCTGTCCCATATCAAAAACATAGGTCTTTTCATCAATCTTCCGAATCGCTTTCGGTTCATATGATCTGACCAGACGAATAGGAACCAATTGTTGGGAAACGATATTGGACGATGGCGGATTTCTATAGGTAACGGAATGCCATTGCGAATCGTCAAAATTCGGTTTATCCCATCCTGGCATTTCCATCCGGGCATCATAATGCTCACCTGTATAGATATTATTATAACGAATCGGCCCAGCGGCTGTCTTCCATTGCTGATCTGAGCTGAACGTTTCCTCGCTACCATCTTGATAGACAACACGCAAGTCTAAGCAAAATGTGGGGCGATCCCGCCATGGGGCTTTATCAAAATTCCATACCGCCAATGGCTGATGGTTATACCAGCCATTTCCCAAAACAACAGCAATGGCATTATCCCCGTGCTGGAGTTGCCTAGTCACATCCTCCACAACATATAATGTACGCTTATCAAACCGTGTATACATCGGGTCCAATCGATGATCGCCTATTTTTTTCCCATTTATTGAAAGTTCATAAAGTCCCGCAACGGCAATATATGCACGGGCAGATTTGATCGGTTTGGTTGTATTAAAGATTCTTCTAAAATAGGGTGCCGCTTGTTCATGAATATCGTGGTTATCACTGATCCATTTCCCTCTCCAGTTGTTCATTCCCATCATACCGGTCTCAAACGAAGCAATCGTTGATGTACTTTGCTGACCATCTTTATCCCAGACAAGGACTTTCCAGAAGTATTTCGTCTGTGGCTTTAGTGTCGCGCCCTTATACTGGATCAACATGGTTGAACTTGATTGCTTTCCACTGTTCCAAGTTTCAGCTCTATCTTTTAAAAGTCCCAGTGAATCCATACTGACCATAACCTGATAGGCAGATTGCCTGGCCCCCTGCCGTCTATCGGCTAAACGCCAATTAAGTCGGGGATTTGTTTTGTCCACACCAAGTGGATTGACTAAATGTTCACAGGTGAGTTCAACTGGTGTGCCGTCTTTTTGTCTTTGCGCATACAATGCATTGGTTAAGCATATCATCGCTATCAGTAAAATCTTCTGCATATTTAGTTTATATTGTTTAGCTTCTGCCATTATCTACAATAACATTCCGTTCATATCATAAACAATAGAGTAAGCTTGGAGTAGTAATACAAAATGTGATAAATTGTTTTAGTTGATTAAAAACGAATATATTAATTATTTTCAAGATAATAAACGGTACTGTCCTGCTATCTCTACTTGAAATTAAAGTTCATGTTTTGGATTTTTAATTAAAATTATCCTATATTAGTCCCAACTTTAGGGGTGTCTGCATTTTGCAGGCTGAGATTTTACCCTTATAACCTGATCCAGATCATACTGGCGTAGGGAAAAGTAAGCCGTCTATTGAGGTACATTACTGTATCTTGTTGTGGCCATTCCTAAAGTTTTACCAAAAAAATAAAAGGAATGGAACTTACAATCAATCATCAAATCCGGATTTTCGATCCCGCACCAAATTCACTAGCTGATCTTTTGCAAATTGAGCTTTCAGACAAAACACAAGGTGTTGCTGTAGCACTCAATAACCAAGTTATCCCCAAAGACAATTGGTCCACAACAGTCTTACAATCCAAGGATCAGATTCTACTCATTACCGCTACACAGGGTGGTTAACTTCATATGGAACAGATTCTATTCAATATACCTAATTTCCCATTAACATGACATCAGAAAAAATCACACAAACACCTTTTCCAAATTCAACCAAGGTTTTTGTTCCCGGCAAGCTCTTTCCCATCCAAGTCGCTATGCGTCAAATTGCATTGAGCCCAACCAAATTGAGCAATGGACAAATAGAAGTCAACCCTCCTATTACCATTTATGATACATCAGGACCTTATACAGATGGAACACAGGAAATTGACATCCGCAAAGGACTGCCCCGTCTCCGTGACCAGTGGATTTTGGAGCGCAATGATGTTATACAACTGGAAAACATCAGCTCGCAATATGGTCAAAAACGTCTTGCGGATACAACACTAGATGAACTTCGTTTTGCTTATAGCCATAAACCAAAGGTCGCCGCAGCAGGTAAAAATGTAACGCAATTGCATTATGCCAGAAAGGGCATCATTACACCAGAAATGGAGTATGTAGCCATCCGTGAAAACCAGCGGATAGAACAGTTAGCGAATAGTACACCTGGCATGGATCATCAACATCCTGGTGAAAACTTTGGCGCTAGGACAGCAGGCAAGTATATTACGCCGGAATTTGTGCGGGAAGAGATTGCTACAGGTAGAGCAATTATTCCTAACAATATCAACCATCCTGAAAGTGAACCGATGATCATCGGTCGTAATTTTCTTGTAAAGATCAACGCCAATATTGGTAATAGTGCGGTCAGTTCAAGCATCGAGGAAGAGGTTGAGAAAGCTGTCTGGGCTTGCCGGTGGGGTGCGGATACCATCATGGATCTTTCGACAGGCAAAAATATACACGAAACCCGCGAATGGATTATACGCAACTCGCCTGTCCCAATTGGCACCGTTCCCATCTACCAAGCCCTTGAAAAAGTAAAAGGTGTTGCCGAGGATCTCACATGGGAAATATTTCGGGATACATTGATAGAACAGGCTGAACAAGGTGTATCATACTTCACTATTCATGCTGGGGTTCTTTTACGCTACATCCATTTAACGGCAAATCGCGTCACTGGTATTGTCTCCCGAGGCGGATCCATCATGGCCAAATGGTGTCTTTTCCATCACCAGGAAAACTTCCTTTATACCCATTTCGAAGAAATATGCCAGATTATGAAAGCATATGATGTTGCTTTTTCTTTGGGGGATGGCTTGCGTCCGGGCGCTATTGCAGATGCCAATGACGCTGCTCAGTTTGCAGAACTAGAGACTTTGGGGGAGTTAACAAAGATTGCTTGGCAGCATGATGTACAGGTCATGATCGAAGGCCCTGGACACGTGCCCATGCAGCTTATCAAAGAGAACATGGAAAAACAACTCGAATGTTGTGACGAAGCACCTTTTTATACCCTTGGCCCATTGACAACCGACATTGCCCCTGGTTATGACCATATTACCTCTGCTATTGGCGCTGCGATGATCGGCTGGTATGGCTGTGCCATGCTCTGTTATGTGACCCCTAAGGAGCACCTGGGATTGCCCAACAAAAAAGATGTTAAAGACGGCGTGATTACCTACAAATTAGCAGCACATGCCGCGGATTTGGCCAAGGGACATCCCGGAGCACAGTACCGGGACAACGCCTTAAGTAAGGCTAGATTTGAGTTTCGATGGGAAGATCAATTCAATTTGTCACTGGATCCCGACACTGCTCGCGAATACCACGATGAAACATTACCTGCGGATGCCGCCAAAGTGGCCCATTTCTGCTCGATGTGTGGCCCAAAATTCTGCTCCATGAAAATCACACAAGAAATCAGAGACAGCGCAGCACAAGGTATGCTCGAAAAATCACAGGAATTCATCGCTCAGGGAAAGGAAATCTACCTATGATCATCGCCTTGACAGCTGAGAAGGAGTTCGCATCTGAAATACAGATCATACATGGCCTGTTTGAACAGGGCCTTGATCGGTTACATTTGCGGAAATATCATTTTACAGACGAACAAATGTGTCATTATGTAGCATCTATAGATGCTACATATCATGACAGATTGGTCCTTCACTCCCACCCGCAGTTGTCAAACGCACTTCATATCCATAATATTCATTTAAACGAACATCATCGACAAAGTGGCTTATTTAACCAGCAACTAACAACCTGTAGCTGCTCAACTTCGGTTCATCACATTAGCCAATTCAATGATTTGGACAAGCGTTGGAAATATGCTTTTTTTAGTCCATTCTTTTCAAGCATTTCAAAAACAGGTTATGGACAGCACGATACCGTATTGGATCAATTAAAACAACGCTCTAATTTCGATGTTCAATTAATTGGTTTAGGCGGAATAAAAGCTGAAAACTGTCTCCTTTCACTTCGTACCGGAGCAAATGGGATTGCTCTACTGGGTGCCCTGTGGCAAAACTCACATCCGATTCAACATTTTATAACATGCAAACAAATATGCTCGAAAGAATACAGTATATCTCACAAGGATTAACGTTAACTGAACAAAAATATAATATCCTAAAGGCTTTGGATGCGGGTGCTACCTGGATTCAAATCCGTTGGAAACAAACCGATGAACGGAATTTTGCTTTGCTTGCACAAGAGATAAAAAAGATCTGCGAACAGTTTGGCGCCAAATGCATTATCAATGACTATGTAAGCCTCGCTAAGGATCTTGATGTCGATGGTGTCCATCTTGGGCTCGGGGACTGCCCTATTGCCACCGCACGTCTGTTATTGGGACCGGATAAAATAATTGGTGGCACGGCAAATACCTTAGCAGATGTACAGCAACGAATAGCCGAAAAATGTAACTACATCGGACTTGGTCCCTTTCAATACACCACGACAAAACAAAAACTTAGTCCATTATTAGGCGCAATTGGCTATGCAAGTATAATCGATCATATCAATCAGGGGGAAATTCCCACCATTCCGATTTTTGCAATCGGTGGAATTGGCAGCCTGGAAGATATCAAAAATCTATTGCAGGCCGGAGTTTATGGCGTCGCTGTATCAGGGCTATTGACCCAGACACCACATATTATTTCATCCATTAAAAATATCTTACCATGCATAAATTACAAATAGCGAATCGCAGCTTCGAGTCCCGGTTATTTATGGGAACAGGCAAATTTGGAAATCTGAGCGAGATGAGCGAAGCCGTACAGGCCTCTGGTTCCCAGCTAGTCACCGTTGCACTTAAGCGGATAGATCAGCAGGCGGTCCATGATGAGTTAATCGGAGCCCTTGATTTAGCAACAATAGACTTACTTCCCAATACCTCGGGAGCTAGAACAGCAGAAGAAGCTGTTTTAGCAGCACAGCTTGCCAGAGAAGCACTGGAAACAAATTGGGTAAAACTGGAAATCCACCCTGACCCACGCTATCTGTTACCTGATCCAATTGAAACATTACGTGCCACTGAAACGCTGGCTAAATTGGGATTTGTTGTCATGCCTTATATTCATGCGGATCCTGTACTTTGTAAACGTCTAGAAAATGCAGGTACAGCTGTTGTTATGCCATTGGGAGCCCCAATTGGTAGTAACAAAGGACTTCGTACCCTGGACTTTCTGCAAATTATTATCGAAGAAAGCAATGTACCCGTCGTTGTTGATGCCGGAATTGGCGCGCCCTCAGATGCCGCCAAAGCGATGGAAATCGGAGCTGATGCTGTATTGGTCAATACAGCCATTGCCGTTTCCAATCATCCTGTACAGATGGCAGAAGCATTTAAGGATGCTGTCATTGCTGGGCGCAAAGCTTATGAAGCAGGATTAGGACCAATTGTTTCGCAGGCAGTCAGTTCAAGTCCATTAACTTCCTTCCTATTTGATTGATCGAACACAATGACAGATTTTAAAGAAATACTCGACCAGTACAACTGGGAAGACGTACAGACCAAAATTTATGGTAGTTCCGAGGAGAATGTGCAGCATGCATTACACAAAGAGCATTTAACGCTCACTGATTTCATGGCTCTTATTTCGCCAGCGGCGACGCCTTATCTGGAACAGATGGCTGTCAAAACACAGCAGATTACCCAACGTCGTTTCGGTAAGACCATACAACTTTATGCTCCACTTTACCTTAGCAATGAATGTCAAAATATCTGTACCTATTGCGGATTTAGCATGGACAATAAGATAAAACGGAAAACCTTGAACAATACAGAACTATTGCTCGAAGCAATGGCTCTCAAATCCATGGGAGTCAACCATGTACTATTGGTCAGTGGAGAAGCAAATAAGACGGTAGAAATCAATTATTTTTTAAATGCGATTCAGTTGTTAAAACCTCATTTCTCCCAAATATCCATCGAGGTTCAACCTTTGGAACAGGAAGAATATCAATTATTACAAGCTGCAGGGGTATATGCGATTCTAGTTTACCAGGAAACTTATCATCGGGAAGTATACAAAAAATATCATCCCAAAGGTAAAAAGTCTAATTTTGATTACCGCCTGAGCACCCCCGACCGCATTGGACAGGCGGGTATACATAAAATCGGGTTAGGAGTACTATTGGGTTTAGAAGACTGGCGTGTTGACAGTTTCTTTACTGCAATCCACATCGCCTATTTACAAAAACATTACTGGCAAACGCGTTATTCAATTTCTTTCCCAAGACTAAGACCGGCAGCCGGTTCGGTTGCCCCAAATTTCCACCTTTCAGATAAACATCTGCTACAATTGATTTGTGCTTACCGCTTATGGAATGAAAATTTAGAAATCTCAATTTCTACCCGCGAGAATGAAAGCTTTAGAGATCATATCATACCCATAGGGGTAACCACAATGAGCGCTGCTTCCAAAACAAATCCTGGGGGATATGTGGTGGATCCACAAGCATTGGAACAATTTGAAGTCAGTGACGAGCGTGATATGGAAACCATAAAAAATCAAATCCGGAAAATGGGTTACTCGCCAGTCATGAAAGACTGGGAAAATGGTTATTCGGGAATTATACGCTAGCAGATGAAAACAGATTATACTTTCGAGCGCTACAGCAGACAGCTATTTATTGAGGAAATAGGTGTTTCAGGTCAACGAAAAATTATGAATACAAAAGTATTGGTTGTGGGCGCTGGTGGCCTGGGGAGTCCCGTCATTCAATACTTAGCTGCTGCAGGCATCGGCCAACTTGCCCTTACAGATTTTGACCTGGTTGAACTGCATAACCTCAATAGGCAGGTTATCCATACAGAAGAGCATATCGGATGCGAGAAAACGAAAAGTGCCAGCGATTATATCAATAGGCACAATAGTTCAATAGATTTTCGTCCAATACAGGTAAAAATCCAAGCGTCCAATGTTGCAGCTATACTGCAACCTTATGATATTATCGTTGACTGTTGTGATAACTTTTCAACGCGTTATCTGCTAAATAATACCTGTCTAACTCTTAACAAACCGCTTGTATATGGTAGTATCTATGGATTTGAAGGTCAAATGGCTGTATTCAATCATGCTGGTAGTAAACATTTGCTTGATCTGTTTCCAGTAGCCCCTGCTCCAGAACAAGTTCCAAATTGTGATATGAATGGAGTTTTAGGTCCCTTACCTGGAATAATAGGCAGTATGATGGCCATGCAGGTGCTCAAAATAGCCGCAGGCCTTCCTGTGGATACCGATCAATTGACGATTATCGACACTTACAATTGGCGATTCAGTAAAATCAGCTTTTAATCCCAATACTGACTCTTTAAAAGGCCTCACTCAATGCGATGTGAGGCCTTTTAAAGAGTCAGTATTACAATAAATTAATTAAGTTAAACAAGTTTTTCTATACTCTGTTCAGCATAACCGGCACTAGCTGTCATTCCTTTACCGCCGATTCCCGTACGTACATGTATCCGCGGACTGATATCGATTTCAAGAATATGATCTTTATGTTGAGCGTAAAATCCTGACCAGGAAGAAGCGATCCAGTCCTTTCGCATTGGAATAATACGATTTGCCTCAGCAATCATAAGTTCATTAATATAAGTATCTACAGCAAAGCCCAATTCATCTAAGCGATTGCCGGCAGCATACTCGTGCGAATCTCCTACAATAATACTACCATCTACCGCCTGTTTAAATAGAATGTGTATACCATATTTACGTAATTCATTGTAGTGTTCCGGTATTGGAATAGCAGCAAAAGATGGACAGTATTCTTCAAAGCTTTCATAACGACGAATTGTCAATCCGGTCAAAATATTTCCAGGCAACTGGATCTGTGGCAAAGGTTTGGTACGCATCATTTGCAACTTACTAATTTGTAAACCGCTATCATCAAACAGTGACCGATACAAGATCTTAAATTCATAACCATTACAAATAATGATCTTAGCTCCTTCAAAGACCTCCAGACTACTTGTTGTTAAACGTGCCTTCGCATCACCGTCTTCACAAGCAATAACAGTTGTATCATATTTCAGTGTATATTTTTCAAACTTCGTCTGCATGAAAATATGTAACTGTCGAATCATCGTCTCCGGCTCAGCACTCAATTCCTGATTAAAAACAATAGCTTCTTTTACATAATCGGCATTCATACTGGGATACTTTGCCAAAATTTGATCTTTAGACCAGAGTGCGTGCTCATAACCCTTCGTCTGATAATGTGCCGACAATTCGTGGACAACCTGTACTTCGTCTGTATCAGATGCTATATATATACTACCATTATTTCGAATAGATATATCCATTTCCTGCTGAATGGATTGATATATTTCCAATCCCCTTACACCATAATCAAACCATTCTTCCGCCATACCCGATGGCACGACTTGGCCAAAGTTGCGCACAGTAGAACCAACGGGAAAATTATCTTTTTCCAGTTGGAGTACGCTTAATCCTTTTTTCAATGCGTGGAAGGCATGAAAAGTTCCCAAGATACCGCCGCCAACAATAATTAAATCGTATGTATTTGTTTTCATTCTTAAAAATATTTGCATTAACTTATTTGCACTTCGCCGCTAGATGCTTGCCAGGGCTGAACCATTTCATCACCTTTCGTGGTTTTCATTTGCACTTTTTTCCGGACGAAATAAAGAAGTGAAAAGATCGCCAAAATAGCACCGATAATGGAAGCTAAATAAACAAGCTGTATAAAATAAGCTCCCCAGGTCACTGAATTTGGTAAAAATTCTTTATTCATTAAAATCAAAAAGCTTCCTAAATAGCCAAATGAATCAGCCATATACATCACAAACCCGATATTACTCTTCATGCGATATGTCGCAATCATCCGTTCAAAAAATATGGCATTATATGGAATATAGGCCATATAAAGTCCCAAACCGACCAATAACATCCAACTAAGCCCCCCGATCCATTGCATGGTAAACAAATAAGTAGAGATACCCGCTATTAGAAAACCCAGGATAATCATATAATGAATCAGTTTGAATGCTTTCAAATTGTCTTTCACCATAATTAAGCAACTGATTAAAATTAAGACAATCAATGCAATTGTACCGTCAACTTTCGCAAAAATACCAGCACCTTTCAGATGCAGCATTTGCCAAATTTCAATCTCAAAATTATCCCGAACATCACGCAAAATCGTCAGCATGGTATAGATAAGAATGGTCAAAATAATACCGGGCATAAATACCTTGAAAAAATGTTTACGCATCGTTGAATCCATCGCTATCCGTTCAGTCCGCAGGCGTTTGTCTTCTGCTGTTGGTCCAGGCGCATTTTCCAATATCCAGACACACAGGACAAATGGTATAAAAAAGAGCATCCCCGTGCAAAATGGCATCCAAAACTCATTGACATGGGATGTTGACATCAGCCAACGCCCTACAGTCTTAATAAAACCCGAAGCAAAAATCAAACTTACAGACATGACTGCCCCCATAATTTCGGTATATCTGCGGCCTTCCAGGTAACTGAACACCAGGCCCCAGACCATCCCCAATGGAAAACCATTGATAAAAAGAAAAATCACGTTCCATGGCTTGGGAAAAAATGCAAAAGCCAATAATCCAGCCCAAGAAACACAAATCAAAGTAATCAAATAACGGCCTCCATTACGTTGCTTGCTTTCGGAAATAAACTTAATCCCATAGAATTTCGAAAACAAATAGCCTAACATTTGAATAATAACCATACACACTTTATAATCTATACCCAAAATAGACTCATTGGCAAAAGAGGAGGCTGTAAATGACTTTCGGAATGAATACATACTTGTATAACATAAAAATGCTGTAATAGCCAATAATATGGCCACCGATCGTTCATCTAATCCCGCTACGCGCTTTTTTATCTGTTGGTTCAAATCCATGATTTCGAATTATTGACAGACATCATTGTCCGCAATCAAAAGTAAATTCTGGAAATTAACACAACACTAAACTTTTGTTAAGTATTTATAAACAAATATAATTAACTCAATTCATATTGTGCGAACCTGAATAAAAAAAGCACCATTGATTATTTCAATGATGCTTACAATTCGCTTAACTAAAGGCTCTTAACGTTTGTTTTCAAAAAAGTATATAATCAACATTAAGGCCTTTTCCTTGCCCACATTCCGTGGTGTATGTGCAAGCCGTCCATTAAAGAAAATGGAATCTCCTTCTTCTAAATGTATCTTTTGGTCTTGGAATATATACTCAACTTCTCCACTGATAATATATTTATATTCGTAAGCCTCTGTTTCGACCATAGGTCGCTGTGCATCTGGAAGTAGTTCCAAAAGCACGATGTCCATCGTAGAATTATCCATTGCTGAGGTAAAAATACGCTTATAATGAAAGCCAACCGCATGTTCTTTTTCGAAGGATACGTAACTATCTTTTTTTCGTACAACTACAGGACCTGAATCCAATTCTGAATTAAAGTCTTTGAAGAATTCATTAAGATCGACATCCAGTGCATTAATAATATTAATCAATACCAATAGAGAAGGTATTGTTCGGTTATTTTCAATTTGCGATATCAGCCCCTTACTTACACCAGCTCTATCAGCAACTTCTTGTATAGTAATTCCCTTCTCCTTACGGATTTCTTTTATTTTATAACTAATCTTAAATATTGTATTATCTTCCATAATTGGGATCAAAAATAAGCATTATTTTACTGGCTGTATGTTAAGTTTTTGGTAAATTGATTGCATCGCTATTGATAAACTTTCACCCAATCTACACGCATTTCTACGGGCAACTGCTTTACGTCAACGTCCCCTACCCAGCTTCCTCCAAGCTGTTGATCTATCAACAGATAGAAAGGTTGATCATAAGGCCATTGCGAAGCATCAACGCCAGTCACCCGTGGATAAGTGAATGTATCTATACCATTGAGTTGAAATACTATTCGATCCGGATACCAGCTGATGCCGTAGACATTATAAGCTTCTGCATTGATTTTTGCCGTACCCGAATGCTTAGGATTATCTTTTTGTCCCAAATTCAAGGTATAATGTGAATGCGTTGTCTGATAAATAATATCATCAAAATTGAGGTGTTCCATGATATCAATTTCGCCATTTCGGGGGTACTGACCGTATTTATCCAACTCAGCTAACATCCACATAGCTGGCCAGGCCCCTTTAGCACTGCCAAGTTTAGCTCTTATTTCAATACGCCCATACTGAAAGGCAAATTTTCCCTTACTCCATATTCCTCCAGTCAAGAAAGGTCGTGCATCTTTCTGTCGATTAGGATTATCAATTCCTTTCAGAATCAATTCACCATTCTCCCAGCCAAAACACGCATCATCCAAACTCATGTGTCGATTCCAATCCGCACCACCAGCGGGGATCCGTGTCCACTTGATTGTATCCAATTGGGCGGAATTAAAATTCTCTTCCCATACGAGTTTCCATTTTCGGGTCTCACGTCCCGGATTTTGAACATACACATGTGGATTTTCTTTTGGATTGTGATGAACGCTACAAGCAGAGAAAAGGATGTAAAAAAGGCTTGCGCCTACGATTCGCTTCATTTAGATTAATTATTTTCTATTCAATACAGTTGCTACCTAACGTAATAATAGCGTATTAAATATAAGGCCTTTTTTTAGAAAGCACACTGCATTTGATCAGAAAAAAATCCGACACTAAAACATCGGATGCCCGTTTGCAGACTCTTTTGGAACATCTTGCTGTGCATCCCAATGTTCAACAATTTTGCCGTTTTCCAATCGAAAGATATCTATTGTAGATTTAAGACTTCCATCAGGATTTTTATTTTTAAGATGGATAAAGACCAAATCGCCATCCGATGCGATGTGTTGTACATCGATTTTCGTTTTCGGTTGCCCTTCAAACCATTTCGCTGCCGCTGCTTTAAATGCGGCTGCACCATCTGCTACCGCTGGGTTATGTTGAATATATTGTGGTGCTATATATTTATCTATTGCTGAAAGATCTTTGTCGCCAAACATCTGTTGATAAAAGTCTAATACGATCCGCTTGTTCTCTTTGTTGATATCTAACTGAGTTTGCTCTTTCTCTACATTTTTATTTTGCTGGTTTTGCTGGCAACCTCCAAATAAAAGAAATGTTATTACGGCCAGTATAGTAAAATTTATGCTTGTTTTCATGATTTCAAACTTATTATTTTGCGTAAGAAGAATGTATCCAATCCCCTATTTAGCTACAATATATCAAAGAAACAACATTTGGTTCAATATTTTGTTTCATAAAAAAACTATATGAGATCAGAAAACAGAGCATAAAAACATGGCACGATAATTGAAAATACTAGGTCAGTATAATATTCAGAAATATACATTTCATAAATTTAGGTTAATAATTGGTTAGGTTAGAAACACCTGAGGTCCCCAACTTCAGGTGTTTTTTTATTTACAGGCCTACCTTTGATAAAAGTTATCAACAAACTAAAACAAAAAGATCATTTGCTGTTTTTATTAATCTAGTTCAATGAATTTGCTTTTTAACTACTGTAACTTTACATAGGTTAAGAAAATAAAAAAATAAAGATGAACAATAGCATATTAGGACTGCACCATATTACAGCGATAGCTGATAATGCCAAACGGAATCTCGATTTTTACTCAAAGGTACTTGGACTTCGATTGGTCAAGAAAACGGTCAATTTTGACGATCCGGGAACCTATCATTTCTATTTTGGAAATGAGCAGGGAGATCCAGGCACCATACTTACATTTTTCCCATGGGAAGGAATCGGTAAAGGTACAGCTGGAGCTGGTATGGCAACGCATATTGGTTATGCCGTTCCTGAAGGAAGCCTTGAATTCTGGAAAAACAGATTGAAAGAGCACCATGTAACCTTTCAAGAAGATGAAATATTTGGTGAAAAATTAATCTCCTTTACAGACCCTGATGGTTTACAGATACAATTTATCGAACCCTTAATCAAGGACAATAGAAAGGTATGGACAACAGCAGAAATCAAGGATGAAAATGCCTTAAAAGGCTTCCATAACATCACACTCACACTGAAAGAGGCTGATCCCACGATCAAAGTCTTAACCGATATTTTAGGCTACTCTGTACAGGGACAGGAAAACGGGCGCTACCGTCTGGCCACTGACAATATTGAAACAGCCAATATAGTCGATGTTCTGGCAAATCCAAATTTACCATTTGGCAGAAATGCCGCCGGTACCAATCACCATGTTGCATTTCGGGTAAAAGATGATAACATTTTGATGGAGTATCGCGAAAAGGTGCTTTCCGCCGGTCTTGACATTACGCCAAAAATCAACCGAGACTACTTTTTCTCTCTTTACTTTCGCGAACCCGGTGGTGTTTTGTTTGAAATTGCAACGGACAATCCCGGGTTTACGGTGGATGAACCTCTAGAAAGCTTGGGGACAGGGCTAAAATTGCCAAAACAATACGAGAACCATCGGTCACAGATCGAGTCCTCTTTACCAAAAATAGATTAAGATTAATAATATTAAATACAATAAAACAATGGAAAGAACAGAAATTGTACTGGACAAAAATCAGCGTGGTGAACTTCAACTATTCTCCGATGAAAAAAAAGCTGGTTTAATGAGCATAGCCATTATCGATGGAAACCTGGTTGTCTACCATACTGAAGTTGATGAAGCTTACGAAGGTAGAGGATTTGCAAAAATACTTTTGGAAAAATTAGTGTCCTATGCACGGGAAAATGCCATGAAAATTGTCCCCCTATGCCCATATGTAAATGCACAATTCCATCGTCATCCCGACACTTATGACGATGTCTGGTTTAAGAAAACAGTATAGGAAGTCATCTAATGAGTCATTCAAATCATATAAAAACGGCTGGACACAACCTCGAAAATGCGGAAAAAGTATTGATTATGGTTCATGGTCGTGGCGGAAGTGCAACAGATATTCTGAGTATGTCATCCTATCTGAATGTGGGAGATTATGCGTTGCTCGCACCACAAGCAGACAATTACACCTGGTATCCACATTCTTTTATGGCTCCAGAGCAAAGTAATGAACCTTGGTTGAGTTCTGCTGTTCAAGTCATCACCAACACCGTACAGCTCGCTCTGGATAAAGGAATTAAAACTGAAAACATCTATTTCTTCGGTTTCTCCCAGGGAGCATGTCTAACGCTGGAATTTCTGGCACAACATGCCCAACGTTATGGCGGAGCTGTCGCCATTATTGGTGGACTTATTGGCGAGGAAATTAATCAAGATAAGTATCGGGGTGACTTTATGCA
>JAITLV010000060.1 GCA_031277685.1 Sphingobacterium sp. | reverse complement strand
GGCCAAAAATAAAATACAATAAAAACATCTTCAAATGCAACACATGTAAAATGTGTTGCATTTGTCATCTAAATACATTTCACTATTTAACCTCAAGCTATGTATAAAAAATACATACTTTTTGCCCTCTTATCTGCTGCCAGTACACCTATTTTTGCCCAAAAGGCCAATGTACAGGGTATTGTCCGCAACCAAGTGAGCAAAGAACCTTTTTCCAATGTACGACTCGTCTTTGAAAAAAATCAAAAATCTGTCGTTACGGATGCCAAAGGAAACTTCAATCTACCCAAGTTAAAATCAGGTGAGGAAACCATCCTGATCACTGGCGGTAATATTCAGGAAACCAAAATTATCGTTCAGATCCCAACCTCCGGTCTGCTCAAAATGGAAGACATCTATGTGCTTCCTAGCACTGACAATGACAACATGGTACAGCTGAGCATGGCTGCCGATGATCTTTTGGACGACGACAACGAATCTTTCGATCAAAACATTGCAGCAAAAATCATTCTTTCCAATGATGTATATGTCAACAAAATTGGGTATCAGCTTTCGCAGTTCCGTTTCCGTCTCCGCGGGTACAACAACCGTTACGAACAAAAATACATCAACGGTGTACACTTCAACGACCAGCTACGTGGTGTCTTCAACTATGCTTCCATCGGTGCCATCAACGATTTAACCAGAAATGGGGATGAAGACAATGCCATGGACGCCTCAACCTTTACATTCGGCTCCATTGGCGGCTCTGAAAATATCAATATGCGCGCCAGCACCTTTGCCAAAGGTGCTAAAGCAACAGCCACGTATACCAACCGCAATTATTATAGCCGTGGCATGCTGAGCTATTCAACAGGACTCATGGACAACGGCTGGGCATTTACAGGATTAATCGGTGGCCGTTATGCGGACAAAGGAAATATTGAAGGTACTTTTTACAAAAACTTCTCCTATGCCCTCTCCATCGAAAAACAATTCCAGCAAGGCAAACATAGCTTATCACTGGTCACCTTTGGTTCACCAGTAGAACGTGGTCAACAGTCAGGTTCTTTCCAGGAAGCCTATGATCTCCTCGACAATAACCTGTACAACCCAAATTGGGGTTATCAAGATGGCAAAATCAGGAATTCGCGCATAGTAACGGCATATGACCCTACCACAATCCTTTCACATATCTGGAAAATAGATCCAAATACCAAACTAACAACGGGTATATCGCTACATTACGGCAAATACGCCAGTACTGCACTCAATTGGTACAACGGTCCAGACCCAAGACCTGACTACTACCGCAATTTACCAAGTTATTTTACGGATTCCATTACCAATCAATTCTACACGAACCTATGGCAATCGGCCAAAGTATCGCAAGTGGATTGGGACAACCTATATCTCGTCAATAAGTTAGAAAATAAAATCAACGATGGTGCAGCAATCTACATGCTTGAAAAACGCCATAGTGACCTCTTAGAGAGTAGTTTCAATACAACCCTCAACAAGACCATTAATGAGCATGCTAAACTAACACTCGGTATCGGTGCCAAAGGTTCCCAGTCGCAACAATATAAAACTGTAGCTGATCTGTTGGGTGCTGAGTATGTATTGGATATTGACAAATTCTCTGAACGTGACTTTGGACAAAACACAGGTCAGAGCCAAAATGACTTGTTAAACCCAAATTTTAAAGCGCGTAAAGATGATATTTTTGGGTACCGTTACAACATCAATATCAAGTCGGCCAATGCTTGGTTACAAAACGAATACACGTATTCGAACATCGACTTTTTCTACGCAACACAGCTTTCCTATACAAGTTTTCAGCGTGTAGGGTACATGAAAAACGGACGTTTTCCGACCAATTCCTATGGTAAAGGGCAAGAACACCACTTCTTTGATTATGCATTCAAGGGTGGAATGACCTACAAATTCAATGGTCGCCATCTATTAAATGCCAAAGTCAGCTATCAGACCAAAGCACCCTTGGCCAATGATGCGTATATCTCGCCAAGGATAAGTGACTTTACATTTGAAGACCTCAAGAGTGCCAAGATATTCTCTACAGATATCAGTTATATCTTCTCCTTGCCAAAGCTAAATGGTCGTTTATCGGTATTCCAGACCAACTTTACAGATCTCATCAGCAGACAAAGTTACTATCACGATGCTGCGCGGACCTTTATCAACCATGGTTTAAAAGACATGAATCAGGTCAACAGAGGTGTCGAACTCGGATTAACCTATAAAATTGACAACAACTGGAGTGTCGATCTTGCCGCCACAAAAGCAGAATATTATTATAGCAACAATCCGATGGGAGCACAGAACTCCGAAAATGGATTGATCAATAATGAACGCGAAATGGTCTACCTCAAGAACTATTATGTTGGTGGAATGCCGCAGACCGCAGGAACTTTAGGTGTCCGTTATTTCGTAAACTACTGGTTTTTTGGAGCCAACGTAAATTATGCCGGCGATATGTATTTAGCGAAGGCGCCACTTCGTCAGTTAGCCTCAAACTACAGTACCATCAATCCTTATGATCCGGAGCTCGATAATGCTTATCATATACTAACTGACCAGGAAAAGTTCAAAAATAGTACAACAGTGGATCTATCGATCGGTAAAATCCTCTACCTGAAAAATCGCAAGTCGATGAACTTCAATTTGGCAGTCAATAATGTATTAAACAACAAAAACATCAGAACAGGTGGTTTCGAAAATGCACGTTTGGATATTACTGCGCCAAATAAATTTGATTCCAAATATTATTATATGCAAGGAATCAATTGTTTTATGAATGTATCCTATAGATTTTAATCTCAACAACAATGAATAAAAAAAATATACAAGCTGTCTATACATCTCTGCTATCAGTTATCTGTATCGGACTGATCTTATTTACAGGTGCCTGCAAGCGGGATCCTGAAGCCCCCTTATTAACACAACCGATCTATGACGGGCCTAACGCAAATACAACGATAGCCGCATTAAAAGAAAAATATGCGAGCATCACCGACCCTAAAGTGATCGACGAAGATCTGATCATTAAAGCACTGGTGACCGGAAACGATATTTCAGGGAATATCTACAAACAATTGTATGTTCAGGATGAAACTGCAGCCATCAATTTGGGTGTCGACCAGAACAGTATGTACACGACTTTCCGCGCTGGTCAGGAAGTGTATATCAACTTAAAAGGCCTATCCATGGTGAAATATGGCGGTGAATTGCAGATCGGTTTTAGTGGAACCAATGCCAACCGTATCGCTTGGGAGATCTTTAAGGAGCATACGAAAGTAAGTGGATGGCCAAATGTAGCCAAGCTAACCCCACTAGAGGTTGATCTTTCGAAATTAGACGCTTCGATGGTCAACAAATTGGTCATCATTAAAAATGTACGTTTCAATAATGGTGGCGTCAATGCTTTTGCTGGTGGAACGGCGACTGTCAGCGAAGTGGTTAAAGATGCGAATGGTAAAGCATTGGATGTCCGCAACAGCAACTTCTCCAGCTTTGCAAAAGATATTCTGCCAAAAGGTAAAGGAACACTGATCGGTATACTTGGACGGTACAACAGCGGGTGGCAACTCTTCCTGCGTGATAAAACAGATGTTATTGATTTTGATGGCACTGACGCGGGGACAACACCAACTGACCCCGAAGGCGGAGAAGTAATCTTTAACGAAACCTTTGGCCCTATAGAATATTCTACGTCGGAGAGTCGCAAAAAAATTGCTGACTTCACAAATTTCGATATGAAAGCTCCAGTCAAATACAGCGATGCAAGTGGAGCTATTGATATTCGTTCAACGAAAAACAATACGATTGACGCTTCCGCTTGGTTTCCGGCGACCAAAGATGCAACGCTAAAAATCGAAGGAATAGCCAGTAATAATAAAACAGGATTATCATTGAGTTTCCAGCTTATGGGAAATCTCTTTGACGCTCAGGATGCAACTAACTTAGCCAGCATTAAAGTTAATGTAAATGGCACCGGCTACACGCTACCTAGTACACCTGTGAGTACGGCCAATGGCGATGTAAACAAGTACTATACCTTTACAATTCCCAACCTATCCCCTGCTGCAATCAGTACGATAGAATTTTCTGTTTCAGGTGCTGATAATAATAAAGGCTTCCGTCTAGACAACATCAAAATCACAAGCGCTACCGGCGGAAACGGTTCGGGCAATACGATTATCGTTACTAAATAAATTAAAGATGAACTATAAACACATCAGCTGTATTTTACTTCTCCTTTTATTTGCTGTACACCCGAGTTTTGCACAGAGCAATCGTCGAATTTACCCCGTCGCATTCTACAATTTGGAGAATCTATACGATGCGGTAAAAGACTCGTCAATTAATGACGATGAGTTTACCCCAAAGGGTGCCAATACATGGACAGAAGCTAAGTATCAGCAAAAGATTAAAAATATGGCGCGAGCAATTCGCGCCATTGGTTCACCGAGCTCAAGTTTAGGCCCCGTTGCTTTGGGTGTAGCCGAAATTGAGAACCGCCGGGTTTTGGAAGATCTTACAAGAGATCCCCAGCTCAGTGGGCTGGGCTTAAAGATCGTTCATCACGATTCTCCTGACCGTCGTGGTGTGGATGTTGGATTCCTTTACAATCCAGAATTCTTCACCCCCTTTAATGACAAGGTTCATCCATTCAACCTGCCAGAAAACCCAGGTTTTAAGACGAGAGATCAACTATTGGTCTCCGGAACCATCGCTGGAGATACTGTTCACATCATCGTCAACCACTGGCCTTCGCGCTATGGCAACAAATCTTCTGAACTTCGTGAGTTTGCCGCAGGTATTACCAAAGGTATCTGTGACTCACTCTATCGTGAAAATCCGGAGGCCAAGATTATCATTATGGGCGATTTGAATGATGACCCCAAAGATAAAAGCGTTAAGGATGTCTTGCAGGCCAAGAAAAATCCACAAGATGTGCCAGCCCAGGGATTGTATAATACCATGTGGAAATTTTATGATAAAGGCATCGGGTCACTTGGTTACCAAGGACAATGGAATCTCTTTGACCAAATCATTATTTCCAGGCCTTTATTGGACAATAAAAACAAGGGTTTACGTTTTGTCAAAGCGGAAATCTTCAATCGTGATTTTCTGGTGCAACAGGAAGGCCGCAACAAAGGTTATCCGCACCGAACATTTTCGGGTGGTGTATTTATCAATGGCTACTCAGATCACTTTCCAACGTTGATCTATTTGGTAAAATAATATAAATGCAATCCGATTAACCCTTCAAAAACGGAATTAAATATAGGAGCTCGTGTATAACGAGCTCCTATATTTTTTTGATCTCCCCTCAGTCTTCAGTAATCTTTTATTATACAAAAAATATAAACTACCATTTAATCCCCCTATTATACCATAGATCAATCGCAATTTTTATTAGATTTAGCACATGAAGCTTATACTATTTGATCTAGACGGAACATTGCTGGATACATTACAAGACCTCGGTGACAGCTGTAATGCCATTCTTGAGCAATATGGATATCCAACCCACCCGCTCGTTGCCTATAAGAAATTTGTCGGTAATGGTGTACAGAAACTTATCGAAAGGGCATTACCCGAAGAAGCACGGACAGCAGATACAATTATGACCTTACTTACAGCTTTTAAGACATATTATGAACAAAAGCCTGTATCACATACACAACCCTACCCGGGAATTGTATCGCTACTTCAAGAGCTAAAGTCTTTGGGTTACCTCATCTCCGTGGCATCCAACAAATACCATGAAGCAGTCATCCCGCTGATGCAGCAATACTTCCCCGATATTCCATTTGACCTTGTCTTGGGCCATCGCACAGGACATCCAGCCAAACCCGATCCCGCAATTGTTCTGGACAGCCTCAAGATACTCGGTGTCCGCAAACAAGATTGCTTTTATGTCGGTGACTCATCGGTCGATATGGATACAGCCAATAATGCAGGGGTAACAGCCATCGGTGTTACCTGGGGTTTTCGCGATGAAGACGAATTGCGACAACACGGTGCAAAATACATTATCCATACGCCACACGAGCTCCTCAATATCACAACAACAGCGCTGATATAAAAGAAAAACGGCACTTAAACCCATAAAGATTTAAGTGCCGCCTTTATTAGATCCATCCCGATGTCGTCGATTCGGTACCATAGTTATTGGCAATCCGACGAAATCAGGGAAATTTTCAATCGTGTCCTGAGCCTACATTTTTGCATCCATTAGTTGCTCACTTGGTGCTTTTGGATGACCCAATTTCATTTTGATAACAAAAGCCTTATTGGCAACAAATGAATCTGGAAGTAAAACGTCATAATACGTGTTTTTATCCAGATCTATGCCGACATCACTATGCTTTAAAGTCAAGGATTGACCATCTTGGAGTATTTCTGCCGTTGTTGGAACTGCTGTTGCATTCTTCGGTACAGCAATACGGACAATATTATTGACTGGTCGATTAAAGACGGTAAGATAGAGGTTATCCTCTTTTTTTGTAAAATAGCCTAATTTAGATGGAGCCAGTCCAGCATGTCTAACACCATAAACGGCTTCACCATTGATTTTGATCCAGTCACCAATCTCTTTGGCCAATTTATCCTCTCCGGGATGCATGCGACCATTTCCGTCAGGCCCGAAATTTAGAACAAAATTACCATTCATCGAAACGCAATTCATCAGCATATCGATCAAATCGTCGGATGTCTTCGTGTAAATACCCGACCAATCTTTCATGTAGCCCCAACCATTGGGAGGTATCGTCATGACACAGTCCCAGTCGCGGCCCTCCAGCCATTCAAATTCCTTCGGCATTTTGCGTTCCCATCCTTGCTCATAATCCCCCAGCATATCGCCATTCGAATCGAAATGTCGTTTTCCAAATTCATCGTTTCGAAACCGGCTGCCAATGATTAATCCAGGATGTTTCTCACGGAGTTCCTTTTCCAATTTATAGGTAAAGTCATAGGACTGAATCCAGGACTGATCCCAGGTACCATCAAACCAAAAGCCCTTTATCTGTGGATAATTTTGAAGAAGTTCCAATAATTGATTACGGGTATACTCCAAAAACTTATTGAATTTTGCCTTTTCTTCCGGTGTAGATGGCGCCTTCCCTATATAGTTTGAATTATTCCATTCTAAGACCGAAAAATACAAAAACACATCTATCCCTTCGGCTGTGTAAGCGTCTACAACCTGCTTGACAATATCTTTCTTATAAGGGCTTTTCTTAATGGTATAGTCCGTATATTTTGAAGGCCACAAAGCGAACCCATCATGATGTTTTGTTGTAAAAATAAGATACTTAGCCCCCATATCCTTCGCTTGTTTAGCCCAAGCCTTTGCATCAAAAGCTGTCGGATTAAACTGCTTGTACAAATTGTCATAGGTATTCTTCCAGTCTTTTGGTGCAGTAGGCCCGCTCCAGGTACGAATCCATTCTGATGCGGCTGCCCCTTTTCGTGCACTTACCCCCTCCCATTCATTTCCGGGAATAGCATATAAACCCCAGTGAATAAACTGTCCCAATCCATAATTACGGAACTGTTCCATAGCCTTATCTGTCCGGTGAGCGGGTATCAAAGGACCATATTTTACGTCTACCTTATTTTCTACTTTCTTGCGTGGACCAGTCCATTGAGCGAAAGCGCTATTTGCCCCCAGCAACATACTGCCGAAAACTAAGGTGCTTATTAATTTATTGTATTTCATCTTATCCTAATTTTTTGAAAATCGGTTCTTAAAAAAATAGTAAACCAGCGTTTACCGACCAGGTATCTGTAATTAACCCAATCATCATTTCGGGTTATCTATATATTGCTTTTGTGACTTTTTTATCACTGCTGGCTCGGGGTTTGCATCCTTAAACGGATCAAAGTAATAAAGCCCCTGGTCGCGATACAAAAGCAGATGCTTTTTCAATATGTGTGTAAATTGCTCAAAATCTCGTGCCTCTCCTGGTGTCCACGCAGCCTCAGCTAAGGCGGCTATTCTTGGAAAAACAAGATAGTCCAAACGATTGGTATTCGTTACTGTTTCTGTCCAAAGATTGGCTTGAATACCCAAAATCAGCTTTTTCCGTTTACCTAAACTATCCAATTGACTTCCGGCAAAATTGTATACCTCCTGTAAAGGATTAAATCCTTTACCCCATTTGCGGCCATAGCGGTGATTCTCCTGTTGTACAAAATCAAAATACATCGGAAGTCTAGGCGTTAATATCGTGCGGTACCCCTTATCCAAAATTCGGCTTAGTTGCTCCGGCTTATCATGACGCCACCACATCATTACTGTTCGATCTTTCGCGAGATTTGCATCCACCATCTCGTCCCAAACAATAACTCTTCCACGTATTCTTTCCACCGAATCAGCCATACGGCGAATAAAATACGCTTCAACATCCTTATTGTTTTGTAGCCCAACGCTCCTTTTAAGCTCTTGCACCTTGCTATCGTTATTCCATGCATCACTACCAAAAGCGACCTCATCCCCTCCCAGATGGATATAATCCGAAGGAAATAGCGATTTTACCTCCCTTAGAACATCAGTCAAAAATGAATATGTAGAGTTTTTCGCCGGATGGAAGGTGAAATCCGGGTGCTTTTCATTTCCCCCACCAGATAAGAAAGGGTAGGCTCGATTAGCAGCCGTAGCGTGACCTGGCATATCAATTTCAGGTATCACTTCAATGTTCCGTTCAGCCGCATAAGTGATGATCTCACTCATATCAGCCTGACTATAAAATTGTACAGGAGCATAAGGATCCAGATAATTTCCGATGCCCCCCACTTGTGTCAGCCAAGGATAACGCTGTATACTCAGACGCCATGCTGGTTCATCTGTCAGATGCCAGTGGAATTTATTCAACTTATAAAAAGCCATCCAATCCAACAGCGATTTTACTTTCTCCTTACCGAAAAAATGACGTGATTCATCCAACATAAAACCGCGCCAGGCAAATTGCGGTTTATCTTCAATTTCCAGGGTATTCAACTGGATCTGTCCACCTTTGTTATCGGCGGCGGAAAGCAATTGGTCTAAACTGGAGATGGCATTGAGAAAGCCAGCCTGATCAGACGCATATATTTTCACCGAGGTCTCGGTAATCAAGATCCGATAAGCCTCTTCGTCTAATTTTTCATCTTTTGTCAAACTAATATCCGCAGCAGCTTGGCGCGCGGCGAAGGAGCTTGTTATCCCATACTTAGCTAACACCAACCGCTGTAAATAGTATAGTCTCGATTCAAGACCAGGGTCAGCATGGACTAAAAGGGTATTCTTGAGAACAAAATGTTTATCCAAAACCTTCGTATAAAGGGGTTTTGGAATAATGTCAACTTGTGCTTGTACATGTAGCGTGACAAAAAAAGAGAAGCAGAAAAAAAAGATGCGATTTAAGTTCATCAACATTGGATTTTAGAAGGATTCATAACAATATCCCAATATAGCTACCAGAATTGTCATCTATCAAATTTAATCATTCCCTGAAAACAAACAAGGAAGACACCGATAGATGTCTTCCCAATTTTTTATTCCCAGCCTGGATTCTGTATAATGTTTCCTTCATTTTTTGCTATTTCCGAAGTAGGAATTGGCCACAGGTAATCTTTTTTCGGGTCAAATCTTCTCAAGCTAGCATCTTGCAAAATAATATAATTTTTAGCATTTATAGGAGTCTTCGCATCCCACTTTTGATCTTTATCCGTCAAATATTCAGTGAATAAATAACTACCAAATAAAGTTTTCGGCATTTCTACTTCTGCTGTTTTCCACCGAAGCAGATCCCAATAGGCAAACCCTTCAAAGGCTAATTCCACATTTCGCTCCCGACGTATTTCTTCCTGCATATTCAAGCTGTTACTTGTGACTAAAGTATTACTCAGTTTGGCCATTGGCACAAAATTAGGTACAGCATCCGTACCGATATTTACCTGCGGTAAACGTGCACGCAATAGATTAATTGTCCGATCTAAATCTGCATCTGAAATCGTGTTGTTAAGTTCATAAACTGCTTCAGCATAATTCAACAGTACTTCCGCATAACGAATAACTGGTTTGTCAATATACGAAGCCTGTCTTGCCCAAAACTGCTCATTCGCATATTTGCGGATACCAAATCCACTACGTTGTTTAGTCGGGCTAGGGATTGTATAATTACCTCCAGAAATATATTCATCCCCTTTTTTAAACAAGGTAAAGGACATTCTGGGATCACGCTTTTTAAAATATTCAGCATGTGTCATATTCTTATCAGGTTCCTGATACAAGGGAGAACTCTTCGTAGGAAGTCCATCAGCCATCAAATAATTATCGACAAAATTTTGTGTGGGCACAATTGAATTCCCCTCATAATACCGTTGCACGGGAGTAGAAATGATACTATTATCTTGACTAATACCATAGCCTCTAACAAGAATATTCTCTTTATTTGCCCGGCCCTCTCCAGCCAATTGAAATAAGTTAAAATAAGCATCGTTGCCGACACCGCTAGCTTGAGAAAATAAAGCATGCATGTCAGATTTCATCACAGCCTCGGCAGCCTCTTTCGCCATTAACAAATGTTTCTTTTCATCACCGTATTTGTGAAATTTTTCACGCGTTCCTTCAAACAGAGCCACTCTGGACTTGAATGCTAGGGCTGCTGTTTTGGAGATCCGTCCGTATTCTTTTGCCGCGTTAATCTCATCAGCGGTACGCAAGACATCAATCGCATAATCCAGATCATCAAAAATTAATTTTAAGACTTCTTCTCTGGAAGCGCGAGGTAAAAAAATATCAGGGTCATCCACCAACATTGTTTTAGTAATCAAAGGGACACCGCCAAATCGCTTGAACATCTCAAAATAATACCATGCCCTAAAAAAGCGCGCTTCACCAACATACCAGTTCACCTGTTTAGCATCACCTCCCTTTGCCAATACTTCCGCAGACTTTTCGATTAGTTTATTCGCCTGAAAAATATTGGAATAATCATAGTCGTCACTTGTAGCAGGTGTGACGCGAGATCCATCCGAAATCGGATCGCCTTTGTCATTGGGATAAGCGAAAGTAGACCAATTGTCCATGTTCACCTCTTTTTGCGTCAAGCCGGGTAATGTTGTGTAGAAATAATTTGCTGCCAAACGCAAATCGGCTATCGTATTCCAGAAACCGACATCTGCCACTGTTGTTTCTGGCATTTCATCAATTTTACACGATTGTACTGAACCAAGTACAATTGAAGTCAATAGAATATATATAAATTTTCTTTTCATGGTAATCAATTCTTAAAAGTCAAGGTTTATTCCAAACGATATTGTTCTGGCAAATGGATAAGGGGAAGCAATCTCTGTTGTCGTACCCTCTCTTGTTGGCTTCATTTCTGGATCAACTACACCCTTGAATACCCCCATTTTGGAAAGTGTAAATAGGTCCTCTCCCGAAGCATATACTCTAATCCGTTCAAATGGCAGTCTCTTCATCTGATCTTTTGTCAATGTATATCCGATCTGAACATTTTTCAAGCGAGCATAGGCTCCGTTCAGATACCATTTGCTTGATTCCTGAAAATTCTGTGTCCCTTCAAGGTAAGGTCTTGGAAAAGCAGCATTGGGATTATCCGGAGTCCAATAGTCTGTCTGGAAAGACATCGGCATATACCATGAGGCCAATAACGGTTGGATCAATTCATTACTTGGTTTAAATTTACGTTTGGCAATCCCTTGGATAAACAAGCCTAGATCAAATTTTTTATAGCTTAAATTGATATTAAAACCATACTGATATCTCGGATTGGTATCGCCAAGATAAACCAAATCTCCAAGATCACCTAAGCGTCCCCCTCCAGGGCTTATCTTGCCATCACCATCAATATCAACATACCTCACATCCCCCAATCCCGGAACGCCATTTTTATTCAGGATTTTCTCATAGCTCGGTGCTTTTGCTAGGTCCGCTTCGGATTGAAAGTAACCATCTGCTTTATAGCCCCAGATGGAATTTAAAGCATAACCTTCGACCAAAATAGTCTCACCTTTATCATTTTTACCACCATTTACACCAGGTTTAACGATATTATTGCCTCCACCATATCGGACTACTTTATTCTGGTTATCCGCAAGGTTGAAATTTACACTATACGAAAAATCTTCACCAACCTTATCGCTATAGCCTAAATTAAACTCCCATCCCCAGGTTTTAAGATTTCCATCGTTTGATAAAGGTACCTTGATACCAACAGTTTTTGGCATATCGACAGCCACCAACATATTCTTGTTATATTTATTGTAATAGTCAAACGATCCCCTAAGTTTCCGCTGTAAGAAGCTAAAATCTAAACCAAAATTTTGTGTTTCAACAGTTTCCCAACCAATCCCCAATGCAGGAAGCATATTTTGATAAATATAGGATTGCTTGGTGTCGCCTAAAACGACTCCTGTTTTGCCTGGATCCGTATTAGGCCCTATTTTTAACTGTGCTAGAAAATCATAATAGCCAATACCAACCTGAGAGCCAACTTTACCCCAGGACACACGAGGCTTTAATTCACTAACAACATCCGAAATTCCTTCAAACCAAGCTTCCTTGCTCATATTCCACCCTGCAGAGAAGGAAGGAAATACTTTTACCCGAACTCCCGGGTACAAACGTGAACTCTCATCGCTTCTAACCGTGGCTTCAAAAAGATACTTTTCGTCATAATTATAATTAAACCGCCCAAAATATGCCTGCATCTTTGCCCTTTCAGCACGTTGATCATGCGTTTTATTCAAGGGATCAGAAGTAAAGTTTAAACTTGGGTTATCATTAACATACAAATTTTTCGAGCTTGCTTTGATCTCTCCATAATCATAAGATTGAAATTGATATCCTCCCATTAAATGGAAGTTATGTTTCATTGCAAGTTTGAAATCGTAATCTGCAATCGCTTGATAATTTTGGGATAACGTCTTATAATCCGTGATGGCATAATTATTCGGATTATTCAATTGGCTTGCCGTTTTGGCATCTGGTCCAGAATAATACGTAACTGTTCGTTTAAAGTTTCGGTTTTGTTGATTGCTATTCTCGCGGCTGTACATCAATCTTACATTCAAACCTTTTACGAAATTACTCAGTGTCGCGGTCACATTATTGAAATAAGTGTCTTTCCGATCCCGATTAAATCCACCATCTTTCATTAAAGCATAACCAATTGCGGATGAAGTTCCACTGCGATAATAGGTACCATCCTCATTATAAAGTGGAAAACGCATGCGTGAAGAATAGAATTGTCTTAAGATTCCATTTCCACCACCATCAATACCATACCCGCCATCTTGTGGATTATCAGTGGCCTGATTGATATAAGCCGAACCAACGTCCAATTTTAAGTATTTGTTGACCTGAGCTGAGATATTTGCTCGGGCATTCCAACGCGTAAAATGATCTTCCCCCACCTTGAACATACCAGCTTGACTCATGTTGCCCAACGAGGCCATATAGGTGATTTTCTCACTCCCACCCGAAAATTGGATATTATTGTTGTAAAGATTATAGGATTTCTTAGCAACCTCATCAATTAGATTCTTTTGGTTATAGGTACGCCATTGACCATTCGCCCCTAAAACGAATGTCGGACCATTAACCGCATAGTTTAGATCCTCATCATTATACTCGGGCGCTAGGCCAGCATTTGCGCGACCAAGGTTCATATATTTCATTTCCTCGACCAACGAAAGACGGTCAGGCATATTAGAAGGCATCTGGATCCCTATATTGCTCATCACGGAAATACGTCCGGGACCAGTTTTTCCTTTTTTTGTTTGGATAAGTATAACGCCACCCGCAGATTGGGAACCGTAAATCGCTGTTGCACCACCATCTTTCAGTACACTGATATTTTCAATATCGTTCGGATTTAAAGCAGTAAATGTCGACTCGGAACTGATTACACCATCAATAACATATAAAGGTTGAACATTATCCGTGGCAGAGGAAGCTCCACGAACCTGAATATTTAAGCCCTGTGCTCCAGGTCTGCCTGATTGTCTGCTAACGACTAAACCAGGAGCCGCCCCCTGCAACATATTTGCCACTGTCGGTGAAGGCCGATTCTGCAACACTTTGGTATCAACCTGCGTAACCGCACTGGTCATATTTGTTTTCTTCTGTGTACCATATGCGACTACGACAACCTCTTCCAACATGTCTTCAGATTTAGTCAGCTTGACTTGCGTAGCTTGATTTGCCACTAGTTCCTTAGCTGTATAGCCTATCGAATTAAAAATCAAAATAGCATTTGCAGACGATACCGATAACGAAAATTTCCCCTGACTATCTGTTGATGTTGAGTGTGAAGTTCCTTTTTCAGAGATCGTCACACCGGCTAGAGGCTTCCCGTTTTCATCCACAACTGTCCCATTAACTTTCTGTTGAAAATCAACCGCCGGTAAACCATTGTTGACAATTGCTAGATTCGAATTACTGGCATGTACAGGGTTAATTAATGAAAATACGACTACTGGAGTTAAGAAAGCGAGATGGCAGTATAACCTCGTTTTTCTAAATTGGTGTAAGTAAGGTCTATTCATATTATGTTTTCTAAGGTTTGTTAGTGTTGGTAATTTAGTCCTATAACTGATGCAATTGTAAAGAAATTATTAAGTTATTACCGCAGGCCAAATCCAGTCAATCGTTTGCGCAACTCTCGAAAACGTTGTAGTGTACATCCTACAAACAGGATAATAAAGAAATAAAAACAATATTAAGAGAAAAATAAAATATCAAATATTAATTTATTTTCAATTTCATATTTCACGAAAAAACCGGGAATTAGCGATTGTCTTTTTGTTGGTTATATTTGAAAACGAAACAAATACCCTAAGTTAAAACCACATGATCAAAAGGATTTTTTATACGCTCTTCTTTATTGCAATAACGATACTGCATTTACAGGCTAGGACTATTATTCCCTTCAATGCAAACTGGTCATTCAAAAAAGGTCCATTTTCCAGTTTAGCGCTGGATTATAATCTAACATTCGATGGAAAATGGCAACTCGTTACCCTACCACACACCTGGAATGCAACAGACATGCAGTCGAAAGACATTAAGTCCGGTAGTCTTGCAAAAAACGAACGTTTTTATACCGGCGACGCCTATTACCGCAAATCATTCGTCCCGGGAGCAGATTGGAAAGGTAAACGTATTTTCATCCGCTTTGAGGGGGTAAACACCAATACAGAGGTGTATTTAAATAATAAACCCCTTCCTGCCAAAACAGGAAAGAACGATATTACCTACGATAATTCGCAACGAAATGGCAGCTATAATTTTGTAGGCAGACATCAAGGGGGATATTCGGCTTTTGTCTTTGAGATAACCAATATGCTTCAATTTGGAGCTGAAAATGAATTGTTGGTCAAAGTAAATAATGAAGCAAGTCCACAGGTTATTCCTGTCAATCATACCCTATTCCCTATGTATGGTGGTATCTACCGACCTGTTGAACTGATTATCACCGATGATATCCATATTGCAGTGAACGATTTCGCTTCTACGGGCATCTTTGTCACACAGAAGAATGTATCCAAAAAGACGGCAGATATCGCTGTAAAAATAAAAATCGACAATAAATCCGGAAAGATACAACCAATAGAACTCCTGACAACCATTTTTGAAAAAGATGGCCGTGTGAAAGCAAAACAGCAAACAGCCTATACACTGCCACCGCAGGGCCGTCAAGTGGTATCACAAGAAATTGCAGTCAAAAATCCACATCTATGGCAGGGATTAGATGATCCTTACCTCTACCGTGCTGTGACACAAATAAAAAAAGATGGCCAGATCATTGATGAGGTGACAACGCCTTTAGGTATCCGCAAATTTGAATTACGCACCGGCCAAGGGTTCTTTTTAAATGATATCAAGTATCCTTTATATGGTGTTTGCCGCCATCAAGACCGTTGGGGTAAAGGCTCAGCGCTAAGCAATGCTGACCATGACGAAGATCTATCCATCATCAAAGAGATGGGAGCTACATCCATCCGTTTGGCACACTATCAACAGTCTGCATATTTCTATTCCAAATGTGACAGTATGGGCCTTGTTATCTGGGCCGAAATCCCTTTTGTCAACCGGGTAACCACTTTTGAAGACAATAATGCCCAGCAACAACTGAAGGAATTGATCCGCCAAAACTTCAATCATCCTTCTATCTATATCTGGGGTATGCACAACGAAGTTTACTCGCCATCGGCTTATACCGTTGAACTGACAACCAAACTAAATGATCTGGCGAAATCAGAAGATCCGGATCGATACACCGTCTCCGTAAGTGGATATAACGTGATCGACCATCCCGTTAACAACAATGCAGATGTTCAAGGCATTAACCACTATTTTGGCTGGTACAATGGTGAACTGGAAAATAAGTCAGAAAAAGATGACGATGTTGCCTCATGGGCACAACGTATAAGCAAAGAGTTCAAGGATTACAAAATTATTTTCTCCGAATATGGCGCTGAAGCCGTGCCGGAGGATCAGGCCGAGGAGGTCGGCAATTTTGGAAATCAATGGAGCAATCCATCGTTCTTTCCAGAAGAATACGCAACAAAATTCCACGAAGTCCATTGGGGAGTAATCTCCAAAAGCCCTATTTTCCTGGGTTCATATGTTTGGAATACCTTTGATTTCGCGACGCCAATCACAGCTTTAAATGTTAACCCCAGAAATTATAAGGGTCTGGTTTCCTTTGACAGAAAATTGAAAAAAGATGGCTTTTATTGGTATAAAGCCAACTGGAGCAAAGAGCCTGTCGTATATATTACACAACGTCGCATGGTCAACCGTGGTAATGAAATTACCCCAATAACAATCTATTCTAACAGAGGTGAGCCCACCTTAACGGTCAACGGAACGATTGTAAAAGGTGCAAGAAAAGGACAGACAGATGTACATTACATTTTTGACAACGTTAAACTTACAAAAGGCGCCAATACGATAGAAGCAAAAGTCAACCAAAAAGACGGCAATGCATTAACCGATACAATTCATTGGAACTATGATCCTGCTTATAAACAAGATGCTGCCGGCCCGACCAAATCTAAAACAGAACATGTAGGCCTTTAACTTCAACACGGTATGACATAACCCAAAAGAAGCATCAATAGTTCTTGTACTATTGGTGCTTCTTTTTGCTAAATTAAGTTTCAGGCTTCCCAATAACCGTTTTAAATCCATATCCGTTCAGTCCACTTACAACTATCTAGGCATCTTACAATTGGCCCTATCCGATCAATAACATCAGTTTTTTACCAGGCAATAGCAAAACCAATTCATTTTTGAATTAGTCAGATCGTCATTAACCGACATAACCTGACCATTTACCGAAATTCTTTCTTGATTAGCCTAATGCCTCTCGCCTATCCAACGAATCGCGACTACCTTTGATGTATCAAATAAGAAATAAAAACATTAAAAAATAAACATCATGGCAACTAAAACAACATTCAGCATCAATAGCAAAACAATCACAAAAGCTTTTCAAGATCTTTTTGATTCATTTAAAAGTTCGCGTTTGAAGGTTTCATCTAAAAATGGACAGGAATACTTAAACATATCACTATTGTTTGCAGTTATCATCGGAATTATCTTCCCTGTCGCCTTCGTAATCCTGATTATCCTGACCCTTGTGTGTAGTCTTCAATTAGCCATTTTACAAGAAGACAAACAGGAGGGACAAAAGCAAAAAATGATTGAGCTAAAATAAGCTATACTTGACGTAACTTAATACATACGGGATGCCCAACAATGGGTATCCCGTCTTATTTTTTTACATATACTTTAGCCGGCTACTCCAAGGTCGGATTAAATTCTCCGCCCCAGTCTTTTCTTCTTTCCCAATTTCCACTAAAATAAGGCGTAATAGAATTTAGCCATTCGAATCGCTAAACTCTATGATAAATGTTGACCAAATTAATTTGTATGAAATTCTTTACCGTCAACTAATTGAGTGAATTTTGACCAATTTTGCCCAGATTCAGTCCATAATATTTGCATCCAATTGTAAACCAAACCTTTCATAGATTCAGGACTTTCAGACAAAGATGCTTCTATAGAGTTCGAAAAGTCATTCCAGCCCTGATATTTTGACGATAGAGAATCTGTTCCTCCAAAAACTGTTGGAAACTGTTTTTCCAGTTCTCTACGCCTTGGTGAAATATAATCTGTATGATTTAAGGGATCATAATTTTTATTGTATTCTTGCATGGCTTTTAAATTGATAATGCCCTGACTGAGTCTAGCAAACATCTCAGGATCATTAAATACCGGTGAGGGGGGAGGTGGAATTGGAGTTCCTGCATAATTTCTAAATTGAACCGAAGTTTGAACTATCTCAGAATCATATGAATAATTTAATTGATCATATATTGTTAACCGTTCCCCCGTCACATTGACATTTGTATAATATTCATAACCATTGTGCACTGTCCGTACATATCCGTCTGCAAGTTCTTCAGTTGCATACCCAGAATTTAAGAGGTTGGAGCCATCAGAAAAATAAGAATAACCGTTTCCGAAATTACTATCATTTATTATATATACAGATTTTGAGTTTTCATCGGTTCCAAACTTAAGTATATTATTAGATAATAGATTATAGTATCCCGTATTAGTATCGTATCCTTCATTGAGGCCATACCCATCAATTACTCTCACATTTAAATATCCATTCCATACAAATGTATTATCTCCAAAAGCTGTATTGTAAGAAAAATTGCTTAGGCTTTTAAATTGGTCGTCGTCCATATAGGTATAGAGTGAGTTATAATTATCTTCAAAATAACCATCTGAAAGATCGACTACCTTTCCTCCCATAATATCATCACCATTTTTGATGATATTTTCTTGTTGCAGTAGTAATGCTGCTTCATCTAAAGATTTTATTCTCATAATATTATAATTTAAGGGTTTAAAAAATTGTATCTATTGCTCAATTAATCTTGAATAAACCTGCAATGTAGAACTAACCATTTGATTTTGCGTGAAATGGGATATATATGTTTTGTAGCTATTTATACTTAACTTCTTCAAAAGCTCAGGGTTGTTATAAGCTTTATTAATCACATCTAATAATATGCTCGATTTTATTTCCTGATTTCTTAAGGGAACTTTTAAAACGTTAACGGAATCGATGTATTTTTCATTATTATGTGCTTCTATGTCCGAGATGATTATTGGAAGCCCCTTACTCATCATTTCAAGGATAACATAGCTGTTTTGTTCAGATTTAGACATACAAATGCATAGGTCTGAAATAGAATATATTTTATTTAACTCTTCTTCCTGTAAAAAACCCGTGAAGGTAATTCTACCGGAAGATTTAAATGCCAATTCAAGGTAATGCTCGAAATTTCCCTTTCCGACAATGATAAGTTTTGCGTGTTTGTATTGATTCGGAAGAGGTTAATGTGAAATTATCTCATGCACCTGAAAAGACTCTTGAACAGCACAATGACCATAAAGAAGATCTATATATAAAGATCGTTGATAGACAATTAGAACTTCAGGAAAAAAAAATAAAACTTGCCCGTTCAAATTATTTTCCTCGTTTGACTTTCAATGGGAGTTATGGTTCTAACTATTCTTCTCAGCGTCAAAATGATATTTATAATGAAACAACCTCATTTTGGAGTCAGATCAACCAGAATAGGACCCTTTATGGTAATTTTTCTCTTTCTATTCCTTTATTTGATGGACTTATAACTAAAAATAATATTAATTCTGCCCAAATATCCAAGCACTCATTGTTTTATGAAAAAGAGAAACAAATTGTTGAACGCAATCAAGTACGTAAGCAAGCTCTTCTAGAATATAAAGCATCGAAAGAAGAGTTAAATGCTTTAGAACTTGCTTGTGAAGCAAACAAAATAAGCTATAATGCTATTAATGAACGTTATAAAATAGGCAAAAGTTCATCTATTAACCTCTATAAAGCAATGACTGATTATAACATTTCTGAATATAAATTAATTACAAGCCGTTATAAAGTATTTTATCAAAAGACTTTTTTGGAAATTACCGGTTATTAGAAAACCGGTTTGATCAACTAACTATCATTCTTCTTTCCTATTAAAATTCATGTAGATTTTCTGCTTCTTCACTTTTTTAACAACATGATATACAGCATTTTTATAGAAAGTTTCAACTTTAGTATAAACTACTACACAACCCAAAACATACTATTAATTCTCATTGAAAAATGCGAGTTGAACTTAGCTAAGACTACAAAAGGGACCAGCGCTTCACCGCTGGTCCTTTCCTTGTTTCACTTAGTTAGAAACTTTGTCAACACACGCCCCCTCCTTACTCCAAGGTCGGATTAAATTCTCCGCCCCAGTCTTTATTTTGCTTGATACTTGGATTCTTATCAATAACAGATTGTGCTATCGGAAAGAAATAATACGTATCTGGCACCAGATTGATTTTATTTCCGGTACTTGGTACTTGCAACACATTATACTTAAACTGATTTTCTTTCAGCTGGTAAGTTTTTGCCAAGTCTGCCGCTGCTTTTAGATCCATATCCGTTCCATTGGAATTTATCGCTATAGCTTCCACACCCTGTTTTGTTTTATTGTCAAGTACCGCAAGTTTCCGCAACCGGCGCAAGTCCCAAAACCGGTGGCCTTCAAAGCAGAATTCAATATTTCTTTCTGCCAATATCGCCTCCCGCATCTCGGCTTTGTTAGCTGCAGTGATTCCATAACTGTTGTCCCCGCCCGGTTCGATGCCAGCACGTACCCGGATTTGTTTTAAAAGCGACAATGCCGTTGCCAGATCACCGGTTTCATTCGCTGCTTCTGCATAATTCAACATGACCTCCGCATAACGCATCAGCACAAAATCCACATCGTATTGTGTCTCTACCTGCGTTTGTCGCAACGAAAGTTTCGAATTCTTCAAAATAAAAAATCCCGTATACCGATCCCGATTCGAAGACGTTGTTCCTGCTTTCGGATTTTCGCCAAAATTGTCCAGCGCATCCGCAATACCCAGCGAAGTATATTGCCTTTTGCCAGTTTTACCGGAAACCTCATAGATCTTCCCATTCCAGACTATAGACTTGTCAAAACGAGGATCGCGGTTCTCCCAGTAGCTTTGCAGGAACTCTTCATCTGATTTTTTGTATTTGCCTGTAGGATCCGTGTACAGTTTACCGTCTTTCATTGGAAACTCTTTCACAAAATCCCAGGTCGGGACAGCACTCGCTGTTCCTCGGCTTTCAGAACCCGGTCTGACCCCATTGTCCCAGTTGGCTACCTTATTGGGATAAGTATTGATGACAGCAAAAACTACCTCAGGCCCCTTTTCCACCAATGTAATATTGGCGTAATCAGCGGTCAGGCTATACCCCTGTGCTGTCAATTGTTCATAAGCTTTTTTATTCACTGCATTTGCTTCTGCCCAATAAGCATTGCTATAGGGATTGGAAGGATTAAATTGTGGCGAAGCTTTATACAGCAACACTTTCGCCTTGAAAGCTAGTGCGAAATTACCATCAATGCGTCCATAATCTGCTGCCCCTTTTCCAATGGTCATGGGCAGATAATCCATGGCAGCATCCAGATCTTTCACCATCAAGTCGAAGCACTCTTTGGTGCTATTGCGCGGGACCTTCAAGTCATCGGATTCCAGATCCTGTGGTTTTGTAAGATAGGGAACACCACCATGATACTTGACCATATTGAAATACATATAAGCACGCATAAACAGCGCCTGGCCTAGGATGGATTTCTTGGTTGCATCATTTAATCCAGTGCTTTCGGATACTTTCTGGATCGCTGTATTTATCTTGCGTATAGTTGTATAATCCCAGGCTTTATAGGCTGTATTATTGACTGTCACCGCATTCAATGGAAAGTTAATTCCAGCCAGCTGTTGCGAATTATTGTCTGTTCCGCTACTCCAGTTGCCAAATAAGGTATATAAATTAGCCAGATAGGCGTTGACGAGATTGGGATCATTCCAGACCTTGTCTTCATTCACTGAATTGAGATCCTCAATATCCAACACATTTTTACAGGAAGCCGTTGTCAATAACAGGGCAACCAGGGGATAAAATATCTTTTTCATCATTAAAATCAATTAAAATTTAACATCTAAACCCAACGTGAATGTTTTCATCACTGGATAGGAATCGTACATTTTCTGCTCCGGATCATGGAATTCCCGCATCGGTGAAAACACAAATAGATTGGTGCCATTTAAAAATATGTTGACACTCTTCATGTTGATTTTTTCCATCATCGTCTGTGGCAGCGTATACGAAATATTTAAATCCCGCAGGCGCATATAAGCCCCATTTCGAACCCAAAACGTTGAAGATGCCGCTCCGGATTCTTGCCAGTTATACCCGACAGGCCGTGGGTACTTCGCATCGATATTGTCTGGCGTCCAGACATCCGAAGTCCAGATCGGATAATAGGGTCTAAAGGTATCCCCATGTTGTCGCATACCCGCTCCTTCCTGGTTACTGATCACGCGATCATAAGCCAATACACCCTGAAATAAGGCCGACACATAAAAACCTTTCCAGCTGGCGTTAAATCCAAATCCATAGTTGATTCGCGGGGTATTATTTTCAGATAGCAATTGCATATCATTGTCATCAATAATACCATCGGGTTGGTCGGAATAATTCTGGCCACGAATATCTTTATAGAGAATCATACCCGGATACGGATCCCGTCCATAGGTCTTAAATCCTTTCGCCTTCAGGGCATCCGCCTCAGCTTGTGAGCGGACCAATCCCGAAGCTTCCAGGCCAGTAATACGGTTCTCAGGACGCCCTACTTTGGATAAGAAATTTTGCTTTCCACCTACTCCATAAGAGGGTTCTTCATCAAAAATATCCCATCTGTCCTTCGCATAGCCCATATTGGCATTCAATCCATAAGATACTTCACCGATTCGGTCATTCCAGTTGAGTGAAACCTCGCCACCTCTAAAACTTCGAGCCGCATAGTTTTCAGGCGCCAGCGCCCGGCCATAATTATCTGGAACTTTTATGCCTCGCGTCCCCAGGATATCGGTTTCTTTCCGGATAAATCCATCTAAACTACCTGTCAGCTTATTCTGCACAAAACCAAAATCAATACCGACATTATAGCTCTTTGACTTTGTCCAGGTCAGGTTCATGGTTGGATTATCCAGGTAGGTTATTCCGGTATAATAGCTATCACCAAAAATATACCCGGGAACAGGCGTTCTTGTTCCTGTCCGTGAAGTAATAATCGAACTATATTTTTCCATGTAGGAATAAGGCAATATCGAATAGCCTTCCACATCAACAAAGTTGCCCGAGCTACCGTAAGACGCACGTAATTTTAAATCACTAACTGTGTTCTTGATGGACGAAAAGAAATTTTCATCCGACATCCGCCAGCCTAACGACATGGAAGGGAAGAATCCCCAGCGCTTATCATTTGGGAATAAAGGAGAGCCGTCGTAACGAAAAGAAAACTCCGCAATGTACTTATCCGCATAGTTATAATTCGCGCGGCCAATTACCCCACGTCGTGCATCCATTAATTCAAAAGCATCCGTCGATCGCATGCTTCTATCTGTCGGATAAATATACATCTGATCCAATGGAATAATTGGATTCTCGGCACGTGATGTGATATTGGTGTTGCCCGATTTAAACTGTTCATAAACCACCAAACCATCTACGGTATGCTTGCCAAACTTACGGTTATAGTTTAAAAACCAATCTACCTGATATTGCCATTTCCGCTGTGGATTGTAATCCATAAAAGGCTGCGCCTGACTGAAAGTAAACACATTAGTTCGATCTTCAGAAGGCGGGGCAGGTATAAAACGGTTTCCATCAGGGTTCAACGACGTGAATGTATAATTCTTTTGAAAGCTCATATAACGTTTGCGCATATAATCTTCTGCCACATAACTTCCCACCAATTTTGTCGATAAACCTTCCAGGAGTTTATCCAGTTTCAAATTAAGTGTCAGGATCGGATTGACCTGGCGCACTTTGCGGTCTATATATCGATCTCCAATAACCTGATCGATAACATTCCAGGCCTGCCAGCTTCCCATCGGCGTCTGCACAGGATAAGCTGTTGGTGTATTACTTGGCGTACCATCAGCGGTCAGATAAAACGGGTACATTTTAGGCCAATTAAATGTAACACGGTAAAAATCAGACACATCAAAATCATCATCATTGGATGACGTACTAAATGGCCAAAAGAACCTATTGGAATTCGTTTGATTAGCCGAGATATTGAAATCCATACTAAACGCATCGCTAATTTTCGCAGAAATATTGCTACGTAAATTGAATTTCTCGTGATCCAGCGATTTGTAGGACCCATTTTCTTTCCGATAACTCAACAAGGCATAATAGGTAATCTTGTCCCCGCCACCGTTCACGGCTATAGATTGACGATGACTGAAAGGATTGCGCCAAATGACATCATTGGCATTATAGTTCTTGTCTTTAAAATAATCAAACTCACGCTGTCCATTGGGAGCCACCCAAGGTTCGGTTTTCTTTCCCTGTTCCCAGCGGAATTGGGAAACCCTATTTTGATAGGTCAGTTCGTCCGTAGCGGTTGTCAAGTTGGCCAATAGCGTCTGTGTGGGTGAACTGAAAGAATAATTACTCTGCACATTGAACACAGGAGCCTGAGCAGTTCCTTTTTTAGTCGTCACCAAGACGACACCATTACCTGCTCTAGTACCATACACAGCTGCCGTTCCAGCATCTTTCAAAAAACTCATCTGATCCACTTCGTTGGCCTCCAAGGCATCAAAAGCAGCCTTATCACGGACAACACCATCAATAACATACAACGGCTCTACGGAGGCTCCACGGATACGTAGTGAGGAGGAGGCTCCCGCCATTCCCGAAGTATTGGTTACATTCACTCCAGCTGCCCTTCCGGCCAAGGTGTTAGAAAGATTTGATGGCGAGATATTTTTCAATTGTTCCGAATTGACAGCTGCCACCGCTCCTGTTAGATTTCCCTTCTTTTGTTTACCGTATCCCACGATAACCACTTCTTCCAAGGATTCTGCATTGCTAATCATGGTAACGGAAATCGTTCCACTACCTACGGCAACTTCCTGTCTTGTGTATCCCTGGTAGTTGATCACAAGAAAATCACCCTGCTTAGCACGAATGGAAAAATTTCCGCCCGCATCGGTGGAAGCTTGGACAGTACTTCCTTTTACGGTAATTGTTGCACCGGCGAGAGGATCGCCTTTGTCATTCTTCACGTTGCCCGAAATTTGTTGTTGTTCAACAAGGGAATAGCTCGATTTCAAGTTGCTCGCAAATAAGTTTGGAGACGAGCATAACAGGCTAAGACCTAAAAGGCTTAATGGTCTCGCCTTGCAGTAAAAAAGATAATTCTTTTTCATAATTAAGATGGAGGTTTAGATAATAGTTTACAAACAATTACTAAAGGTTCATTGGTATTTATCTTCTGTAAAAAAATAACAAAAGATGATTCATTCTTACAGAAAATTAAATAAAAGAATCTGAAAATCAAAATGAAATCATACAAAAGAAACTGAAAATAAAGCTGTTTTTTTTGCTTTCTATTAAGTGATTTATTAAAAATAAATCATCCAAACACAAAATTTCTAGGACAATGAAAGAGAGATGATCTCCGAACAAAAAAGAAGACGCCAAAATTTCAGGTCCTCTCCTTTTTAGAATCGAATAATTGAAATGATATTGCCGGGGAAACACATAAAATTATATGAAAAAGGGCTATCCAATCTTTGGATAGCCCCATTTATATGAAACAATAAACTTTATTATTGTTTCTCAATTCTTTCAAAAGGGAGGCTCGGGGACAAATTAAATGTAAAATTCCCCCTAGAATCTATCCCACCTGCGCCCCGAACCCGGGCTTTGATTTCGTATTTCGCCTTTGGATTATAGTTTTTAATACTAAAATTGTAATAGAAAGGTTTAATCTTATTTGTCCCCCTAAATTTGTCCGCAAGGGAATGATGCCCATCCTCATCAACAACAAGTCCATCTTGAAGCAATTGGACGCCATCAATCTCTAAAAAATTCTTGCCATCCACAAAGAAAAAACCAGCTTGTGCCCGTCCCTTATCATAAATCTTTTTTGTCACATCGAAGGTAAGTGTGCTGTAAACTTCTTTAATATCATCGCTTTTCCAGTTTCCAGCAATATAACCGCCGGCATGGTAATAATCAATCCGCATGGAGTCCAGCCGGGGGAGATTCGCATCCAGTCTATGACAAAACTCCTCATAATCCTTCATTGATTGAGCAGACCAGCCTATTTCAGCCACAGCAAGCAGCCGCGGAAAATTCTGTACATTCATATCCTTCACATCCTGTGCAATTGCTGACCACATATTACCCTGTACCCCCAATACCAATTGATCTTCAGCTGCCGTAAGTCCATTGGAAGGGTCAAACTCATAAACCCTTTTTAAGGAATTAATCTGTGGATAAGCCAGATCCGTCATCGTCCCATCATTACGGTCAGCCTGTGTAATATCAAAATACAGATGAGAAGCTGGAGTCGCAACAGCCTTAAATCCATCTTTGGTCGCTTCCTTAATCGCTTCTTCTCCAAGCCAGCTCATAATAGCTGTATTTTTAGGAAGATTCCGCGCATCAGCCAAGATATCATTCCATCCAATTGGCTTCTTCCCTTTCTGTACAATGATAGCTGATACACGTTGTACAAAATAGCTTTGCAATGCTTTAACATTGGCTATCTGATGCTGCTTCATAAAATCCTGCACATGTGGCTCTTTTTCCCATAAGTCATGACGGACCTCGTCTCCACCGAAATGAATATAGCTTCCCGGAAATAAGTTGGCGACCTCCGTAAAAACATCATCCAAAAATTGATAGGTTACTTCTTTCGTCGGGTCGAGCGTATTTGGTGTAAATTGGTTCCCCCAATACCCCCAGGACGATACGAAAGGAAAAATATGATTGGGATAAGAATTCTTGTTCACCCCCAATTCCGGATAGGCCAATATCGTTGGCCAGGAGTGGCCAGGCACATCAATTTCAGGGACAATTGTAATATTACGGTCTTTAGCATACTGAACTACTTCCTTTATCTGATCCTGTGTGTAAAAACCACTACGTTCTGCGGGTTGTTTTTCTGTTCGATGGAAGACAGTTGCATTCTCAGCAGTTAACTTGGGATATTTTTTTATTTCAATACGCCATCCCTGATCATCGGTCAAATGCCAATGAAAGGTATTCATTTTATAGAGCGCCATCGCATCCAGGTACTTCTTGACGGTACGCACATCATAGAATGTACGACTTACATCTTTCATGTATCCCCGCCATGTATAACGCGGATAATCTTTAATAGTCACCATAGGAAGAGACCAGCCTGAATTATTAAGGGGAGCACTATTTGATTCTATCGCTGTAGGAAAAAGCTGACGTAGCGATTGCGAAGCATTGAAAAGACCATGGGGAGCCTTCGCCCTCACGGTAACCTTTTTCTCAGACACCTGCAATTGATACCCCTCTTCACTGGGTACATCCAGTTTTCGATCCAAAATAAATTCAATCACATTACTCGCTTGTTTTTTTTCTACAATCGGATAATGACTTGCCTGTCGCAATTGCGTAATGAAAAGCTCAACATCTTTAATATGACAATTTATAAAGCGGACGGCCGTTTGTTCATCCAATTGGAATGATCCTTTTCCATAAGTGATTTCTTGTGGTTTTGGAATGATATTTACACTAGATTGCGCATCGCTCGCCTGCCAGGTGGCCAGTGACAACATTGCCGAAATAAATAGTTTTTTCATCAGATTACAATTTCTTCTTTTGCTCTTTTAGGTTTCCATCTGTAAAATAGAAAATAAAAACTGCACTATCGAGTCGACCTTTAAATCAAACGATTGTGTAAGTTTTCCAAAAAGTAGCTTTTAATTGACAGACCTACACGTGGGCTTTCATTTTTAAGTCTTAAATTTGAGTTCCATACAAAACAAAGAGGCTGTAATTAATTTATTGATTGAAAGAGTAGTAACGTGAAGAATAATAAAAAAATATTTATTTTCAGGACAGTTCTAATTGCCTTCCTGATACTTTCTTTAGTTTATATCGGCTCGATATTTACTTATCAATATATTGAATATCAAAAAACAGAAGCTCGTTTAAACAAAGCCTATAGTTCAAAAAATCAGTTGACCAACTTATTTTATGAGTTATTTGCCTCTTACAATGCTGCAGGAAATGCGTTCAGGTCATATACAGTAGACTTCAGTGCCGAAAATTTGGCCAACTATACGAAAAACCTCGATAGTCTTCGTTTTTATATCGACTCCCTTTCGACTCTTTCTTCCAAAAAAGGAATCTCTCTTTCTACCGATGCGCCATTGGAGCAGAATATCCATCTGTCGGATGAATTTGCGCGCATTAAGAAATCCGTCGATAACATGATTTTTTTGGCAAAAGACTCCCTTTCTCTGTTGACCAAGACCAATCGTATCATACGACCGACTAGCAATCGCATAGATGCAGATTCTGTTGTCAGTAGAATATTGAGAGACACATCGTTGACAGTCAGCAAAAAAGATACAATCGTCAGAAAAAAGGAAAAGCTCTTTACCCGAATTTTCAAAGCTAAAAACGATACCGTGGTTGCGGATAAACTAGAACAACAGTTCAAGGTCAATCAAATCAAAGCCATACATAGCCAGATCCAAACGCTGATTGAACAGAATGAATCCTTTTATAAGCAAGATTTCAGCAAAATCCGTCGTTCTTTTGTCGAACTTCAGGATAAAGAAAGACAGCTCCTACAGTCAAACTACGCGCTTTTCAGCACCATCAGTACTGCGTTACTTAAGATAAAAACACAGGAAGATGAATCATTAAGAGCGGCAGAAATACAAGACTTCACATTGTATAAGGAAAACTCAGCCATTTTCGGAAAGCAGGTAATTGCTTCAATTATCTTAATGATCATTATGGTGACCTTAATTTTGTCCTATCATTATAATACAATTATTTACGAGCGCAAGATCACAGCAGCAAGAGATTATGCACTACGTACTGCGAAAGAGAAAACCAGTATATTGGCCAATGTCAGCCATGATGTACGTACACCTGTCAATTCACTTGCGAACGTCATTGACTTGTTAAAAAATAATGCATCAAACAATCGCATAAATTTGGCTTTGCTGGATTCTATCACACAAGATATCCATGTTATCAACGATACTGTTGAAGATATTCTGAATCTTGGTAAATTGGAATCTGGCACATTGGAGATTAAGGAGGAATATTTTTCACCTGCCAGCCTGTTTACCAACTTAATAAAGATGCAACAAAGCCAAGCTGACAAAAAAGGCCTTAAACTAATCAGCCATATTGCGATCGAGCGGGATGTCCTGATTAAGAGCGGCGCATACCGTCTACGTCAGATTGTATCAAATTTGCTTAACAATGCGATTAAATATACTGACAAAGGACAAATAGAGATCAAGGCATTCATCAGCCAGGACCCAATCAAAACATTACAGGTACAGGTCATTGATACTGGAAAAGGTATTTCTGTTAAAGATCAGGCACATATTTTTGAACAATACTATATGACTGATCTTAAGTCCAAAAATAGTTTTGGTCTTGGATTACATATTTCCAAACTAATGGCAGAGCAGCTAAATGGAACTTTAAGCGTGCACAGTAAACAAGGCCGAGGGTCGATATTTACATTAGTCGTTCCTATTGTAGATGAAAAGAAAAGCCTGAAGCAAATTGTTTCACAGGACAATCTACCCATAAACTTACATATTGTCGTTATCGATGATAACCCTATCAATAATTTATTTGTTAAGCAGGCTCTACAACAGTTTCAAGACGTGCAGATTTTTCAGGATTCGCTGCAGGCCATGGAGTATCTTCAAAATA
>JAITLV010000047.1 GCA_031277685.1 Sphingobacterium sp. | reverse complement strand
GATGACTTTGGCCTGGTAAATCTGGACCAGCAGCAAAGGCTGGATCTGATGGAAATAATTGAAGATAGACACGCTAAAGCCTCGACAATAATTGCCAGTCAGCTACCTGTGGCCAGTTGGTATGATGTAATCGGTGAAGATACAATTGCAGACGCAATACTCGATAGACTGATACATGGATCTTACAGAATCGAACTTAAAGGTGAAAGTCTAAGAAAAAAGAAGTAATATTGTCAGGTCATCAGTTGGACTGAAGAAAGCCTTGATACATGTGTCAGTATGTCCAGCACAGGGGTCAACATCGACATTATATCCAACCACCCTGGCTGCCGGAAGGCTGGTGTCAACTGTAATAGATAATGCTTCCCGATTAAAATCATCTATAATGTTCAATGTTCGGATGCTCTTCCCCGTAGATAATGTATCGTGCATAAAATCTAGACTCCATGTAATATTTGGTCCAATGGGACATAATAACGGAGCTTTTACCCGTTCTGGTAAACGTTTCTTGCGCTTGTTGCGTAGATTGAGCCGCATCGAGGTGTAAATACGATATACCCGCTTGTGGTTCCACATAAACTGTAGCTTTCTTAAACGATGATACATCATCCAGAACTCCCGAGTACGATGGAGATCTGCAAGGATGGATAATTGCTCTATTACTTCACTGTCATCGCCGCGCTTAGCTTGATAATAATAAACCGATGTGCTGATATTAAACAACATACAGGCTTGACGAAGACTGGTTTCAAACTCCTCACGGGAGTAACCAACAAGCTCGCGCTTCTCGGCAGGCCCTAGAGCTTTTTTCGATGACATCTTTTAAAACTGTAATCTGCAGAGCTTGTTCAGCAACTATTTTTTTATACTGAGCTAGCTCGCGCTCCATATCCTTCATATGTTTGAGCTGAGATGCCTCCATACCGGAGTATTTACTTTTCCACGAATAGAATGTTCCCTGACTAATTCCATGCTCACGGCAGATATCTGATACCGATTGCCCTGACTTCTGAAATGATAAGATCTTCATGATCTGTGACTCGCTAAATTTGCTTTTTTTCATTTTCCCTAATTTATAAAACTACATTAATAATCGTAGCTATTTTTAGGGGAGATTACAGGAAGAAACCTAATCTAAATATAAAAATAATAATCTCCATTTATCGTCACCAACATTAAATAAATTTCCAACCTAATTATTGTTATAACAGTAAATATATAATTGTTTTTATGAAAGGATATGACTGAAGTCGCTTCATTATTTTTAAAGACATTTTATTACATAAATGTGTGGTTTTTCATTTTATTTAAAATAATAACAAAAAAAATATTAAATTTAGAATATCAAGAAAATATACTTGTTTTTTTTATCAGAGCTGTACAATCATTATTAAACATAAATTATAAACTATTTAAACTCATTAAGACTCGGTACAAGGGCAATAATAACCCTAAAATTATCTAAATTGTATACTAGTGAAATTGTTGTATGTTATTATTTAATGGTGATAGCTCATACTTATATATATTGAGTTATTGCAAGGTTACCTACACCTTATTTCAAATAACCATACAGCAGCTCCAACATCGTGATAGTACTTCAGTATCCGCGTTCATTGACCGTTTTTCCAGATACGAGATTGAAAATAGCACTATTCAAAAAATGAATTGTCCATTTACTAATTTTGCTCTTCCTTTTCATATATTACTTCAGAGGAGCCAAAATTGCACAATCTCAATTTAAATAAGATTAACTTTGATAGCGACGAATCTATTATTTTGATCAAATAAACGTAAACACCAAATTGCGGTAATACAACCTTTTTCAGGTTTTCCTCAATCAATGTTGGTTCCCCGAAGAAAAGAAAAAATATCAAATTCAGGAGTCAGATACGAAAAATCGCATGGTAGGTTAACTATACTCTATTTCGCAGAGAATGTAAAAATTACTAGCTGGCTAAAAGCATGATCTAAAGAACTACGTATAAAACAGACTTGGGTAGGTCGCAAGCCGACCTAAGCCATCAGAAGGTTCCCTGTAAAAAAGGCCTCCCGAAAATGTCCCGGGGTGAACGGGCATTATAATCTTATAAAACAAAATTATGAAAAAGATTAATTTAAAATCTATTCAAAGTAAAGAACTTCTTTCAAGAGAACAATTAAAATCAATTGTTGGCGGCGATAAAACACCCCCTTGTCGCGGAGATGGAACTTGTGTAACAGCAGATTCAATGCCTGGACATTGTGCTACCTATATGGGAATATATGGATGTATTGCTGATTAACAGATTTTTGAGAGTGTTATTGCAACACTCTCATTTTTATGAATATTGTACATTTCCCATACGTGCAGCCACATTTTAAGTAGACGAAACTATTCAAAGTTCATTGAAATGTTCTACACAACAATATCAATCAAAATTAACACAGTGATAATTATACAATAAATCAACAAAATAGATTCAACCAGATATCAATAATTCAAATTGGCATTATTTTAAAATGCACAAAAGAATCAAATTACTTATCTCTTAAACAATGATTTTATAGTATGTAAATCTTATTACAAAGAAAGCATCCTATTCAATCTATAACCTTTTGACAATCTTTAATTTAAACACAGATAACTCTTATGGTAAACAAGGTATCTAAAGTAGATATATCTCCGCGACGAATTTCTAAAGATATCCTTCTACTTATTTGAAATTAATTGTCCAAATAGGGATTGGCTAATCTATTAAATATAGACTAAAACATCTATCGTTAATAAAAAAGCCTCTCGATAATTCGAGGGCACTGAAAAAGCCTCAAGTTTAAAATGAGTCTTAAAGAAATGACTGAGTACAGGGTTTTCCTTACTCGGTCATTTTTGTTTAAAGGCTTTTTGGAAGTCTGTTTTTTTTAACGACCTTATTGAAGTATTAATCGACTAGGATTTTCTATTTGTGTTTTTAGCATCCCATTTACATTTTAGGTTGTTTTTGGGTAATTTTCATTCTTTTTAAATCAATTTCAGGATTCTTTTTAAGTTTACAGTAAAGATGGCCATTGCACCTTGCATTTCCATATTTTGAATGCCATAGGAATCAGCCCTGTCATATCCATGGACATTCTTGAGCTCACTATTCTTTGCCTCGATTTTATATCATTCCTTAGATTTGCTTCGATAATAATCGGTTTGCTGGAAAGCCGTCTATTCTTTATGGAGTTCAGATTTAATGGTTATTGAATAGGTCTTTGTTTTTGAGCCTTCCTTATAACATCCTTCCCTTAGTGGACAGACCTTACATTTCTCCACATCAAAGTAATAGGTGTCCGCTCGATTTTGCCCAATATTCTTTTTGCCTTGGCGGGCCTTCCGGATTGCCAGATGCCCTGCTGGACAAACGAACATCCCTGCGTCTTTATTATAGTGAAACAGACCTCCTTCTTTCCCACATCCTTGGCTGACTGCAGGAGTCAATTTAGCTATGATATCAATATCCTGCTCTTTTGACAATTGAAGGTTTTCCTTTCCAGAATATGCGGCATCACCTATGATCGTGTTCACTTCAATTCCATTTCGTTGACTGATCTCCAATAACCGTGGCAGTTCCGGGCCATTGCCTTTTTCTCCCGTGGTAACGACAGCTGCCGTAATAATGCGTTCCTCGGTCATCGCTAGATGTGTTTTATAACCAAAGAAATTACTATATATTGATTTATGGCCAAGCCTGGCTTCGTCATCTTTGGAGAGCAGATAGTATTCTTTTGTGTCTTCAATGGTTTCCTTTAACAGGTTCAACTTTTCTTTTACAGCCGGTATTTCACTGATGACCTGATCCTGATCAAGGATCCTCTGTAATTCCCTACAATAGATCAGCTCCTGATCTAGATCGCTGGATTCGTTCTTGTGTGGCAGATTCTCCCTCTACTCCCCATCGATCTGATATATCGCCTTTCTTAAAAGTTTGGAGCGTTCCTTGAGTACTTCCAATGCGGTATATGGGTTCAACCTGGAATGGGTATGGGTCGCGTCTACGATGATGGACTTTGATTTTATAATACCCTTTTCAAAGGGCAATCGTTACGGTCTTGTTGATCGACAGGTTCAATAGGTCCATGTCCTTTATTCGTAGTTTACGGAATTTGGTAAGCGAACTTGAATTGATCACATCCTCCTCAGGAGCCATTTCAAGAAAGTATTTAAAGGACATGTCATATCTGGAGCGCTCAACGACATCTACATCCGAAACTGTGTAGATCGCTTTCAAAAGAAGGGACTTGAACATCTTGATAGGACTTTCAGCGTTGCGTCCATCGGTATGGCAATACTTCTCCAAAAGCTCGTCATGGATGAAGCTGAAATCTATAAGATCGTTGATTTTTCGAAGTAGATTGTCTTTTGGAACAATGATATCTTACAATCCTGAATAGGAACTGAACAGTATTTTTTGTTGGGTAGAAAGCATCCTGATGTCCGTTAAAGCCTACTTTAAGATACGAAAAAAGGAGCAGAAAACTATTGTTTTCTACTCCTTTTCTTAGCCCAATTTAAAAGGAAACTTTTTCAGCGCCCTCCACATAAGTTCGAGAGGCTTTTTTATTAACGAGATTCGCTACTCTTTTTCGTAGCAATATCGATCAGCAAGTCCAGATTACACTGGTAAGCCGAAGACAGCACATTTGGATTGTCGGACTCAAAAAGCGTAGATTTCATGATGGGCACACTAAAGGGCAATGTCCAGGCGCGGAGCGACTTCGCGATAGCATCCAT
>JAITLV010000254.1 GCA_031277685.1 Sphingobacterium sp. | reverse complement strand
GCACCAATTAATGGTACGAAATCGACTTTACCAGCCTCAGTCGTTGAAATTACAGGGAACATTTTTGTACGCACAATATCATCCCACATTTTGAATTCTAATGGGAACTCACGTAGACGCTCTTTCCAGCATTCTTTCACGAAATTGTCTGCTGATAATGTTTGTAATTCGGCCGTATAAGTAGCAACTGATTTTCCTTCGGTATTTGCCCGTGCTTTGACCTTCGCTAAATAACCCGCTGCTTCCGCACTTACACCTGTTGATTTAGCAATACCCTCAGCGGCAGTTAACAATGCCTCAGGATAGCGGTAAAAATTCCAGTCTTTTGTTCCCCTCCCTGTTGTCAGCAATGCCTGTTCATCCACATAATACCATATTCCTGCATCTGTTGATGTCCATGTTTTACCGTTAATCGGATTTGTATATGACCAATGGTAGAACTGATTTGGTTTAATCCTCAAATCTTTTTTATCATAAACATTCAAAAACTGCTTAGTAGGACCAAAAACACGCTCAAATATCGAATAAGTAGTAAACACAGAAACTGCGGAAGAACTAAAAGCAGTCGCTGTTCGCGCACCACTATTATTGATAGTTTCATCAAACTCCTGTGCATATATAACCTCATCTAAATCATCAGTCTTACGCAGTAAGTTATATGCACTACTCTGCTCAAGATCAATATTTTCAGTCATCTTATGCGCAGAATTCACCACAATTTTAGCTGCTGTTGCCGCATCTGCGTATTTTCCCTCTTGCAAATAAACATCAGCTAAGAGCATTGCTGCTGCATATTTAGTAATGCGATGCCCATTCTCTGCGAATTTTTTTGCAGGCAATACTTCAACAGCACTCTTTAAATCTTGCTCGATCAGCTCATATATTTTCGCTGCATCTGTGCGCTCTATGTAAAGTGGATCAGTCAAGTTTTCGTTAGGAAGCGTATACAACGGAAGTGCCCCGAATGTTTTGACAAGGTAAAAGTAGTTATAAGCTCTAAAGAATTTTGCCTCTGCCAACAATGTATTTTTCTTTGTCTCATTTGGCATACTAATTCCCGGAATGTACTTTATACCCGCATTGGCAATATTAATCGCTTTAAAACCTTCATCCCATATGGTATTCATCGTTGGCGAGATGATATTTGTATTTTGTTGTCGCGTCAATTCTCGGGCGAATAAACTAACTCGTTCTTGTCCTTCGTAGCTATTTGTAAAATAGCCGGTCAAAATAGTATTGATCGAGGCTGTAGATCCCAGATAAGAACCGGTAGAAGAATAGCGTATTGGCGCCCCACGACGGTAAAGTGAATTTACAGTTGCTTCGGCCTGTCCTTCATTCTGATAATAACTTATTAACGATAAGTTTGAACCCGGATTTTCTTCCAAAAATTTATTACAGGATGTTGTCAATGCCATTCCGGCTAATAACAACATGATTAATTTAGTCTTCATCTTTTTAAATTCTATGAATTAAAATGTAACATTAACACCTAGAGAGAAAGTTTTCGCTCTAGGATAAGAGAAAAAGGTCATATTTTGTCCAAATTTACTCTCCCCTTGTGAGGTACTTTCTGGATCATAACCTTTAAAATCTTTTGATGTAAACAAAAATGGATTATTTGCATTCGCATAAACACGTAACCTGGATAATCCTATTCGCTTCAATGCATCAGCTTTGAATGTATATCCCAATTGCATTAAGTTTACACGAAGATAAGATCCGTCTGCAACCCAAGCATCATCCACATTGGTATCCTGCCCCGCATGCCCACCATTTGTCAGATAGATCGCCTGCTGCATTGTATTCGGATTAGAACCATTATACGCATCTGTCAGAATTTCTTTCAGACCATTGGTAATTCCAAAACGGTCGTAAGTAGAATGGAAAAATTGTTGCATGACATCCACTCCTTTTACAAATTGCAGATCTAGGGTGAAATCAAAGTTTTTATAACGCAAGTTGTTGATAAAACTACCGGTCCAATCAGGCAGTCCTTTTCCTATAATTTCCTTTTCTTTTGAGCGTTTTGCACGTCCTATATCTTTTATTTCTGCATTTCCCGCGTCAACATCCGCCTGTGTATATACACCTAACCTTCTATATCCATAGAAACTATTTAGGTTTTCACCGACACGAATAATGCTATTGGCCCCGCCAACCCAATCATTTTGTAAGATATCAGCATTGTTCTCACCTAATTTCAAGACTTTATTCTTGTTATAGTTTCCGTTCAACGATGCTTTCCACTCAAAATTCTCATTGGTTACAATTGTACCTGTAATCATCATGTCTAAACCTTGATTCTGAACAGATCCTATATTCTTATAAACCGAATTGAAGCCGGTTGCCCTTGGAAGAGGAGCCTCCAACAAAAGATCTGTAGTTTTCCGACGATAATAAGAAATATCAAAGTTTAATCGATTTTGTAGTAATCCCAGTTCTACCCCAAAATCAAACTGAGCCGTTTTTTCCCATTTTAAATCCGGGTTCGAAATTGTGTTCACAAATGAATATGGAGCCCTCGCATTATTCAACAAGATTGTTCCAGCGTCGACGATTGACAACGACTTGTAAGGGTCAATTTCGGAGTTACCTGTCAAACCGTAACTTGTATGTAATTTCAAATTACTGATTGTTTGGTTGCCTTGTAAAAATTCCTCATTGGATACATTCCATGCCAAACCTAGTGAAGGGAAAAATGCATATTTATTGTTCTTACCAAATTTAGATGAACCATCATAACGGCTGGTTACCGTTGCTGAATAACGATTATCATAGGAGTAGGCAGCTCTTAAGAAGTATGAATTCATCGCCCATTCATTGACATTAGACTCGAGTCCAGAAGGAGTGATGCCCAATCCCATGTTATTATACTCGTAAAAATCATCCGGAAATCCCTCCGATCTCATTTTATCGTAATCATACGTTTTCTTTTGCCAGGAGAGACCTGCCATTGCATTGATCCGATGTTTATCGAATTGCTTATTATAGGTTAGATAAGTTTCTTCCTGCCAATACAATGTATTTGTATGGGTACGTTCTGCCCAGCCATTCGGCCTGGAAATATTATTTAATAGCTTTGAAGAATATCCCTTATAATCTTTTCTATGGTGGTCAATCCCCAATTGTGTTTTCAAATCCAAACCATCGGCTAGATGAAATGTTAATGCCGCATTTCCAAAAATTTGCGTATTGTAGCGCATTCGTTTTTGCAAATCCAGAATGGCGACTGGATTGGACATACCTTCAAAACCCAATTGTTCGGCTACAGTCGATGACGACGAATTCGTATAGAGACCGTCCTTATCATAAACTGGATACCAAGGAATCATCTCGATCATGGTACGACGAGCTTCCTGTCCACCGCCATCTTCTGGCGTATAACGTCCCCAAGTGTGATTAACGGTTAAATTAATTGCTGTAGATAACCAAGAAGTCGGTTTTGCATCATAAGCCATTTTTGCATTTACCCGCTTGTTCCAGGTATTATTCATGATCCCTTGTTGGTCGGTATAATTCAAAAATGCACCAACAGAAGATTTTTCATCACCTTGTTGTACATTCAGTTGATGATTATGTGAAATGGCTGTCCGCGTTGCTTCTTTTTGCCAATCCGTGTTGTACAATGGGTTACCATTGCCATCAAAATAGTTTGCATCATTAAACCAGGTCTTTTTATCCAAAGACCAGGATTTTCCCTGATATTTATTTTCATTCTCCAATCCGATCATAAAGGCATCCACCCATTCCTGTGCATTCAGCACATCCATGTAGCGTTGAGCAGAACTAACTCCGGCTGATCCTTGATAACTAATTGTTCTAGATCCGTCTTTATTTCCACGTTTTGTTGTTACCAAGATAACACCATTTGCACCACGTGCACCATAAATAGCTGCAGAAGAAGCATCTTTTAAGACCTCAATATTTTCGATATCATTCGGATTCAACAAATTAAAATCTTCCATCACGACTCCGTCGACAACGTAAAGAGGATTGGAAGACGAGTTGATCGTAGCCACACCACGGATAACGACTCTATTTCCATACGCTCCAGGTTGACTGGAATTAGAAAAGATGTTCACCCCCGAAGCTTTTCCTCTCAGGGCATCTAAAGGACTAAAACTCTGATCTTTGATCATGTCAGCTCCTTTGACCATAGCAATGGAACCTGTCACATCAGATTTACGCATAGTACCGTAACCTACAACGACAACTTCGTCCAATTGGCTTTGATCATCGTCCAATTGTACTGAAACAGTTGTACCAGAGACAGTAATTTCTTTGGCTTTGTAACCAATGGAAGAAACCAC
>JAITLV010000191.1 GCA_031277685.1 Sphingobacterium sp. | reverse complement strand
AATGACTGGAAAGTATCCAAATCAATCAATTCGTATAAGTAGTATTTAATAACTAGTTGTCTGCTCGGTCAGATCGGTAGCAGACAATTAGTGAATCATATGTTTAAGTTTAGTTTAGAAGCCAGGTCGTGAGACGTGGCTTTTTTATGTTTTATTTAAAATAGCGAGTGGTGTCGAGAATAACTTAGTTAGTGGAGCTCAATTAGAACCTCACTGTCAAGGTCAATCTCCTGTTCCAGTAGGGCTGCATACTCTTTCCCAAATGCAGCTCCTGTACGTGCTGCTACGACAGCATCATGTTTGAGAAAGAAATTAACCATCTGTGGCGATTGTTTCCGCACATTACTTCCGGTCCACATTCCAGCTGGAATGATTTCAAAGTCTAACCTGTCTTTGTATTTTTGATATAGTTTTACCGTATTTTCTGTATTACCATAACACCATCCACATAGGGGATCCATGATATGTATAATTTTCATTGCCTTATTTTTTTTAAACTCATCCTCACTATTGCATTGCATCTACGACAGTTTTACTGTCCACAAATTGTTCAAATTTGATGATTTTTCCTTCTCTCAATAGCCAAATATGAGCTACTCTGGCCGAAAATGGTTTTCCACTTGCTTTATTTATTCCTGTATAGGATCCAAAGGCAACCACTTTATCATCACTAGCGACATAATCTTCTGGCGTGAATTTGTAATCTATCCATTCACTTGCAAGACGACTAAAAACGTTTTTGGTAATTTCCTCCAATCCCACATATGTTCCCGCATAGGGAAAGCCTTTAGCTTCAGTCCATTGAACACTATCATCAACGTGCGCTGCTAATGCTCTTCCGTTTTCCTCCGAAGTTTTCCCTTCGTAGGTACTTTTTACAATTTCTAAATTTGTCATTATCTTATTATTTCTTATTGAACAGCCCGATAGTAGAGATAAGACCATCAGGCTGTGAATTAATAATTTCATACCGATCAATTTACCATTTCATTTCGCCAGTATTTACTTTTGCTCCGATCTGAAGAGCAGTCTCAAAGGTAAGATCCGGATATTGGGTTTTGATTGCGTTCACCAATGCGACAGATGTCTTGTTTGTTTTCAAAGCATTTTCGTAAAACTGAATATATTCTTTGCTGTGTTTAACCGAAGTTAGATCCAAAATATCCGAATTTTTTCCATGTGCCGGAATGACAATTGAAGGCTGTAATGCTATAATTTTATCCAATACATTGATCCATTTGTTGCGTGCCTCTGCAGTTTGTGCATCTGCCATCCAGAGGTTGAATGAATTACCAAATACATTTATACCGCCTTGTACGGTTTTTATGGAAGGTATATAAACGAATGTTCTTGAAGGAAATTCATCCAACCCGATAATTTCCAGTTTTTCCCCTTCTAACTCGATACTATTTCCCTTTAACACCTGTGGTAATACTACATTACTCGTGATCGCTGAGCCTAATTGACCGCCCCAGACATCCAATTTCTTTTGTGCTGTTCTTGAAATTTCCTCTACAACTTTAGGTGCAGCATATGCAGTTACCTCAGGAAAATATCTTTTAAAAACTTCCAGTCCAAAATAAAAATCAGGGTCATTATGCGACACGTAAATCGCCTTTAACTTCTTACCAGAATCTTTTATTTGCTTTGCTACAGTTTCAGCATCTGCCAAAGTGAATTGCGCATCTACCAAAACCGCTTCTGTCTGACCGGAAACAACGACAGAAGCTACTCCGAAACTGCTCTCAGAAGCATTGTAAACGTCTAAATTAAACTTTCCTGCGTTCAATTTTCTAAAATTTTGTGCTTGTGTTGACATACTCAATAATGTTATAAATGTTAATACTTTTGTTTTTAATAATGATTTCATCTTTTTTTTTCATTTTATTCGAGACAAAATTACCGTACACGGACATCGTTTACCATTGAACAAGTTCAATAAATGAAAATCGTAAAAATTAAATAGCAGGTGGGGATTCGGGGTTTGCTATAAATAGGGAGCGTATGGCACAAAAGAATTATTAAATACAACAGAACTATGCTGATGCTTTAGAGCAGCTCTATTTCGGTAGCACAGTATTTTTGCAGTTGTTTAAATCGCGAGGTACTCGAATATATATTACTTTCTATTTGCTGTTTTCTTTCTTATTTTACTTAGAAACTCATGGCTGATCCCGAGATATGCGGCAATTTGCAAATTGGTCAGCCGCTGGTTTAACGAAGGATAATTTTCAATGAAATCCAGGTAACGTTGATCCGCGGTTTTACCTAGATTATCAATCATTCGGCGCTGTAGTGCAGTGTGGGTTTTTTGTGTCATGATCCGGAATAGCTTTTCTACAAAAGGGAAATTTTCATAGGCAAAATCTTTGTCCTTTTTCGAAATAATCAGCACCTCACTATCTTCAATAGCTTCAATAAAAAGCTGAGAGGGTGTCTGGTTGGAAAAACTATCGATATCTGTGAGCCACCAATCTTCCATTCCGAAGTATAATGTCTGCTCCGTGCCCTTCGTATCAATGTGATACACCTTAAAGAGTCCTTTAGTTATAAAAGCCTCAAATTTACATACTTCGCCAGCCCGCAGTAGAAAGTCTTTTTTTTGAATTGATTTTGGACGGAATAAGTTGCAAAACTGCGAAATGTCAGTCTGAGAACTTGAGATATTCCGCGAAATATTAAGATGTAAAACCTCAATCATACGTATATAATTGTTGATAAAATAAAAATATCAAATTAATGTGGAATTACGATCCAGATATCAAAAAAAACTATTGGAGAAGGTTCCTAAGATTCGTCATTCTTGATAAAAAAAACCTTCAACTTTGTAGTTTACAAATGACTCTTCTGTTTAAAATTAATATATTAAATTTTGTGCCCAAAGTATTCTTAAGATCGATATATTTTCTGCCCTCTTTTAGCAAAGAAAACCTTAATCAAGTCCCATGTTGGTCCTGGATATAAACTCCTTGTTATATATTATAAAGAAAAAGTAAAATGGATTAACCCCATATTGCTTTGACCTCATTTTGATAGGATAAAACAGATATATTATCCATCCGCTTGTGAATAGT
>JAITLV010000174.1 GCA_031277685.1 Sphingobacterium sp. | reverse complement strand
AGCCCTTCGGGCATCAATAGGGATAGTAATTTACGTTCGGCGTCTTGCAAGGGATATCTGTATTAAACAAACTAAACTAGGAAATTTTTTGTATTCCCCCAAGAATGCTGCTTGATCCTAAATTCCTACAGAAAGCGGCTCATGAGGACAGGAAAGTTCAAGAACCTGCGGATAGTCAGGGCAAAAGATGGGGATTGGAGAGATTTTTTCAATATGCCACTTAATCCAGATGCCACTTTATACATAACAAAAAGTGAACCATATAATGGAAATTAGGAAGGAGCTGTAGCTGATGCTAATTTCTTGTTGACCGGAAACTTCAGCTTGCTGGGAAAAGAACTTCCTGTTTCTTTTCCTGCCAAAAATAACTGCCAATAAGGAATGTCTAATTGGCTAAGCAAATCTTAAAATTAATATTACAAAGTGAGGGACGACATATGATAGTGACCCAACCAGACCGTTATGTATCTATCCCAATATCGAAATTAAATCAAAACTAGTCTCCGCGAAAACCAAGTAGGAACGATATTTTACAATTGAATAACAGATAAGGTTAACGGGAGCTTAATGCTCCCAATAACATTCTTATAAAAAACATAGTTCGATGAAAAGGTCAAATATATCATTGTTTTTGTCCTATGCTTCGGACAAAACATATATACACATGGGAATACTAGCAGACTTAGGCAAAAGTAGCACACGCGGAGTAAAAATCATTTACAGTAAACCTATTTTCACAAATAAATCTATCAAATAGAAATGAGAAATAAACAATTAACCTCGTAAAGAACGAATTGACTATATATTCTCTAAAATGCTCATCGTATATCCCCCTCTCATTTTACTTCAATAAATATCTAAAAATAATCCCCCAAACATGTGATAGTTTTCCATTGAAGAACGCTCTAATTTTGGCAATGAAAGATATCAATCAAATGTTAAAATAAATCGTTACGTGTTTCCCTTAAAACAAATAAAATAATTATGAAAAAAACAAAAAACAAATTCAGCATATTCAAAACAGCTTCCATTGTAACATTCGTAGTTACGGTATTCGCGCTTTTTTCCTGCAGCAAAAATAGTTCCGATACAGTAAATCCGATTGATGATTCGTTTAGGAAGTTGAAAAAGATCGAGATTGACGCCAAAAATTCCATCGAGCTTAAATATGCCAATGAGGCCTTAACAGAAATCCTCGACATAACCGATGGCGCCCTCTCAAGCACTAAAATCAACTATAATACTGACAAGAAACCACAGGAGGTATTTCTGCCTGAAGGAAAAGTTAAATTCATATATACGACAGACAAACTCGTGAAGGAAGAGTTTTATAGTCCCAATAGCCAAACCGTAGCAGCATCAAATCTTTATCACTATGACGGCAATAAGCCCATAGAAATCATCAGCTATGATGAACAGGATGAACCATTTTTAAGACGGATGCTATTTTATAATGTAAACGGAGATGTCGATCGAATGGAGCTGTATGGCCCCGGAGATAATGATACATTTAAACTTATGATGAAGGTTAAATACGCATACGATGATAAAATCAATCCTTTTCTCTACAGTATTGGTAATTATCTCTCCTTGTTCAACCAGATCTATAGCAAACATAATATTGTTGTTGAAACAACAGAGGATTATCAGGGGGTAGTCAGTGAAGTCGTGACAACAAGCTATACCTATGACCAAAATGGTTATCCTTTAACTGCCTCAGAAAAAACAGTTAAACCCCATAAGGACGCTGAGATCGTCAACAAAAAGTTTATTTATTTACCCTAATTCATTCTATAAAATAAAGTCAATCGAAACCTTTTTCACAGTTAGGAATCCGATACCACATATCGAGATTCCTAATTGTTTACCATCTGATTGCGCTTAAAAATTAGTTTTAAAATTTTAACAGTATGAAAATGTATTCTATATCAGTTTTAATTAACATAATCGGAATTTCCAGCATGACACTATTTGGTGCCTGCAAAAAGGATAGTAGTGCTTCTATCGGACAACCCTCAGAACAAAATCAGTTTAAAGTCACCGGTCTCGTGAAAGACAGCAAAAACAGGCCATTTATCAACGCTAAAGTAAGGGTAGTAAATCATGTACTATACGACACATCATTTGATGTATTTACAGGTGGAGATGGTATATATATTACACCTAAACTTGATCTGGGAGGCTGGAACATATATGCCTGGGCTGACATCGACTATGAGGGCCAAACATTCCATCTTCGCGTAGCTCCAGAAGATGGTGATTACAACGCATTTAGCCTCGACAAAGCAGGGAAAGTCAAAAATTTTAAGCTGCAGCTTAAAGGTCGTATCAATGATGTCCCTTTGTCTGAAAATAACCCTGGAGCAGGATATTATGGAGGAACATTGCTATTCACAAATTTACCTTCTGAAGGGGCCAAAGCGATGACGGCCGGGACAACTGTAAAAATCACGCTTACACCTGTTGCCGGGAATAAATATATTGACGGAAGCGATCCGCAGATTACGGAAAAAGAATTTACGATCCAAACAGGCCAAACCAGCTATTCCATCACTGACATTCCACAATGCAAATATGTGATCACAGCAAAATCTGGCAATAAGACAGTACTTCTTACCGATTACCGTGATATTTGGACTACAACCCCATATAAAACTTCTCTAACTTATTTTTTCAAACCAGAATCAGCAGGTTATAATGGAGGATTGAAAACGAATGTCTCCACCCCTTTTTATATGGAACTCCAATAGTATGTAAAAGCACCACATTTTTAAGAAATATGTGTCAAATCATCAATCCTAAAAAACAAGGTTCGAGATACATTCGAATGATAGTACCATCAGAACCATTACTTAACAGTTTACGCAGATGAAAATATATATATTCTTTGTATCCATCTTCCTACTGATCGTTTTAGCAAACAAGCTCAATGCACAGACGCGATCCCCCTATTATACCCTGTCGGGAAAAGTGGAGGCAGCGAGCACACAGCATCTTGAAGTTAACCTCTTTGATTCAGCTAGCAAACTGATAAAGACAGAATTTGTCAATGTCGATGGGACTTTCAGGTTTGAAAAGCTCACCAAAGGGTCTTATTTTCTTAAAATTAGTCAACAACAGTCGGACATCTACAATTCCGAAGTTTTTCAACTTATAGATCAGAACCTTCTTCTCCCAACCATACGTGTAAGTGAGAATAGGCTGGAAACAGTCGTGATTACCAAAATACGTCCCTATATTGAACGCCAGGAAGGAAAGATAATTTTAAATGTCGAAAATAGTCTTCAGAACTCTGGGGGTACGGCCCTTGAAATATTAGAAAAGGCACCTGGAGTTAATGTGGACGGCAACGACAATATATCTTTACGAGGGAAAGGCAATCTCCTTATACAGATTAACGGAAAAAACACGCAACTTACAGCTGATGCTTTGGTAGATTATCTTCGCGGAATTCCAGCTGCGGTAATTGAAAAAATTGAATTTGTCACCAACCCCTCCTCAAAATACGATGCAGCTGGTACATCGATCATTAATATTAAGTTGAAAAAGGGGATAAAAAAGGGAACAAATGGAACAATCTCCGCAGCCGCTGGTATGGGGCGATTTATTAAAAACACAAATAGTATCAGCATAAATCATAGTAATAACGCAATCAACTTATTTGCCAACTACAACTTTGCCTACCGCGAAGTATTTAATGATCTTGTTCTGGATCGGAGTTTCTATAACCGTGGCGATTTTACAAAAGCTTACCTTCAGGATAATTTTACAAAACTCGATTCCCGCAACCATAGTGCTAGGGGTGGTTTTGACTACGATCTGAATAGCAAAAATCTGGTCGGCGCAGTGATCAGTTTTAATGGCAATCTGATCACGCCACATGGTGATAGCCAGACCACCATTTTGGATGAAAAGCATCACGCTACCCATCAAACAGCAACACAGAGCAGCAACAGAAATAACTGGCGAAATTTGGGACTAAATCTCAACCATAAATACCGTATAGATTCGTTAGGTTCCGCATTAAATACCGATGTAGATTTTATCCGTTATTTCAACAGTTCCATCCAAAATTTCAAGACCACAACAACATTTCTGGACGATGACAGCAACTCCACCCCTTACCTTTTAAAAGGTAACATTAGCGGACAGCTTAATATCTATTCGTTAAAAAGTGACCTGACAAAATTATTTGAACAGAACTGGAAATTAGAAACTGGAATTAAGACAAGCTTTGTAAAATCTGATAATGATATGAAGTTCCACGATTATAGTGCGCAAGTACCTGTACTTGATCAAAGTAAATCCAACCGCTACATTTATGAAGAATATATTCATGCTTTCTATGGAAGCCTATCTAAAAAATGGGCAAACATAAAAGGTACTATTGGATTTCGGGCAGAGCATACAAATGTCAGTGGAACACAGCTTACCACAGGTCAGCTAAACAAGAAACACTACCTGCAATTCTTCCCCAATGTTGCTTTTACACTTGATATCAACACAGACAACAGCCTAGAAATTAGCGTTAGTCGACGAATTACACGACCAAGTTATATACAGCTGAATCCTTTCAAATATTATATCAACCCAACTACCTATAAAACAGGGAATCCTGAGCTAAACGCACAAACTTCCCAAAATATCGAACTCACCTACAGCTTGAAGAGTAAATATATCGCCACATTGAGTTACAGCAAAACTTCAAACAATATTACATCCGTCGTAAAACCTATTGTTGAAAATGGAGAGAATATTACCGTACAAACCGACGATAATTTAAAGTCCGCCGCCCACTATGGAATATACCTCCTTGCTCCTATTAGAGCAAGCAATTGCTGGGATATAAATACCAATATCAACTTATACTATGCCACTTATACCGGCAATATCTCGGGGACACAGATTGACAAGCGTGGAAACATTAACTTCGACATGAATGTGGTCAACAGTTTTAAACTGAGCAATAATTATACAATTGAATTAGCTGCTAATTACAGGTCAGCAGAAGTATATGCCTTTGCCCACATTTTGCCGCTTGGCGCAGTCAATATTGCAGCGCAGAAAAAATTCAAGAGTAACAATGCACTAAAGCTTTCGATGAACGATCTCTTCAGAACCAATTACTATCGTGGAAATACCGTCTATAATGATTACATAGAGAACTTCAATGCAAAAAGAGACACAAGAGTAATAATGCTTTCCTATAGCTATAATTTCGGCGCCGGAAAACCCGTACAATCCCGAAGAAATGGCGGCGCTGAGGATTTAAAACAACGAGCAGAATAAAGATAACGGACATGAAAAATTTACCTACTTCGCATTTCTTCCTAATGAAACGGATATCAACATTTGGACAAGAAATCAAGAATAATATGATCAGGTACATCTTAATAATAGTGACCCTGTATATTCCTACCGCATGCCATCGTTCATATGAAGAGGACCTCCCCTTGCCAAACTATAGGCCCAAAATGAAAATAAAAGATTTCGGCGATGTAAGCGTTACTTTCCCAGAAACTTTTCCCTGTGACATAGACGGCGATGGATTAAAAGATTTGTTTTTCAAAACTGAACTTATCGGGGATCCCATCAACCGATGCGACTATCACAGTTTTTCATTTCGGGATGGATCATTCACCTGTTCTCCAGTGAATTCCGAAGAAGAAACACCTTCACTTACCGCAGGCGATATCATTGGAAAATATTCTTTTCCAAACCATAGCTGGCACTTTGCATCAACAATTGTCCTTGCAAAAAAAAATATTCCTCTCTCAGGCAGTAGTTTTTGGAGTGGCCCCTGGAAGGATTCAGCTCATAAATACCTTCCATTTGCAATTGAAAAGCATGGAGAACGTTATTATGGTTGGTTGGAATTATCCTTCTCTAAATCGGAAGAGTGCATTATACTACATCGTGCAGCGGTTGCGGAAGTAGCTGGTAAAAATGTTTTTGCAGGTCAATAGAAGATTTGGATAGAATAACTTATTTTTATACAATATAAACACCATATATGGCAAGCAAAAGGTTTATCCCCTACCTAATTCTTGTATTAACCTTTCTTCCATTGCTCATTGTAGCAAAGGCTATCTCATTCACCCGTGTGGATGGTTTGGCAAATAATTTTGTTAACACAGTCGTACAGACAGATGATGGTTACATCTGGGTAGGAACAAGCAATGGGATACTACGTTATGATGGAGTCCGATTTCGGAGGCTGATCATTCCAGAGCTTCCTGAAATTCCGGTCGATCAATTGCTACTAACACAGGAGTCTAAATCGATCCTACTTCGTCTGGAGCATAAACTCTTTCTACTCAACCCAAAAAACAATAAAATACAGAATATTACGATTGATAGGTATGGAGACGATTTTCAGCGTTACCAGATACGTATAATTCAACAAAAAGGGCAGATATTCTTGATTATACATGGTAGGGATATCTTGATGTTTAACGAAGCAAAAAGAAAATTTGAATCGAACAAAAGTAGTATTGACTTTCCTTCCGACTGGAAGCCTACATGGGTTCAATATGGAAAAAATGGTAAGATCTGGATATCTGGCCTTCAAGGTATGGGCTATTTCGATCCAGCAGACAAAACATTTCACACCTCTTCAAAACTCTGCGCACTAAAAAATATTACCCGATTTTTTATCGATTCGAAATCTCGTTTTTTTGTTTATACAAAGATGCGCCATACCAATGGCAGTGTCTATCTATTTGGTCCAAAATATGATCAACAAAGATTAATTGGCTTTCAGTCCCCTATGGGTAGCAACTACCACGACTTCTATGACTTTTTTGAGTACAGAAACGCGACTTGGGCCTACGGCCTCGATATTTTTCATCAGTTTAATGAAAACCGATTAGAGTTTACACAACCTTTAAGCTGTAATATCAAAAATCCGGCGGCACAGATAAACAAAGTCGCTCAGGTATATGTAGATCGCGACAATATTCTCTGGGTGGCAACAGACAATGGGCTTTATATGATGTCGGTTGAAGATAATATTCGTTATATTTTTGAACCTAAATTATTTGGAAATGCTGGCATTTCAGATCTAGCTATTTGGGGCTCCGATCAGATTCTTGTCAGCTCCTGGGGTGAACAAATAGCCGCTTATGAATATAATTCGGACATAATATCGAATGATGCTATACGTAAAATAATATTTAAAGGCACCCCCTTACAGGATTCGAATTTCAATTATATATGGACCACAACTCAGGATCCCAGATCTGGAAATCTTTGGATTGGATGTCGATCCGGTCGTTTGATCTTATTTGATCCAAAAACACAGATTGCTCAGTTTCTCGTCCCTAAGATATTTGAGGAACAGTCGGTACGACAGATCGCAATCGGAAATGATGGTTCAGTTTGGTTTGGCTTGGACAACGGAAAAGTCTTCAAGAAAGAAAAAGACAGATTTACTCTAGTGAACGATCTGGGATCAGCTATTTCCTGTATACGTCCGGGCTATAACAATACTCTATGGATTGGTACTTCTGGTTCAGGTTTATTTGCACTCAGTGTTGCATCAGGAAAAGTGACAAGACGCTATACTTCCGGGATCAATGGCCTTACTTCATCTAAAATCAGGAACATTGCCATAGTCGGAAATCATCAAATTGCCATTGCAGGCTATTCAGGATTAGATATCTTGGATATTTCGGCTGGCCATATCACACAATATGATACAAAAGCGGGATTGCCACAAAATATCGTGATGGCATTGGTAACGGACAATCGTGGAATGCTATGGATGACTACCGCTACGGGCATTTGCCGTTTTGACCCAAATAAAAAAGAGTTCCGTTCCTTCGACAATCGGTATAGCCTTATGAACATGCCGAATGCGGCCAACTTATTAATCCATGGCATTAAGCTTCAAAACGGAACCATTGCGTTTGGTAGCGATAGGAATATCCTCATTGTTGATCCCACAAAATTCGATAATATCGCTAACCCAAAAAAAATGTATATTACAGACTTTAAGCTTTTTGACAACTACCTCTCGGTAGATTCATTGGTTAAATTGGGTAGTGTAACATTGGAACATTGGCAGAATTTCTTTACCATTTCTTATTCCACACTTTCATACAAAGATCAGGGTAATCTGAAATATTATTACCGTTTACAGGGTGCCAGCAGTAAATGGATCCAATGCGAACCGCAGCTAACCACAAATTTTGCCTCGCTTTCTCCTGGACAGTATGTCTTTATGCTTCGTTCCCAAAATCAAGAAGGTCAATTTTCCCCTATAACGAAATTCCCTATTACTATAAGACCCGCATTTTACCAAAGCTGGTGGTTTCTTTCAATAGTAGTTTTCGTTATTTTGCTTGGTTTTTATATTTTGCATCGCTATCGTTTACATAGACTGATGGAAGTGCACAGTCTTCGTGAGAAGGTAGCGCGCGATCTACATGACGATGTCGGTTCAACCCTCACCTCTATCCATATCCTGAGTGAAGTGGCAAAAAAAAATCTCTCGGATGAGCAGCATGTTGTACAATCGTTTCTCGATAGGATTGGAAAAAACAGTTCACAGATGATGCAGGCCATGGACGATATTGTCTGGAGTATAAAACCCGACAATGACTTGTTACAGAAAATTGTGGCTCGAATGCGCGAATATGCGACTTCAATTTTGGATCCGCTCATGATACAATCTACCTTTACCATTGACGGCAATATTCGCCATATAATACTAGACATGGAACAGCGTCGCAATCTATTCCTGATCTATAAAGAGGCATTAAATAACATCACAAAGTATGCAGCAGCGACCAAGGTCGATATTTCCATCCGAGTGGAGGCAGCATATATCGACCTTTTGATTAAAGATAACGGAAGGGGGTTTGACACGAGCAAGCCTCATAGCGGTAATGGTTTATTTAATATGGAGCAAAGAGTCAAAGCTTTGGGGGGTACCCTAAAAATTTCCTCCAGTGCGCACCTAGGAACAATCATTTGGTTGACCATAAGGATCTAATCATAAAAGCAATCACATTTCTATGTGGTGGCACAGAACAAAAATTCACGATAAATTAGCCCATAAAAGATGACAAAAATTCTTATATACGAAGATAACAGCCAATTGCGGGAGGTATTGTCCATTCTAATCGATAGTGATCCAAAATTCACAGTCGAAGCCGCTTACGGTCATTGTGCAAATGTACTTGAAGATATTAAAAAACACCGCCCAGATCTTGTTCTTATGGATATAGATATGCCTTTTATAAATGGGATAGCTGGATTAAGACTCCTACGAAATTCAGGATTTAAGGGAAAAATTATCATGCTTACCGTATTTGACGACAACAGCAGTGTTTTCGAAGCAATAAAAGCTGGAGCCAATGGCTATATTCTAAAAAAAACACCGCCATCAAAAATCCTAGAATACATTGAGGATGCCCTAAATGGAGGAGCACCGATGACCTCTTCAATAGCCGTACAGGTACTCAATATGCTAGCTGATGTAAGGGCCACAAAAACGATGAGTTTCGATCTTTCAACCAGAGAAAAGGAAGTATTGGATCTGTTAGTGGAAGGCTATAGTTATAAAATGATCGCTGATAGGCTTTTTATAGCTATGGACACCGTAAGGTCGCATATCAAAAAAATTTACGAAAAACTCCAGGTTAATTCTAAAAGCGAAGCAGTAGTTAAAGCATTAAGAAATAAAGACTATTAGTTTACAACTCAGCAACTCAATAATGTCGAAGTAAAACAAAAAGTCGAATATTAAGTAATATCTTTTTACAATGTCCGATTTTAAAAAACAGTTAGATGTTTTATTATATAGACATTCCATATTTTCGATAACCATATCTCAATTTCATCTGACATTGCAAAGTTTTTGCGATCTCCATTCGACGCCATTTGTTGAGCCTTGTCTATTCCCATCTTCTTATATTCAAATTTCTACTTGCCATGAAAATTTATTATATCATTTAAAATGACCGTTTCTTTAGATTAGAAATTCCAAAAATTGAATCAATAACATAAGAACGAAATCTACACATAAAGAAGATAAATAGACTTTAAACATACAGAATTTCTGTAGCAATTTCACGCATAGCGATGATTGAATAGAGATTTCGGATATAGAGACCATACGATTCCGAGGCAAATTGACCGCTTCGATTAAAACCATAAAAACTAAGTAAAAATGGATTTGTGACTTCTCAGCATAATATTCAAATGGTCAAAATTATCTGAATTGAATGGTCATCGGTTTTCGAATTTGGATGGTCAATGGTATCAAAATCTCCAGGTATAGGCGAGGATCAGCATGGTATAGGATACAAGCACGTCTTCGGAAAAACCATCCTGACAGAATTCGTCATAGGCTTTGATAAAAAGATCGAAAAGGATACGACTTTCCCGATCAGTCAGAAAGAGTGCTTCATGCCTATTATAGCCCGTGAAACTATAGTCTTTTGCATATTTTTTTAAGATCTTTTCATTGATAAAAATACATATCCCATAAAGGGTTCCGAGAGATCCCATTCCATTAGGTTACCCGGTCTATCTAAGAAAAGATAAGAAGCGGACATCTCGGCTATCGGGGGTTGCACCTCAATATTATTTATCATGGCAATCAGGTAGAAATCCAGTTCAACTGGATCTGATTTCAGCAAAATCTCTTTTTGCTGGTCATAATGAATCACCTGAATGCTATCGTTTGAGAATGCCTTCACATTGATATTTCAGGAATGCCGGTATATTATATTTCTTTCCTATCGTGCAGCTAATGCTTATAAATTTACATTTTTAACTTTCGTCTCCATCAAAAAACGATAAATTTCACTTAAAGAATGAAAAAAAATCACTGTGAGCTGATTAGCTCAAAACCAAGATGCTTCGCGGATAAACATAGCGGGTTGAACAAAGGTCGTTGAAGAAAAGTCCTTGAGGCAATTAAAAGATCTCTATGAAATAGACACCAATAATCAAATTTACTCGAATTAGCAGGTTGGTGGTTGCCGTAATTATTTGAGCAAAACTTCCAAAATCTCAAATCAACAACCAAATCTCAATCGTGACCTCTTAATTTCCCTGTAATTATGTAGATTGCTAATAAATACTTATATTGTATTTTGAATAACGGAATTTTACAAAAAAAGCACCTAAAACAGCACCAAATTTGCGAAAGAAATTCACAAATGTAGACGCTAAAAGTGCATTTAAATAAAATAAAGGCAATAATATGAAGAAACGTGAAATTCGAATCCCGCCTCTTCCGCCAAGACAAAAGAGCTTTTTGAGAAATCAGAAAGCTTTTTTTGTCTTTGGAGCACGGGCAGCACCAAAAACAACGTCACGTATAAATTCCTACAGAAGGTGGCTCATGAGGACAAAGCAGTTCAAGAACGTGCAAATCGTCAGGGACGAGATCGATTACCTTTGCCAGGAGTTTGCTACACAAGATACCTTTTTATTCGTACCTGCTTCGTACCTGCTTCGAATCACCAACAGATATTATACAGCCCCGACACAGAAATTGATCAGTCTCTCACCAGAAAAAG
>JAITLV010000098.1 GCA_031277685.1 Sphingobacterium sp. | reverse complement strand
AGATCTTGATACATCATCGGAACCACACAGATTGGGAAATCACCGGAAATACCACCTGCAATCTGGAAGAAACCTACGCCTTTTCCAGCGGAATTGTTACGGTACCATTCTGTCAAATAAATCATGTACTCAATACCTGATTTAACGGTGCTCGCTTTCAATTTACCTTTGATCACATTTGACGCGAAGATATTACCTGTGGTTGAATCTTCCCATCCCGGACATACAATTGGTAAGTTTTTCTCAGCAGCAGCAACAATCCATGAGTCTTTTGGATCAATTTCATAATATTGTTCCAATATACCAGAATTAACCACTTGATATAAGAATTCATGTGGTAAGTAACGCTCACCTTTCGCTTCTGCCGCATGCCACACATCTTCAAGATGTTTCTGCAAACGACGGAAAGCTTCCTCTTCCGGAATACAAGTATCTGTAACACGATTATAGTGGTTATCCAATAACTCTCTTTCTTGCTCAGCTGTCAAATCTCTATAATTCGGGATTCTTTTGTAATGTGAGTGTGCCACAAGGTTCATCACATCCTCTTCTAAATTAGCACCTGTACAAGAAATAAAGTGTACCTTATCTTGACGGATCATTTCTGATAAAGAAACACCCAATTCAGCTGTAGACATTGCCCCTCCTAAAGAGATCAACATTTTTCCACCATCCAACAGATGTTCCTCGTAACCTTTTGCAGCATCTACTAATGCCGCTGCGTTAAAGTGACGGTAATTATGCTCAATAAATTGAGAAATAGGTCCTTTTTGAGTACTCATGATATTTTCTAACTTTTATAAAATAATAAGTAGCGCAAAGGTACTGAATATTATCTATTTTAGTTCCTCTCTCCTTCCAAAACAGTTCCCGCGTACTTATTTTTTAACAAATGTAAAAAAATACAGAATTTTATTTCTTCAACAGCCTTGAGAAGAAGAAATAAGCCGCTACTAAAAAAAGGATGATAACAATAAGGACAGCAATCTCCTGACCACCGATTCCCCAATTCATACTATTCATACTTTCAAAGCAAAAACTAAATCACCCATTTTTCGCAGTCGTCCAAAAATGCTTGGTCTATATCCGCACCGATACCCGATTCATCTGAAATATGGATTTTGTAGCCATCATACTGAATGCCACCGATAACCGGATCTTGTAAATGACCAACCATACAAGTATCCAAATCAAAAAATTTAACATTGGGAGCAGCATAGGCAAAATGGACTTTAGCAGCCAGTGCCAAACGAGATTCCAACATGCCACCAATCATACAGTTTATCCCATATTCTGCTGCGACCTTATTGATTCTCAAAGCCTCCTGAATACCCCCTGATTTGGAAAACTTAATATTGATATAGTCGCAGGCATCCGCTTTACACAGACGTTCGGCATCATGGTGGGAATAAACAGACTCATCTGCCATAATAGGAACAATGGTTTCTGTGCGCAACTGCGGTAAAAGGTCATCATTCCATGTCCGCATGGGCTGCTCACAAAATTGAATCTTAAAGGGCTCTAAGCCTTGCAATGCAGCTATGGCATCCTCGTATGACCAGCCTTGGTTTGCATCGATTCGGATAGGCATCTCAAATCCTACAGCCTTACGTATCTCACGGATACGGGCCACATCTGTTTTGGGTTCTTTACCTAATTTCACTTTCAACAGCACCGCTCCTCCATCTTGCAGACCTTTGGCTTTTACAGCCATTTCCTCCGGAGAAGCAATCCCTAGGGTAATATCGGTTGTGATTTCTCGTTTAGTCCCCTTCAAAAGTTGATAAAGTGGAACACCGGCATGTTTAGCGGCCAAGTCGTACAACGCGATATCGAATGCAGATTTTATTGTTCGATTGCCAGCGATGTACAAATCCAACTCGGCCAATCGTTCACTAATAGCCAATGGATCCTTTCCCTTCCAGATCTTGGCAAAGTCACGCGCCAACACCAGACAGGTATCCTGTGTTTCACCTACAATCATCGGAAAGGCGGAACATTCACCTACACCGTAGAGAGCAGTATCTGTACGGATACGTATAAAGGTATTTTGTGCATAATCCATGGTTCCAGTTGCAATAACAAATGGTTCCATAGGGATGCTTAGTCGATAAATCTCTATTTCGGTTATTTTCATCTTATTTTCTTTAATTAAGCCATCTTGATACCTGCACACACGATATGCAATACTTTGCCTAATTTATATATATTATCGCAATCTTGAGATGCTTTTTACATGTCCCACAAAAAATTATTGCCACATGATGCATTATTCACGCGTGCAACAACCTCTATTAACCACTGCAAACACTAAATACAATATCAGCAACAAAAAAGATTAAAAGAAATGATAAAATCAAATTAAATACATTTTTGTTATAATATTTATAATTTTTACCATTTTTATTCCTATATTAGCAATGTATAATATTTGAAAAGGAAAGATGATTCAACAAAGACCGAAAACGGAGGGCCTCTACGACCCTAATTTTGAGCATGACGCCTGTGGAGTAGGCTTTGTCGCCCATATTAAAGGGAATAAATCACACGCACAAGTAAAAGACGCGCTGACCATGCTGGAAAATATGGAGCATCGTGGTGCCTGTGGCTGTGATCCTGAAAGCGGTGATGGAGCGGGTATCATGATTCAGCTACCACATGAATTTTTATGGGAAGAATGTATCAACTTAGGAATACAGTTGGAGGAACCGGGGTATTATGGAACAGGAATGGTTTTTCTTCCCAAAGAGGAAGCCATGAACAAAATATGTCGAGACTTAATTGAAGAAGCGGCAGCGGAAAGGGGCATGAAATTCCTTGGCTACCGTCCAGTACCAGTCAATCGTGAAGGTATTGGACCAACAGCACTCAGTGCCGAACCTGAAATCGTCCAGTTTTTTGTTAGCAGACCAGACGGAGTTTCAAACACTGAAGAATTTGAACGCAAGCTTTTTGTTCTACGTCGCCTGATCATTCAAAAAGTTAAACAACAACAAGAATACCCTCTCCCACTTTACTTTGCATCGCTTTCTTGCAAAACAATCATTTACAAAGGTCAATTAACAACTTACCAAGTCGGCACATATTATCTTGATTTACGTGATCCCCGTGTAGTATCGGCATTTGGCCTGGTACACTCGCGCTTCTCGACAAATACCTTTCCTTCTTGGTCTCTTGCCCAACCATTCCGCATGTTGGCACATAATGGTGAGATCAACACATTAACAGGTAACCTCAATTGGTTTTACGCGGGTATGCGGGCATTATCATCGCCTTATTTCACTGAGGATGAAATGGAAATCCTCCTTCCGATTGTTGACCGTGGTCAGTCAGATTCAGCCTGTCTCGACAATGTAGCGGAACTTCTTTTACACAGTGGTCGCAGTCTCACCCACGTCATGTTGATGTTGGTGCCAGAGGCCTGGGATGGTAATTCACAAATGGATCCGCTTAAACGCGCATTCTACGAATACCACGCAACTTTGATGGAACCTTGGGATGGTCCAGCCGCACTTTGTTTCACCGACGGTAAACATATCGGAGCGACTTTAGACCGCAACGGTTTACGCCCATTGCGTTATGCTGTAACCTCAGACGACCGTGTTGTGGTCGCTTCCGAAGCTGGAGCGCTTCCTATCGAAGAATCAACCATCATTAAAAAAGGACGTCAACAAGCAGGCAAAATCTTCCTTGTCGATATGGAGCAAGGACGTATCTTAACCGATGACGAAGTCAAAGATCAATTGATCAATCAACAACCTTATAGCGATTGGCTGGACAACTATAAAATTAAGCTGGAAGAACTGGAAGAGCCTCGTGTCACCTATACGTATCTTTCCAAAGAATCTGTCTTCAAATATCAAAAGACATTTGGCTTCTCCCGGGAGGATCTCGAAACAATCCTCACACCTATGGCCTTGACGGGGTATGAACCTACTGGTTCGATGGGTTCAGATGTTCCTTTAGCGATACTATCCGATCAGCCACAACATATTTCCAGTTACTTTAAGCAATTTTTTGCACAGGTGACCAACCCACCGATCGATCCAATCCGCGAGCGTTTGGTCATGAGCCTGGCGACATTTATCGGTAATGCCGGAAATATCCTGATCGAGGACAAAAAATTCTGTCACTGTGTCACTCTACCACATCCGATCTTAACCTCCAAAGAGCTTGAAAAACTACGTTCGATTGATACCGGATTATTTCAGGCAAAAACCATTCAGTCTTATTTCCGTTCAGACGGAAAGCCAGGCTCCCTGGAGGCAGGTTTAGAGCGCTTATGCAGATATGCGGACGATGCTGTTCGTGATGGTTTTCAGGTATTGATACTTTCGGATCGTGCCATTGATTCCAAACATGCAGCCATCCCTTCTTTACTTGCAGTATCAGCGGTCCATCACCACTTGATCAAAACAGGTAACCGTGGTGCTGTAGGACTAGTCGTCGAAGCCGGTGATGCTTGGGAAGTGCACCATTTTGCCTGTTTATTGGCATTCGGTGCCACTGCGATCAACCCCTATATGGCCTTGGCAAGTATCCGCACCATGAAGGAACAAAATACCTTGGATACCGAACTTACCTGGCCCGAGCTATCCAAAAACTACGTCAAAGCCGTTAACAATGGCTTGCTGAAAATATTCTCCAAAATGGGGATTTCAACCTTGCAATCTTATCATGGCGCACAGATCTTTGAGGTGCTTGGTATTGACAGGTCTGTCGTCGATAAATTTTTCTGCGGAGCAGTTTCGCGCATCGGTGGTATGACCCTTGATGATCTAGCCAAAGAAGCCTTATCAAAACATTGGCGTGGATTTGAGAAAAGCCGTACCCCACAAAATCTATTGCCAGAAGGCGGTATCTATCAATGGAAACGTCGTGGCGAAGGTCACTTGTGGAATCCAGATACCATACACCTTTTACAACAAGCATGTCGGACGGGAGACTATGCGACCTATAAAAAATATGCGCAGAAGATCAACCAACAGAAAGAACATATGTTTACCCTCCGTGGATTATTGGATTTTGCAAAACACCGCAATTCCATTCCATTGGAACAGGTAGAACCCGCCAGTGAAATCTTAAAACGCTTTGCTACAGGAGCGATGTCTTTTGGATCTATCTCCCACGAAGCCCATAGTACACTTGCCATTGCCATGAACCGCATCGGTGCCAAATCAAATACAGGTGAAGGTGGTGAAGATGAATTGCGCTATCAACCGCTTCAAAATGGGGACTCTATGCGTTCTGCAATTAAACAGGTTGCCTCGGCTCGTTTTGGCGTCACGTCCAATTATCTGACACAAGCGGATGAACTACAGATCAAAATGGCCCAAGGTGCCAAACCGGGTGAAGGAGGTCAATTACCTGGTCCTAAAGTGGATGCCTGGATTGCAAAAACCAGACACTCTACACCTGGTGTCGGCCTGATTTCACCGCCACCGCATCACGATATTTACTCCATAGAGGATTTGGCACAGCTGATCTTTGATTTAAAGAATGCGAACCGTCAGGCAAGGATCAATGTAAAATTGGTATCTAAAGCCGGTGTAGGAACAATAGCTGCAGGTGTTGCCAAGGCACATGCTGATGTCATCCTCATTGCAGGTTTTGACGGCGGAACAGGTGCTTCACCGATTAGCTCCATCAAACACGCGGGCTTGCCATGGGAACTGGGGCTTGCCGAAGCACATCAGACCCTTGTCAAAAACAAGTTGCGTAGCCGTGTCGTTTTACAGGCCGATGGTCAGGTAAAAACAGGTCGCGACATTATTATCGCAACCCTATTAGGAGCTGAAGAATGGGGGGTCTCTACAGCAGCTTTAGTTGCCGGTGGATGTATCATGATGCGTAAGTGTCACTTAAATACCTGTCCTGTAGGTGTGGCAACCCAGGATCCCGAATTGCGCAAATTATTCTCTGGAAAACCAGAAGATATCGTCAACCTATTCACTTTCCTTGCCGAAGAAGTACGTGAAACAATGGCTTATCTTGGATTCCGGACCATTAACGAGATGGTGGGCCGTGCACAATTCCTCAAAAAACGTGAGAATATTGATCATTGGAAAGCAAAGAAAATCGACTTTACGGATATCCTACATGTGGAGCGCAATGAACCAGGACAATCGTTGTACAATACGGAGGAACAAGATCACGGCATGGCCATGATTTTGGACTGGGGATTATTGAAACAATCCAAATTAGCTTTGGAAAGCAAGACTCCGGTATTTGGAACCTTTAAGGTAAAAAATACGGATCGTACCATCGGCACAATGCTCTCCAATGAGATTTCCAAATTGTATGGATCCGAAGGATTGCCTGACAATACCATTAATTTCAAATTCGAAGGGTCTGCAGGCCAGAGTTTCGGAGCCTTCTCTACCAAAGGACTTTCCTTTGAATTGCAGGGCGAAGCCAATGACTATGTTGGTAAGGGCCTATCTGGTGCTCAGCTCGCAATTTATCCAGTGACCGAAAGCGGTCTGATACCAGAAGAGAACATCATTATTGGTAACGTTGCGCTATTTGGTGCTACGTCGGGACATCTATTTGTCAATGGACAGGCTGGCGAACGTTTTGCGGTTCGCAACTCAGGCGCTACCGCTGTTGTCGAAGGTGTTGGTGACCATGGATGTGAATATATGACCGGAGGAAGAGCGCTTATCCTAGGTGCAACAGGACGCAATTTTGCCGCCGGAATGAGTGGCGGTATCGCTTGGATTTATGATATCAATGATGACTTCCGCGAGAACTGCAATCAGGAAATGGTAGACTTGGACCCATTGGAAAGTGAAGATGAAACCGCTATCATAGCTTTACTGAAACGCCATGTGTTGTTGACCAATAGCCGTAGAGCAGATTTTATCTTACAAAACTGGGCCCGGGAGAAAAATAAATTCATTAAAGTATTCCCGAGGGAATACAAAAATGTCATTCGTCAAAAATTAGTAGAAGCATAAAATAGGGAGCACAGATCATGGGAAAAATTACAGGTTTTAAAGAATTTGAGCGCGTGCTTCCAACAAAAGAAGCTGTTGAAGGCCGTGTGCAGCATTTCAAAGAATTCAATAAAGGATATTCTGATAATGAACTGAATAAACAGGCTGCACGTTGTATGGATTGCGGTATTCCGTTTTGTCATTCAGGCTGTCCATTGGGCAATGTTATTCCTGAATTCAATGACGCGGTATATGACGGGAAATGGGAGGAGGCCTACCAGATCCTGACCTCAACCAATAACTTTCCAGAATTTACTGGCCGGATATGTCCTGCACCTTGCGAATCCGCCTGTGTGCTTGGCATCCACAGCACGCCGATCACAATCGAAGAAATTGAAAAACATATTATTGAGATTGCATTCAAAAAGGGCTATGTTAAAGCACATAAGAGCTATTTAAAAACGGGTAAACGTGTCGCAGTTGTCGGTTCAGGCCCCGCTGGACTTGCTGCTGCCGCACAGTTAAATAAAGCTGGTCATGATGTCACAGTTTTCGAGCGTGATGATCAAGTCGGTGGCTTACTTCGCTATGGTATCCCGGATTTTAAACTGGAAAAGTCTGTTATCGACCGCCGGATTGATTTAATGAAAGAGTCAGGGATTGAATTTAGCGTAAATACAGAGGTAGGAAAAGACATCAGCTTTTACGAATTGAAAGCTTATGATGCCGTAGTATTGGCTACTGGATCTACTGTACCCTGGCATATGCAGTTACCCGGACATGAAGCCAAGGGGATACACTTTGCCATGGACTTCTTAAAACAGCAGAACAAAGAGGTAAGCGGCATCAATATCGAACAGGAACGTATATTGGCAACAGATAAACATGTCGTTGTCATTGGCGATGGTGATACAGGTTCAGACTGTATCGGTACATCCAACCGCCATCGGGCCAAAAGCATCACACAGATTGCCCGTAAACCGACTCCTGCAAAAGAACGTTTGAAAAATAATCCCTGGCCAATGGACAAGGTGACATTTGGCACCTCCTCTTCACAGGAAGAAGGCTGTGAACGGCTTTGGGCAACGGAAACGCAAGAGTTTATTCACGACGAAAATGGTCACATCAAAGCGGTAAAAATTAAAGAGGTGCAATACGAGGTCGATGAATTTGGACGCCGGACAAGATTAGGCGAATCCGAAATTCGTGAAATTCCTGCGGATCTCGTTTTATTAGCGATCGGTTATCAGCATACCGAGCAAAGACTATTAGAGCAATTAGGTGTACGCGTGGATGAAAAAGGGAATATCTTGGCAGATGATAAAGATTACCAAACTACAGTGGAAAATATCTTCACAGCTGGCGACTGCCGCAAAGGCCAATCATTGGTTGTCTGGGCGATTTCTGAAGGCCGCGAGTGCGCACGGAAAGTAGACGAATACCTGATGGGCTATTCCGAACTGGAAAGTAAGGATTTTCTGGCAGTACAACAGGTAAATTAACAATCTGCTGTAACAAATTAGGTTAGATAATTAAATTTTAATTGATAATAATTAAAGCACCCTAGGGTGCTTTAATTATATTTCTTTCATGATCGTTCCTTTCTAGAAGCATATCTAAAATCCATAAAAAAACAATTCCTCGATATATGTTCTTTAGAACTATTGTTGGCCCAGAAAAGACAAAGAAAGCGAATGGAGTATAAAATAAATCTATCTTAAATTTTTAAGGCCAAGAAGAATCTCTAGCCCCTTTCTTCTAATTTTTTCATACATGGAACTAACCATTTGATAGCTAAAATAAATTGAGGCATCTTGAACGTCAGTAACTACATCTTCAAAAACTATATTATTAGCATACTTAAGTATTAATAGCTTAGGTTGAATTTCAAGCTCTTTCAAATAAGATTCTATTTCAAAAATTGACTTACTAAAGAAAAAGTCGATTTCTCTAAATTCATCTCTATTAGTCATATATTCGATCATCTGATCACTTGTTAATCGCCCGAAACTGGGAATTTGAATTTCATAAGGGGTACTAGGCGCTCTTACTTTTCGATATTCAAATTTTTCTGATTCACTTTCTAAAAATGAATATCCTAAAAGCTCACTTACTAAAAATAAATTGAGCATTTTATCATTAAAATCATGGCTTAATTGATTAGCTTTTCCGATCGTATACGACAAAGGTATATTCGTATCTGCAAAATCCGAAATCAAAATATTCAATCGATTTTCCAATGATAGGGAAGATGGATTGTCCGACAATTTTCTCATCCATTGGTTTATAGCAATAACTTCTGATGCATTTGCAACAGCATTAGAAGAGCCATTTCTAACATAAACAGTATCTACCTCTATTCCTTTCATATTTTGGGTCGCCGTTAATGGCCGTTCATAGTTATGGATGGGAATTTTAATGATACCAAATACTTTATCTTGAAATTCGAAGGTACGAGAAGAAAAAATAGGTTTGGGCCAGACTTTGTTTTTAACTTTTTGTTGTAAAATGGCATCATCTTGGAATTCATTCACCCCAATTAAATTATTTATACCATGACAATTTTCGACACCAAAAATAATATAGGAATCATCTGTCCTAATCGTGTTCGCAAATGACAATATATCTTTAATAAACTTTTCATCTCCTTTTTTGAAGTCGTATGTAAGGAGTTTAAAATCGAGATTGATTCCCTCGGGTTGCTTTACTAATTCCTGAAATAATTCATTATTCATTTCAAATCTAGTTTTTAAATTACTCTAACATAGGGTAGCCCTAACGTTGTATACATCTAATAATTTTTCAACTCTTCACTAAGATCCCGAACAAACGCCATTAAATTGACAACGAAACCAACCTTTGAATCAACGGAAAACACATTAATTAGATAATTATTTTGTTCGAGCCAATCTATTACCTCATCCTCAAACTCTTCTAAAGTGATCTCTTTTACTTTATAATCTACCCATTCGCCGACTGCCGATAATAACGCATATTCTATAAATGGCCATATAGAAAACAAATAGTTATTCTCCACCTCGGAAAATGCATATTCGTTATTACCGTTAACTAAAGTATACATACGCTCTGTATCGGCTAATCTTTTCAGAAAGTATTTATATCTTTCAAAGGGTATCAATCTTACCACTGATGAAATCTCTTTTTCTGACAATATGATACTCATCACATTAAAAAGCCATGTCCAACTTAAAAAAACTATTTATTTTAGCGTCTACTCATTCACTCTGGAACATCATTCAAAAAATTGCTTGACATTGTAATTCGCTATAGTATTTGCAAGTTGCAATGGGCTCACACCCGCATTATTTTTACTATCTCGATTGGCTCCATGTTCCAGTAATAATCTGATCATATCCCCTTTACCTTGTGAAGCAAATGTTGCCCGAAATAAAGCAGTATTTCCGTAATTATCCTTAATCTCAAGATCGGCACCATTTTCAATAAGAATTTTTGCGATTCCACTTTGATAATCTTGCGCACAGTAATGTAATGGAGTCCATCCTAAATTATCTTGTACATTCACTTCAAACCCTTTCTTAATAAAGAAATTTACCAAAGCAGGATTATCATCAATCACTGCGTAAAAAAATATTGTCCTTCCCTCTTTATCTTTTTCATTAATTCCAAATCCAGATTTCAAGATCTTCTCAATTTCGCCAATCTGATTGCTATATAGTAAGTTTAAAATATTTTTGAATTCTTGTTCATCCATACTCGTCATATTTTTTTGAAAACTAGATTCCGAATATTGTTATAGATATGCAAATAAAAACCATCAGAAAATGACTAACAATCGCCTTTATTTACAATATATTGAACATAATTTTTATGATCTTCATACCCGTTATTCTCAGGATTGTCTAAATCGATCATAGCGTCTAAAGCAGAATCATAAATTTGCCATTCATGCTTTTTAGCTAATTCAATTAGCATATGCATGGCCTTTTCTCCGTATAAGCTAAGCATGAAATTACTGTTTGGTTCAGACGCGAAATAATCTATCGAAAAACCGTCCCCAATAATTTCCCTATGATCTCCATCCACTATAATTTCTTTGAATGAATTCTCAAGAACCTGATTAAAGTCTGTCACTTCAAGTTCGTTTTCATCAAGATTAGACAGATCTTTTATAGCCTGTCTTGATTTAAAAAGCACTATATCCCAACTCATATTATATTCATTTTAATACTTTTCTCTAAAACAGCATAGGTTACTTTTAAACCATCGATTAATAGCTCATCCAGCTTCCAATATTCTTTAAGCAATTTAATTAATTTTATTTGACTTCAAAAAAGCACTAATTGACTTCATGATATATAAATAATTGAATCGATCTTTAATTGCCTATAGTAGGATAATATTTTCACAACGTTATTTATAAGTAGTTTCATACCGTTTGTTTTCTAACCGTTTACAATTTAAGTTCCTTTTTTAATCTCACAAACTCCATCCTATATGTTTCCTCTGCATCTAAAAGCTCCTCATCGTAGATTTCAACCAATTCGTCAAATTTAGGATTCTGATTTAATTTTGCAGCTATTATTGCAATGTTTGCTCTAAGGGGGTACATCACGTTATGAATTGAAAGCTCCCTTGGGTATTTGTTCAATAATTCATCAACTCTAGAAATAGAGCTATTTTGATCAAAGTATGGTAATATTGTCTCCTTTAAATATCTAGGAATGACTTCCACCAGCTTATTAATATTATTATTATCCTTTACGAGCCAATCACGGGTTTCTTCTTCTGAATCGTTAATTTCGATACCATAATCTATATATTTCACAATCTCAAACAAATGATTCCCTAACGTTAAATAAGGTCTGTCTTTTATTTGAGAAACAGATCTATATATTTTTTCAATTTGATGTTCTTTTATTCTAATCTCAGGTTGAATAGTAATGATGTTACCCCTTTTGTAAAAGAATAGATCAACTATGTGTGTACAACTATTAACATTTCTTTTAAATTCAGATTGGCCTTTATTCAGAACAAAATCGAACTCTCCAAAACTGTCATGAATTCTATGAAACATCCTTTATATTCATTTTAGTGGATTCTGACATTTGAAATAAGTGAGTATGACCTAGCACTAACTTAATATTTTTTCAATTCATCACTCAAATCTCGAGCAACTTCAATTAAGTTGACAATAAAACCTACTTTTGAATCGACTGTAAAAACATTAATTAACGTAAGTTCGGGATAATGAAAACATTAAAACAAAGAATCACGGCCGTCTTTTACGGATTCTTTTGGTTTTCGGATATTGGGAGATAAGATTGTCCAAAACTTCTCTTGACGCCAATTTCCATTTGAATCCTCTATAAAGGCTATCATTTTTAACTGCCTGAGAAATCCCCTTTTCATAGCAGCTGAACTGTACGGCCGCATGCGCAATACAGGGATAGGTTTGGATCACAGCGCCCTCAATGCTACATCGGCTTACCGGTTTATACAGATTAAAAGTAGGTTTAATGTCTTTATTGGGAGGTTTTCTTTTTGCAAAATCCGTTCGGTCCTCTTTTATTAATCGCTGCATCTGCTCACCTCTTGTTTGGAGTTTCAGGTTTTCTAACCGGCAATTGAGGCCATTATTGTCAATCGAAGCTATGATTCCATGCACTTTTTGGGAAATCTTCCAACCATTGAACGTAAAGAATACAAGTCGCCTCACTATAAGATAATATGTTTTGTTTTCATGCATCAACACGATCTGAGGTATGTAAATGTAGTCTCTTTTGAAATGATTGTAGTGTTTTTTTAGATTCTGCTTTAGAATCCTCCCTTTTACAAACTGGGTTCCACATCGGCTATGGGATACTGTTCTGTCGAGTGACCTTACCCTACCAAGGTTGGAAACTTGGTAACTGCCTTCAAATCCTACTATATCCTTCCATACCTCACCCTGAAGCAGCGGTGTGACAACATCTTGATACGGATAGGTTTGCGAAGTTTCCATTATTGTATTCTCAGCTTTTTATTTTGGGCCTTGTAGCCGGCAAGCAGAGAGCGCAAACCCTGTAGCCAGCCTTACTATTACAATATAACAATATTTTTATATTTATAAATATTGTAATCGCCTAATTTATGTTGTTAATACTCTATCTATCGTTCCAATTTTTCGAAAACAATTTATTAAAAAATTATTTTATACGAATTGCTTTGTAATTTAGTAATTTGAAAGTATATTTATATAGAGTTAAAACTTAATATAAAAGCCTAAGATTGAAGAGTATGCGCCAATTATATTTTTTACTACTTACCTGTTGCTCTATTACAGTAGGCCAATCATTTAGCCAGGATATAGTACTGGATGCCTATAGCGGTCAGCGTGAAATCTCTGCGACCGGCAGTGTCACATTGAAATCAGGATTTCAGGTCGCCTCGGGCCAGGATTTGCGAATCTTCATTAGTAGCATTGCACACCAGCCATTAAATTCGGCACCGAGTGCAAACCAGAATTATATTATTACCAATATATTTAGAAAACCCTATACGACAGTTCCCACAGCCCCCACCACAGCAGACATCATTCAGCAGATCGTGTATTTTGATGGATTGGGAAGAAAAGTACAGTCGGTCTCCACCAAAGGAAGCCCAACGATGAAAGATATCGTTGAGCATATTGAATATGACGGTTTTGGGAGGCAAAGTGTAAAATATCTTCCCTATGCCGAACAGAGCGGAAATAATGGAAGTTTCAAAGCGGGGGCGAAGACCAGTCAGTCAGATTACTATAAAGTCGGCGGAGGCTGGGATGCAGCAATAGTGAGGACCCCATATCCTTATTCTGTTACTGTCTTTGAGAATAGTCCGATGAGTAGGGTACTGGAGCAGGGAGCACCGGGTGCGGCCTGGCAACCATTGCCAACCGCCGGCACAGGACACACGGTAAAGACCAGCTATGGAACCAATACGACTGCCGGGCTCGATGCCGTCAGACTATGGACGGTAACAACCAGCGGAGCTACAGGAACAACGAATTATCTGGTTGGCAAGCTTTACCGCACCACACTCAGGGACGAAAATACAGTCAATACCACAGCTAGGAGTGGATCCGTGGATGAATACAAAGATTTTGAGGGACGGGTGGTGCTTAAGCGGGTATGGGAGAGCGAAACCAAGGCGCTCAATACTTATTATGTCTATGACGATTTCGGTGAATTACGTTACGTTATTCCACCAGCTGTTACTGCTACGGGCTTTAGTGAGCTTCCCGCCGATCCTACTTTTGCTAATTTTGACAATTATATCTATAGTTACAAATATGATGGGCGGCGAAGGCTAATAGAAAAGAAGGTCCCCGGCAAGGGCTGGGAGTATCTGGTTTATAACAAGAATGACCAGGTTGTGCTGACACAGGATGCAAATCAACGTGTCCGCAAGGAATGGACCTATATCAGATACGACGCTTTTGGGCGCATCACTTCCACAGGACTGTATACCAATACAGTCAAGCTTACACGAGCAGATGTGAGCGCGCTGGTGGATGCCGGAACGGGTCCATTGTGGGAGACCCGTTCTGGAGCAGACTACCCCGTTCCTTCAACTACTTTTCCGATAACGGGCACGGGTATCACCATCATGCCGCGTATCGTTAACTATTATGACGACTATGCTTTTACCGGAGCTATTACACTTCCGGTCAGCGGTATTACCCGAAGTGTCAAGACCAAATCCTTGCAGACCGGGACAAAAGTCTATCGGACAGATGCTACACAACCGTTGCTAACAGTAATGTACTACGATGATTATGGAAGGGTCATCCAAACTGCGTCACAAAACCATCTGGAAGGTAAGGACTATGTCACCAATACTTATAATTTCCCGGGCGAACTGCTCACCAGTACACGGGTCCATACACCAAAGACAGGTGCTGCGACTACTATCGTTACCACCAATGAGTATGATCATATGGGCAGACTGATCGTGGAAAAAGAAAAAATAGGTGCGCAAGCAGAGGTCACGTTAACTTCAAAAAGTTACAATGAGATCGGCCAACTTAAAAGTACCGCTGTTGGCAAGTCGGGATTGGAGACAACTTTTGTCAATACTACCACTTATACGTATAATGAACGGGGCTGGCTGACCAAGAGTAGCTCGCCCAGGTTCAGCCAGCAGCTGAAATACCAGGACGGGACAAACCCACAGTGGAACGGTAATATCAGCCAACAGCTGTGGGGAGATGATGCGACAATGCCCAATACATTCAGCTACCAATATGATAAGGTGAATAGATTGCTGAGTGGCGTGAGTACTCCTACAGGCGCTGCAAGTATGAGTGAAGTGATTACCTATGATGATCTCGGCATGGGCAATATTAAGACCCTGAAACGTGATGCACAACCTGTAACTACCTATACTTACATAGGTAATAAACTAACCAGTCTTACAGGAGGATTGACAGGCAACTATATTTATGATGCCAATGGTAATGCGATTACTGACCGTATGGGGATCGACTTTACCTACAATTACCTGAATCTGCCGCAGACGGCGACTAAGACAGGTACGAATGTAAGCTTTCTATATGATGCTACTGGCAGGAAGCTTCAAAAAGTGTCTAAAATAGGAACGACCAGCGTTGTGACAACAACAAGGGACTATGTTGGCGGTATCGAGTACAATAATGGCGCTATCGATATTATCCACAATTCAGCAGGCTATGCACTAAAGAGCGGAGCAAACTATGTATACCACTACAATTTGTCAGATCATCTAGGTAATGTGAGGGCAACCTTAAAACGTGGTAGCAGTGCTACAGCAGTTGATGTGATACAGCGTGATAACTATTATCCATTTGGCAAGCGGAAGGTTGTAGCTGGCGGAAATAACAAATATCTTTATAACGGCAAGGAGATACAGGGCGAGCTTGGGGATAGCTACGATTACGGGGCCAGATTATACGATGCGGAGATTGGCAGGTGGAATGTGATAGACCCTCACGGAGAAAGATACGCCTCTTGGTCACCTTACAACTATACATTTAATGACCCAATTAATACAATTGATCCGGATGGCAGGGATGGAATGTTAACCGGTACAGGTACTAAAGAGGATCCTTATGTTATAACCGCAAAATACTATTATGTAACCGGAAGCCTAAATAAATCAGAGGTAAAGGCTTTGGATGGAGCAATCAAGGATTATAACAAATTAGGGGGTAAGGATGGGGTGGAGATTAAAAATGAAGACGGAACAGTTTCCTATATTAAGTATAATCTGAGCTCAGAGGGAGTCGCAGATTTAGACGCCGCGAAAGAGGCAGCTTACTCTAATAAGTTTACTGATCAAAATGATAAAGAAAGGTATTACGGGAACATAGTCGGACCTAAGGTAGACGGAACCGGAGAAGAATATGGCTCTGCAGATAATAGAACTATACTGTTTAACAGAGTCAATATAGCAGAAGGGATTGCTGCACAAGGGCTTAATGAAAGCTCCCTATTAAGAGGAGTTTCCATACATGAGATAGGCCATAACTTAGGAGGCGAACATTCAGATGGCACAAGTACTATGAATCAGGTGCTGTCAAGGACTACAAATAGTCAAATAGGAGGAAGCACAACAACCCATTCTTATCCAAGTACATCTAAAGAATTTACGAGGATAATTTTTCAGAGACGTGACACCAGAAATAATGATCCAAAATCACGTATAATAGAAGCCAGTATTTATACAAAAAAATAAAACATGAAACTGTATTTTTATCTAATTCTATTTGTAAACAATCTAATTTTTGTTCCATTAAGAGCACAAATAGATAAAGATTCTTGTTCAGAGATGATATTAAAGGGTTATGTTGTTAAGCAATATAAAAAGGAGGAAATTCAACAAATAAAATCTAATCCGTTAAATCGTGTTATTGATTACTATGAAAGAAGTTATTTTTTGCCTGTAGACACTGATATCTTAAACGAATCTGTCCTGGATTCTATCAATATTCTGAATTCGAACGAAATATATTTCTTGCCGTCAGAGCAGACCAATGCATTAATAAAAAAGTATTGTGGCATTATTAAAGACAATTCATTTGGTATTTCAACGAAATGGAATCCAAATGCTACATTCTTTCAAACCCAAAAACAGAGCAGAGAATTTGTATATGAGTTATATTATTGTGAATCGAGATCTTTGAAATGTAAGATTCCTAATACAGAGTATAATTCCTTTCAATTGAATATTCCTTTTAATCAGCATAATGAATTTGTTACTTGCTATTTTATTTTTCAGAATATTCTCCTGCAAAGAGTTGATAATATATTTGATGAAAATTTTAAAGAAATCAAGTTTTAACACGAAACAACATCAGCGGGTTAAGTTCTGTATTGAGTGCTTGACGAACTAAGTGCACAATATCTAAAGAGAAAAAAGGTCAAACAGAAGAAAACGCCAGTTACATCCCAAGCCCTCTAGCACAGCTCCGAATACTTTAAAAAACTGTTCGAATGGCAAGATATTGTATACCGAGGATCAAACATGGTATTGACACACCAGTATATCCAGGAGCAGATCAGGGATCTGATCTACCTGCGAGATGACATCAAAGTCAAACTCGCCGATTTTAAAAAAGATCCCGATGGCATCTTTACATCCTCAACGATGAACACCACCTATCGGATACTTAACCTATATTTCAAGGGCAAGCTGCCGTCCAACATTATTTCGGCCATGAACATGACGCTCAACCGGGTGTTCAGTGCTGACCGCACAGCTTACTGGAAAGGTGAAAAATCCCTGCGGAACTATAAAAAGGACATGCCTATCCCCTTCTCGGGTGATCAGGTCAAACTGAGCAATGATGAAAAAGGCCGTGATTTTAAGCTCAGCTTATTCAAACTCCCATTCCGCACTTATCTGGGCAGGGACCGCTCCGATAAACGGGTACTGCTCCAGCGTGCACTGGTCGGTCAGATCAAGATCTGCACGAGTTCGATCAAGATTGTTAAAGGTAAGATCTTTTTGCTGCTGGCACTGGAGCTCCCCAAAAAGCAGCATACCCTGAAAGAACACGTTATTGCGGAAGCGTCGCTGTCGGTCGAACATCCGATCACGGTCAACATCGACAAGGACAACTATCAGATCGGCAGCAAAGAGGAATTTCTATACCGGCGTATGGCTATCCAGGCTGCCCGCTACCGCATACAAAAGGCTGCGGCCTTTAACAGTGGCGGACGCGGACGCAGGAAAAAACTGAAAAGCCTCGACCATTTCAATGAAAAGGAAAAGCGCTATGTCGATAGCCGACTCCATCTCTATAGCCGCAGGCTTATTGACATCTGCGTCAAAGCCGAAGCGGGTACGCTGTTGCTGGTCAACCAGACCAATAAAGAAGAAGTAGCTAAGGAAGATGAATTTCTACTCCGGAACTGGAGCTACTATGGACTGATCGAAAAAATTAAGTATAAAGCCAATATGGCGGGAATCAATATCATAGTCGAATAACAGTTACCTGACGGCAAAGCTATTTGCTGGTCGCAGCAGCTTTGTTGTCTCCTGTATTTTAACTTCCCTGCTTTCGGAGGTCGGCATTAAGACTGGTTTCCCCTTGGGAGTTGCAAAATCTTCTCATGGGTATTTACTTTCCCCAGAGGGAGATGGACTTTTCCCCTGAAGGGTTTGCAAAAACTCCTTAAGGGTATTTACTTTCCCCAGAGGGAGATGGACTTTTCCCCTAAGGGTTTGCAAAAACTCCTTAAGGGTATTTACTTTCCCCTCAGGGGGACGGACTTTTCCCCTAAGGATTTGCAAAAACTCCTTAAGGGTATTTACTTTCCCCTCAGGGGGACGGACTTTTTCCTTAAGGGTTTGCAAAAACTCCTTAAGGGTATTTACTTTCCCCTCAGGGGGGACGGACTTTTTCCTTAAGGTCGGGTCGACAAATCGGAATCCCAAAAATAGACCCCAACTTTCATTAAACACTGATTTTAAGAAAAATATTATTGCAATTCAATACACACAAGGGGTAAAATTCCGCCAGATGGAGTTTTCTGCTTTTTGCATTTTGGCGGAATTTTACCCCCTTCCACAATTTACCTCCTATTGTATGTTTGTAGCCTTGCTAGTATGGGCCGGAAGCTCAGATCGACATTAAGGATTACTTCAGCGGGGTTTTCAATTTAATAAAATAGATGCTATTCTGATCTACCGTCTTTATAGCCGGTAATATCTTCGACTCGTAAAAACCTTCTCCTGTAACCCCAAAATCATCATCGTTACATACCGCAATTAAAGACGAATTAATAACAGCCAGGCCTTCGGCTTTGTCATGCGGATATAGTTCCTTGATATCGGTCATTAAATCAGCAACCAAGGTTTTGGTTACAGGCTTAATATTATATTCCGCCAGGGTCTTTGCATCTTTTAGTTCTTCGAGCGTCTTTGTACTATTCCCAGGGAACAAACCATTAACACCATTATTAGGATCAGAAATATCGGTTGCCCCCGCAAGGTCTATATGATAGATTTTTTTGAACACATCACCACGTGTTGCTTCTGTTGCATATGCACCGTCGCGTTCCAATACAATAAAGGTAGAGTTAGACACCGCAGCAATTTCACTGACAGCCTGCAAATCGGTCTTTTCCATCATATACACATACTGCTTGGTATTTCCTGTTGCGATATCCATGGTTACAATACGGATAACCAAAGAATTCTTCACCGCATCTTTTGAAGGATTATAGAGTGGAAATTGCATAATACCGACCAATGTCTTTCCATCAGGCGTAATGGTCAATCCCTCCATCCCTCGATTTGCGCGACGCTTAGCAAATACCAATGGTAATTTCTTTCCTGTTGTCCAAGGATTGATCCGCTCAATCTCCTTTCCAGAAGCATCAAAGTGGACAATATGTGGACCATACTCATCACTTACCCACCAGGAACCATCGGCAGCTCTCGCCAATCCCTCTGAATCGATCCCGTCTTCACTTTTTCCTAAATCTTTTCCATTCGTATCCAAAGCTTTCTCTCCCGAACCACCTTTACCCTCAGGGTTCGGCAAGCCATTTAATTTTACACCATTTTTATTCTTTAATTCAATTGCTGATTCAAAAACCAGCACATTATCCTTTAGTCGAAATTTACCGATCTGCGGTGTAAATGCTGGATAAGCAAAGACTTTGCTATTGTCTTCCTTACCATCAATATTGGGCCCACGATCCGTCAAAAGATAAAATACGGTTTTATCATTCGGATCCCGAACCATAGAAGATCCGTACCCACCATTATATACCTTTACTTCACCAACTGTACCCAATACTTTTGGATCTGCGGCTACAGCCTTATCCGGATAAATTAAATTGACAATAGGATCAATAATCTTTGATACATCGTCCTCACTGCAGGAAGCACACAAAAGAGCAATCCCCAATGCGCTGTATAATTTGTTCTATTATCCCGCAAACATAAACCTCATATATTAGACAATCATTAACAAATATTTAAATAACTTACATCCACCGACCAAATCATCATGGTAAATAAAAATAGGTTGCCATTATGGAATTTGCTTTTTCACTGCATCACTAGAAAAATAAACAGGAGAGTTCGGAACCAATTTAATGAGTAAACGAGCTCATCAACACGGATGAAACTAATCACTCTAAAAAATTAAAAAGATGAAAAAGATACTATTAGCCCTCTTCGCATTATTGGTACTTTCCAATGTGGACACGAAGTCTCAAATAAAACCCACCCGTGGGGTCCCCAGCTTAAAAATCAAAAATGCGCCGGGAACAGACGCTACAAAACTCACCAATCTAAAAATAGATGTCAGCATCTTTGGAAATATCGCAAAGACTTCAATGACCATGACCTTTGAAAACACGACAAACAGCGATTTGGAAGGAGAACTTACCTTTCCCATGCCAGAAGGAGTTTCCGTGAGCGGTTATGCACTGGATATTGACGGGAAGCTACGTCAGGCAGTACCCGTGGACAAAAACAAAGGCACCGAAGTTTTTGAAAGTATAGAAAATCGACGGGTAGATCCTGGCTTGCTCGAAAAAGTGGAAGGCAACAACTTTAGAACTCGGATCTATCCCTTACCTTCCAAAGGACGCCGTACAATTCAGATTAGCTATTCGGAAAACCTAACACCAGAATCTGATCAGGCGCTATATTATTACCTGCCCTTGACTTACAACAGTATGATCGAAAACCTCGAGCTGAACATCAATGTCTACCAAGGCAATAAAAAGCCAAGCTTCACAGAGCAGCCTGATGGTTCTTTGACATTTTCTGAAAACAACCATAATTACGCTGCTACATTACACAAGCAACAGTTTAAATCCTCAAAAAATCTCGCGATTAAACTCCCCCTAAACAAAAATGCTGTCTCAGGGTTAAAGCAGTTGAATCGCGATAGCAGCTTTTACTTTCTCGCCAATGCAAAATTGGAGATCCCTAAACAGACACAAAAAAAATGGGGCAACAGTCTTGCCATTATTTGGGATCGTTCCTTAAGTGCCAAGAATAGAGATTTAGAAAAAGAACTCAGCCTCTTGGATCAGTTTTTCAGTGAAAATCAGAATATGTCAGTAGATCTGGGTTATTTGGATATTCGTTTCAGCAAAGCCCGTACATTTCAAATCCGTCAAGGAAACTGGGAAGAGTTAAAAAATCAGCTGAAACAGACCGTCTATGATGGGGGAACCGACTATAGCCAGGTCAAAAGCGGAGTACTGCATGGCGCGAATTATCTCTTTTTCAGTGACGGACTCTCTACATTTGGCCAGAGCAAAATTGTGCTTGATCAGCCTACTTATTGTATCACCTCTTCAACCAGCTCAGACTATGCTAATCTCAAACAAATTGCGCAAACGAATTTTGGGAAAATGATCAATTTGACAGCATCAACAGCCAACCAGGCCAATAACACCTTAAATACAATTGATCTTCTCTTTTTGGGCATAAAGGAAAAGCACGCATTTACAGAAATATATCCCGAGAAAGGTACACCTATTCAATCCTATTTTTCTGTTTCAGGACTTGGCAATAACAACCTGTCACAAGAAATTACACTTTTAGTCGGTGATGGAGCCGGCCTAAGGAGAGAAATCAAAGTTCCATTACAGCGCGACAACGGTGAAATCGATCTACAACAGATCTGGGCGCAGAAGAAAATAGAAGCATTGGACATCCAATACGAAGACTATCGTGAAGAGATTGAAGCCATTGGAAAACAATTTGGCATTGTTACCCGAAATACGAGTCTAATAGTACTGGAGAATGTGGAAGATTACATCCGTTATGAGATTACCCCACCTGCAGAATTACTCGCAGCATTCAATCGCATGAAAAAAGAACAGCGTATAGAAAAGGAAGAACGTATTGCAGATTTATTGGACCAAGCCCAAGATATCACCGAACAGCTCCAATCCTGGTGGAATACTGACTTTCAGCAAAAAAGCAAGTATCCGCAACGAGATCGGCCCGGCCGGTCTATGGACTCGCTTATTGCCCAAGACGCTCCAACAGTTGGGATTGCTATTCCAAATATCCCCACGCCTCGTTCAGCCAGTCCCGTGGCCACACCTCCGGTCACGACATCCAAATCAGAGGAGGCTAGTGACAAAAATGTTTATGCAATAGCCAATTCAAGAGCTGTTAACGCAACAGCCAGCGAAGTGGCACTAGAGGATATCTCATCCACTGATGAACTTAAAGAAGTAGTCACCGTAAATGCTTTCCAAGGACTCGAAGGCCGCTTACCTGGAGTGCAAGCGACCAATACCTTCAGTCACCAGACAGTTGGAAAAATAAGTATTCCCGAGATTAAGGAAGATAATGCTTATCTCCAGGTGCTCAATCAGTCCAAAGATCCTTACAAAAGCTACCTTGAATTACGCGATCAGTATATGGGCACACCAACTTTTTACTTTGATGTTGCCAACTTCTTTTTCAAACGAGGAGATAAACAGACAGCACTCCTTATTCTAAGTACCATGGCGGATCTGCAAATTGAAAATGCAGACCTTTACAAAACCATTTCCTACAAACTCAGGGAATGGGGTAATGTTGACAAGGCTTTATACATAACGGCTAAAGTATTAAAATGGCGACCGATGGATCCACAAAGTCATCGTGATTATGCGCTGGTATTACAGGATAAAGGGCAGTACAAAGAAGCCTTAGAGCAACTCTATGGTATCCTGACAAAAAACTATTCGCCGGAGGCTGCCGATCGGGACGATGGTATCGAAGAAATCCTTGTTATGGAGATCAACAATCTCATCGAACTTCACAGCAATACAATTGCTCAAGCGTATGTGGACAAGAAGATTGTTGCTGACCTACCTGTTGACATGCGGGTCGTCATCAACTGGAATGCTCAAAATACAGATATAGACCTTTGGGTAACGGACCCCAACGGAGAAAAGTGTTTTTATAGCAACCCTGCAACAGCAATTGGAGGTCGTCTAAGTAATGATTTTACAGGAGGCTACGGTCCAGAGCAGTTTTTATTAAAAAAAGCACCGAAAGGAAAGTATAAAGTAGAAGTTGATTTCTATAGCGACAGTTCCTTGACGTTAGCCGGACCGGCCGCAGTTTTGGCCGAAATCTACACATATTATAGTACTGGAAGACAGGAACGGAAACTCACAACGATCTACTTAGACAGAGACAAGGAAAGAAATATCCTGATCGGCGAATTTACGTTTTAGTGTGCCCAACCCCTGACCATCAGGAGCGCCAAAAAGCAAAACAAATAACACCATAACGAAGCGAATAGATATAAAATTAAAGATTACTGGGCTGCCGGACTTTCAGGAAGCACAGTAATCCTTTAATGCAATTTACGGATGATAAGATCTTTCTGCCTTTTCTCCAATTTCGTTTTTACATAAGGATAAGTGAACACTGCGCCAAGAACGATACAAGCGCCAAGGTAAAATCCACCACTCATGGTTTCTTTTTGTCCAAAGATCAACATTGCTAAAAGAATCCCATAGACAGGCTCCAGGTTGGTCGTCAGCGCAACGGTAAAAGCCGATAACTCTTTCATCACTGCTACCCCCATCACATAGGCCACTGCCGTACACACTACCCCTAGCAATAAAAGATAAATCAGATCCTCTTGTCCCAACCTCATCTCGGCATTGAAATCTCCTGTAAACAGCATGAGAATGCTGATCCAAAAACAAGCCCCCAGCATTTCATAAAATGTGATCAGTGTGGGGCTGGATTTTTTAACCATCCTTGCATTGGCAATGGAAAATATACTCGCACAAAAGGCACAGCCAAGGCCAGCCAACAACCCCACTAAATAATGTGTTTCAAAAGAAAATATGGTATAAATCCCAGCAATAATAACCAAACCGACCACGATATCCAATAACGCTATCCGTTTTTTATTGATAATAGGTTCTAATATTGCCGTAAACAATGTAACCGAAGACAATGTGACCAATGTAACCGAAACAGTCGATACCTTGATAGAATAGAAAAATAAAACCCAATGTAAACCAACCACAGCTCCCACCATAAAAAATTGAAGGAACTGCTTTCTGGACACCAATATTGTCTGTTTGGTCAGCAGAAAATAAACCAATAAAGAGACTGAGGCAATTGCCACGCGATACCAAACAAGATGAATTGCGGAAACAGATATGAGACTACCTAGAATCCCTGTAAATCCCCAAATAAGGATTGTTAAATGCAGAATTAAAATATTCCGATTTAGTCGAATTTTAGACATATTCAATAGAATATAATGTATTTTGTTATGGCAATGAAACGATCATGAGCGGTATTTATCTTCCCTAGATTGTCCACTTAGATCGACGATGATAGACGACAATTATTTTGGTGCTTTTACTGCCAGATAAATCGCAACCAGCAGGAAAGTCACATTTGGAATCAATACGGCAATAAATGGTGGTAATCCGCCTTTCAGCGAAAACATAGTAGCAAACTGGATAAAAACAATATATGTAAAGCTTAATCCAATTCCTATCCCTAAACTTAAACCAATACCACCCCTTACTTTTTTAGAAGAAAGCGCTACACCCATTAGGGTTAAAACAAAAGCGGAAAATGGATAAACATAACGTTTATATTTCTCCAGCAACAAATCATTCATCACCCCAGTTCCTCTTGTTTCCTCCTTATGAATACGAATATTGAGTTCTTTAGTATCCATTGCCGTAAACATATTGTCCCGCAATTCAAAATCTGCCGGTTTCATATCCAACGTGGTGTCCTTGACAGTCCCTTTATCCATGCGTTCATGCAAACCATTGATAACACGGTTGGTGTATCCTTCAATTTTCCATTTCGTCGCAACGGAATCCCATGTAATGCGATCCGCCATCATCTTCTCCTTCAATGTATCTCCCTTGAAAATCTCCAGTACAAAACCATAACCGGTCTTGGTTGTATTGTCGAAATTGTCAATATAGACATAACTATTCTTATCCAACTGCATATGTGTTGATACCCGGGAATTATCTTTCAATGGTTTCACATAAATATTCTCAAAATCCACTTTCATTTTATTGGTATGCGGAATAATGAAGATATTAAACACAAATGAAACGGCAAAAATCAGTGTCGCAGCAATCATATAAGGCCGCAACAAGCGATTGAAACTGTACCCCGCACTTAATATTGGGACAATCTCAGTCTGATCTGCCATCTTTGAGGTAAAAAAGATAACTGCGATAAAATTAATTAGTGGGCAGAGAAAATTCAGATAGAACGGAATAAATCCAGCATAATACTCAAAGATAATCTTATCCAAAGGAGCTTTATATTTCAGAAAGTCATCCAATCTTTCGGACACATCAAAAACAACCATAACCACCGTAAATATGGCCATGGTAAACACGAATGTTGTCAAGTATTTTTTGATGATGTAACGATCGATTAACGAAAGCATATGTTTAGATTTGAGTATTAAGATATGAGATTTGAGACTCCACTTCTGTTAGCCAATGGCTAGCGTACTTGATCTATATGTTATTTTTTATGTGACACTATTACAAACGTTGATCCAAAATCTTCACCATTTTATTTTTCCAATCATAGAATGTACCATCTATAATTTTTTCTCTAGCTTGATTGACTAACCAAAGATAAAAATGTAAATTATGTAGTGAAGCAATTTGTGCACCCAAAATTTCCTGAGATTTTATGAGATGGCGTAAGTAAGCTTTTGAATAAAACAGATCGGCATGTAAATCACTTTCCGCTTCAATCGGCGAAAAATCGTCTTTCCATTTTTCATTCTTGATATTGATAATACCATTTTGTGTAAAAAGCATACCGTTTCTTGCATTACGTGTTGGCATAACACAGTCAAACATATCAACACCTAAAGCAATATTTTCCAAAATATTAACAGGGGTACCAACTCCCATCAAATAACGTGGTTTTTCTTTTGGTAAAATATCACAAACCACTTCCGTCATCGCATACATTTCATCCGCCGGTTCACCGACAGATAGTCCTCCAATCGCATTTCCATCCCGATTAAAAGAAGCAATGGTCTCCGCCGATTTTATTCTTAAATCCTTATAAACGGATCCCTGCACGATAGGAAACAATGTCTGATCGTATCCGTAAAGTGGATCCGTACTATCAAAACGATCTACACAACGTTTTAACCAACGGTGAGTCATATCCAATGAACGGCGCGCATAACCGTAATCACATGGATAAGGTGTACACTCGTCAAATGCCATAATGATATCCGCACCGATAATACGCTGTGTATCCATCACATTTTCTGGTGTAAAAAGATGTTTTGAACCATCAATATGTGAACGGAAAGTAACACCCTCTTCTTTAATCTTACGGACCTCCGTTAGTGAATACACCTGATAGCCGCCTGAGTCAGTCAAGATCGGACGATCCCAACCATTAAACTTATGTAATCCTCCAGCTTTATTCAATACATTCAATCCCGGACGCAAATAAAGATGATATGTATTGCCCAGGATAATCTGTGCTTCAATATCATTTTTCAACTCATGCTGATGAATGGCTTTCACTGTACCAGCGGTGCCAACAGGCATAAATATCGGTGTTTGAATGGGACCATGTGCAGTTTCGACAACACCTGCACGTGCTTTTGATAATTTATCTTGTGCTTGTAGCGTAAATTTCATTAATATTTTCCTCAGACTAATTTCATTTTAGTAGATAGACATCTGCTGATGTTTTCCGCTTCACATTAGCAAGACTGTTCCAAACAATGGAGATAAGATTCCACATGCGTTTATATTACACCTGTCTTCTCCTAAAATATGTTGCAAAAATACTATAAAAAGATTTGCAAACAGGATCTTTCAATAATAAATTATCATTTTCCTTTATAAAAAGAATATGAATGCGCTTATCTTTGTGGGCTATGCTTGACCTACATGTATTTTTGGCCAATCTCCATTACATTGTATTTGGGATATTAGGTCTTTTCCTTTTGATACAATTGTATTACATCTTATTTGTTTACAGCAAATTGAGCAGGTATCAAATTGAATCACATGAAGCTGACGCTGATCTTCCACCAATATCTGTCATTATCTGTGCCCGCAATGAACAGGACAATCTTCGCCAGTTCTTACCCAGCATTCTTGAACAAGACTATCCTAATTTTGAGGTCATTGTTGTAAATGATTTTTCTACGGATGAAACCCCCTGGATACTTCAGGAATTTGAGGAACAATATGGCCATTTAAAGATTGTCGATATCAAAGAGCACATCCGCTTGAAACACGGTAAAAAATTTGCGGCAAGTATGGGCATTAAGGCATCAACGCACCAGACACTGGTCTTTACAGATGCAGATTGTGCTCCTCAATCTGATCAGTGGCTGAAGGAAGTTGCTTCAGCGTTTAAATCGGAAACCGAGATTGTATTGGGGTACTCCCCTTATTTTAAGAAGCGTAGTTTACTCAACCTCCTGATCCGTTTCGAAACCAGCCATACCGCCATAAGTTATCTAGCCTATGCACTGAAAGGTAATGCCTATATGGGGGTTGGCCGCAATATGGCGTACAAAAAAGAGCTTTTCTTTCGCAACAAAGGATTTGCGTCCCACATGCATATCAAATCTGGTGATGATGACCTGTTTGTCAATCAAAATGCAACACCAACAAACGTCAATATCGTCCTTGCTCCAACGGCTATTGTTTACTCGGCACCCAAAACAACATGGAAAAGCTATTATAAACAAAAAGCAAGGCATTCTGGCGCTTCTACCATCTATAAAAAACGTCATCAGCGCATGCTGGGAACACAACTGGTATCGGCCGTATTATTTTATGTCACTTTGATTGCTGTCACTGTTGCATTTCCTTCATTTTGGTACATTCCTCTCACCGCTTATTTACTACGGCTATTCACGCAATGGGTCATTTTTACACCTATCTACAAGAAACTTGAAGTGAAAGAACTGATTTGGTGGCTCCCATTGGTAGACTTCATCTACTATTTCTATATTTGCATCAATGGTTTGTTCAGCCGAAAAAAGAAAAAAATAAGCTGGAAATAATTCACCTTTAAAACATGACATTTTGAATCCAACAGTCGATATCATTTACTCCTATTTTCCGAAATTAACGGAGATACAAAAAGAACAGTTTGCCAAACTTGCAGACCTCTATACTTTTTGGAATAGCCAAATCAATGTAATTTCACGTAAGGACATTGATAGTCTATACCTTCATCATGTATTGCATTCATTGGGTATCGCCAAATTTGTTCAGGAATTAGCTCCTGGAACCCAGATTTTAGATGTGGGTACCGGTGGTGGATTTCCTGGCATTCCCATGGCCATTCTTTTTCCAGAAGTCAAATTCCATTTGGTGGATTCTATTGGAAAAAAAATCAAAGTGGTTCGTGAAGTTGCTGCAGGGTTAGGGCTTAAAAACGTAGAAGCTGATCATATCCGTGCAGAACAGCTAGACGACAAATATGACTTTGTCATATCCAGAGCTGTAACTAGGCTTGGGGAATTTACCCCTTGGATCCGAAACAAATTCGCAAAAAAAGATAAAAACGGGATTCCCAACGGGATTCTTTATCTAAAAGGTGGCGATCTAAGTGAAGAAATCAAAGAATCCAAACTAAAAGCCGAGTTACATCCGCTTTCAGGCTATTTTAAAGAAGATTTCTTTGATACAAAATATTTGGTTTACGTACCCATGTAATCACAGTCTGACATCATCCACAGGCAGGCGTAGCTGCTTGTGGATGATGTCAACTGAATCAAGATAATTTGTCAAACATTTCCGGATATAAGCAACCTTTTCGTAGGTATCAAATTCCTGCAGCCATTTTAACGAAGGTTCATAATACTGCCTAAATTTAGTCAGAGAGTCTCCCGACAATGTCGTATATTCCTTTGTTAAAGGAAACCATGCTGCACGGATCATATCGGACGCATATTCTCGTTCAAATTCCCGTTGAAGTTTTCTTGCATTCCGCCCTTTTCGGCTCAACTTATTATAAAGCTTAGTGATACTCAGCCCTATTCCGCCTTTCTTAGGTAAGTTCACCATGTTTTTAGCATCCCCCAAAGAATAAATAGCGCTATAGGCCTCTTTTTTTTGGTTCAGTTTATCCTCGGCCAAGGTATTTTTAGGATCCACCTGAATCGTATCCAATCTAAGCGTATCTTTCCCGTTTTTCTTTTTTACTGTATCTTGCAACATAAAATCCATGGGCTGCGCAAGAAGAGGCCCATCAAAAGCGCAATAAATACAAATAGCGATTAGAAATAGGAAACCAATACGTACCATATCTATAATTGATTACCCTAATATAATCAACTCAAAATAAGAACGAAATGACTTTAACGATCTTTAACTTACAAGACTTATTGGCCTAATTCTTTTTTAATTGCCTCACCGATCAAATTGATCTCCTCATCCATGCCAAACATCGGCAATTCGGTTTCAGGATTCAGCTTCAGCCAAGTAGTATCCGTGTCCTTAATAATCTTCACATATTCGGCTCCGTCTTTAAAAATGACATATGTATCTTCCTCTTCCGGAAAAACAGAATAAACCATATCCCCCAATTCTATATCAAAAGGCTCTTTCATTTCCATACTAAAAATATTGTTAATCAAGCAAAGCTACCAAATCCAAAACATTCTTTCCAATCATGCGCCCATTTTCTTCGTACAAAAAACCGGAGTTTAAAGGACGCCGTTTGATCAACATGAGCCAAATACCAGCTACCCCAGAAAAGTCATTGGTACAATAGATTGTTTAAAAAGCCCACTTTCAATCTATCACAATCGAAGGAAATACAATTTCCAGCGCCTGTAAAAGACAGCAACATCTTCGATTATTTATTCTAACGAAAAGCGATACAATAAGTTATAATTTTTACTATATTTAAAGTACCCAATTATGAAACTAATCTATCCCATAGCTTTGACTAAGATCAAGGGCATTGGCCCTAGAACAGCACGTAACATCATGGCGCATAGTGACAACTTAGCGGATTTTTTTTCTTATTCGAAAAAAGAGCTGATGCAAATCCCGGGCGTAAAGGAACCAATTGCAGATGCTATCCGTAACAAAACCTATTTGGCTGCCTGCGAAAAAGAACTTGCTTTTATAGATAAGCATCGCATCAAAGCGTTATGGATCGAAGACCGGGACTACCCAGAGCGACTTAAACAATGCGATGATGCACCCCTTATGTTATATTACAAAGGAAATACGTCGCTCAATCCAGCAAAAGTAATCAGTATCGTCGGAACAAGAAATGCAACACATTACGGCCAGCAACTATGTGAAGATCTCATTCGGGGTTTAAATAACAATCAAGATATTCTTATTGTCAGTGGGCTGGCCTATGGCATTGATGCATTAGCGCACCGCAATGCTCTAACGAATAATATCGCTACTATTGCCGTACTCGGACATGGACTGGACCGCATATATCCTGCATCACATCGCGAACTTGCATCAAAAATGCTAGAACAGGGTGGTTTATTGACAGAGTTCACATCGGAGACCATTCCCGAAAGAGTCAATTTCCCCATGCGCAATCGCATTATCGCTGGGATGGCTGATGTTACAATCGTGGTAGAAGCTGCGATTAAAGGGGGCGCTTTGATTACCGCAGAAATAGCCAATAGTTATCATCGTGATGTATGTGCCTTTCCAGGATCCATTTATGACAGGAGCAGTGAGGGAACCAACTATCTGATCAAAACCAATCGCGCGCATATGATTAGGCATCTACAGGATCTTGAGTATCTGATGAACTGGGAAATCAGTAAAAAAAATGAAACAAGCCAGCAGTTGGAATTCCCCTTTAAGCTGAATAAAGACCAAGAGAGTCTTTTCAATCTGATTCATGAAAAAGGCCAGTTAGCGCTTGCTGAAATGATAGATCAACTCAAATGGCCCCAAAGCAAATTGGCCTTAGTTTTATTGGAGTTGGAAATGCAGTCATTGATTCACGCACTGCCTGGAAAAATCTATAAATCCATTGGATTGCCACGAACTGCAACGAAATGATCTCTCCATAGATTGTTACGACACAGCACAACTTCAAATAAAGATTTCATGTAAATAAATAGAACACTAAACCAATTATTAATGAACGACAACAACACAAAGAGCATCTGGAAAGTCATTGGAGCCTCATCCATGGGGACACTTATTGAATGGTATGATTTTTTTATTTTCGGAAGCCTCTCCATCGTAATTTCAACAAAGTTTTTTCCTGCTGACAATCCAACAGCTGCCTTTCTATCTACATTGGCTACTTTCGCCGCTGGATTTGTTGTACGTCCTTTCGGTGCATTATTTTTTGGCCGATTAGGTGATATCATAGGCCGTAAATACACCTTTATGGTAACACTGATGTTAATGGGTGGAGCAACATTTTTGATTGGTTGTATCCCCAGTTACGAAAGTATTGGATTTTGGGCGCCATTGATTGTCCTGATCCTACGATTACTACAAGGACTCGCCCTAGGTGGCGAGTACGGCGGCGCAGCCACTTACGTAGCCGAACACGCTCCTTTGGGCCAACGTGGTTATTGGACATCCTGGATACAGACAACTGCTACATTTGGCCTATTTATCTCCCTTGTGGTCATCCTCCTAACCAAAAGCTTTCTGAATGAAACACAATTTGACAGCTGGGGATGGCGTGTCCCTTTCCTACTCTCCTTAGTAATGGTGTACGTATCCTATCTCATCCGCAAAAAAATGAAGGAATCGCCCGAATTCAGCAAGGCTAAAGCGGAAGGCAAAACGAGTACAAACCCACTAAAAGAAAGTTTCGGAAATCGGTATAACCTCAAATTTGTATTGTTAGCCTTATTTGGTGCCGCTATGGGACAGGGAGTCGTCTGGTATACGGGGCAATTCTACTCGATGAGTTTCATGAAAACAGTTATGCACCTACAATCTGATCAGGCAGACACTATTTTAGGTATTGCTCTCTTGTTAGGCACACCGTTTTTCGTCGTATTTGGATGGCTTAGTGACAAAATTGGGCGTAAATGGATTATGTTGGGCGGAATGCTCCTCGCTGTCCTAACCTACCGGCCAATCTACGAATCCATGTATCAGTTATCGAATGTGCAACAAAAAACTAAATCTGGAGAAACAACAGCACCTACCACCCAGCAAAATGCAACGATGGTTACCATCACAAAAACACAATATGATGATGGAACTGAAATAACCAGTTCAAAAATAATACAGCAAGAAGGCGAACTTAAAGGAAAAGAGACGATTAAGACAGTCGTGCATTTAACAGGCAAAAATTATGTATTGCTCATTGCCTTAATATTTATTCAGGTCATCTATATCACGATGGTCTATGGACCGATAGCTGCATTTTTGGTCGAACTTTTTCCTGTAAAAATCAGGTATACATCCATGTCCTTACCTTACCATGTGGGCAATGGAATATTTGGAGGACTACTTCCGGCAGTTTCCACCTATCTTACAACAAATGCGGAGGCATCCAATGCACCACAGTTTTATCTCGCAGGTCTAGGCTATCCTATTATTATTGCCGCTGTCTGCTTTATTATTGGTAGTATATACATCAACAACAAATCAACACCCCCAAACCATGAATAACCTAAAAAAACTTCTCGGTATAGTATGGATCATTTTGGCCATATACACTGCATATTTTTCTATTTTTGAACTCGCATTGCCCAAAATCTCAACGGGACATCAGGAAGATCTCGTTTTCGGTATTATTATACTCTGCATCTTAACACCAATCATTTCACTAGGCTTGGGCCTCTTTGGTTACTATTCACTATTGGGCGAGTACAACGACAAGCAGCTATAAGGCAGTAAAAATAGGTTATGGCCATCTTAATGGATTATTTACATCATTAAGATGGCCACAACAACAATTTATTCCCATGAAAATCAATACACTAGAATAAAAAGGTATTTTTTCTTTCCTAAAACTATTTTTTTTTCTACTTTTGTGCCGGGTAAGTCTTCTACGACCAGCTCCCATTGACTCCCCCAGGTTGGGAACAAAGCAAGGGTATTTGGTTGAGCGGTGCGATAGGAGTAGCTTACCCTTTTTTTGTGCCCAAATTTTTGATCCGTCCTCTTCCCTAACCTTTCCTCTTTCAGCAAAAGAAAATATCCATCCCACCAAGCTTCTTACTACGATCCTTTTTATTGAAAACCAAGTTTTCAAAACAAACAACTGATTTACTGCTATTTATATTCAACACAATTATAATTGTATATAAAAGCATTTTTATCTAAGTTTGTAGTCGAATAAGAACTATCGTATGAGTTGGTTTAAAAGAGAAAAAGCTGGTATTAGCACAGCTACCGCTAATAAAAAAGAAGCACCAGATGGCATGTGGAACAAGTGTCCCACTTGTAAAAAACCATTGTTGCATCTTGAACAAGTAGAAAACGACTATGTTTGTCAATATTGTGGCCACCACCTAAGAATTGGCTCCAAAGAATATTTTTCAATTTTATTTGACAATAACGAATTTACTGAACTATTCCCTAATCTAAATTCTGGTGATCCACTTGAATTTTTCGATTCAAAACCATATCCTGAGCGTTTAAAAGAAAGTCAAGCAAAAACTGGTCTTAAAGATGCAATACGTTCTGGTCATGGAAAAATGAATGGCCAAGACATTGTAATTGCCTGTATGGACTTCAGCTTTATTGGCGGTTCAATGGGGTCTGTTGTCGGTGAAAAGATTGCTCGTTCCATTGATTATTGTCTCGAACATAAAATTCCTTTTATGTTAATTTCAAAATCAGGTGGTGCACGTATGATGGAAGCTGCATTCTCCCTGATGCAAATGGCTAAAACTTCAGCTAAATTGGCATTATTGGCGCAAGCAGGACTTCCTTACGTCTGTTTATTAACCGATCCAACGACTGGTGGAGTTACAGCTTCTTATGCCATGTTAGGCGATGTGAATATTGCGGAGCCTGGTGCATTGATCGGATTCGCTGGACCTCGTGTTATTAAAGAAACAATTAAAAAAGACCTTCCAAAAGGATTCCAAACATCTGAGTTTGTACTTGAACATGGATTTTTGGACTTTATAGTTGATCGTAGACAATTAAAAGACAAAGTGGCTACTTATCTCAAATTGGTCGGATAAAGCGAAAAGCTAAATAAATAAAAAAGCTCTTAAAAATATTTTTAAGAGCTTTTTTATTATAAATACATTTTTCAAATCCACTATCCCGTTATTTATAAATAATGCCAAAATGCCCATATTCTCCGCTTGGATAAGTAGTCCCATCGATCTTCACATCGATATGCTTCACGCTCGAAAGAAATATTGAGATAAGCCTTATCGAAATCTCTATAGTAAATAAAACGAACAACAAACTCAATCAGATACCAACAATAGAAAAATAAAACGCCCAATTCCAAGGCCTGTCGCAAATGAATACGCTCATGACGGATAAGTTCCGCATTATCCTTAAAAAAAGGGTATTTCAGAAATATTATCGGAAAAATAGTAATTGCGTTGGCTTTGCCAAAAGAAAATAAATTTGTCCAAAATTTGCTAACTATAATCATTTATCTACCAAAACAGGTTTCAAACCTAGTCAAACTTAGTTAATTTAACCCTTATTTACAATGTGGGTCATCACATCCAAACAACGACCTGTAACCCCTCAATGATTATAATTCCTTGGATCGCATACGAAACAATACTGTTAAGAATTTATTCAGCAGCAAATAAGATCAATCCACAATTTCCCATGATCGACTCAATTTCATTAGCTTATTTTCCATTCATCTAAATAAGAGCGGGCAAAATTTCTTTTTGAATTGGAATTTTTATTAAGTTTGCTATAGATTAATTGCGAAGATATGCCGTACAAAGAGCGTGAAATAAATAAATTGTATTACACAATGGGAGAAGTTACAGAGATGTTTGACGTAAATGCATCCCAAATACGTTTTTATGAACGTGAATTTGACATTCTTCAGCCCAAGAAAAATAAAAAAGGTAATCGTCTCTTTACGCAAGAAGATATTGCCAACCTTAAAATTATCTTTAACCTCGTAAAGGAAAAAGGATATACGCTGCAAGGTGCAAGAGATTACCTGCGTGACAACAAATCTGAAGCAAAAGAAAACCAACGTGTTGTTGATTCCTTAGAACGACTTAAAAGCTTTTTGTTAGAAGTACGTGATTCTTTATAAAAAACCATATTTTCTTCTTCATCTATAAAATAAATCAATATCTCCCTACTTTAATTCCAGGCTTCCTGCTTAAAATCGTATATTTATAGTACTATAATCAATAGCGTATTTTCAATACGGCTCTTATAAATTATAAGCACATGAAAATCGTTTTAAAAAGGATATACGACAGACCCTCTCCCAATGATGGCTACCGGGTTCTTATAGATAGACTTTGGCCGCGTGGACTGACCAAAGAAAAAGCTAGTTTGTCAGCATGGAACAAAGACCTCGCACCTTCCACAGCACTCCGTACCTGGTTTCACCACAATCCAGACCTATGGGATCAATTCTCCAAAAAATATAGCGCAGAACTGGAACAAAACGATTTCGGAAAAGAATTTCTCAAACAAAATAAACAGCAGGAAATCATCACCTTGTTATATGCAGCACACGATACGGAGCATACACATGCGCTAATATTACAAAAATATTTACAAGATCTTTCTAAGTAAACTATTGGCCACGTACCGAACAATATAAATCCATTATGCAAACAGCATCAATTTACCAAAATGTCACCTACCATGAAAAGCATCCAAAAATGGATCTTTTATTGGAAACAGTTAACAGTAAAGAGTATCGTTTGGCTTTTGCCGAAGGACAGTATTTGAAAGAACACAAAACCGCGGCCCCAATTATCGTTGAGATCGTTGAAGGCAGTATTGATTTTGGAATAAAGGGGAGCAAAATTAATTTAACCAAGGGCATGTTAGTTGCTTTGGAACCAGAAACCCCACATGATCTATTTGCTGTAACACAAAGTATCGTCCGTCTATCAATTATGAAATAATCCTTACATCGCTAACGTTCTTTGAACTCAATGACTTCAAGATTTTCGATCTTGTCTTTATTAATCTCAAAACGCATGAGTGTCCGGACTTTGTGCCAACCATGTTTGCCGGCAGCTCCCGGATTGAGGTGAAGACAGTGGATCTTCGGATCAAAGACGACTTTGAGAATATGAGAGTGCCCAGTGATAAACAATTTAGGTGGATTCTTCATTAATTCAGCTTTTATACGAGCTGCATATTTACCGGGATATCCGCCGATATGAGTCATAAAAACTTCTACCTCCTCACAGGTAAATCTCAAATCTTCAGGAAAGCGCAATCGAAGATCTTTTCCGTCAATATTTCCATATACAGCACGTAGCGGTTTAAAAGCTTCCAACTGATCCGCGACATGAGCATCACCAAAATCCCCGGCATGCCAGATTTCATCACAATCAGCAAAGTATGTAAATACAGATTCATCTAAATAGGAATGTGTATCCGAAAGAAGTCCAATTTTTGTCATAATCTAAAAAGCTAAAAAATAAGGCGCCAGGGCCCCCTTGTACGACTCCGAGTAAATGCCTTTGGATTGATAGATCACAAATTTATGCTGGTCAATCCCTATTGTATGTATACGCCCAAAGGTCACAATCTTCCGAATAACTGGATCCCCAGCGAAAGAGCTTATTTGGATTTCAGCGGTACAATAAAGGTTATGTTCAATTGCCATGGTTATTATAGTCTCTGCAAGCAGTGTTGGGAGAATCAAAACAAGTTTGCCTTGAGCTGTTAAATAAGACGATGCAAACTGCAATAATTCTTTAAAAAAATTGAGATCGGTATGCCGCGCCAGCTTCTTTCGGGCATCCGGATTATGTAAAGAATCCGTGTAAAATGGAGGATTCGACACGATCAGATCATAATGACCGCTTATTTCCAGCTGTTGAAATGCGGTTGCATGTAATGTCAGACGATCCTGAAAAATCGAATTACTGAAATTCCTACTCGCCATCTCCGCTGCCAGCGCATCGATCTCCACGGCCTCCACCCGGCTATCAATGGCGCGCTGAGCTAACATTAACGCAATAACACCCGTGCCTGTACCAACATCCAAAATCCGCTTTGCATCACTCGTATCAACCAATGATGCCAGCAATACGCCATCCGTATTGATCTTCATCGCACAATTGGATTGATCAACTTCAAATTGTTTAAATCGAAATATTGACGCCATGAGCCAAAGATAAAACTTTTGCTATGTTTGACGCAAAATAACAAAGACATCATTCAATTTATTTGTTATTTTAGCCTCTAATAAATCCATAAGCCATGATGATCCGTCAATTTACTTTTGCTGTATTTATTTTTAGTTTCTTCTTTGCGTTACAAAAAACACAGGCACAAGAGACATGTGAAAAACATACAGCGGAAATCCTTCCGCTAATAACGACTGCACTGAACAGTAATGAATTCGATCGAATTGATCCATTATTAAATACACTCCAAGCTAGTTGTGGCGTAACGGAATTTGGTCAACGTTTACGTATCCTCTTGCTCATTATTGAAAAAAAGAATAGTTCAGCCGAGATTGAACGTTATATCGATAACAACCTCGACAAGGCATTTATTCAACGTTTAGATGCTGCTGATCAAAACGACTTCCTGTATCAGTATGAGCAAAATAAAGAGAAATACAATTTCTACCCCTTACGGCATCCATTAGATAATCTAATCAAAATAAGAGCCAAGGCACTACTCTCTTCAAGCAACTATCTACTGAATAACACCGAAAAAGATATTCTCCATTTATTTGCAGACACCGATATTCAGGAAGGTGAACCAATCCAACAAAATACCCCAGCCCCTTATACCCGTCCACAAACAGCCGGAAACCGGAGCAAATCCAAAATGGGCTATGTGCCATTAATTGGTGTAATGAGTCCCCTTGGAGGTGCGAATAAGATCTTTGGAACGAATGTCATGTTTGGCTTTATGTTAATGAGCTCATTGGAACGCAAGTTTATCTTTGAAGGCGGCTTCAATGTACGTATCAACTCAAATGATAAGAATATCAACTATAATTATGAGGGTTCCGATGTTACGGTCAACTCTTCCGCGACTGGATTTATAGGTGGCGCTGTGGGGTACAAAATTTTTGATAATGATAAATGCATTCTAATTCCCAAAGGAATAATAGGTATAGATATTACAGATACCGGAATCACCGAAAGCGTTTACACTGACGGATATTATGACCCAGATGGTTACTATTATGATGGCGGCTACAACGATCGTATGGTCACCATTAATAATGTTCATTTGGGACTGGGATTCTCCTCACTTTTCCAGATGAAAAACAAAAAATATGTCGGTATTGAAGTTGGCTATCATTATGCACCTTATGATGCCAGCAGTAAAGTATTGACGCCGATTCAGTCAAATTACGGAACTGCCGCCCTATTCTTTAGATTTTAATCAAATTGATCATCAAAGAAGATCGTAAGAGCTAAGGCCGATCGCTCACACAAAAAAGCCTAATTTATAACCACTTATTATAGTTTTATTAAATTAGGCTGTATGTATAGGAATATCGTCGCTTCTAATGTTTCAACAAACGTTGTATTTCATCTAATTTCATTAATGCTTCTACAGGCGTTAGCGAATTAACATCCAAATTGTTCAGCATATCCCGGATTTTATTTAGAACGGGATCATCAATCGAAAACATCTGCAATTGGTAAGCCTGCTTTTGAATCTTACGCATGCTATCCTTTATCTGCTCTCCACCGGTACGTTCCTGCTCCAATCGCTTTAGAATCTGATTGGCCCGGTTCAACAATTTCGGCGGCATTCCGGCGAGCTTAGCCACATGGATACCAAAACTATGTTCGGATCCACCGGGAACGAGTTTACGCAAGAAGATCACCTTATTATTCACCTCCTTTACCGTTACATTGTAATTTTTTATACGATCCAGCGAGGTTGAAAGCTCATTCAATTCATGGTAGTGTGTCGCAAAGAGTGTTTTCGCTTTAGCTGCCGGATGATTGTGTAAATATTCCGCGATCGCCCACGCAATTGAAATGCCATCATAAGTACTCGTACCCCGTCCAATTTCATCCAGAAGGATCAAACTTCGATCCGACAGGTTATTCATGATACTTGCGGTTTCGTTCATCTCAACCATAAATGTAGATTCTCCAGAAGAAAGATTATCCGAAGCCCCTACCCGCGTGAATATCTTATCGACTAAACCAATTTTAGCCTCCTTTGCAGGCACAAAACAACCGATTTGAGCCATCAATACAATCAATCCTGTCTGACGGAGCAAGGCCGATTTACCCGCCATATTTGGACCGGTAATGATAATGATTTGTTGTGCTTTTGGATCGAGATAAGTATCGTTGGTAATATAGTCCTCACCTATCGGTAGATTCTTTTCTATGACCGGATGCCGTCCGCCTTTGATATCCAGAATTTTGCTATCACTTACTTCCGGTTTGACATAATAGTTTTTTTCAGCAACCACAGCAAAGTTTAGCAAGACATCGAGCTTAGCAATAAGCTGTGCGTTCAGCTGAACAGGTTTGATATATTCGGCAATAGCCACCAATAGCTCGGCATACAATCTATTTTCCAAGGCCTGAATCTTTTCTTCAGCTCCAAGGATCTGCTCCTCATATTCTTTTAGCTCCTCCGTAATATATCGTTCCGCATTCACCAATGTCTGTTTGCGGATCCATCCTGTAGGAACTTTGTCTTTATGTGTGTTCGTTACCTCCAGATAGTAACCAAATACATTGTTAAATGCAATTTTTAAAGAGGGGATACCAGTCAATTCTGCCTCTCTTTTTTGAATTTCAAGCAGATAATCTTTACCTCCGAAAGCGATTTTACGTAGACGATCCAGCTCAGCATCAACTCCTTCGGCGATTACGCTGCCTTTATTGATTGCGACAGGTGGTTCAGCCTGTATTTGCTGTTCAATTCGTTCCCGAATAGCCACACAAGCATCCAATTGCTCCGAGATCAGCGTTAAAGATTGCGCATCTTTACGTTCAGTCAATTCCTTGAGTTTCTCAGTAGCATACAGCGCACGCTTTAATTGTACGATCTCTCTAGGATTGGCTTTCTGAAGTCCTATCTTTGAAATCAATCGCTCCAAATCACCTACTTGTTTGATCTGAGCAATCAATTCGTCCCGCAGTTCGTGGTTGTTAACAAAGAAATCAACTACATTCAGACGTTCCTGGATTCCTTTTTTATCTTTCAATGGCATGACGATCCATCGCTTTAATAAACGTGCCCCCATAGGACTGGCCGTATAATCAAGTACATCTGATAAGGTGACTGCATTTTCATTCATGGAACCGATCAGTTCCAGATTTCGAATGGTAAATCTATCCAGCCACATAAAGCGATCCTCCTCAATGCGAGATAGCGTGGAAATATGTTGTAAATTGCGATGTTCGGTCTCATTGAGGTAATGCAATGCGACTCCCGCAGCGACAATGCCTGCGGTCATGCGATCCACGCCAAAGCCCTTCATAGAAGATACTTCAAAATGCTTCAACAGCGCTTCCGTGGCATAATCACCTGTATAAGGCCATTCATCTAAGAAATAGGTATAATATTGCGAACCAAATTGCTCAATAAAATCCTTACTCTGTTTTTTGGGAAGTATAATTTCTGTAGGTTTAAACCCTTGAAGCAATTTGTCTATATAGGAAGTACTTCCTTGGGCAACCAAAAACTCACCCGTTGAAATATCCAAAAACGCTACCCCAATCTTATCTTTCTCCATGAAAATGGATGCCAGATAATTATTTGATTTTTGTTGAACAATGTTATCACTGTAAGAAACACCTGGTGTCACCAATTCCGTTACACCACGTTTAACAATAGTTTTAGTTGTTTTGGGATCTTCCAACTGATCACAGATCGCTACCCGTTGACCTGCGCGCACCAATTTAGGGAGATAGGTCTCCAGAGAGTGATGCGGAAAACCAGCTAAAGCCGTTTCGGATTCCGAACCATTCCCCCGCTTCGTCAAAACAATACCCAAAATCTGAGCCGCCTTGATTGCATCCTCACCAAATGTCTCGTAAAAATCGCCAACACGGAACAACAATAACGCTCCAGGATACTTGATCTTGATCGCATTATACTGTTGCATTAACGGAGTTACTTTCTTTTCTTTTGCCAACTTCTAAAATCAAATTTGTGAAGCGTAAAAATAGGATAATATCGTCGCTTTGGCAAACAATACCCTCAACTTCTCGAGAAAATCATTTCCATTAAACAAGAATATAAGTTAAGTTTGTATCCGAAAAAATTTAGTCATGGCCATCAAGAGATCTGGTAAGCAAAATACAACCAGCAAACAAAAAAATACCTTTAAGAAAGCTTCCTTCAATCCGTTGAAGTCTATCAAATCACCTATTCTCCGTATCGTAAGTAAGGTTGTTCTTTATTTTATCGGTATCAGTCTTTTCTGGGTGATTAGCTTGCGCTTCATTAATCCACCTATTACATGGTTAATGATTCAACGAGGTTTTGAACTCAAGGAACAAGGCAAAGGCTTTAAATTGGAAAAGAACTGGTTGAACTACGACGAACTTTCTGACAATCTAAAGCTAGCAGCCATCGCTGGGGAAGATGCTCATTTTATGACCCACTGGGGTTTTGACCTCAAAGGGATTCAAAATGCCATCAAGAAAAACGCACAAGGTAAAAAACTACGCGGTGGTAGTACGATAAGCCAGCAAGTCGCCAAAAATGTCTTTCTTTGGCCAGGACGCTCCTGGTTAAGAAAAGGATTCGAAACTTACTTTACAGTCTTAATTGAAACATTTTGGAGTAAAAAGCGTATTCTTGAAGTCTATCTCAATGTCATTGAAATGGGCCAGGGAGTTTATGGAGCAGATGCAGCTGCTGAATATTACTTTAGCAAAACAGGAAGCAATCTTTCCAAAAAACAGGCTGCCCTGATTATTGCGATCTTACCCAACCCCCGCGAATGGGATGCACGGAATCCTTCTGCTTATGTCAATAGGAGAGCAAACGCAATCGCCAAATATATGCACCATTATACCATCCCGGAATAGCGATAGGCATATTGGGATCGTTAAGATAAAATAGCAAGATTCCAATGCGTCCGCATAGCAAAGGAAATTTGAATGACCTGCCTACAACAGATAAATCATTGAGAATCGCTACAAGCATAAAAAAACGCCATTTTATCAATGGCGTTTTTTTATGCTTGTCAATTTTCTATGCGAATAATCTCTTATGCCAGCTCTCCTTAAAAGGAACCGCCCATGCACTCTCCAGCTGATGATCATAGCTTATCGTATTATCAAACACGAGTGTATTGTCATCAATTTCACCAGTCGCCAAAAGTTTTTCAAAACCTGAACGATCAACTACCGCCAACCCATTCGTCGATTTATAGGCAAACTGCATACGATCGAAGAGTTGAACATGATACCTTTCTTCTATCCCCTTTAGGAAACGAACCGAACTGTCCACCGAACAACCAGAAGCCGTTGCAACATCTTCATCTACCTTCAGAATGATAAAAAGATTGTCACGCAACTCCGCAGACGCAGATAAAGGTTTTCCATGAACCTTCCATTGCTCAGCAAAAGCGGCTAATTCGTCCGAAACTTGCTGACTTTCCTCCACGGTCAAAATACGGTCAGCTTGATAAATCCATATACGTTTCATAAGCACAGTCCTTTCTTTTATTAAATTAACCTATATAATAAGGTGAAATCATCAAATAAACAATGACACCAGTCACAGCAACATAGAGCCACATCGGATAGGTAATCCGTGCTAACTTTTTATGCCGGGCATACGATCCCGATATACCTCTTACAAAAGTAAACAGTACAAAAGGAATGATAATGATAGACAGAAGAATATGTGTGATCAATATAAAGAAATAGATCGGTCTCAAAATTCCCTCGCCACCATACTTCGTTTCAATAGAAGTCATGTGATAAGCCACATACATCGCCAAAAAGGCCAAGGAACAAGCAATACACAACTTGATCAAACGCTCGTGTAACGTCTTATTACCCTTTTTTATCGCAGCTACTGCCCAGAATAACAGCACGGCTGTAATCCCATTAATGGTTGCATAAATAGGCGGCAAAAATGTGAGCGGCTTTACATCATACCCCAGTTTCTGCAGATTAACTGAAAAAAGAACTGCAACCACTACAGGTATAACGATAGATAACAACCAAATCCATTTACTGTATTTTTTTTCCGTATTAAGACTCTCTTCCATGATTATAATTACCTCTTTTGTTCTATTGTAGCCGGATGGTTTCGGATTTCCTCCACCAGCAATAACTTAATTTCATCTTCAAGACGATCGACATCTGTTTTTACATTAATGTCATATATCCCTCTAATCCGTCCTTTTGTATCCAGTAAAAGATAATTAGAACCTATGATAAACGGCTTCATACTATCATTATTCACCAATGCATCCTGTAACAGATCCTCTTTCGCAAATTTAAAAATATCAACGGAAGGCTCTGTCACAAAAAACCAAGGTTTAGTCCATGGTTTGTAAACTTTAGCATATTTCGCCAACACCGCCGGTGTATCATATAAGGTATCAACAGTGATAGAATACAGTTTCACCTTTTTATTCTGAATAAAACGGTTCGCAATTTGATCAAGCTTTTTCACCATCGTACGGGACAATGAGCCATCCCTGGTATACATCAAATGTACCACTGACAACGTTGTATCATTGCCCAATAACCGTACAGGCTTACCATCATAATTCACGAAATCTACAGGTGGAACGGTATGATAGATTGTATCCGGGATATCGCGTCCCCATTTACGGTGTGTTGTTCCAGGAACTTCCTTCTTTCCAAAGATCGGAAGGGAAGCGTAGCTATTAGAACCGCTTTTATTTAGTACAAAATATAAAAATCCTGGCAATAAAAGAATTACTGCCAGGATCAATATAGTTTTAATACCTTTCTTTTGTCCAGTATTATTATCCATTATCCACTTTATCTATTTATTTGGAAACAACTGATGCTCCTGAAAAGCACCGGCCAAGAAACCTCCCTCAACTAACATCAGGACGATAAAATAAATTATAAAAATAAAGACTATTGCTACGGTAACGATGAAGCTCGATTTCTCGAATTTCAAGTGCATAAAGAATGCAACGATATAATATGCTTTAACCAAGGTTAAAACAATATAAATGGTATTTACCAATGCACCTTTGGCCAAAATTTGCCAGTGGTGAACAAAACCTAACGCAATTAAGAACTCTAGACAAGTAAGCGCCAAAAGTACGCCAAATACTCTCCAGATGGCTTTCTTATCCATCCCACCTTCGTGAGCGTGCTCTCCGTGAGCGATATTATCTTGATATTGTGACATAGCGATCTAAAATTATTAATTCAGTGATTAGATTAAGTAGAAGAATGTAAATACAAACACCCACACCAAATCCACAAAGTGCCAATATAAACCTACTTTTTCAATCATTAAGTAAGAACCACGATTTTCAAAAGTATTATTTAAAGTCATACAAAGGATGATGATGTTCAAAATAATACCAACTGTAACGTGGAAACCGTGGAAACCTGTAATCGTAAAGAACAAGTTTGCGAATTGCAATGCTGAAGTATAGGAGATATCGTGTGTGAAATATGGCATTAATGCTGTCTTAATCGCATCCCCTTCTAAACCAGTAGCTGGGTTTTTACCAAACCAGAATCCCATGTGGTGTAAGTGGGTCCACTCGATAGCTTGACAGCCTACGAAACAGATACCACCTAAAATTGTCCAAAGCATCCACTTAACAACTTCATTTTTTTGATTACGATGACCTGCTTCAACAGCCAAAACCATTGTTACAGAAGACATAATCAATATAAAGGTCATCAAACCTACGAATACTAAAGGTTGACCATGCTCAGCAATACCCGGGATAGATTGGAAAATCTTATCAGGATCTGGCCAAGTTGGGTGAGAAAAGCGTTGTGCGCCATAATAAACCAAAAATGCAGAAAATGTGAAGGCATCCCCTACCAAGAAAAACCACATCATGATTTTTCCATACTCTAAGTTCCAAGGTGATTTTCCACC
>JAITLV010000097.1 GCA_031277685.1 Sphingobacterium sp. | reverse complement strand
ATCCCACCTCACAAAGCTGACCTGCATTAGTAAATAGTTTCTTTTTTGGCTCGTTTCATGTTTTCGCTAAGCTTTGTTTTTTGCAGATGGCAGTAACGTTTGGTTGTTCTGAGTTCTTTATGTCCCAGCATTTTAGCAACATCTTCTAAAGGAACCCCCTGTATCTAGCATTATACTGGCAAAAGTATGTTTCCGTTGCATATAAAGTGTGGAATTCGTGAAACTCTTCGGCAAAAGCGTATTTAATTTCTGAAAGAGAAATACCGGCAATTTTCAAATGATGGTTTAGGAATTGTTAGGTTTTATTTTTGGCCGCTCTCCAATGCTTAAGAATTTGATTTGATCACAGTTTTTTTCAATCTGGATCTCAAATTTGGAAATGAATTGGTTGATGGATTCTAGTAAGGTATGATCAATAACTGACACTTTTTCCGACGGCTTAGGCAGATGCAGATAGTCATTATATGCTTTTTTGAGCATTAGCGGTGTTACTCGGTCATGTTGGGTTTGAAGAACCGTAAAAAAACGATCAATGTCGATCTCTGCTTGAGCAATTACTAGGTTGGCTTTTCTGTCCCCAGTGGTGGGATCGGTAACGTTTTTAGCATTAGTATTCCAATGCTCGGGTTTTACTTTTACCGAAATGGAAATATCTTCATCTCTTTATGGAAATCTGGTGACCCAATTTCGGATTTTAAATTGGGTCACCAAATGGGCCACCATAAGGATCGACATATTTTGATTTACTTTGATATGGCTTTTATGAAAAAGTGCCTTAAAACAGCTTTAAACAAAGAAAGCGCACTGTAAAGTGCGCTTTTGTTTGATATCCAGTGATCCCGCTGGGATTCGAACCCAGGACCCATACATTAAAAGTGTATTGCTCTACCAGCTGAGCTACGGAATCCTTTCTGTTTTTGAAAGTGATGCAAAGGTATAAAAATATGTGATTGTGTCCAAATGTTTTTATCTTTTTTATTGATGTGTTTTGTAACAGTTTATATATGATGCTGTTATTTTTTTGTAGTGAAGCTATTTCTGCCTGTTCTATATAGAATTTGATTGTAAAACGATTGATTTTTGACGCGAGACAGTTTTTTTCTTGGAAACAATAGGTCATAAAAATAAAAAAGTCGGCAATTGCTGCCGACTTTTTTTATTTTTTGAAGAATAGGGGTTCAACATTATTCTGTTACAACACCCATATTGCTGAATTTATCAATTCGTTCTTTGATTAAAGTGTCACTGTCTTTTGCTGTCAGTTCAGCTAGATCTCTCAACAATTGTTCTTTAAGATTAGCAGCAGCCTTTGCAGGATCCTGATGTGCTCCACCCAGTGGCTCAGGAATGATACCATCAATCAATCCATTGCCTAACATATCAGCAGAGGTTAATTTTAAGGCTTCTGCAGCTTTCTCTTTGTGATCCCAGCTTCTCCATAAGATAGAAGAACAAGATTCTGGTGAAATAACCGAATACCAGGTATGTTCCATCATATATACACGGTTACCTACTCCGATCCCCAGGGCTCCTCCAGAAGCTCCCTCACCAATGACAACACAGATGATTGGAACTTTAAGTACGGCCATTTCCATCAGATTACGTGCAATCGCTTCACCTTGCCCCCGTTCTTCGGCTTCTAAACCAGGGTAAGCACCCATAGTGTCGATTAAGGTAATGACAGGTTTGTTGAATTTTTCTGCCATTTTCATCAATCGCAATGCCTTACGATAGCCTTCAGGATTGGCCATGCCAAAATTATGGTATTGACGCTCTTTGGTATTCTTACCTTTTTGATGACCAATGATCATAACAGGATTACCATCGATGGAAGCCATACCGCCTACAATCGCTTTATCATCTTTTACCGTACGATCACCATGCAATTCGATAAATTCATCGCAGATGGCTTCGATATAATCATAGGTCTGTGGACGATCCGGGTGACGTGACATCTGAACATTCTGCCATCCTGTTAAATTGCTGTATATTTCTTTTTCCGTAGAAGCAAGTTTTTCCTCAAGTTCACGAACGGTTGCGCTCATATCAACTTGAGTTTTTTCGGCAACTTGTGTTACCTTTTCAATCTGCAATTGCAAATCTGCAATTGGCTTTTCAAAGTCAAAAGTGGTTTTCATATATCTATTTTATGAAAATATTCAGGGGGCTAATTTAGCGCATTTTTTTCGAAATTAAAATTTGAGCATACAATATCATTGGAAATCCTTTGTTACATTTGCGTTATAATCGTTGTGGTGGCTTAGTTTTTGATTGTAAGCCTGAGAAAAATATTGACTTATGCTGAAAAAATACTTTTACTTTCTTTTTCTGTTGATTTCGCCTCTACTCGCCAAATCAGAAAGTTATCCGGAGGTTCTGTTTGATAATAGTATAATCAATGGAAGTTATGCGAAAAGCATGGCACATTATACAGGTGAGTCGTGGATACAAAACGTGAATCATAGCCTTCCTGTTTCTGATAGCCTATTTTTTACTCCCGGTAACTCGCTTTCGCTTCGGTATGTTTCCTCTCCAAATGGTAAATGGGAGGCAGCTATATTAAATGATAAGCAAAAATTTCAATATATGATTGCGAAGGATGATCATCTAACCTTTAAATTGTTCATTCAGAGTAATACTGAAAAGGGACAATTACCTAAGGTTTCCTTGCAACAGAATGATCTGCGGAGCAATGCGCTGGATATTGGTCATTACATTGACGATTTTGCTTACGATACCTGGCTCAATGTTTCTATTCCAATAGCAAAGTTTGAGGGGATTACTATTGGGAAGGCTGTTTCGTCTTTAATCTTGGAACAAAATGGGACCAGTTCGGCTACGCATCAGCTTTTTATTGATCAAATTGAGTTTCTGCCGAGAAACTATCCAAAGGTGAAATTGTCTTCGGCTGCTATTTTATCTAAAATAGGTGCGGTAGATAAGCAAGTTGAATTGGTGTGGCAGCTTCCTTTAACACCCAGCATCCGCTATGTGAAAATTTATAGATCAGAAGATAAACTGAATTATCAGCCCATAGCAATTTTACCAATCTATGTACAGAAGTGCCTCGATAGGGTAAATGAATATAATAAGAGTTATTATTATAAAATAGCCTGGGTCGATTATAATTATGTAGAATCTCCATTTTCAGATGTAAAAGAAATACAGACTAAGAAGGGGTCTGATGTGGAGATGCTAAGTTTTATTCGTAATGCTCATGTCAATTATTTTATTGATAATTATGATGTAAATAGTGGGATGTATCTTCCAGATCGTGGAAATCGGCAGGCAATTGTCTCAACGAACGAAACAGGATACGCCATTTTGGGCTTGCTGGTTGCTGCTGAGAATCAATTGATATCCAGACAAGCGCTGTTGTCACGGATGACACGTATGGTGAAATTTCTCAGTGCTGCACAAAATCATCAGGGTGTTTTTACTGCTTTTTATGATGGGAGACTGGGTGTGCCATACTACCGGGATTCTGTACCAACTTATGATGTAAGGGGAACTTCTCATTTAATGGAGTCATTATTGATTGCACGAGAATACTTCGCTAAAGATGATCCACAGGAGCAATCTTTGCGCAAATCAATTACCTCATTGTGGGAGAGAATAAATTGGGGGTATTTTACGGATGGAAATAATGCCGATGTTCTTTGGAACAAATGGTCTCCAATAGATAGTACGGCCAGATCGCGTCCCATGGGTGGGTTTAATGAGAGTCTAAGTACCTATGTGCTGGCCATGTCTTCTCCTACACATCCTTTAGCTGTATCGGCTTATACAAATGGATTTGCAACAAAACATATGGATGTAATGGATTTTGGCGACGAAGCAAATGTTTTGGCTCCGGAGATAAAAACGAGATTGAATGATTCTCTTATGCAAACTATAAGTACGAATCCATTGATCGGCAATATAGGCGGTGCACCAGCGTCTATCTATTCGGATGATAAAGTTATTTTTGCTAAGAGTATCGCTGGTGGAAATCTCACTGAGTCACTGATGTCTGTGTATCGACCATTTTTGATTATGAATCCGAAGGGGAAAGTGGACAACTTTGTGGATTATAAAAAGTATTTATCAGATTATATATTAGCCTACAAAAGGAGAGATAACGAATTGAATATTGGAACAAGATTTACTGATATCTGGGGTGTCGAACGAACCGAGAATGCTTATCAGGGATATTTTGTTAACCCTGCGATTTCAATTGCCTCCTATCCATTTGAAAAGGAAATCGGTTTGAAGGCCTTACGGAAATTCTATGAGGAATATGCGGATGTATTGTTTACACAATATGGATTTAGAGCGTGGATAGATCTGAAGAACAATGATGTTGCTGAAAGTTATCGGGCGAGGAATCAAGCTACGATAGCGGTCATGATCGAAAATGCGAATTCAGGAATGATCTGGAAGTTGTATGAACAGATTCCAGAGATTAAAAAGACATTGGATACCGTATATTTGAAGAAATAGATTTGTTACGATCAGGTGAAAGGAAAGAGGGGTGTTTTTGGACTTTTTTCCTTATATTTACCCTGCTTAAATCGACAATAAATACGTTAAAAACGATGCTTAGAAAAATTAATTTGGGACTATTCGCTGTATGTGCAAGTTTATCATTGTTCTCTTGTAAACAGCAGGCTATTGTAGTTAATCCCGGAGCTGTTGTCACAAAAGATGGAACTGATGATGGTTTGAAAAATGTAAAAAAGGATTTCAATGATGCGAAAAGGACTGAGGAAGGAATTAAATTCAGTATTTCGTCTGATCTATTGTTCCCTACAAATTCTTCATATCTATCCGAAAAGGCTAAGGCTGAAGTAAGTAAGTTGGCAGTAATCTTAAAGGAGAATAATAATAAGATTAAAGTTGACGGTTATACAGATGCCACTGGTACCGTAGAGTATAATCAATGGCTTTCGGATAAACGTGCCGCATCTGTTAAGAAATTCCTCGTAGATTCAGGTGTACAGGACGCTCGTATAACAGCAAAGGGCTTTGGTCAGTCAAATCCTGTAGGTGACAATAAAACACCTGAAGGGCGCCAAAAAAATAGAAGAGTGGAAGTAACCATCTTGGATAAAAAATAAAATTATCAGGATCTTTTTCCTGATCTAAAAAGCGAGATATTTTACGAATATATCGCTTTTTTTATGTCTTTGTCGGAAGGTAATAGGCATTCTTGACTGAATACAAAATGGAGTTGGCTCATGTCTCCATCGTTATCATCCTACTGATCGAAAATAAATCTTAAAACACGCTTGGAAGAAAATATACATGTTGAAAAAAAGGACAATTTGATCGAACCAGGTTTTGGCGAAGCAATCCGGTTCTGGTTTGTACTTGGCTGGATCAGTTTTGGTGGAACGACAGGGCATATTACCCTGATGCATGACTTCTTGGTGGACAAAAAGAAGTGGGTGAGTAACAGAAAGTTTTTTCAGGCATTAAACGCCTGTATGTTGCTGCCGGGGCCTGAGGCACATCAACTGACCATCTATCTTGGCTGGAAATTACATGGACTAAAAGGTGGAATATTGGCTGGTATTTTTTTTATTTTGCCCTCGCTATTCATCATATTTGGATTAAGCTTGGTGTATGTCTACTTTGGTAATTCAGCGTTCCTATCGGCTTTATTTTCGGGATTGAAACCAGCAGTTTTGGCGATTATACTATTTGCAACTTATAAGGTAGGGCAAAAGTCATTATTAAGCACGTGGCATTATATAGTGGCTCTCGCAGCATTTGTACTCTCTTATTTTGTTCAAGTTCCTATGCCTTGGATCATTCTAGGAGTTATTTTTTTTGGATTTGGACTTTATCTGTTAAAATCCAATGAGACAAAGTTGAAATTTGAAGGGGAGCAGATTGAAGATGCTGAACGATTTTATCCTGTTAATTCTCTGGAAAAAGTGCCACCAGTTTCGGTTCCCAAAATCTGTATTCAATTCTTAGCATTTTTTCTGTTGTGGCTAGGTCCATTTTTCGCTTTGTATCTGTTAATGCCAGATACGGCATTTTGGAAGGAACTCTCTTTTTTGTTTACAAAATCTGCATACCTTACGATTGGGGGCTCCTATACGGTTATTCCTTATGTGGCAGGTTTGGTTATTGAAAAATTTCTTTGGTTGACAAAGGCGCAAATGATAGATGGTTTTGCTCTCGCTGAAACAACACCAGGACCTTTGGTTATTGTATTGGCATATGTAGGGTTTATGGCCGGATTCAATCATTTTGACCACTCCTATGCAATGGCTGCAGTTGGTCTGGCTGCTACAGCTTATTTTACTTTTTTACCAAATTTTGCATTGATCTTTGTTGGTGCCCCACTAATCGAAAGGTCTCAAAAAAATACGGCGATCCAGTATGTTCTTTCTTTAGTAACCGCTTCAGTGGTGGGTGTCATCGTTAATTTAGCTTTTTATCTGGGGCAGGGAATTTTGTTTCCTAAAACATTTGGTTTGGAAGATTTAGACTGGAAAGCATTGTTTTGGGTGGCTATTTCCATTTTCCTTTTATTTAGGTTTCGGATTGGGATGTTACAGCTTATATTTTTGAGCTTGATTTATGGAGTTTTCCTTTACCTGCTACGATAAACAGGAAAAATCCAGCGATTGACAGGCATTTCTATATGACTCCTTTTTTAGGGACGGCCACATAACATGCCAACCGAGACAGACCTATAGAATTGGTTTTTGGCAGATTGTTATGGATACCTAGATTTTTTTATTAAAGTTAATGATGCTGATTATGAGTAATCTATAGTTAAATGCTAACTTTGTTTTTGAAGCTCGCCATGTGGCTGAAGTTATCGCTTTAGGATTTATATCGAACCTTTGTGTTACGAAATCTCTGAATTGGTAGTGGGTGTAACAGATGATAATAAGAACAAAAAAACAATGGAAAATATACTATTTGACTTTATCTCAAAATACATTTCTCTGACAGACGATGAGAAGAATGCAATTGTTTCCTTGAATCTATTTCGTACGGTGCAGAAAGGGACAACTTTACTAAAAGAAGGGCAAAAGTCAAAAAATAGTTATTTTGTTCTAAAAGGCTGTATCCGGATCTATTATATAGTAGATGGGGAAGAAAAAACAACAGCTTTCTACACAGAAATGGAAGCGTTAACACCGCCTTGTGTAATAAGCAAAACTCCCGCTGAATATTATGTGAGTTGTGTCGAGGATACGATACTTTTGGTTTCAAATGCTGATATGGAAGTAGAAATAAATAGTAAATTTCCAAAGTTTGAAATAATGTGTAGAATATTATCCGAAGAACTTTTAGCAAAACAAAAGATAGATTTTTACGAGTTTAAGATTTCTTCACCCGAACAACGGTACCTCAACTTATTACAAAAAAGACCAGACCTTATTCAACGTGTTCCGCAACATCAGCTAGCGAGTTACTTGGGAATCCAGCCTCAGTCATTAAGTAGACTAAGGGCAAGAATTCTAGAAAAAAAGAGCTAACAAGCATTTCTTAACTTAAGTGAACGATTTATGGTGGATCGCCGATCTACTTTTGCGTTATCGTTTCACATAAAAAGGAAATAAATGCAAAAGAAAATTTTACTGATCGGATTCGCTTTAGTGTTAGCAAGCGGCTTAAAGGTGAATGCACAAAATACCCAACAAGACAGCACTTATAGGAGGTGGTTTGTTGGGAGTTCATTATTGATGTTTGGAAATTTTTCCAAAGTAAATAACCCTGAGTATATACAATTAAATTTTGGCTATAGAATAACACCCAAGGATGTGGTTTCTTTTGAATTCAAGAGGAGCATCTATGCTTGGCCAATAGGCATCCCATTTGGGCCGTCATTTGATGCGCCTGGGCTAAATTATCCTGGGCATGCTCGTATACTAGCACCTATATTGGGATATCAGCGTTTTTGGTGGAAAGGGACCTATACATCAATTCGTACATTGAATGCTTTTGAAAAATATATAGATACGGATCGAAAAAAGCTTGGAAATGGATATACATTATATCTGAACTTCCATGTGGGGTATCAGCTTAAGTTCTTTAAAAACCGGTTCTTTTTTGAACCAGCTATTGGATGTAGTTATTGGCCAGTAAGAACGAATGTTCCGGAATCTTTTAGATCGGTAGAAAAAAAATGGCCAAACTATTTTATTGAACCGGGGCTTCATTTCGGCTATAATTTTGATTTCAAAAAGAGGGAATAGAAGCAAGTGCATTGTATTTCATTAGGAAGACGTAACCAACACTACTTTCGGTATTTGTAAACTAATCTTCATGAAGAACTTGATCTCAATGAATCTTTTTGTCAAAAAACAGTATTAATTGGCAATAGGAGTCAAGTTAATCGTTCAATTTCTTCTTGTATGGAATATGGAGTTGTATTGCAGCATCTTGATGATAAAATTTCCTTTCTTTCCTTAGATTTCGGCTTCAGAAACGATATGACCTGAGGGTAATAATTGTAATGGAAGACTTTGGGTCGAGGGGCTAAGCGGTAGTAGGATAGAAGTGAAGGATAATTAGAAATCTTATCTGCAATATATTAAGATAAATGATATAAGATAGTGATTTTTTATACTTGCTGAGCAAGAAGGAAAGGAGGTTTGTTCATCATTGTTTGAACACAAAAAAGGGTTGCTCTTTTTGGAGCAACCCATAGAAGTAAATCGTCTAATTCCTTCTTGTACCTAGGGCGGGAATCGAACCCGCACTCCCTTAACGGGAACAGGATTTTAAGTCCTGCGTGTCTACCAGTTCCACCACCTAGGCAGGTGAGCGAAAAACGAGATTCGAACTCGC
>JAITLV010000027.1 GCA_031277685.1 Sphingobacterium sp. | reverse complement strand
GCTATTCTAAGCTTGTCCAAGATAATATCTTTGAATTCTTGTAATTCTGAATCGCTATAGCGTGTTTTCTCGTTGTTGTTTGCCATAATTTAATTTTTTTGGATTAATGCCTTAAGTTCCTTGCCATCGATCTCGATGGTCTCTCCTTCAGTTAGTGAATCTTCAAATACCAATGAATCGGCTAGAATTTCGGTGCAAATATAAGATAAATTTTCTTTCGCAGCATTGACCACTTCCGGTGAAGCTGTTAACTTTACGTTAATTCTATCAGTCACTTCAAGCCCTTTTTCTTTCCGTAAATTTTGTAAACGGTTGATCAATTCCCTTGATAAACCTTCTTTCTTCAATTCTTCGGTGATATGGACATCCAATGCGACAGTCAATTTACCTAAATTAGTGACTTGCCATCCTTCCACATCTTCTGCTATAATTTCTACATCGCTCAATAGAATAGTATATGACGTACCCGATAAGGCTAATTCACCTGTTGATTCCAATGTGCTAATTTGATCTATAGTCAACGATTGGATAGCTGAAGAGACTAACTTCATATCCTTACCAACTTTCGCGCCAAGAGCTTTAAAGTTTGGTTTTATTTTTTTCTTGATAATACCTGTTGTATCCGTAATGAACTCAATATCTTTGATATTCGTCTCAGAAAGTATCAAATCTTTTACTTTTTCTACCTTTTCCTGGAAAGCACTATCAAGTACAGGAACCAAAATTTTGTTTAATGGTTGACGGACATTGATAGACGTTTTCTTGCGCAGTGAAAGTGTCAAAGATGAAATATCCTGTGCCAATGCCATACGTTCTTCTAGATCTTTATCCACCAAGCGTTCATTGTACACTGGGAAGTTTGCCAAGTGAACAGATTCAACTTGCTCTTTGTTGGTTGCTGTATTCAGATCCAAAAAGAGTCTGTCTGAGAAGAATGGCGATATTGGTGACATCAGTTTCGCAATAGTATCAAGACAGGTATATAATGTTTGATAGGCCGAAATCTTATCTTCTGTATAATCTCCTTTCCAGAAACGGCGACGGCACAAACGTACATACCAGTTGCTCAAATGCTCGTCCACAAAATTCTGGATCGCACGGGCAGCTTTTGTAGGTTCGTAATCTGCTAAGTATTCGTCAACCTCTTTCGTCAGTGAATTTAACAATGAGATAATCCAACGATCGATTTCAGGACGTTTTTCAAATGCAATATCTGCTTCAGCATAAGAGAACTTGTCAATATTTGCATAAAGCGCAAAAAATGCATAAGTATTGTATAACGTTCCAAAGAATTTACGGCGTACTTCATCCAATCCCTCCATGTTGAACTTTAGATTGTCCCAAGGAGCAGCATTGCTGATCATATACCAACGTGTAGCATCAGCGCTATACTGGTCTATCGTCGCAAATGGATCAACACCATTACCCAAGCGCTTGGACATTTTATTGCCATTTTTATCTAGTACTAAGCCGTTGGAAACCACATTTTTAAATGATACCGATTTATACATCATTGTGGAGATCGCATGTAGCGTAAAGAACCAGCCACGGGTCTGGTCAACTCCTTCAGCGATAAAGTCTGCCGGGTATGCATGATCGAATCCAGCTTTAAAAGGAAACTGTTCCCCTTTCGCTAATTTTTCGTGATCCAAGCCCCATTGTGCATAAGGCATTGCACCTGAATCAAACCAAACGTCGATCAGATCAGGTTCGCGGAACAACTTTTGTCCGGCATCAGAAACAAGGATAATATCATCAACATAAGGACGGTGAAGATCCAGTAGTTCTGTATCAAATTTGTCCAGGTAGGCTTGGTTTCTTGCTTTCTCATCTGCGGATAATACATCTGAAGCAACGGAAGCTGCTAACAAAGCTTTTAGTTCCGGCAGAGATCCCACACAGATTTCTTCGTTCTCATCTTCGGAGCGCCAGATAGGTAGTGGTGTACCCCAATAACGTGAACGTGAAAGGTTCCAGTCTACCAAGTTTTCCAACCAGTTTCCAAAACGCCCTGTACCTGTTGCTTCAGGTTTCCAGTTGATTGTTTTATTTAAAGCAACCAAATCCTCTTTTACTGCAGTAGTACGGATAAACCAGCTATCTAAAGGATAGTATAAAACCGGCTTGTCAGTCCGCCAGCAATGCGGGTAAGTATGCTCGTATTTTTTGACATCAAATGCTTTGTTATCCTCTTTTAATTTGATAGAGATCAATACATCAGTAGGTTTGAAATCCTCTTTTGCGCGCTCTTCGGCACTATAGTATTCTTCTTTGACAAATCTTCCAGCAAAATCAGTGATTTCACTTACAAAGCGTCCTGTGCGGTCTACTGTAGGAACATCTTTGCCATTTTCATCTTTCACCAAAATACCTGGTACGCCATGTTCTTTTGCAACACGGAAGTCATCCGCACCATAGGTAGGCGCAGCGTGTACGATACCTGTACCATCTTCAGTCGTCACAAAGTCACCTGGAATTACTCTGAAAGCATTTTCCTGTAAATCTTCATTCGTGATATAAGGCAACAATTGCTCATAACGTAAACCGACAAGCTCCTCGCCGACAAATTCTGCTGCAAGTTCCCAAGGGATAACCTTATCACCTAATTTGTACTCTTGGAAGGAAGCATTTTCACCCTCTGCTTTGAAATGTTTGTTGATGAGGTCTTTAGCCAATACAACAGATACAGGTGCTCCTGTATATTTATTAAATGTTCTGATCTTGACATAGTTTATTTTCTTGCCAACGACCAGTGCTGTATTTGAAGGTAAAGTCCAAGGTGTAGTCGTCCAAGCGATGAATGCAACATCTTCAGCTTCGTCTTCCACCAATTTTTCGATAGCGGGATGAAGCTGGCTTTTGATCAATCTGAATTCAGCAACGATAGTTGTATCCTTTACATCTTTATAAGTACCCGGTTGGTTCAGTTCGTGTGAACTTAGGCCTGTACCTGCTGCCGGTGAATACGGTTGAATGGTATATCCTTTGTATAATAAGCCCTTTTTGTAAAGCTCTTTTAATAAATACCATAAGGTTTCAATGTATTCGTTTTTATAGGTGATATAAGGATGTTCAAGATCAACCCAATAGCCCATTTTGTTGGTAAGGTCGTTCCAGACGTCAGTATACTTCATTACTTCCTTGCGGCAAGCTTCGTTATACTCTTCTACCGTAATCTTCTTACCAATATCTTCTTTTGTGATACCTAGTGCTTTTTCTACAGCAAGCTCAATTGGAAGACCATGTGTATCCCAGCCTCCTTTTCGTTTTACTTGGTAGCCTTTCAATGTCTTGTAACGACAGAAAATATCCTTAATTGTACGAGCCATCACGTGATGAATACCAGGCATTCCATTGGCTGAAGGTGGCCCCTCAAAAAATGTGTATGTCTTGCTCTCAGGACGATTATTGATACTTTTTTCGAATATTTTTTCCTGTTCCCAACGGGTCAAAATCTCTTTACCAATCTCCGGTAAATTTAACTGCTTATATTCTTTGTACATCAGACTGTTGTATGCTTCTTTTCTAAAGGTCGCTAATTTAGTGAATTATGATGGAAAAAGAAAGAGGGCTTTGTTGCCGTAATCTCATTAAATAGGCTCCTAAATATTTTTGAAAGTACCCGTCGCCTTGAAATTTGGAAGATTACGCAATTTGGGTGAGATGTAAAAGGGAAGTGAGAGCTAGCACATCGCAATGTCGTAACGGAATAAATGTATATTGGATGTCTTAACATAAAAAAGGGATTGCTACCTGCAATCCCTTTTTTATCGGAATATATAAATTTTAACTTATGCAGAAAAGCTACTTCCACAACCGCAGGTGCTTGTCGCATTTGGGTTATTGAATGTAAAACCTCTCGCATCAAGTCCTGATTTGAAATCAATTTCCATGCCTGCAAGATATAGACCGTGTGCTTTGTTCATAAAAATACGAATGCCTTCAATTTCGTACTCGTTGTCCCCATCTTTTTTCTGGTCAAAGCCTAGGATATAACTCATACCTGAACAACCACCACCTTCTACACCGACACGTAAACCAAAATCATCAGAGATTTCTTGCTGATCCTTTAATTTATTGAGTTCCTTGATTGCTCCTTGAGTTAAGGTGACGGGAGCAATTGCTGTATGTTCTGTGCTCATTTTGATCTTGTTTTAGCCAATTCTTAAGCAAAAATACATATTTTAAATTGCAAATTGACCGCGATGGATTTTTTGACATTTACAAAACATTCATTTTTTTGGATTGGTTCACCACGGATGCGATTTGATTTGCTAGGACAAGTAATTAGCTAATTCGCATAAATAAGGCTATTTTTCTGAGAACATTTAATAAAATGTGGCTTTTTGTCGAAATTCTTTATGGAATATGCTATCTTTGAGGCATTAAAATAAACTACAAAATTTACTTTACAACATTTAAAAACAATGGAAAGAGATCAAGCCATTTTTAATTTAATAGCTGATGAGCTGAAACGCCAAGAAGAAGGTATTGAATTAATTGCTTCAGAAAACTTTGTTTCAAAACAAGTGATGGAAGCTGCTGGTTCAGTGTTGACAAATAAATATGCGGAAGGCCTCCCAGGAAAACGTTACTATGGAGGTTGTGAAGTTGTTGATGAGATTGAAACCATCGCAATTGATCGTGCGAAGCAATTATTTGGTGCAGAATGGGTAAATGTTCAACCTCACTCCGGAGCACAGGCAAACGCAGCTGTTTTTTTGGCAACAATCAAACCTGGCGACAAAATTTTAGGTCTTGATTTATCTCACGGTGGTCACTTGACACACGGATCACCAGCAAACCTATCTGGTAAGATCTATCAACCATTATTTTATGGTGTAAAAGAAGATACGGGACTAATTGACTACGAACAATTGGAGGAAACGGCGCTTCGTGAAAAGCCAAAGATGATCATCTGTGGCGCTTCAGCTTATTCTCGTGACTGGGATTATGCGCGCATCCGTAAAGTTGCTGATGAAATCGGCGCTATTGTTTTGGCTGATATTTCTCACCCTGCTGGTTTAATTGCTCGTGGGCTATTGAATGATCCACTTCCACATTGTCATATTGTTACGACTACAACGCACAAGACGCTACGTGGTCCACGTGGTGGTATGATCATGGTTGGTAAGGATTTTGAAAATCCTTGGGGTATCAAAACACCTAAAGGTGAAATCCGCACAATTACACAATTGTTGGATCTAGCTGTTTTCCCTGGTACGCAAGGTGGTCCTTTGGAGCATACTATTGCTGCAAAAGCAATTGCTTATGGAGAGGCTTTATCAGACGAGTATATGGATTATATCGTTCAGGTGAAGAAAAATGCGGCTGCACTAGCGCAGTTCTTCGTTGAGAGAGATTACAAAATTATCTCTGGTGGTACAGATAACCACTTGATGTTAGTCGATCTACGTAACAAAGATATTTCTGGTAAAGAAGCTGAGGCCGTATTGGGTAAGGCAGGTATCACAACCAATAAAAATATGGTTCCTTTTGATACACGTTCTCCTTTTGTGACTTCAGGTGTGCGTTTCGGTACTGCCGCAATCACCACCCGAGGTATCAAAGAAAATGATATTATTCAGATCGGAGAGTTAATTGATGAGGCATTGAAAAATGCATCCAATGATGCCGAATTAGATAAAATCCATGGTAAAGTGAAAGCCATGATGGCCGAATTTCCACTGTATAAATAATACATCGGATAATCGTTATAATAGGAAAGCGGAATTGCCTAAGGGTAATTCCGCTTTTTTTGTTTTTGATCTTATGCAACCCCCATCGTGTATCTGCTCAGTAAGATGCGAGCTATGAGTGCGTCTGTTTTTTTGGTTCTATACTCTGTATATACTATTAAGTAAGGCCGTATTATCTTGCGGGCAACAGTGTAGCAATTTTTGCATTAAGAGGGAACTTATCCTAATATAAGAGGGTAATTATAGGGATTTTATACGTTTTTATCCGAATGAGGTCCGGACAAGGTCCGAGTAAGGTCCCTATAAAGTCCCTATTAGCTGCAAATTTGTATCACAGTTAATCACCGGATAAATTGGATCGGACAGCGGTATTTTTGACAAGTGCTTTTTTGATTAGGGAAGGGAGTTTTTACCTTTCTAAATGTTAAAAAGTCTTAAATTGAAATGTAATAATTTGATTACTCAATATTTTTACGGTACTTTGAAATACTATTAATTGATTGTTTTACAATAAGAAAGGAACGTTATACGCTAAACATTTACATTTTACAACAGAACTGATAATTTATTTGCGAACTGCTAAAAAAGTAAGTGACGTATGAGACTTTTGAAAAGTAAGAGTGATCAAGAATTGATCCAAATGTATGTCGGTGGCCAAGAGTCCGGCCTAGAGGCATTGTTGAATCGATATAAATCGAAAATTTACACCTCTATATATATGAAAGTAAAAGACGAATATCTTGCTGAAGATATTTTCCAGGAAACTTTCATTAAAATCATCAATACCTTAAAATCGGGCAAGTATAATGAAGAAGGGAAATTTTTGCCCTGGGCTATCCGTATTGCCCACAATATGATCGTTGACTTTTTTAGAAAGGCCAAACGGGCGCCAAATATTGTTAATGCGGATGGTTTTGACATCTTTGAAGTGTTAGAATTTAGTGATGAAAGCGCGGAGTCTAAAATGCTAAAACAACAGGTGGATGTTGACTTAAAGAAAATGATCCAGAAACTGCCAGATGATCAGAAAGAAGTTTTAATTATGCGGCATTTTTGTGATATGAGTTTTAAGGATATTGCTGAAATAACAGAGGTAAGCATTAATACTGCTTTGGGCAGAATGCGCTATGCGCTTAGTAACTTGCGAAAAATGATAGAAGGTTCTGACCTGGTTTTTCAGATGGGATAATTGAATAAGCATATAATTTAGAAAATAACAATAAAAAGGGAGTGAATTTTTCACTCCCTTTTTTATGCTACAATGTCATGTTGGGATCAGAAGAATTTGTTCTTTTTGTCAGTTATACGCTTTTTATTATCTTAGAAGTTCATGCCTTGATCAATTTATTGGAATTGGAATAAGGTTTGATATACCTATTGAAACAATTAAAAGAGAATAACGATAAAAATATAAAAAGCTATGTACTTGATTTTATTTATTGGAATAATGGTGGTGAGCCTGATTGTCCAGACACGATTTAAAAACAAATTTAAGAAATACTCAGAGATGCCATTGGGGAATGGAATGTCGGGGGCTGAGATTGCACAGAAAATGTTAAATGATAATGGTATATATGATGTAAAGGTATTGTCTATTCCAGATCGTTTGGGAGATCATTACAATCCATCTGATAAAACAGTGAACTTAAGTCCAGAAGTGTATAGCGGTCGTAGTGTTGCAGCTGCGGCTGTGGCTGCGCATGAATGCGGTCACGCAGTTCAACATGCGAAGGCATATAAATGGTTGGGATTTCGTTCTGCAATGGTGCCTATGGTCAATGCAGCTTCTAAACTGACGTCATGGGTATTAATGCTTGGTGTGATGCTATTTGCATTTTCGAAAGGCGGTAACCCTTGGTTGCTGGCAGTAGGTGTAGGCGCATTGGCGATCACAACAATTTTCTCATTCATCACACTTCCGGTGGAATTTGATGCGTCAAATCGTGCCTTGGAATGGTTGAACCATGCTGGAGTCACCTATAATGGCGAGGAGCATGATGGTGCGAAAGATGCGTTGAAATGGGCTGCCATGACATATGTAGTCGCTGCTTTGAGTGCTTTGGTGACCTTATTATATTATGCGTCTATCTTGTTTGGTGGACGACGAAGCGATTAACGGATAGTATTATAACTTAGTTATACAAAAAATGCGATTATTTTTAATAGTCGCATTTTTTATGGGGTGTTAATGAGGTTACTACAGACAATTTTTTTACCTTTGCTGTTTATATAGAATAAGATTCAGATTTTATGTTTTCAAATCTTCAAGATAAGCTAGATAGGGCCTTTAAAGTATTAAAAGGACAAGGCAGTATTACCGAAATCAACGTTGCTGAAACGATGAAAGAAATTCGCAAAGCACTGTTGGATGCCGATGTGAATTACAAGACTGCTAAAACTTTTACAGATGATGTTAGACAAAAAGCTCTAGGGCAAAATGTATTGACAAGTATTTCTCCGGGGCAATTGTTGACTAAAATCATGAATGATGAGTTGACTGCATTGATGGGCGGATCTGTTACAGAATTGGAGACCAGCAAAAACCCGACTGTCATTTTGATCGCAGGTCTGAATGGTGCTGGTAAAACAACGTTTTCTGGTAAATTAGCCTTATTCCTAAAAGATAAAAAGAATAAAAAACCACTCTTAGTTGCTGGTGACGTGTATCGTCCAGCAGCGATCGATCAATTGGAGGTGCTGGCAGAACAAGTCGGTGTTCCTGTTTATGTGAATAGAGAATCAACTGATCCGATAGCGATTGCTAAAGCAGGTGTTGAAGAGGCAAAACGCAATGGTCATAATGTTGTTATCATCGATACTGCTGGCCGTTTGGCGATAGATGAGCCTTTAATGGTTGAAATTACTGCGGTTAAGGAAGCGACAAAACCAGATGAGATCCTATTTGTCGTAGATTCGATGACTGGTCAAGATGCCGTCAATACTGCAAAAACCTTCAATGATCGCCTCGATTTTACGGGCGTTGTATTGACCAAATTAGATGGTGATACACGTGGCGGGGCTGCATTGTCCATCAAATCTGTTGTCAATAAACCGATCAAGTTTATTGGTACCGGAGAGAAGATGGATGCATTGGATGTTTTTTATCCGGATCGTATGGCATCCCGTATCTTGGGTATGGGGGACGTGGTCTCTTTGGTAGAACGTGCGCAGCAACAGTTTGACGAAAAGCAAGCCGCTGAACTTCAAAAGAAAATCCGTAAAAATAAATTTGATTTCAATGATTTCAAATCCCAGATTCAACAGATCAAAAAAATGGGTAATATGAAAGATCTGATGGGCATGATCCCGGGGGTTGGCAAAGCGATGAAAGATATTGAAGTAGACGATAATGCGTTCAAACCTATTGAAGCAATCATTGATTCCATGACTCCTTTTGAACGCGAAAATCCAGATGTAATCGACCAAAAACGTCGTTTACGTATTGCCAAAGGTTCGGGAACAGATATTAATGAAGTAAACAAATTGTTGAAACAATTTGGTGATATGCGTAAGGTGATGAAACAAATGTCGAATCCGGCAATGGCTGCTAAGCTAATGCGCAATATGCCTAAGATGCCTGGAAAAATGTAATCTTAGTGTATAGTTATATATTATGGGGCATTGTATGCATACAATGCCCCATTTTTATAATAAATAATTTGTAATTTCAAGTTCCTCGCTAGAGTAAACGAAATAATTGTTAAATTTGTAATTATTATGGATGACCCCGCGCAATTATCGGAATACGGCAAAATCCTTATCATTCTGCTGATAGGGGCATTGTTAGTCTGTGCGACCATTTTTCTAGCACGTTTAATTTCTCCCAAAAAGAATAATCCCATTAAATCCGCTACTTACGAATGTGGTGAAGATCCCATCGGATCCTCTTGGGTACAGTTTAATCCTCGATTTTACGTGATTGCCTTGGTATTTCTTCTTTTTGATGTTGAACTCATTTTTATTTTTCCCTGGGCTACAGTATTTGGGCAATCTGAATATATTGCTGCTGATGGAAGATGGGGGTGGTTTACAATGATTGAAATGGCCATGTTTATTGGTATCTTAATTTTAGGGTTAGTTTTTGTCTGGAAAAAAGGTGATTTGGAATGGGTGAAACCTCATGTGAAAGTCCCTAAGGTTCCGGTAAATATCCCTCAAAGTGCTTACATAGCGTTGAATAATAGGGAATATCAAGTACGGGATTATATACAGCCAGTTGAAGCTATTGTGGAGAGTGCGGTTCCTCAGGAGCCGACTACTGCTCCGAAGATGGCCTTTAAACCTCGATTTAAAAAACCTGAGTAAGCATGAGTTTAGATAGTCAATTGCAAAATAATGGTGTCGTAGTTGCCAAATTAGATGATTTGCTAAACTGGGCGAGACTTTCTTCCATGTGGCCCATGAGTTTCGGTATTGCCTGCTGTGCGATTGAGATGATGGGGGCAATGGCTTCGACTTATGATCTGGATCGGATGGGCGTTTTTCCTAGACCTTCCCCTAGACAGTCAGATGTCATTATTATTGCCGGTACAGTCACATTCAAAATGGCAGACCGTATCAAGAAACTCTATGAGCAGATGCCTGATCCAAAGTATGTAATCTCGATGGGATCCTGTTCTAATTGCGGTGGCCCCTACTGGCAACATGGATATCATGTGGTTAAGGGAGTAGATAAGATTATCCCAGTGGATGTGTATGTTCAAGGTTGTCCTCCACGCCCAGAAGCACTGATTGGTGCTTTTATTGAACTGCAAAAGAAGATAGATAAAGAAAGCTTGTTGGGCGAACAATTGTTCAAAGAGAAAGCTTAAAAGAATAAATTTTATAAGATTTTTAAATCAATTATGGCAAAAGATTTTTATGGTGAACTGCAATTAGGCATTCTTGGCGGTGGTCAACTCGGAAGGATGTTAATCCAGGAAGCCATTAATTACAATGTAAACGTTCATGTACTGGATCCCGATAAGAATGCTCCTTGTCGTAAGCTTTGTAATAAATTTGAATGTGGTTCATTGAGTGATTTTCAGACAGTATATAATTTTGGGAAAGACTTGGACCTGATTACTATCGAGATCGAGAAAGTGAATGTTGATGCGCTGGAAAAGCTGGAAGAAGAAGGGGTCATCGTTTATCCGCAGTCACGTATCATTCGTTTGATACAAGATAAGGGATTACAAAAGCAATTTTTCAAACAAAATGATATCCCAACCTCTGCATTCCAATTGATATCCAATAAGGATAACCTTACAAATGCATCCTTGAGCTTACCTTATATTCAAAAACTTCGTAAAGATGGTTACGATGGGAAAGGTGTGAAAAAGATTGTTACCGAAGCGGATATTCAAGATGCTTTTGAAGAGCCAAGTTTGATTGAAGAATGGGTGGATTTTGAAAAAGAGATAGCCGTTATTGTTGCTCGTAATGATAGAGGTGATGTGTCGACTTTTCCAATGGTGGAAATGGAATTTAATCCTCAAGCCAATTTGGTGGAGTTCCTCATTGCACCTTCGCTATATGGAGTAGAGATTCAGCAGCGTGCAGAAGCAATTGCAAAGAAAATTGCGGACGATTTGCAGATTGTTGGTTTGCTTGCTGTGGAAATGTTCTTAACAAAGAATGGTGACATTCTGGTGAACGAGTTGGCCCCTCGTCCACATAATAGTGGACATCAGAGCATCGAGGGAAACTATGTTTCTCAATTTGCACAGCATTTAAGGGCAATATTCAATTTGCCATTGGGCGATACGAGATGTCGTACAAATGCTGTTATGATTAATTTATTGGGTGAGGATGGCTACGAAGGCCTGGCGAAATACGATGGTGTAGAGGAAGTACTAGCGATGGAAGGAGTATATTTGCATCTCTATGGCAAGAAGTATACGAAGCCATTCCGCAAGATGGGGCATGTTTGTATCATCAATGATGATCGGGAGAAAGCGATTTCCAATGCAAGAAAAATACAAGAAATATTAAAAGTTAAAGCTTAGTAATACTATGTCAGTCAATAATAAGTCCCAGGTAGGCATTATCATGGGAAGTAAATCCGATCTTCCTGTTATGCAGGATGCCATCGATGTCCTAAAAGTCCTTGGAGTGGAGTTTGAAGTTACGATTGTTTCGGCACATCGTACACCACAGCGGATGTTTGATTATGCGAAGAATGCTGCATCTCGAGGCTTAAAAGTAATCATCGCTGGTGCTGGTGGTGCTGCGCATCTACCGGGCATGGTGGCTTCAATAACACATTTACCGGTGGTGGGTGTTCCTGTAAAATCTTCAAATTCTATTGATGGATGGGATTCAGTGCTTTCTATCCTGCAGATGCCCAATGGTATCCCCGTAGCGACAGTTGCTTTAAATGCCGCAAAGAATGCAGGCATATTGGCCGCACAAATATTAGGAACCTATGATGAGACAATCAGCAAAAATATTATAGCGTTCAAAGAGGAGTTGGCTCGGAAAGTAATTGAAACTGCCGTTGAAGTAGAAGATACACAATTCTAAAGAAATCTGATCAAATAAAAAGGGGAGCAACGCTCCCCTTTTTATTTGATCAGATTTGCCTGAACGTAATCGTAGCTCTTTTTAAGACTTTCCATCTTGTTTGGCATATAGATATCATCCTGTTCTACGAAAGCATATTTTAGGCCAGCTTTAGCCTTTTCTTTGACAATTTCAGGGAAACTGATACTTCCGGTACCTACTTCAGTATATCTGATGTCCTTAAAGATTTGTTCAACAGGTAGCTTACCATCCTTAGGCCACTCGATTGGATTTGATTTGGTACGATCCATATCCTTAACATGCCATAATTTAAAGCGATTAGGGAATTTTTCAAATATGGATATTGGATTTTTCCCGGCTTTTTCTGCCCAGAAAAGATCAAGTTCAAAATCCACAAGATCAGGTTCTGTAAAAGCAAGCATGACTTCTTCGCCCATTGTGTTATTTCCCAGGTCTCTAAATTCCCAAAAATGGTTATGGTAAGCTACTTTTAAGCCGAGTTTTTTCGCTTGTTCGCCCGCCTTGTTAAGCTGCTCTGCAGCATAGAGATAATCATCTTTTTTTAGCGCGTTGATATCGAACATCGGTGTTACCGGCGCGATAACATATTCCTGTCCGAGTTCTTTTGCAGCATCAAAGTAAACAGCTAAGTCTTCTTTGTCGGTATGTGATTTACTGAGATATTTGGACATGTCATAGTGACCAGAGTGCGTTTTTAGGCCATTATCATCCAGAATCTTCTTTAGCTCTTTATAGGGCAATTTCCAGAATTGTTTGGCAGTAGGATCTATGCCATAAAGCTCGACATGTTTGTAGCCAATTTTTGCGACTTGTTCCAAAGATCCTTTCGGATCTTTATCCATCAAATCACGTATGGAGTACAGCTGTACCCCTATATTCTGCAAAGGATTGTCACTGACAGCACCCGTTTTATTTTGACAAGATATCAAGTTGGGCATCAGATAAGCTGCCGAAAGACCTATTCCAGCTTGCTTTAAAAATTGACGGCGAGAATTGTTCATCATATAACTGATTATGTGTTAGTGTACAATGTACAATTATTTTGCACAAAAATCAATAAAAGCTATGGGAATATTTTTGGAGGTGAAGCTCATTATGTATACTAGAATATTCAAGAGCTTATTGATTTACAAAAAGAATGAATCGATTATGAATAGGTTGGGTGGGGAGCCTATGTTGACATGTATCGATCAAATAAAAAAGGTCTGAAATATTTTCAGACCTTTTTTATTTGTTTAAGTATAACAACTTAAACAGTCATGATATCTTTTTCTTTCAGTTCGGCCAAATTATCAACTTTTACAATATATGCATCAGTCAATTTTTGAACTTCTCCTTCTGCAGTTTTGATTTCGTCTTCTGAGGCACCATCATTTTTTAATTTCTTGATAGATTCATTGGTGTCCTTGCGGATGTTACGGATACCTATACGACCTCTTTCAGTTTCTTCTTTTACTTTCTTAACCAAATCACGTCTTCTTTCCTCAGTCAAAGGAGGGACATTTAAGCGGATTACGATACCATCATTCTGTGGATTGATTCCTAAGTTAGCATCCGTAATTGCTTTTTCAATTGCGTTGATGAGCGATTTTTCCCAAGGTTGGATGACAATTGTCCGTGCATCAGTTGTATTGATGTTGGCTACTTGCGAAAGTGGAGTAGCGCTGCCATAATAATCGACTGAGATACCATCTAACATAGATGGCGAAGCTTTACCGGCGCGAATTTTCGTTAATTCTGACTCCGTGTGAGCAACTGCTTTGGACATCTTGTCTTTACAATCGTCCAATTCAATTGAAATTAGTTCGTTCATATAGATTACGTTTTTTACAGATTTTATTTATTTTACCACAGTTCCAACATGTTCGCCATTGGCAAGTTTCAATAAATTGCCTGGTTTGTTCATGTCAAATACAATGATTGGTAGTTTGTTCTCTTGACAAAGGGTAAAGGCAGTCATATCCATGACGTTTAGTCCTTTTTCATATACCTCAGTGAATGAGATTTCTTCAAATTTTGTTGCACTAGGATCTTTTTCCGGATCAGCTGTATAGATGCCATCTACACGAGTTCCTTTTAATACAGCGTCCGCATTGATTTCAATCGCACGCAAAGAAGCTGCTGTATCAGTTGTGAAATAAGGGTTTCCGGTACCTGCTCCGAAAATAACAATACGACCTTTTTCCAGGTGGCGTACAGCTCTTCTACGAATAAATGGTTCGCAGATCTGCTCCATTTTTATAGCTGTTAGTAAACGTGTCTTTTTCCCTACTTTTTCAAGAGCATCTTGAAGTGCCATGCTGTTGATAACAGTAGCAAGCATTCCCATATAGTCAGCCTGAACACGGTCCATTCCGGATTTTTCAGCACTTAAACCGCGGTAAATGTTACCTCCACCGATAACAATAGCAATTTCTAAACCTTGATCATGAATTTCTTTGATATCATTAGCGTATTGTGATACACGGTTAATATCGATACCATAGCTTTGGTCACCCATTAAGGATTCACCGCTAAGTTTTAATAAGATACGTTTGTATTTCATAAT
>JAITLV010000014.1 GCA_031277685.1 Sphingobacterium sp. | reverse complement strand
TATTGAGAAAATTCGTTAGTCTCAAAAAAATTACAATTTCTATTTTTGAGTAATCAATTATAAAACATAGCACCTTAGAGCGTATTAGAAATCAAGATTTAAGAGAGAGCCAATAATTTTCGTGATAAATAGACTGTAGAATGCAGGTCCCCAGTAAATTCATTATTTAATGAAAGAATAACCAGCTTCTAATAAAACATCAAACTGTGCCATGTTGTGAATTTGAAAACGGAAATAGAAAGTATTAGAAAAGTAATATAAAAATTAAAGAGACTTTGAAGCTATTGCACTAAAGTTTTTTTTGCGGTCAAAAGCTAATACCATTTAGCTTTAAATTAAAATAATCAATTATGTGTAGACATTTAATACGCGTTCACCCTTCAAAAGGGCGGGCATCGATTCGTTCGTCCTAAAATTTGATATAATGAAAATTTATTAGGTCCCATGCAGCCTGCTATTTTGATAAACCTAAAAACAAGCTATCCAACAGCGGTCCATTGGGATATGTGAAGAAGAGTATTTGAAATAAATTCTAACCAATTAATAACTTATGAGAGCAAAACAAGTAACGAGCAGGGTCTTGCACCGATGTGGTGGGCTTTGTGTCTTTCTGATTCTCAGCTTTGGTCTTTGGGCCTGCAAGAACGATTCACCTGCAAATGTTGTAGAAGCCAAACCTTTTGATCCTGCTAAACCTGTTATGGTATCTGATTTTACCCCAAAATCTGGCGGTATGGGACAGCGCTTGGTTATTTACGGTCAAAATTTTGGTAATGACCCTAAAAATGTAGCCGTTTTCATTGGGGGGAAAAAAGCGATAGTAATCAATACAATGGGGGAATCATTGTATTGTCTCGTGCCCAAACAGGCATTTAAAGGGGATATTGAAGTCCGTGTTGGCGGAGAGGATAAGCCCACGATTGGCCGGGCGGAAGCAAAGTTTGATTATAAGCGGAAACTGGTCGTATCCACACTGGCTGGCTACAGGAACGCCCGTGGCGATGAGCCCTGGAAAGATGGTAAGTTTAAGGATGCTGACCAGAACAGAATGGCCAGTGGGTTTTGGCTTTCCTCATTTATGAAGTTTGATCCCCTCAATCCAAAACATCTTTGGGTAACATTTGATGATAACAATGGTTTATACCTCATTAATTTCGAGGATAGCACAATTACCAAAAAACGGGCAGATTTTGACCGCCCGCGTAGTGTCGATTTTTCAGTCGATGGAAAATACATGATCGTTGCACAAGATCGTGGTGGAGAAAATGATGAGTCGACCCTGTTATTCTCCAGGGCAAGGAATTTCTTGGATAAAGAAACCTTGACAAGAAGCAGGCAGTGTAATGGGGCCTCCATTCACCCGGTTAATGGGGAAATGTACTTTAATAGTTATGCAAAAGGCGAGTTTTTCCGTTTTGATCTGAATCAATACTTTGTTGACAAAACGACAAAAGCCGAGCAGCTATATGTGATCCAGGATCCAGAGTGGGAGTATCGGGCCTTGATCCATCCTACCGGAAACTATGCCTACATTTTGGTCATCAACCAGGGGTATATTATGCGTGCGGATTATAACTGGGAGAAGAAGCGTTTTAATCAGCCTTATCTTGTCTGTGGCAAGGTTCGTGAATCTGGATATAAAGACGGTGTCGGATCCTCCGCTCGTGTCAATCAGCCATATCAAGGAGTATTTGTCAAAAACCAAGCTTATGTGGAAGCTGGTAAATCTGAACTGTATGATTTTTATTTTACGGATCTCGCGAATCACGCAATACGTAAACTTACTGCGGAGGGGGCTGTAACAACTTTCGCTGGGAGAGGGAGTTCGAGCCTGAACAGCAACCCTTATGGTTACGTCAATGGAGACCTACGTGAAGAAGCTCGATTTGACCGCCCTTCAGGTATCGCTTACAATGAAAAGGAGCAGGCATTTTATATAGGAGACCGCGAAAATAGACGATTCCGTAAAATTGCACTTGAGGAAATGGATGAAAATGACCAAGATTAACCTATTGATATTATGAGGAATAAAATATTACTAACCTGTATGTTGCTTCTCGGTCTTTCTTATGCTGTGCTGGCACAAGATATCGTTGAAGTAAGGGGTGTCATCGTCAATGCACAGAAAGCCCCGCTGATTGGTGTCAGCATTTCTGTGAAAGACGCACCTGGCTTAGGCACGACAACCGACAATAAGGGTAATTACAAGATCAAGGTGGAAAAGTACAAAACGCTCGTCTTTTCCTCTGTTGGTTATCAAAAACAAGAAATACTTGTCAAAGATACCTATACGATCGATCTGACCCTGAAAGAATCTGAAACAAGTGTATTGGATGAGGTGGTGGTGACAGGTACTGGTACCCAGAAGAAATTGACCTTGACTGGTGCTGCCAGTACAGTGGATGTTTCGACCATGAAATCTAACCCGACTTCGAGTGTAACGAATGCATTGGCAGGAAATGTACCGGGTGTCATGGCGATGATGCAGTCCGGTCAGCCAGGCAGAAATATCTCCGAGTTTTGGATCCGTGGTATTTCTACTTTCGGTGGCGGTAGTTCTGCCTTGGTATTGGTTGACAATGTCGAACGTGATATCAATGATATAAATATTGAAGATATCGAAACATTTACCGTGCTTAAAGATGCGGCGATGACAGCTATTTATGGTTCCCGGGGAGCTAACGGTGTTATCCTCATCACAACCAAACGTGGTAAAGAGGGGAAAATTAATATCAATTTTAAGGACGAAACAATCTATAATACCCGTACCATTACACCTGAATTTGAAGATGGAGTGACTTATGCGAACCTCCTCAATGAAGCCCGTATTACGCGGAATTTTGAACCGATTTATCGCCCGGAAGAATTGGAGATCCTCCGTTTGGGACTGGATCCGGATCTTTATCCCAATGTCAATTGGAAAGATCTGTTGTTGAAAGATGGGGCCATGACCTATCGGGCGAATCTGAATATGACCGGCGGCGGTGCTACAGCGCGCTATTTTGTATCTGGAAGTTATGTGGATGAAGGGGGGATGTATAAAACGGATGAAACACTACGCAATGATTACAATACAAATGCTAATTACAAACGATGGAATTATCGTCTGAATACGGATATCAATGTGACCAAAAGCACCATATTAAAAGTGGGGGTGGCAGGATCCCTAGATAAACGAAATAGCCCAGGTCTTGGAGATGCGGATCTCTGGGGCTCTTTTTTCGGCTATTCGCCGATTAGTACACCAGTGTTGTATTCCAATGGCCGTGTACCTACGATAGGGGATGGTAATAGGATCAATCCATGGGTGATGTCAACGCAATCAGGCTTCAATGAAAATTGGGAAAATAAAGTACAGACAGATGTCACAATCGAACAGAATTTTGATTTTATTACCAAAGGTTTGCGCCTGCGGGGAATTGTTGGCTTTGATACCTATAATAACAATAATATCACACGGATTAAACAACCTGAATTGTGGCATGCCGAACGTGCGCGCGATGAGAATGGAAATCTGATATTTACCCATATGGCCAATCCAAAGGAAATGGCGCAAGGGGGGTATTCTGAGGGCAATAGACGCGAGTTTTATGACGTGATGTTAAATTATGACCGTAGCATCGGAGATCATAATTTAGGGGCCGTGGCCCGCTTTACACGTGATGCTTTCACTAAAACAGTTGATCTGGGAAGCGATATCAAAAATGGTGTATCCCGACGTAACCAGGCGCTCGCAGGAAGATTGACCTACAATTGGAAATCGCGTTATGTGGCCGATTTTAATTTTGGTTATACGGGTTCGGAAAACTTTGCCATGGGGCAGCAGTACGGTTTCTTCCCAGCTGTTGCTGCAGCGTGGAATATCTCCGAAGAACCTTTTGTTAAAAATAATATTCCCTGGTTGAATTTGTTTAAGCTGCGTTATTCCTGGGGTAAGGTCGGGAATGATCAACTCAAGATCGGGGATAACAACGAACGTTTTCCATACTTATATACGATTGATGAAATCTGGCGTAGGGATGATGACGGTAACCTTATTCTGGATGCTAATGGTCAAAGAATTCCTGTGGGGGGCTATCAATGGGCGGATTATGGTATAGATCGTTATTATGGTGGTATACGGTATAGCCAGGTAGCTTCCCCTTATATCACCTGGGAGATGGCAACCAAAAATAATCTTGGTTTAGATATTGCCTTATTCAGGGATAAAATCGTTGCCAACCTTGACTTCTTTGATGAGAAACGTACAGGTATTTATATGGAACGGAAATTTCTACCTAGTATGGTTGGCTTGGAAAGTATACCGCGGGCAAATGTGGGTGGGGTAAAATCAAGGGGTTTCGACGGTCGCTTGGAGTATAAACAGAAGATCGGCGAACTGAATCTTACAGCACGGAGTAATATCACGTATAGTAAGAACGAAATAACGGCAATCGATGAAGAGAATAATGTTTATGGTTATCAAAATCAAAAAGGTTACCGTGTAGACCAATCTGTGGGACTCATCGCTTTGGGCTTGTTTAAAGACTACGATGATATACGCAATAGCCCCAAACAGCAGTTTGATAATAATATCCCAAATTATCAACCCGGGGATATTAAATATAAAGATGTCAATGGTGATGGAGTCGTTAATGACGGTGACCGTGTGGCTATCGGTGCCACAAGAAGACCCAATTTAATCTATGGTATCGGGGCATCAGCAAGCTGGAAAGGATTTGATCTGAGTGTCCATTTCCAGGGCTCGGGTAAATCTACATTTTCTATTTATGGGAAGACCGTACAGGCATTTCGTGAGGGAGAGTGGGGGCAGGTGATGAAAGGAGTAATGGGTGATAACAGATGGATTTCAGCGGATATTTCGGGTGATCCTTCCACTGAAAATCCAAACGCATCCTATCCACGATTAAGCTTCGGAGACAATACGAATAATTTTAGAGAGTCAACATTCTGGCTAAAAAATGGTCAATACCTTCGTCTGAAAACGTTGGATATTGGCTATACATTACCAAAACACCTTACCAACCGGATTAAAACCAATAGTATTCGTATTTTTCTAATAGGCTCAAACTTATTGACCTGGTCAAAATTTAAACTTTGGGATCCAGAACTGGCTACGCCAAGGGGAGAAGATTATCCACTACCTAAGTCATTTACATTTGGCATCAATGTTAACCTATAAAATTTAGAAAAGATGCATAGAAAGAAATTATATATTGCCATGATGCTCGTTTTGGGCGCTAGCGCGATCTCATCTTGTAAAAAAGATTATTTGAAGTCCGATCAATATTTTAAAGACCGGATCACTTTGGAGAAGACATTCAAAAGTAAGCTGTATTCAGAAAAATGGCTGGCTCACGTGTTTGAAGAATTCAAAGGTGAAAATGCGGATGTCGCCAGTAAAGGATTAACACCACACTGTTTTGCCGATGATATGTACTATGGTGACCGGGATAGAGACTACGACCCATCAAAAAATGAACTTTCCTATAATATGTTTAAAATGGGGCAGTACACTGAAGTGGATAAACAGGGGACATGGACACAATCGTACCGTGGTATTCGCAATGCGTCGACTTTCATTCAAAATATTTATATGAATGCTGAGATGTCAGAAGCCGAAATCGTAGACTACCGGGGGCAAGCCCGTTTTGCCCGGGCGTATCTGTATTGGTTACTGCTCCGTAAATATGGGCCAGTTCCTTTACTGCCGGATGAAGGTTTGGACTACACGGATAGCTATGAGGAACTGGCCATTCCGCGAAATACGTATGAAGAGTGTGCTGAGTACATCAGCAATGAGCTATTAATGGCAGCGAAAGAAATGGAAGCCTTGGGGATGAAACGTGGGCAGGACGGTTCTGCTCGTCCTTCAGTGGGGGCAGCTTTGGCTGCGCGCGCTAAGGTGTTACTCTTTGCCGCAAGTCCCTTGGCGAATGGTAATAATACAGGTTATGCCGCATTGTTAGTGGACAAAAAGGGAAAGCGATTGCTATCTGTAGATTATAAAGAGGAGAAATGGGCAAAGGCAGCAGCAGCGGCACGGGATGTTATAGAATTGGGGGTATACCGGCTCTATACCGCACCCTTTCAGGAAACAGGTGATGATGCTACGGTTAAACCGCCTCAGGATCCTAATTTTTCGGACAAAGGCTGGCCCGGGGGCTGGGCAGATATTGACCCTGTTAAATCATATGCCCAGGTATTTGATGGAACATTATCGGCTTCGGGTAATCCGGAGTTAATATTTACCCGTGGTAACAATCAGCCGAATGAGGGTATTGACCAAATGGTCATCCACCAATTGCCACGTTCGGCAACGGGATGGAATACGCATGGACTGACGCAAAAGCTGGTGGATGCGTATGCGATGAACGACGGTAAGGATGCGCCAGGTAAGGATAAAGAAATCGGTCGTGGAGATGGTTCAAGTCGCATTGCTGGCTACGTATCCCAAGAAGATTATGACCAAGGGAGATACAGACCATTGCGGCCTGGCGTGTCCTTGCAATATGCGAATCGTGAGCCCCGGTTTTATGCTTCGGTGGCCTACAACGGAAGTTTTTGGACCTTGCTCAATGAAACAAAACCGGAAAATAGAAATAAGCAGATCTTTTATTACAGTGCTGATCCGAAAGGAAATGGCTTTAACTCTGCAAATGGATATTGGTTGCGTACCGGGTTTGGCGTTAAAAAGTTTGTGCATCCCAGTGATACTTACGAAGGAGGTGTTGGCTCACGTATTGTTGCTAAGGCAGAGCCGGCTATCCGCTATGCAGATGTTCTGTTGATGTACGCTGAGGCATTAAATGAATTGAGTGGTTCTTACAATATCCCTTCATGGCGTGGTGGTTCATACAGTATCAGCCGTGATATCGCTGAAATGAAAAAGGGGATACACCCCGTTCGCATCCGTGCTGGTGTCCCTGATTATTCCGCTGGTGTCTATGGAAATAAGAATGAATTACGCAAAACACTGAAACGTGAACGATTTATTGAACTGATGGGAGAAGGGCAACGCTATTATGATCTGCGCCGATGGATGGATGCGCCAGTTGAAGAAGCATTACCAGTCTATGGCTGCAATATCTTGATGAATGAAGTAGAACGGGATCTTTTTTATCAGCCTGTTGCGATCTGGACATTGAAAACAACTTTTGCTGACAAAATGTGGTTTTGGCCAATTAGCCATACTGAGCTTAAACGCAATAAGAATCTGACACAAAATCCAGGATGGACTTATAATGATTAATCAACTATGAAACTTATGAACAAGTCATTTATACAGCTATTGTTTCTCTCTTTATTTGCCATATTCAGCTCTTGTAACGACGAATGGAAAGAAGAACAATTTGAACATTACATTTCTTTTAAAGCTCCTCTGGAGAGTGAGGGGGTAGCGAATATTTATGTCCGTTACAAAGACGGACAAAAGACCACTTTTATGCAGCCTTTGGAAGTAAGCGGATCGACAACAAATAGCAATAACCTTTCAGTTAAAGTTGCGGTAGATGCAGATACATTGCGCGTACTGAATTACGAGCGGTTTCAGACAAGGCAGGATTTCTACTACAAACAGCTAAGTGGTAACTATTTTGCGATACCACCAGCGGTAGATATCAAATCGGGAGAGAGTACGGGGTTAATGGCTATTGACTTTACACTGAAAGGGATTGATATGACCGAGAAATGGGTGCTTCCTTTGACGATCTTGGATGATCCTGCGGCTAAATATAAGGTCAACCCTAGGAAATATTATAAAAAGGCACTGCTACGCATCAATCCTTTTAACAATTACTCTGGAACCTATAGTGGTACAGCATTGAAGGTTGTTATGGCAGGCCATGAAAATGAAACTCCGATTGTAAAAAGCGAAATAAAGAGCTATGTTGTCGATGAGAATACGATTTTCTTTTATGCAGGTAATATAGACGAAGAGCGAAAAGATAGGAAGAACTATCAGGTTTTTGCGACGTTCAATGATAAAGGAGCTGTTACTTTCCGTGCTAAAAATCCAAATATGAAGTTTGTTGTCCATAAAGATGCGAGTTATACGGTATCAGAACAGATGGATGCCGTACGCCCGTATTTATTGCATCGTTATATTACCATCAACAATGTTGATTATGAATTTACAGACTATACATTGGTATCTACAACGGGAATCAAATTTAAAGTATCAGGTTCTCTGATCTTGGAGCGCCAGCTAAACACACAAATTCCAGATGAGGATCAAGCCATTGAATGGTAAACTTTCTCAAACTATTCGACGAACTATTGGTTATATTTAAGAGATAAAAAAATAGTTTTATGATTGGTATAGTAGGCGGACTTGGTCCATATGCAGGCTTGGATATAGCCAAGAAAATTATAGATGAAACAGTGGCGGGTTCCGATCAGGAACACCTGCCACTGTTATTGTTTTCTTGTCCAAATTTAATTCCTGATCGTTCCGCATATTTATTGGATACATCAAATGAGAATCCTGGAAAGGCAATAGCGATGATTTTAAAACAACTGGAAAAGGCTGGAGCAACCGTTGCGGCGATTCCGTCAAACACGGCTCATGCAGAACCGATTTTTTCAGTTATTCAGGATGAATTGGCCAGGTTGGGAAGCGAGTTAAAGTTGCTTCATATTGTGCGTGAGACGGTCCGTTTTGTTCATGAAAACTATCCGGATAGTACAATTGGTGTCCTGTCGACCGCAGGTGAACAGGCTTATAGCCAATATCGGGAAGTTTTTATGAAAAAGGGATTTCCGATTGTAGAGCCCGAAGGCACGCAAAAAGAAAAGGTGAACAATGCTATTTATGATAAAGACTATGGCATTAAAGCTCAACCGGCACCAATTGCCAATAAGGCTAGAGAAGATTTGTTAATGGCAATGGATGACCTGAAAAAACAGGGCGCTCAAGTAATTATCTTAGGATGTGCCGAATTACCATTAGCCATCCCGGAAAGGGATCATAATGGGATGGTCGTGATTGATCCCAATCGAATTTTAGCCCGGGCACTTATTCAGGAAATTGCTCCTGAGAAACTAAAAATACACTAGTAGTGTTTTTTGTCAAATTGGCAGATTTTTAAGGAAATTTTCCGTTGGTATGAGTTTTGTCCTCTGATTAGTAATTATTTATGTAATAGGGAGGAACAGATGCAAAAGATCATACACCGAGAAAACGATCGTGGTCATGTTGACTTTGGTTGGTTGAAGAGTGCCCACTCCTTTAGCTTTGGGCAATATTTTGATCCGGAAAAAGTAAGCTTTGGTGCCTTACGTGTTTTAAACGATGATCAGGTGGAAGGTGGTCAAGGCTTTGGGCGCCATGGCCATGACAATATGGAAATCGTGAGTATACCTCTGGAAGGAGTACTTTCCCATCAGGACAGTATGGGCAATGTCCGTCATATTGAAACAGGAGAGGTGCAAATTATGTCTGCGGGTAGAGGGGTGAAACATTCTGAATTTAATGGCGATCAAAAAGAGCTTGTTAAATTTCTGCAGATATGGGTAGTACCCAATGAAATGAACCTTACACCAAATTACGATCAAAAATCTTACCTTCATTTAGATCGCCATAACAAGTTTGCAACGATTGTATCGCCCAATGCTTCAGACCCTGATACGGTTTATATTCATCAGGATGCTTATTTCAATATTGCAGATCTGGATGAGGGAAATACAATTTCTTATGCGGTTCACGCTGAAGGAAATGGTGTTTATCTTTTTGTGATCGAAGGAAAAATACAGGTAGCAAATGAAATATTATCCAGAAGAGATGCTATTGGTATCTACGATTCGGATAAAATTGAAATAAAAGCTGATTTCAATACGAAATTATTACTGATTGAGGTTCCCATGTTTTAGTTTAGATAACATAACCTTTTCAAGGTAAGAGAACTATTACCGCTGTGTTGAGTTCCTGATTAGCCATAACAAATAATGACATATAATGAAGTGTCAGCAATAAAAGTCTAGCTTTCCGTCTAAAAATAAGAAGTATTGTAAAAGGTCCTTCTTATTTTTTTGTAAATTGGAGACAGAATAGCTGTAAAATCCCATGAATGATTTGTTGTCCGCTTTTGAAGGTAGAGATGTGGTACTGATTATGTTATCAGTTCTGATAGGCCTTTTAATTGGTGTAGAGCGCGAATATCGCAATAAGTCCGCGGGATTACGAACTTTTATATTGATAAGTTTTGGGTCCTGTCTTTTTACCATCCTTTCGTTGAAGATCGGTGTCGGGAATCCAGATCGACTGGCGGCAAATATCATTACAGGTATTGGTTTTTTAGGTGCCGGGGTAATTTTTAAAGAGGATAATAAAGTTAGCGGAATTACAACAGCTACTACAATATGGGCAGCCGCTTCGTTGGGAATGTGTGTTGGCGCAGGTTATATTTTTTTAGCTTTTGTCGGCGTGGCATTGGTTCTTGTTATTTTGGGATTGTTAACCTATTTGCAAAAATATATTGATAATTACCATAAAATTAGGGATTATGAACTTCAGACTACATCAGAAGCGGATTTTGAACATACAGAGCAGCTCATCAAACAGATGGGATTTAAGGCGACGATTGTAAATCAACGGTATACTAAAGAGAGTCTAAACACAACATGGCGGTTGACAGGAAATATGACGCAGCATAAAGAGCTCGTTAAGGTTTTGAGGAGACATACGCAAATTGTTGCCTACCAATATTAGCAATCTAATTTAAGCAGATGACTATATACAGGTCAATAAAGGTGCTATAAATTATGAACGTAAAGAATAAGAAACAAGAAGTATTCTGGCTCAAAGCCCCCCAGGAGCATGATTTTCCGGCAGCCTATGATTACTTGGAACTTCTATTCAGTCCTGAGGAGTCAAATGTTTTTGTGTCAAAACTTAGGAAAGCCGTTACGGTCAAGAAGAAATCCAAAGATATATTAAGGGCGAGTGGCCTGATACTACTCCCGGCAACAAATCGCCATGTAAAGGAAAATCTGAGAAAGATAAAAAAGGGAGAAAAATTATCTCCGATATTGCTAGTTAGAATAAATGGAAAGCTTATCATTGCTGACGGTTATCACCGCTTATGTAGTAGCTATTATTTCACGGAGGATCTTGAAGTGCCTTGTCGTTTAGTGTAATAATGAACCGGAAATTATTCCTCAGGATCTGAATCTTGCACAGGAGAAATCTTTTGCAGTAATTGGCTCACTTCATCTTCGGTCGCTGTCAATTTAGCCCGACATACCTCAATGAGATCAGACGCACGTTTGATTTTCTCCGCAAGTTCATCAATATTGGTTGTTCCATTCTCAATCTCTTTTACAATAGATTGTAATTCGTTGAAGGCGTCGGTATAGGTGTATTTTTGTTCCATGTTATTTTTATTTCCTTAAATTTTTATCTGTCAATCTGCTCTTATTCAGCATTTTTTATATCACCCCGAATTGGATCTGTACGTACGACTGTACTTGTGATCTCGCCATTTTCCACCCTTGTTTGGATCAGGTCACCTGGTGATAGCTGATCAATGGACTGCAGTAACTTGCCGTTGACTTTTGTGATGGAAAACCCGCGTTTAAGCAGACGTATAGGATCAGATAGCTGAATAATACGTTCGGTGTGCGTTAATAAGGTTTTATGTTCATAAAAACGCTGTTTGATAAGTATATTCAGCTCATGCTGTAAGTGTTGAATATTCGTGTACCCTGTCTGTAGCTCCCTCTTTCCGATCCATTGGATATGCGTTGCCATTTGAGACAAGAAGTTCCGCTCCTCCTTAAATCGGGCGAGGATTAATTGTTGGATTCCTTCAGTTGCTTTTTCAATAGGGACAGAGAAATTATGAAATTTTTGTATGAGGAAATCAGCGAGTTCACTTGGGGTGATCGCATTTTTGTAAGCCACCATTTCACTCACAGTATAGTTAGTGGAGTGCCCAATTCCGGTCAATACCGGGATTGGAAATATCGCAATCGCACGCGCTAATAAATAATTGTTATAGCTTGATAAACCAACCTCACCACCTCCACCACGAATAATGGCCACCACATCAAAATCGTCTATTTTATCGGCGATAACCTTTAGTTGATTAATAATTGATGGAATTGATTTATCGCCCTGTAAGAGTGCAGGAAATAGGGTGCATTCCACGCGGTACCCCCAGGGATTTTGATTGATAATCTTGTAAAAATCTGAAAGACCTTTGCTCGTCTCCACTGAAATAATCGCCAGCCTCTTCGGGAGCATTGGAAAGGAGACTAATTTATTGGCTTCGTAGATGCCTTCTTCTTTGAGCTTTCTAATGCTATCCAGCTTTTCTTTCTCCAGTTCCCCCAGTGTAAAAGTTGGATCAATATCGACGATTCTTAGGCTTAGGCCGTACATAGGGTCATAGGAAATACTCGCTTGAAATAACATGGTAATCCCCTCCCGTAATGGTTCCTGTGCAATTTTCAGGAAATTGTTATTGATTCGGGTGTAATCTGCTTTCCATAGCGTAGATCGGATTTCCGCAACGATTTTGCCATCCTGTTTCTCAACCAGCTCGGGATAACAATGTCCAGAATGTGTATAGTGGTTGAGCTTATTCATTTCGGCCTTGATCCAATATAAACTCTTGTAACGCTCAGCAAGTGTCTTTTGGATACTTTTACTAACCTCCAATAGGGAGAATATTGTTTTATCTTGAATCAATTCTGGCATTAATCAAACTTACAGAAAAAAAAAGATTTATACTTGCTCGTCCCCAAAAACCATATTTAGAATAGGCTAAAAAAGCAAGCGTAACAAAATTGATTTTTTTGGATGAAAGGACTTTGCTTTTTTATTTTATTCGTATTTTTATTTGATAGAACCTAAAAAACGATAAAATCAGAATGAAAAAAGGATTTTTTGGGCTGTTATTTGCAGGTTTGTTCTGCATTAGCCCTGTGTTCGCTCAATATAAGTCGACCATAAAGAATGAAACCGTACTTTATAATAATATAGATCAGCTGCTGCCACTCACTCAGTTGGATCAACGTCGTATTGCGGTAGTAGTACCTCATGCGGAGAAATATACGGTGTTTACAGACCAATTGGCGCGTTATGCCAATACAACGGTATTTGATTTCAGTAAATTTGATGAAGATATCAAATATTACAATACGGTTATTGTTGCCGGCAAAGAAGATGATTTGGATGCTGATTGTTTGGCACAGCTCAAACAGGCTGTCCTAAATAATAAAAAAGTTGTTCTCTGTCATTTCTTTGAGCACGAACGCAGCAAAAAAACATTGTCTGAGCAACCTCAATCTGATTTGATCGAACTGTTAGCTCCTTTTACTGCATTTGGTCAACGTAATGCCGCGATGTCTATTTTTGGTGGTGCAGCGATTACCGAAGGAAATGTGAAAACCGCCCAAACGAGACTCCAGTATAGTTCTGGTGAAAACTCAAACCTGAACCTCAGTAAATTAACAAAAAGAATTGATGCCATTGCACAAGAAGCGATCGAGAAGCAGGCGACTCCTGGGGCGGTCGTGATGGTCATCAAAGATGGGCAGGTGTTATTGGAAAAATCTTATGGTTATCATACCTATACGAAAGATATTCCAACACGAACAGGTGATATTTTTGACCTGGCTTCAGTGAGTAAAATCGCTGGTACGACGCCTGTGATTATGCGTTTGACCGAACGTAATGTTATTAATCTGGATAGCACCATGGGACATTATCTATGGCAAGCTAAGTATACAAATAAAAAGGATATTAAGTTGCGTTCTGTGATGCTACATGAAGCTGGGTTTACACCATTTATTCCATTCTATAAATATTTGAAAATTGGGGATGTTGTTGCGGTACCGGATCAGCAACATGGGGTAAAGATGGCGGACAATAGCTATATCCTTAATCATTATTACCGTGATGTGATGTGGCCTGAAATGTTAAAGTCACCAGTAAAACCAACGGGTAACTATGTTTATAGTGATATCAGTATGTATGTGATGAAGGAGGTCGCTGAGCACCAAACCGCAGAACCGCTGCAGGATTATGTTCAGGCAAATTTCTACAAACCATTAGGGATGACACACGCGGGATATCTTCCAAGGGAACGATTTGCAAAAGAGCAGATCGTACCTACTGAGCAGGATACTTCGTTCCGTAGAACATTATTGGAAGGTTATGTGCATGATCAGGGGGCAGCTATGGCTGGTGGTATTGCAGGACATGCCGGGTTATTTGCTACAGCCAATGATTTGGCAATATATGGGCAATTATTGCTAAATCGGGGAGAATATGGTGGAGAGCGTTATTTTAAGGCTGAGACAATAGATCAATTTACCAGTAAACAGTCCGCGACAAGTCGAAGAGGGCTAGGTTTTGACCGCTGGGACCCAAATCCAAAAAATGAATACCCGTCAAAATTAGCCAATAGCACTGTCTTTGGACATACAGGTTATACTGGTACATGTATCTGGATAGATCCGCAAAATCAGTTGGTCTATATTTTCTTATCTAATCGTGTACACCCACAGGTCAGCACCAAATTGTTGGATCTCAATATTCGTAGTAGGATTCAGGATGCGATTTACGAATCAATTAATGATGTGAAAAAATGATCAAACATCTATTTGTTATGGGGTTGAGTATGCTACCTTTAAGCCACTTGGCTTATGGTCAGAATTATAGGCAGATTCATCAGGATCTAATTGTTGTGGATGGACATAATGATGTGATCTATGCATCTATTTTTCAGGGCAGAGATATCGGCCAGCGTCTGAATTCAGGGGCAACAGATTTGCCACGATTAAAGGAAGGTGGGGTAGATGTACAGGTGTTTGCTGTTTGGTCAGATGATGCAAAATGGAAGACCGGTGCATTTCAACATGCCAACGCACAGATAGATGCATTGGAGAAGATGATTACTGCCAACAGTGAGGCTATTGCCTTAGCTAAATCTTCCGGAGATATTGACGCGATTTTAAAGACTGGGAAAATTGCGGCGATTATCGGTGTTGAAGGGGGAAATATGATTGAGGGGAGCATCGACAATCTGATCAAACTCCATGAACGGGGAGCTAAATACCTGACCTTGACCTGGAATTATAATGTGCCCTGGGCAAGTTGTGCCGCGATGGAATCGGATAAGATGGATCCGAAGGAAAAGGGATTAACTGATCATGGGAAAGCAATTATTAAAAAGATGAATGAACTTGGCATGTTGGTCGATCTTTCTCATGGTGGCGAACAAACTTTTTACGACGTTATTGCAACTTCCAATAAGCCCATATTAGTGTCACATAGCAATGCCTATCGTTTATGCCCGCATTTTCGCAATCTGAAAGATGAACAGTTAGCAGCATTGAAGAAAAATGGGGGAGTGATCGGCGTAAACTTTTACTCTGGTTTTTTGGATCCGTCCTATGAAACGAGACTAAGGAAGATCTACAGAAGGCAATTTGGTAGGGAAGCAGATCCGAAATTAAGTACCTGGAGTATGTATGATAGTCTGCCAAAGGAAGCTCAATACGAAGCTGATGCACCAATGGATAAGCTTTTGGACCACATTGATTACCTCGTGAAGAAAGTTGGTGTCGATCATGTTGCTGTAGGGTCGGATTTTGATGGTATTGAATCTTCTCCCCAAGGATTGGAGGATGTCTCCAAGTTTCCCTTATTGACAAAAGGGCTTTTAGCGCGTGGATATAACAACGCAGCTATTGCTAAAATTATGGGTCAGAATTTTCTACGGATTTTGAGCGAAAATGAAAAATAATTTGTTCGTTCTGGTAAAATGTTTATTCGTCATGTGAGGTTCTTTTAATAGGGCGATGTAGCACGCTTACAGTATTGATAAAGTATTGACTAAGTATTCTTAAAGTATTATTATAGTATCTATGTGGTGGATACTTCAGCTGTATCGAATCAATAGTGAGTAGGAGGTTGGCCTGTGTATTAATCTTCTTTATATTACCGGAGAGAAATTTGTAATTTCGTAGAATGGCAAAATCAAAATCAGCATATTTCTGTCAAAATTGTGGCTATGAGTCCCCCAAATGGATGGGACAGTGTCCTTCTTGTAAACAATGGAATAGCTTTGTGGAAGAAGTTGTCGAAAAGACAAATTCGAAAGTTCCTGAATGGCGCAGCACAACAACAACTGGAAATACAAAACGAGCAAATAAAGCCGCAATCATTCATGAGATTGTGTATCAGGATGAATCTCGTATTTTGACACCTGATCAGGAATTCAACCGGGTTTTAGGGGGCGGGATCGTTCCAGGATCTTTGGTTTTGATCGGGGGAGAACCTGGTATCGGAAAATCCACCTTGATGCTGCAGTTGGCACTGTCTATTCCACAGGTTAAAACACTCTATATTTCGGGAGAGGAAAGTGAGCAGCAGATCAAGATGCGGGCTGAGCGATTGTCGCAGTCGTCCAAAGCCAATTGCTATATTCTGACGGAAACATCTACACAAAATATTTTCAAACAGATTGAGACCGTACAGCCCAATGTTATCGTCATTGACTCCATTCAAACCTTGCATTCTGCACAGATTGAATCGGCTCCTGGATCAGTTTCTCAGGTGCGGGAATGTACGGCCGAATTACTCCGATTTGCCAAAGAAACGAGTACACCTGTATTTATTGTTGGGCATATTACCAAAGACGGTTCAATCGCTGGACCGAAAGTACTGGAACATATGGTTGACACCGTACTTCAATTTGAAGGCGATCGCCATCATGTCTACCGTATTTTGCGTGCTGTCAAAAATAGGTTTGGGTCGGCTTCGGAATTAGGGATATATGAAATGCAGGGCTCGGGATTGCGGGAGGTGTCGAATCCATCCGAAATTATGATTTCTCAACGTGATGAGCCTGTGAGTGGCGTTTCAATTGCAGCCATGCTGGAGGGAATGCGGCCAATGATGATTGAAGTCCAGGCTTTGGTGAGCAATTCGGCATTTGGTACAGCACAGCGCTCGTCTACAGGGTACGATACAAAGCGGTTGAATATGTTATTGGCAGTATTGGAAAAACGATTTGGGTTTCGGTTAAGCGCGCAGGATGTATTTTTGAATATTGCGGGTGGATTGCGTGTCGAAGATCCGGCCATTGATCTGGCGGTCGTTGTGGCGATAATCTCTTCACAGCAGGATATTCCGATCCGGAGTAATTTGACCTTTGCGGGGGAAGTAGGCCTATCAGGAGAAATTCGGGCTGTAAATCGCATTGAGCAACGTATTCAGGAGGCTGAAAAATTAGGTTTTGATGGTATTTTTATTTCCAAGTTCAATACCAAAGGGCTGGATGCCAAAAAATATAATATAGCGATTAGACCAGTGGCTAAATTGGAGGATATTTTTAACGCTTTATTTGGCTAATAGGATAATAAACAGGTAACAAAAAAAGGTAGCCAATTTTGGCTACCTTTTTTTGTTACCTATTACTCCTTTTTTCGTAGCTTCATTGTGAGCCTTCGATTGTAGGCGTACTCCGTCATATCTGGCTAATTTGATGCCATCAGCAATAAGTTTCTGATTTTTGGATTAATCCAGGTATTTAGTCCTACTTTAATACTTCTTTTAGCTTGGCACGTAAGGCATCTCCATGCAGATTCTTCGCAATGATCTTTCCATTCGGGTCAATCAATACATTTTGGGGAATAGACTTCACGGCATATAATGTGCCGACGTCATTTTGCCACCGTTTTAAATCCGAAACATGTCTCCAATGTAACTTGTCTGCATGGATGGCCTTAATCCAAGAGTTGCGGTCCTTGTCAAATGAGATGCCTAATATCTCAAAGTTATCGCCTTTAAATTGCTGATAGGTTTTTACCAGGTCTGGACTTTCAACCCGGCAATCCGGACACCATGAAGCCCAAAAATCGAGCAGGACATATTTGCCTTTGAAGTCGGATAACTGTACAGGATTACCTGTCGTATCATTCTGTGTAAATGCAGGTGCAATTTTTCCGATCTGAACAGTCTCCAATGCATTTAAATATTCTTGAAATTCTTTCCCTTCATTGGAATTTTTGACATTTCCGCTTAAGGTATTGTAAAGTGCCTGAAGCTCTGTATAGACTGGATCGTAACCGCCGACACGACGCAAATCAACTAGCGTTGAGATGGAATCAGGTGCTGCCTTTACTCGAGCGATATATTCCTGTTTGGTCAATTCTTTTTTCTGGGCCAAACCAAAGAACGGAAGAACCAAAAAAAGTAGTGTGATGTATTTTATCATGTTGCTATTCTTGTATATATTTACAAATATAAGAAAATCCACTAATTTAGTAGATTAATAAAATGTCAAAAAATGAACTTCGACCTAACAACTAAACTTCCACATGTTGGTACATCTATTTTTACCAAAATGACCATGCTTGCCAATGCGGAACAAGCCTTGAACCTATCACAGGGATTTCCTGATTTTGAAACAGACCCTACACTTGTCAAGTTGGTCTCTGCTGCGATGGAAAAAGGGTACAACCAATACGCACCGATGATCGGTGTGCAAAGTTTACGGGAGACGATCGCCGAAAAATATAAAAAGGTATATGCTGTAGAAATAGATCCTTCAGAGGAGCTCACTATCACCGCAGGAGGAACCCAGGCTATTTTTACTGCAATAGCGACAGTCGTTAGGCCAGAAGATGAAGTGATTATATTCGAACCGGCATATGATAGCTATGCACCAACTATCGAATTGTTTGGCGGTAAAATTATTCCTGTCCGATTATTGGCACCGGATTTTCAAATTGATTGGAATTATGTAGCTACATTGATCAATGAAAAGACACGGTTGGTGATTATCAATAACCCGAACAATCCCACCGGAAAGGTTTTGGGCAAAGAAGAACTCAATAAGCTCGAAAAGCTATTAGCTGGAACAAATACACTGCTGCTCAGTGACGAGGTTTATGAACATCTTGTTTTTGATGGCATAGCACCACAATCGGTTTTAAGTATACCTGGCTTGCGTGAACGGAGTTTTGTTGTCGCTTCTTTTGGAAAGTTGTTGCATACTACAGGATGGAAGATTGGGTACTGTGTGGCACCAGCCATTTTGACACATGAATTCCGAAAAATCCACCAGTTTAATGTCTTCAGCGTCAATACCCCAATGCAATTTGCGATAGCCGAATATTTAAAGGATGTTGCCTATGTTGAGAGTCTTGCTGGATTTTTCGAGAAGAAACGAGATTTACTCAAAAATGGATTGGTGCAATCCCGATTCAAGATTTTGCCGTGTGAAGGTACTTATTTTCTAAACCTTGATTATAGCGACATTAGCCAGGAGAAAGAATTTGATTTTGCCTGCTATTTGACAAAGCATTACAAGATAGCCACGATTCCGCTCTCTGCATTTTATAAACAGGCTACAGATCAGCAGGTTTTACGTGTCTGTTTTGCGAAGCAGGATGCTACTTTGTTGAAAGCAGTAGCGATTTTGAACGAAATATAGCTTGATTTCTATGCTAAAATTAGGGCTAAAAGGTTTTATTTAAAATATTGTTAAGAATAAGGTACTTTATTAAAATTTTACTTCAACTTAACTCACTAATTTCATAAATTTGTAATTCACGTTTATCAATATATCCATAAAATGGCTAGATTAAATTTATTGGAAGAAACACGCTTCGAAAAAGTCCCCGTAAGCGTCTATCCAGATCAAAATTCAGCTTCGAAAAACGTTGCAAATCGTATTGCTGAAATTATTCGTGCAAAGCAGGAGAAAGGTGAAAAAGCTGTTCTAGGTCTTGCTACTGGTGCCACACCAGTGAAGGTTTACCAAGAATTGATTCGCTTGCACAAAGAGGAAGGTTTAAGCTTTAAGAACGTGATTACCTTCAATCTTGACGAATACTATCCTATGCAACCTGACGCCGATCAGAGCTATGTGACCTTTATGAACAAAAACTTGTTCGATCATGTAGATATTGACAAGGCGAATGTAAATATTCCTGACGGTACCCTAGCTCCGGATCAAGTCAATGCCTTCTGTGAAGCATACGAACAAAAGATTACGGCTGCTGGCGGTTTAGATATTCAATTATTAGGTATTGGACGTACAGGCCACATTGGTTTCAATGAGCCTGGTTCTGCGCCAAACTCAGGTACGCGTATTGTCACATTAGATGATTTAACTCGCCGTGATGCTTCCCGTGCTTTTGGAGGGAAAGAAAATGTGCCAAGAAAAGCCATTACAATGGGTGTCGGCACAATTTTCAAAGCAAGGGAAATTATCCTGATGGCCTGGACTGAAACCAAAGCAGAGATCATTAAAAAGGCTGTTGAAGGCGAGATTTCAGCGGAGATTCCTGCAACCTATCTTCAGCTATCGGATAATGTTGAGTTTATTTTAGATGAGGCTGCTGCATCGTTGCTGACACGTTTTGACCTTCCATGGTTGGCAGAAGACGTTACCTGGACTCCGTCTTTGATAAAGAAAGCTGTCGTTTGGCTAGCTTTAGAGATCAATAAGCCAATTTTGAAGCTTACAGACGAAGATTATAATGCGCATGGCATGGCAAAGCTGGTAACAGAGACTGGCCCTGCTTATAATATTAACATCCGTATTTTTAATGAACTTCAACATACAATTACAGGATGGCCAGGTGGTAAGCCTAATGTAGACGATTCACAACGTCCAGAGCGTGCTAACCCTGCTAAGAAAAATGTTATTGTATTTTCTCCACATCCAGACGATGATGTGATCTCTATGGGCGGAACATTTATCCGTTTGGCGGATCAGGGTCACAATGTACATGTGGCTTACCAAACTTGTGGTAATACCGCTGTGTGGGATGATGATGTGGTTCGTTACCTAGAGTTTGCCGAGGATTTGGCAAATCAGATCGGTGCGAAGACAGAGGCCGCTCAGATCAATCAGATTTATGACGAAGAGAGAGCGATCTTTGCAACGAAAAAGCCAAATCAGATTGATACCGAGCTTGTTCGTAAAATAAAAGCATTGATCCGTAAAGGTGAAGCAATTGCTGGAGCCCGTTTGGTAGGCTTGCCAGACGAAAATATCCACTTCCAGGATTTACCGTTCTATGATAGACAAAAATTTGCGAAGGATGTGTCGTTTGAAGATGATATCCAGCAAACAATGGAATTGTTGCGTCAGGTAAAACCACACCAAGTGTTTGCTGCGGGAGATTTTGCTGATCCACATGGTACGCACAAGGTATGTTTCGATATTTTATTCGAGGCTTTGAGCCGATTGAGTAAAACTGACGAGTGGACAAAAGACTGTTGGTTATGGTTATACAGAGGAGCATGGCATGAGTATCCTATCCATGAAATCGAAATGGCTGTTCCACTATCTCCACAAGAGGTATACCGCAAACGTTTAGCGATTTTCAAACACCAATCGCAAAAAGATCTGCCTGTATTCCCAGGGGATGATCCACGAGAATTTTGGGTACGTGCAGAAGATCGTACAAGCGAAACAGCTGCATTGTATGACAGATTAGGTCTTGCCAACTATGAAGCGATCGAAGCTTTTGTAAGATGGAAGTTTGACTAAAATAGTCTGCGTTAATATAGAAAAGCTCTGAATCATAGGTGGTTCGGAGCTTTTTTTGTTCAGGACAAACGTTATGGGGAAGATCCAACATAAACGGACAGGACTTTATAAGTTGTAAGCGCAAATATTTCGATTGTATCGAAAAAAATATCAGTGCATATAAAATGGGCGAAGGAATAAACTAGAGGTATTAAGAGGCAAGCTTTTTAAGTTAGCCGGACTAGCTCGTTGGTACAATCAAAAAACGGGATGATTTCGAAAAGAAATCATCCCGTTTTAGTTGTAGAGGGTTATCGGTAGCATTATTTCACCGATTTTTTATACCAGTTATTACTGTTCTGCTGTAATTATCCGGTTCAGGTTTTAATAAGCGATAACGTCTCCAGATCTACCCTTGGCATCAAACACTTTGAATAAATATTTCTTGCCTTTTTGGAATGGGATAGCGCCGTTAACTTGTTTCGACTGTGTCGTCGGATTATTTCCGTTGTCTGTGTAATATACCTTAAAACCAGGGTAGTCTGTATTGATGTGAAGCTGGTTGCCTTCTTGTTTAATTCCAAGTTTTGGAATACGGTAGGTATAACCACCATCAATGATATCGAGCTTTTTCAATTCATCCTCACCTAATTTTTTTATAAAGGCAGTATACGATTTACGGTATGTAGCATCCTCATAAGAATCGCCTTTTTCCCAGGCCTGCTCCTGTGCCCAGGCACGGTCAGCGATGGCGATTAATCGCGGGAAGATCATCTCTTCAAGCCGTTGATCCGTGGATACTTTTTCGGCCCACAGTGCACCTTTAATGCCGAGGAGATTTTTCTTTCCTTCAGCAGTAAGCTGCTCCTTGTTTGTGTAGGCTTCCTTCACAAGATCTTTCCCTGTATCATCCTTGCGCAGATTGATGAAGAAGTTTTCTGGAGAAAACGAATAGGTTTTATTCAGGTTTACGGTGCCTACCCAGCTATGGCCCGGATCTGCGAAGTCACGATCCCACGACATATCCAGATAATTATTTGCTGCACTTGTGTAGACCACTTTATAACCTGCATTTGCCAATCGGTAGGCCAAATCTTCCTGTCCTTGTCCTGGGAGGTTATTCCATACATTTAAATGAATGTCAGATTTTCCCAATTCAGCGTTGACTTCCATACCCTTGCCTTTATTGCGCATGCCCATTTCTTCCCAGCCGGACATGATCAATCCTTTATCCTGGACTAGTTTATTTATTTTGGTAATATATAGTGGCCAAACGTCCAGCACATTACTAATATTGTTTTCTTTCATGAAAGCAAGTATCTTTGGGGATTTTTCCCAGACTCCACTAGGCGTTTCATCTCCTCCCAAATCAATGATTTTCAATGGAACACCGGCTTTTTCATGAATTGCTTTGATTTCATCGACGACTTTGCTTAAGAAGTGATACGTCGAGGGGAGTGCAGGATTCATGACATTGTCATTCCAGTTCTGCGCTGAATTATAGACCGATTTATCATCGGCATCGTCTAGCAAAAACTCCTCCGCTTTTTGTTTGTCTCCCGCTTTGGTATAATGCGCAAAGCGTGCGCGCATCGCTTTAATTGCAGCACGGGCATGCCCTGGCGTTTCTACCTCAGGAATTACATCAATATGCCTTGCTTGCGCATATTTTAAGATTTCTATATAGTCGGCTACGGTATAAAATTGATGCGCTTTTGCCGTTGCACCAGATCCATAAGCGGGCTGAATTCCTTTGCCGTCTTCAAAATTAGCTGTACGGTTTGCTCCTACGGCAGTCAGTTCTGGGAGCGACGGAATTTCTAGTCGCCAGCCCTCATCGTCGATAAAATGGAAATGGAACTTGTTTAATTTATAGGCTGCCATTAAATCCAGTATGCGGAGTACTTCAGATTTGCTGTGGAAATTGCGGGCCGCATCCAACATAAATCCGCGGTAGCCATAACGTGGGCTATCATCAATGCTAACGTAAGGTAAGGCAATTGATTTGGTGGTTTTATTCCATTGTTGATGATTGATCAAGGATTTTAAGGACTGTATGGCATAAAATGCCCCTGCCTTATCCGAAGCTTCTATCCGTATCCCTTTTTCATCAATGTTTAGATGATAGGATTCAGCTTTTAGACCATTGGTCTTCACAATAACAATTCCCGCTTGTTGTGCTGCACTGGTAGATGGTTTGATCCCCGTATAGCTGTTTAGAAAATCTGTCAAAAATCCGCCTTCAGAAGAAAGCTCAGCATCGATAAAGAATTTGGTGTCAGCTGTTATATTGAATTTTTTATTATGGCTGATACTTATATTACTTGGCAAAGGAATAATGCTCTGGGATTCGACTCCTTCGGTAAGTTTATTTTGGTCATATTTATAAGACCAATAATCTGCTTTTTCAGTGTCGGATTGAGGAGCCGTTTTCACTGCGGAGTAATGTTTAACATCCGTTGAAATCCCCGTTTTATTATTTTTTATGTACAGCCCGATAGGCCCGTCGGTATAATTGACTAATCCTGTTGTTGTGAAATCAATATGGATTGTATCTTGTGCTTTCAATAAGAAATTATTTTTCTTAAAGCTCACTTGAAAGAGATCGCCATTCCTGTGGTCAATGGCAAATCGTCCGTCGACCTTGTTTGGGTCAATAGATCTGATAAAATTAAACCAGAGGCTCCAATCATTAAGTTGGACAGCAGTTTTCCCCTTGTTTTTTAGAATGATTGTTGAAACAGGGTTTTTGCGGATGTTTTGGCCTTCCTTGACCTGCCAGGTAAATTGCAGCTGATCCACAATTGAACTCGATTTTTGCGCATATGCTCCTTGGCTAAATAGTGCCATACTGAGCCCGGCATAGAGTAGTGGGTTTTTAATTTTATTAAAATTAGTCATGTTGGTTACTTTTTCAATGAGTTTAAATATAGCTATTTTAGAGGTGTTTATGCTATATTTAAAAAAAAATGAATAAAATTTTCATAAAAATTTGGTGATGTTTAGAAACCTTTCTATATTTGCACACCGAAACACAAAACGGCCCGTTCGTCTAGGGGTTAGGACGCAAGATTTTCATTCTTGAAACAGGGGTTCGATTCCCCTACGGGCTACAAAAAGCGACTTCAAAAGAGTCGCTTTTTTTGTTTTTAATTAGCGTCCTGATTGTCGCGGCTCCATGTCGCTACTTACGTCTTATTGGGGAGAAATGAGGATAAGTTTTTGTTTTTTTTAAATTTTAAGACCAAAATTTCTTACTGCTAAAAAACAGAACTTTATACAACATTTGCTATATTATGCCGTTAACTTCTTGAGACTAAATTGCTCGACGAATGACCTAGCTAATGATGGAAATAAATCATTCTGTTTTATTGGAGACCGGTATATATATTGGAAAAGAAGTCAATCAACAAACCTTTGATGGTATTATTGCTTCTGAAACAGTATATGAGACGAACTTTATATCAGATTGGCATTTCCATAAAAATCCACATTTTTCCCATATCCTCCATGGAGGAAGCAAAGAGAACCGGGAAAATGGGTTTGAACAACAGCGTTCGGGCTCATCCTTATATTATTACCCCGGTGTAGCTCATCAAAACATGGCATATTTGCCAAATACCAGAATTTTTAATCTTGAATTCTCGGCATCATTTCTTACGGAATACGGTATAGATATCCCCACTGAGTCTTGGATGTTTTCCGATATTTATTGGAATAGAAATAATCTAATCAAAATCATGGCGGAGTATTATCTTAATGATCAAGTTAGCCCGCTGTCAATTCATCAGCTTGCGCTTAGCCTGTTATCGACCAATAAAACCCCTCCTTTACTGAACACAGGTTGGCCCGCAAAACTGAGAGATATACTGCACGACAATTGGAACAGGTCTTTGTCACTATTGGATATTTCTACAGAGCTCAATTTGCACCCGGTGACAATTTCCAGGTACTTTCCTCATTATTTTGGATGTACATTAGGAGACTATCTTCGTTGGCTCAAAATCGAAAAGGCACAATTAATGATCCGGCTCCAAAAGCAGTCGCTCACTGAAATCGCTTATTTTTGCGGTTTTGTAGACCAGGCACATTTTACAAAAACCTATAAAAGGTTCTTTGGCATTACACCAAAACAATACCAAAAATTATAAGTAATCTCTTAGGTCTAGGTTAATTAGATACAATTTTTGATAATGGACTGTTCTTAATTTTACTCCTATCAAACACTGCAAAAAATAATTTATAATAACCATAGTCCATGAAAGAAATTAGACAAGGAATAATTTTGTGCCTTATAGCTATATTTTTCTTAAATACATCCTATGCGCAGCAATTGGATGTGAAACTACATCGTTTATTTGAAAAATACTATGAAAAAGAATGTTATTTTAATCCGTTTCAAGCAACCGCAGATGGTATACATACCTATGATGACCAGCTTCAGATTGAAGGATCGAGTGATTTTATAAGTGCAAAGAAACAGTTTTATGAAACCTTTTTAAAGGATCTGAAAAAGTTTGACAGATCACAACTCACGGAATCTGATAAAATCTCTTATGATATATTGGAGTACACGTTAAAGATAAATCTCGAAGGACTTGCATTACATTTGGAATATCTGCCTTTTAACCAGTTTACCGCAGCGCTGCCTACAGACCTGGCCCTCTTTGGTTCGGGCAGCGGCCCTCAGCCATTTAACACAGCGGCCGACTATGTGAATTGGTCCAGACGGCTTATTCAATTCAAGGCTTGGACTGACACAACAATAGCGAATTTCGAAAAAGGAAAGAAAAAAGGTGTTGTTTTACCTAGAGATCTGGTTGAGAAAATGATTCCACAGCTATCTGCCTTGGCAGAAAGAGATACGAGTAAAAGTGTTTTTTATGAGCCGATAAGGCGTCTTCCCAGGGATTTTTCTGATCGTGAAAAAAAGCATATAAAGACGTTATATGCAAAGATTATACCTGCTCAGGTGGTAAGCTCCTATGAGCGGCTCGCCCAATACTTGACAGAGGATTACCTGCCTTTTGCACAGGAGGCTCCAGGTTTGAATGCGCTGGCAGGAGGAGATAGTATATACCGATACTTCATAAAGGTGTACACAACAAGTTCCGGAATAACAGGAGATCAGATCTATCAAACGGGATTGCGTGAGGTAGATCGTATTACGAAAGAAATGGAACAGAATAAGATGGAAACCGGTTTTAAAGGAACATTGCAGGAATATTTTCATTTTTTACGTTCAGACAAACAGTTTAGACCCTTTAAAACGCCCGATGAAGTATTAAATGCCTATCGGGCTATACATCAGAAAATACAACCGAACCTGAAAGCACTGTTCAATGAGGAGCCCAAAACAAAATTTACCATAAAAAGAGTCGATCCTTTTCAGGAAGCTTCTATGGGCGGTCCATTTTATATCAAAGGGAATATAAAAGAAAATCGTCCAGCTACTTTCTTTGTCCCTATACCAGATGCAACTAAAATCAGTACCGTATTCTATGGCCTGGAATGTACTTTTATACACGAAGCCATACCGGGGCATCATTATCAAATTTCTTTACAGCAAGAGCAAAACGGAATACCATCCTTTCAGCAGCAAAATGCCCTTTATGCATATTTGGAAGGCTGGGCTTTATACTGTGAATCTCTTGGGGAAGCATTGGGATGTTATACAGATCGTTATCAGAAAATGGGAGCTCTTAACAATGAGATTCACCGTGCAATACGGCTTGTTGTGGATGTTGGTATTCATACGGGGAAACTGACAAAAAGGGAAGCCGTGGCTTATATGATGGCGCATGAATCTATCGACGAAAAAATAGCTATCGCCGAAGTCGAGCGTTATATGGCTTGGCCAGGACAGGCATTGTCTTATAAAATAGGGGAATTGAAAATTAAAGAGCTACGGAAAAAATACCAGACAATACAAGGAGATCATTTTGATATACCCGCATTTCACAATGCAATCCTTAAATATGGGTGCATGCCGTTAGATGTATTGGAAAATTATATGGATATGTGGAATAAGGAGACCGTGCATGCTGACTAGAATTTGACTATAGGGAGAATACACAGGCTATCTACGAAGAACGAGGACGGGTGCATTAGATCCTCATTTGGAAGGGTAAATAATCCCCAAGATGACCGAATTTACCTTATTCTCAGCTTCGGATGTCTTGGGGACTGAAATTGTTTACTATAGTTTAAAACAGGAAATATTTCCTGCGAAATCTGCAATATAGATTAAATCGCCATCTACTGTGATTTCTGAGAAAATAGGAGCTCCCATATTGAATTTTGAATGTACCTTACCTTGCTTGTCAAGTATATAGATATAGCCATCTGAAGCTCCAAAAAGCAATTTTCCTTTAACTTCGGTTATCGATGATTCTACCGTTCCGACCATTTTGTGTTGGTCAGGACTGCTGTATGGCGAAGTATATACAAGCGCTTCGCCTGTGGCAAAATGCCATTTCTCTTCCAAGGTCTGTGGGTCATAGGCTTTGATACCATTGGTGGATGTAGGCATGATCAGGAGCCCGTCAACGATTTGTGGTGAAGCCATGACTTTGAAATCATCCGTTTTGATACTCTTCTGTATGATTTCGCCAGTTTTTAAATTTAGTTTGAAGATACCATTGAGCCCAGTTGTGTAAAGATAACCGTCTTTTGCGGTCACTCCGCCACTTCTAAAACGCAAGCCATCCTCTTGGCGTTTCCAAAGTAGCTTTCCAGTTTGGATATCATAGGCACATAGGGCATTCCAGTTATAACCGGCCAATAAAGTCTGATCGACGACTGAAAGCTCCGCAGGGGTTGCTTCTCCACCCGAAGGGTCGACGCCTTCCCAATGTACTTTTCCGGTACGGATATCAATAGCAGACATTCGATTCCCCAAACCGGTGTAATAAACTCCTTTATCAAGGACAGGACCTGAAACAAATGTAGGAAGGCTTGACTTGGCGGGCTTTTTAGTCCACAATATTTTGCCTGTATTCGCGTTTATCGCATATACATTTGTTTCAACATCGGTTGCAAGTAATATTCCGTCGCTGTAACGCAGTTTATGTTTTATGGAATTGACCGTTGGTAATGACCAGAGCTCTTTGCCCGTATGTTTATCAAGAGCCATAATTGCCTGCTTGGTTCCAATTCCATCATCCATAGTGGCAACAAAAAGTTTATCCCCTATAATCAATGGGCTGGTTTTCCAGATATTTCCTTTTACAGCGGTAGACCATTGTAGTTTGACTTTATCTGTTGCGGGAGGCGCGAGATTGAACGTTTGTCTTTTTAGGGTTTGCTCGCCGTTCGCATAGCGAATAGTAAGAAGGGCATCATATTGTCCTTTTTGATCAGTTTTTTTGAAGGGGACTTTTGTGTGCCATGACCAGTCTCCAGTAGGGGCCAATTTGGTCGAACTTAGACGTTTCCCTGTTTCATGTGCAGCGATCTCTAGGTCTACACCTTGTATTTGTCGTTCACTATCATAGGCATTGACCAAAATGGGGAGCGTTCCATCGGCATCTAGCTGCTGGTCGCCCATAGGGCGTACGAGTTGAATGTGATCTCGCAAGTTTGTATAGACAGGTTTAATATCTTTGATGCCCTGCTTGTCGATGTCGACTACGACAAATTGTGCGGCCGAATTGTCAATCCCACCTTTATTAGGAGCGTTGGAACAAACGACATAAACACCATTTTGCTTAAATGTGAAATTGTTGTGCCAATGTCCGTAAAACCAAGCTTTGAGATTATATTGCATTAAATCAATTTGTTCTTTCTCACCTTTCAGGATGAAATCCGGACCGACAAAAAAGTCGTGGTTGATAAAGATCAATGGCTTGGACTTGTCCATCATGGCAAGGTCTTTCTTAAGCCAGGAGATGATCTGATCTGCAGTGTAGCTTGGTTTATAATCGCCGTTTGGCATTGGAGTCACCACAAAGTGGGCGGGGCCAGCGTCAAAAGAATAATAAGTAGGACCAAAGAGATCTTCAAATAGTTTTTCGCCATATTCGCCCTTTACGAGATCGTGATTGCCTACGGTGTAGTAAGTCGGTCTGCCCATAAGCTCTGAATTCACCTGTTTGGCATGAAAAAGCATCCCCGGTTCATAACAAATATCACCGGTATGCATAATCAAGCTGGCTCTTTGCTGTTTTGCGTAGTTTCTAACGTTATCTATCCAGGGACCGTATAAAGGAGTTTCCGTATCTGTTATTTGGATAAACCGTAAAAAATCAGATTGTTGGACGGTATCTTTGACCAGGGCGAAATCCAGGTTTTTATGCTCGGCACGAAGCGGAATATAATGTGTTTTTGTAGCCTTATACCCGCTTGGAATGGTGACCGATAGAAAGCGGGCATTTGGATTGTGTGGTAAGTTGTATGTACCGTCGCTGGCTGTCTTTACAACGTCATAACCATTGGATATAACGATTCCGGCAAGCAATTTTTCGCTCTGCTCGAACTGGTTGTTTGCATTTTGATCTTCAAAAACCCGGCCTGTCCGTTGCTGTGCAAATAGTGGAGAGATTGGGAGTAGAATGAATGTGAGTAGTCTAGTTAATTTCATCATAGTGCTATAAAATTGAGCCAGCGTCTCCCAGAGTAGAGCTGGCTCGTTTTGAGGGTAAAGGAGTAAGGTCCGTTTTACAGATCGTATTTCTCCCAGCCTTTTGGTTGTTTCAGATTTTTATTGAGAACAGTTTGTTCAATTGGTATTGGAAAATAGTAATATTGTTCTTCATTGAAGTTTCTTGGTCGCGTGGTTTTGTCATCAATAAACATGACTCTTCCTGAATCACCATTCTCCAGATAGAATGTGCCATCGTTAATATAGAACTTAGGCATTTTTTCGAGCTGATCCTTCGGAATACCTGAAACCGGGCTGTCGTCTCCTTTTTTAAGGATGACAATATCAGCTACGCCATCAGCCGTGACATCGATTGCTCCCAATTTGGGAATATACATTCCTGCGGGAGCTTTAGCGAGCAGATTCCCAGCTTTCCAGCGATAGAGGTCATCAAAACGAAATCCTTCACAGGCGAGTTCTATACGGCGTTCACGGCGAATTTCTAATAACACCCCTTTGTTCTTGTCAATTCCATCATATAGGCTATTTAAATATGGGTCAGGATTCGCATTGGCGTTAGCGAGATTTAATGCAGGCATCTGAACACGTGCACGGATTTTGTTTATTGTAGCATCGATGTCGCTTTGATTTAGTGTTCCGAGTTCGGCTTTCGCTTCGGCATTAATCAATAAAACTTCCGCATAACGCATGATTGGAAGATCGGTATAGTTCAGATCCCATCCGCCACGTAAAGCGGGGTCGCGTGGATAAAACTTGATCTGCAATAGACCCCCAAAATCAGGTCGGGTTGTATAAGGTGTTCCGGCAGCGTTATTGCTGAACCCCGCAGGCATAATTGTCTCTGCAAGACGTGGATCACGGTCCTTAAACAAATCATTTAAAGTTTTCTTTTTGTAATCTGTTTTGGATGTAAAGGTTGTTCCATCTTTCATCAAAAACTCATCCGCCAATCCAGCGCTTAGCGCCCATTGCCAATCTAATACGGTATGGGTATTATTGGCAACACCTAAATCGCGGCCATTCTTCTGTAAGAAAATGATCTCCTTGTTGCCGGTGAGGTTGTTGCTCGAAAATAGATTGCGGTAATCTTCTGTTGTCTTGCCTGTAATTTCAAACCCACCGTTGTCCATGATTTCCTGAGAGGCAGATACTGCACGCGTTAGAAATGCATCTGCGGAGCCAGCAAGTTTTAGCTCTTTATGATACTTGCGGTATGTACCTTCATGAAGGGCTATTCGTGACAATAAGGTCAACGCAGTCCATTTGGTGATATAGGTATTGTCTGTAGCAGGACGAACGTTGGCTGCCGCAAATTCAAGATCCTTCATAAGCGAGTCAACAACGGCGGTGCGGGGATCTTTTGCTTTGTAAAGGTCTTCGGACGTCGTCCCCATGACATGAGCGTACCATGGCACATCGCCATATTTTTTAACCATGTTATAATAGAAGTTTGCGCGAAGTAAACGGGCAACTCCAATATAGTGGTTAATAACAACCGGATCTCCCGTAACTTTGCCTACATTATCCAGCATATAATTGACGTCACGTAGGGGAGCCCATGCATCTTTGTCCCATCCTTTTACTGTAGAAGGATTTAATGTGCCGGCCAACAAGGTTCTAACTTCGGCATTTTGATCGTTGCTGCTTAACGCAATATTATCCGAATAGAGATCATTATACTGCGCCCGCATTTGCTTATATAGGCCATTGGTATAAATTGCCAGATCTTCGGTGGTATTAAAGAATACTTCTTTGGTTACTGCAGAACCTGAGGAGCGGTCTAGAAAATCTTTTTTGCATGATGTCCCCAATAATAGAAGGGCTGCCAATGCGATATAATTGATACGTTTCATTTTTTTGATTTAGAGATTATAGATTTACATTCAGACCAAAGGTATATGTCCGTTGGAATGGATATGCCGCTTGTGCTTTATTGCCCGTCCCTATTGATTCCGGATCCAATTTTACCTTAATATGAGAGATCTCAAACACATTTTCTGCGCTGAAGAAGAAACGTACTTTCCGCAATTTGATGCGTTGTAATACAGATTCAGGTAGTGTATAGCCTAGTGTAAGGTTTTTTACCCGCATATAGGCCCCATTTTGCATATAGCGTTTGTTTGGAATACCGAGTTGCTGGTAATTATCTTCAGCTGAGTAAGCCCGGACAGCGGGGAAATAACCTTCTTCGTCTTTTGATTTCCAATGATCTCCGTTCTGTACTGTAGGGTTTGTCCATGGTTGTGCATAGACTCCCCAGAAGTAGATATTGGATGCACCAGGATACCAGTCACGTTTGCCTATACCTTGCAGGAATACACGTAAATCAAAACCTTTCCATCCTGTCGAGAGATCTAGACTATAGGGTAGGCGAGCACTGTTATTGCCCACAATATGCATATCTCCTGGATCGTCAACAGTCTTTTTACCCATATCGACGATGCCATCTCCATTACGGTCGGCAAAGATTGGATCTCCGGCATAGAACTTATAGGATTGATCATCTGTCCCCATGGCAGATTGTTTTGATGCTGCGGCTGCGGCATCATTTTCAAAGAAACCTATAATATCGGCTCCCCAAATTTCGCCGATTTCTTTGCCAACATAATGCCTGTCCCAATCATTGCCCATAGATTTCGTTGGATTATCAAAACGAGTTATCCATGAACGGCTGTCAGCCAGTGTAAAAGCGATATTATACCAAAATGGAGAACCGCTTAATTCTTTACTATCTCGCCAGCTCAGACGTAATTCCCATCCTTTTGTTTTTAAATCACCAGCATTTTCTACTGGGATCTTGGTGCCAAATGGCCCTGGTAATTCTTTCCCTTGAACCAGCATATTCTTGGTATAACGGGTATATTTGTCAAAGTTAACCCCCAGTTTGTTACTGAAAAAACTCATGTCAATACCCGCATTGACAGTTTGGATTGTTTCCCAGGTAAAATTATCGGAAACGGCTCTTGGGGCATATACCGCAGGCGGTTTGCCATTACCCAGGATATACTCGGCCAATTTATTGTCCATAATTGGCATGTATGGATACGTGTCATAGTAAGGGAAATCGGAATCATATCTGAATAATTGGTTGCCCAGTGATCCATAGGACCCTCTGATTTTTAGGAAATCCAGTGCCAATGCATTTTTTACCGGTTCGAAAAAATTCTCTTTTGAGATTACCCAACCCGCGGATGCGGACGGAAAGAAACCCCATCTCTTATCTTTAGGAAAACGGGATGAGCCATCGAAGCGTCCGTTGAATTCCGCGAGGTATTTGTCTTTATAGCTGTAGCTAACGCGCGCAAATATACCCTGTACAGCCCAGTCTTTAATACGTTCATCTTTTGAAATATTTCCTGTTGCACTCCCGATGGATGGAACCGACCCGGATATTAGATTGAGTGCTTGAATATAATTGTAGTTATTATAGTTGTACTCCTGATTATAACCTGCAAGTGCCTGTAAATAGTGATCTCCAAAATTCTTATGAAAATCAGTATAAATATTATAGACGTTGTACCGGGTGAGATCATTGTCGTTTCTCGCATAGGTATTGGAAAATGTTGGCGTTAGAATTGCTTCCGGTCCGGTTTTATACTTAGAAGGGATGTCGTATGATCTCTTTAATCCTGAACTGCGTCTGAAGGTTGCATCCGCATTCAGGTCCCAGATTCCTTTGATCAACGCAGCTTTTGCGGAGAATGTTGTCACAAATTCATTGATACGATTGTCATTACGGCCTCCTTCTTGCAAAGAACCTAGTACCTGAGCACCGGATCTTGTCCAGCTACCATCCGGATTTCGGGGTACATCGAGGGAATTGGTCCGGTTTACTCTCCAAAAGAAACTATCACCAGCATCTAAAACAACAGGTGCATCGTAGTTCATACTGGTAAGTAGTGTGTTATTTGATATCTGTAGCCAGTTGGTGATATCAAAGTCTACTTTTCCCCTGACATTATAACGTTTGTAAATATCATTCCCATATTTTAAAAGTCCATCTTGTCTATAGTAATCACTGGAGAGATAATAGCCGATTTTATCAGATTTTTTGGCAATACTTAAGTTGGCGTTATAAGTTGGGGCAGTCTTGTTATAGGCTTCTTTTAGCCAATCTGTACTACCGGTATATACCCAATCTTGACCATTGTCAGATAGTGTTACTGCTGGTAAAGAAGGATCCAATGAACGTTTTTTTGCATACTCACGTGCAGATTCCGGATATGAATTGTATAAAGGTTTTCCTGCCTCGTGCTTAATGGCCATTACTTCATAAGGATCAGTAATGAATTCAGGAAGTTTACCCAAAGTTCGGTAGCCTACATTTGTGCTGAAATTAATGTCGAGCTGGCCGCTTTTTGCCTTTTTTGTCGTAATCAATACGACTCCGAAACCACCCCGGGCACCATAAATTGCAGCTGAAGCAGCGTCTTTCAGTACAGACACGGATTCGACGTCATTTGGATTTATACGTGCGACCTCGTCAGCGGAATAAGGAATATTGTCAACTAATATTAAAGGAGCACCACCATTTAAGCTCGTAAAACCACGGACGTTAAATTCAGGGTTTGTCGAAGCACGACCATTGGAGGTTGTGATATTTAAGTTGGGAATCAAGCCCTGTAATCCTGCGCCAAGATTCGCGATAGGACGGCTTTCCAGTTGTTTTGAAGTAATCATATCAACTGCTCCAGTGAGATTCACTTTTCGCTGTGTTCCGTAACCAACTACCACGACTTCATCCAGTTGCGAGTTGCTTTCTTCTAAAACCACGTTTAAGTTACGCTGGCTACCTATCTGCAATCGTTGTGTTGTGTAACCCATGTATTGAAAGACCAGCACTGCATTTTCGGGTATACGAAGTTTAAACTGGCCATTGGAATCGGTTTTGGTGGAAAGTGCTGAAATGCCTTCAACGGATACTGTAACACCGGCAAGCGTGGCCTCAGAACCTCGTACAGTACCTGTTATCTCAATGTCTGTACGTTGTTTTTCGGAAATGACGATCGTCTTGTTGAGGATCTGATAGGTTAGGTTTTGTCCTTTCAGCGCTTTGGACAGGGCTTGTTGTATGGAGCCCTGGTCTACATTGACACTGACAGGTTGGAGACTGTTCAATAGTTTTTCATCATAGAAAAAACGGAGATCGGTTTGTTTTGAAATTTCTTGCAAAACTTTCTCTACCCGTACTTTTTTTAAGGAAAGGTTGACAGTCTGTGCAGTTCCCGACGCATGCGCTCCAAGTGCCAGGGAAAGCAAAGAAAGGGTGCTTAACTTTATCATACATAAAGTTTTAAAGGCTGGAGGAATTCGGAATCCCCGATCTTTCTCCTGCCTTTTCATTGGAGAAAAAAAATTCATAAATTAGAATGATTTTTAAGGTTTTAAAATTTCTGTTGGTAATCAGTAAAATAAGCCTTGAATTTAACGGGGATGCGTCAACATCCCCTTTTTTGTTAACCACAAGGCGCTAAAGTTGATGTTTATGCCATAGGCCATGTATTAAAGTGGGTAATTAGTCTCATTGTATCATAACCTTTCGTCCGATAATATCAAATTTATGTCCCGTAGCAAGAGCCAGAATCTGTAATACTTCTGAAAGTCTACTATTCCTACTGATAGAGCCTTTATAGGTCGAATTTGTGCCAATTGATTCCATATTTTCAAATTCAACATTATACCATCGCTCTACCTGAAGAGAAATATCTTTGAAATTGCTGCCATCGAAATAGAATTCATCTCGTTGCCAGGCGGTATTTTTTGTTAGGTCTGTTGCTGTAACTTTGATGTCGTTTGTTGACAATGTTGTCGCTTGTTGACCGGGTTTGATAATCGTCTGTTGACCTTCCTTAATTACTTTTACGCTGCCCTCAACTAAGGATGTAGAGACTTCATCGTGATAAGCATTGACGTTGAATGTTGTTCCAAGAACTTCAATAGTCGTCCCATTTGCATTGATCCGGAATGGTCTTTTCGCATCTTTAGCCACTTGAAAATAAGCTTCTCCAGTTAAAGAAACCTGTCGTTGATTGGATTCAAAATGTGTCGGATAAGACAATTTTGTAGAAGCATTTAGCCACACTTTTGTTCCATCTTCAAGGATAATCATATAGGAACCCGCTTTGGGGACATCAACAAGGAAATTTGATTCGTGTTGACCGGAAGATTGTTCAAGTCGTTGGACAAAAGGATCGGTTAGCTGTTGTTCGTCGCCTTTAGGTGTGATGACTTTAGCATAATGTCCGCCAGGAAGGATATCATTGTGAAAGGCCCGATCATGGGAAGGAATTTCGGCCGCCAACTCCTGCGACTTCTGCTCTGCGGATGAAGACCTGTCGTAGATCCAGAAACTAAAGCCCGAAATAGCAACAAGCATCGCTGCAACCATCCATTTGGAGCGAAACCAAGAAATTCGTCTGATCGTAGTCTCTGGCTCACGAAATAGCTGCTCCTCTAATCTTGTGTTGACGCGTGCTGCCAATCCTATGTGCTGTTCCTTCGTTAATTGCTCTTCTCCAGTTTGGTCTTGTGCATAAAACCAATGCAGCACTTGCTGTTCTTCAGCAGGTGTACACTGACCTTCCAGATATTTTTTGAGCAAAGCTTTAGCTTGATCTGACGATTCTTGTTCCTTCATACACAACTATAATCTGAGAATGGAAACAAAGGTACCGAAGAAAGTTGGTGATGATTTGTAAGCTACTGTAAATGAGCTGTATATTTTTTTTGGTTCGTTATTTAAAACGAAGCTTGAGCCAGCCAAGGGCTAATGAGATATTGTTTTTAACGGTTTGTTCGGATATGGCCAGCTCCGAAGCAATATCTTTAATTGACATAGATTCTTTCCGACTGAGTGAAAATGCTGATTTCATGGTCGTGGGCATTTTGTCTATTTCGGTATCTATTAATATGGCCAGTTCTTTTGCAAGAAGCTCATCTTCTGCTGTGTGTGATATCAATTCCTCTTGAAAGCTAACCAGTAGTTTTTCGGAATGGATAACTTTTTTTTGTTGATTTATCGTCCAGTCGATAATCTTATACTTAGCAGCCTTAAATAAATAAGGGTATAAAGAAATTTCGATGGTAATTTTGTGGCGTTGGTTCCAGAGTGAAACAAATACCTCCTGTAGGATATCTTCACTGTCTTCGCTACAGTATACACGCCGTTGAATAAAGCGGAAAAGTATTTCTGAATAACGATTGACTAATTCAGAAAAAGCATAACGGTCATCCGCTTGAATTCTAGTGAATAGATCGGTGTCGTCTAACTGTTCCATAAGTACCGCAATTTGTGCTAAATATCCCTGAGTTTAATGAGGTCAAATTTATAATTGTGGTGTTAAGTTAATATTAAAAACAAAAGATTTGATGCGATT
>JAITLV010000066.1 GCA_031277685.1 Sphingobacterium sp. | reverse complement strand
CCAAATGTGCTATATTTTTCAATAACAGCTGTTTTTAATCCTAATTGGGCACAACGGATAGCTCCTACATATCCGCCTGGACCACTTCCGATTACAATTACGTCGTATTGCATTGATTACGTTTTAATTTTTAGTAGTACAAATTTAATGATTATTAATGGGATAGGAAATCAAAACTTACGATTTGTAACCGAATGGGCTTACTTTACATTTTTTTGATAAAAGTGGAATAGTTTACTCCTTTTGAAAAACAAACAAATCACGATAAATTCTGGGAGGGAGCGCGTAAATGAAAAAATAATGTCTTTTGGGAGATAAGCATTTTCAAGACATTAATCGTTGTCAGATTGTAGCCATTAGAACTGCTAACGATACATTGCAGAAGAAACTTAATACAAGCCTTCTACTCTTAAGCAAGAGATATTATGAAAAAAAAGGATATCCTATTGAGGATATCCTTTTTTGCTATTATTCTGCAACGATTTTTCCTTGCATTACACCGTAGTGACCAGGAAAACTACAGATAAAAGGATATACTCCTTTTTCAAGTGTAAATGTAATTTTATCTGTTTCACCAGGACCTAATAATTTTGTATGGGAAACGATAGAAGACAATGCTGATTTTGGAATATACTCATCAGCTGCTGCAGCTGCTGCCTCAGCACCGAAAGTTGGAAGGTCTACTCCAGGTTTAAGGATAACAACATTATGTCCCATAGATTCTTTTGGCATGGTACCTGCATTTTTGAAGGATAATTCCACAGGTTCACCAGCTTTCACACGGAATAAATCCTTGTCAAATTTCATCTGATCGTTACCTTCTAAAGATAAGCTGTTGGAAATAGCAACGTTTTCAATTCCAGGTACTGTTTCTGTCGCTTGGTTTTCTGTTGAAGTTGTCGATTCTGTACTAGCTGATTTGCCAGACTTCTCACTGTTTCCGCCACAAGATGCAATAGACAAAGCAACTGCAACTGCTGGTATCATAAAAAGTTTTTTCATTATTATGTTTTGTTAATTCTTTAAAATTAATGATTTCATTGGTAAATAGAAAGCATCATTTCAATTTTGACAATAAAGCATCAATTGTTTTATATAATTTAATAGGATCAAATGGTTTTCCAACGACTTCATTGGCTCCAGCATCCAAGGCTTCTTGTTGTTCCGCTTGTAATACAGAAGCGGAGATGGAGATGATCGGCATGTTTGCAATTGTCGGATTAAGGTGGCGACGGATTTCTTTGATTGCTTCAAATCCACTCATCAAGGGCATATGGGCATCCATAAAGACAAGATCTATTCTTTTTCTATTTATTTCCTCCAATGCAAGTTGTCCATTTGTGGCTAGCGTAATCTCGCAGTTCCAACTCTTTAGAATGTTCGCTAGCATAAAGCTATTTAATTCGTTGTCCTCGGCAATAAGGATCATCGGTGAATTAAACTTCGGTAACTCGGTATAAAGCACTTGTGTTTCTTTTTCTACAGGTTTATCTTCTATTTTATCAAAAGTACATTCAAAGGAAAATATGCTACCTCTACCATATTCGCTCGAGGCGAAAACTTTTCCACTGAGAAGGGCAGCTATACGTTTCACAATGGCCAAGCCCAGGCCGGTACCTCCGAATTTTTTTGTGATGCTGTCTTCTCCTTGTTCGAATGCGATAAATATCTTTTCCAAGGCATCTTCCGCTATTCCAATGCCCGTGTCGATGACTTGAAATTGTAGGCCAATATATTGATCGCTTTCTGTCAGGAGCTGAATTTTTAAAACGACTGATCCTGCAGCGGTAAATTTGAAACTGTTAGAAATAAAGTTGGTCAGGATTTGTTTTAAACGGAGAGGGTCCGTTAAAAAATAGCTGTTTATACGATCATCTACCTCGATATAAAAATCTAGGCCTTTATAGTTTGCCTTATCAATAAATAGATTATTTAAGTCATCTGTGATATCATGTACTGAGGTGGACTCCATGTTAAGTTTCATCATGCCAGAATCTACCTTGGATAGGTCCAATATGTCATTGATAATTGTTAATAGGTTTTGAGAAGCTGAATCGAGTTTATTGATCCAATTTTCTTGTTCAACGGTAAGTTGGGAGTTTTTTAACATTTGAGTAATCCCCATGATCCCATTGATAGGTGTACGAATCTCATGACTCATATTAGCCAAGAAAGTTTCTTTTGATTTCCGAGCAAGCTCAGCTTCTTCTTTTGCTTTTAGAATGGCTTGTTTGGATTCTTCCAATGCAATATTTTTTTCTTTAATTTCCTGTTGTATCAAAAGTTGCTGAACAAAAGATTTGACCTTCGCTATCGTTGCTTCTGGATTAAGAGGTTTATAAAGGTAGTCCACTGCACCACTGTTAAGACCTTGGATTAGATATTTGTCTTCTTTTGAAATAGCAGTGACCATGATTGGAATAATGTGATTTGTTTTTGGGTTTTTCTTTAAGAAAGTAACAAATTCGAATCCATTAATTTCTGGCATCTGTACATCAACTAAGGCGAGATCAATTTCTTCTTTCCAACAGATTTTTAATGCTTCATTTGGATCTGTACTGCTAATTATATTTACGTATTCGATATCTTCCAGCAAGGCTGTGAGACTGATGATATTTTCAATTTTATCATCGACGATCAATATATTAATCTTCTTCATTATATCAAATCTAAATACAACTTTAGGTTAATTGCATGATGTAATCTTTTATTTCAGCTATCGTTAAGATCCTGTCCTGTGCATTTAAGTCGATAGCGGCCTGGGGCATAATCGGCACTTCCGCATCAAGCGGATCTTGTACAAAAGTTTTACCGCCATATCTTTTGATCATTAGCAGCCCCTGAGCACCATCCTGATTTGCACCAGAAAATAAAATGGCGGTACAGTTTTCTTTATAGATTTCAGCGGCAGATTCGAAGGTCACATCAATGGAGGGCCTTGAATATTGCACTGGTTCGGAGATATCCAATGAAAAGCTATAATCAGGTTCAATGAGTAAATGATAGCCCGCAGGGGCAAAATAGACGGTTCCATTTGTGATGGTTTCTTTGTCGTCGGCTGTTTTTATTTTTTGTGATAAGGCTTTGGACAAGGTATCTTCTATGCTTGATGCATATTTAGGGTTTCTGTGTACAACGACGATGATTGGTAGCTGAATTGGGCGTTCCAATCCCTTTAGGATATTTAGAATGACACTAAACCCTCCAGCAGATCCTGCCAGTAAAAGAATTTTCCGTTCCATCTTACACTAACCGATTTTTTGATAAATGTTGTGCTTTTTGTTCACAACCTTAAATTTTGCCGCATTTGCATAGTTGATTAACGATTCTTTTGAACCTAAGCATAAAAAACCAAGATGACAGAGGGAATGGTAAAATAAATCCAATACTTTGTCTTGGAGATTCTTGTCAAAATAAATCAATACGTTACGGCATGTAACCAATTGAAATTCATTAAATACCCGATCAGAGACTAAGCTATGTTGGGAGAATAGGACGTTTTTCTTCAAGCTATTATTTATCGTCGCAGCATTGTACATTGCTGTATAATATTCTGATAGGGAACTTTTGGGATCTGTTTTAATAAAATTTTCGGAATATTCTTTGACCTTTACCAAAGAATAAATACCTCTTTTGGCTTTTTCCAATACTTTCGTGTTGATATCTGTTCCATAGATAAATGATCGTTCGTATAGACCAGCTTCCTTTAGTAAAATCGCCAATGAATAGACTTCTTCACCAGTGGAACAGCCCGCACTCCATAATTTAATATGAGGATAAGTCGCCAAATAAGGAAAGACATCGTTTCTTAATGCTTTGTAAAATTCCGGATCTCGAAACATTTCTGTCACATTGACCGTAATTTCCTGTAAAAAATGGGTGCTGAATCCCGGTTGATTAATCAATTTTGATTTTAATTCAACCAGGTCCAGTTTATTAAGTTCCATGATTCTAGTGACACGCCGCTTCAGCGACGATCGGGTATATCCGGAAACATCATAGCCGTGGAGATTTCGGACAACGTCGATAATTTCTTCCAATTCTTCAAAAGTGATCATTCCTGCTATTTTATTACTTAACTCAACCATACACGCATTAAGGAAATTAATTTGTCCACATCGACCGGTTTACTAATATAATCGTTTGCACCGACTGCGATTGTCTTTTCTCGGTCACCTTTCATTGCCTTTGCCGTGACAGCGATAATGGGAAGGTTGGCGAATTTCTTGTCCGCTCTTATCCTTTCAATGGCTTCATACCCGTCCATAACAGGCATCATAATATCCATTAAAACAAGATCGATATGCTCATTGCGAGCTAATATATCTAGCGCTTCCTGACCATTATTCGCGATCTCTATTTTCATGTCGTAGCTTTCAAATGCAGTGCTTAATGCGAATATATTACGCATATCATCATCTGCCAGCAATACGGTCTTGGAAGCCAAATTGTTCTCAACGAGTACCGACGAACTATTATTAATTGAATGATATTCTGTTTTGCTACTTCGGATTTTGTTGAGGAATAAATTGACTTCGTCAATCAATCTATTGTTGGATTTAGCTGATTTTAATACCATGGCCTGACTATGGTGCAAAATTTCTGATGTTTGCTCAGTACTCAACTCCATTGCCGTGTTAATAATAATTGGCAGATCCTTAAATTCGCTATTTGATTTAATGTCATTGAGCAGCTCTATACCTGATTTGTCAGGTAAATTCAGATCCATTATGATGCAGTCAAATATTTTTTCACGAGACAATAGATCAAGCGCTTGTTGAGCGTCAAATGCCTGGAATATCTGAATGTTTTGCTCTTCAAGAGACTGTTTGATAAAATCACTTTGTATCTCCTGATCTTCTACTAGGAGGATTTTCTTAAGAGGGTGGCTCGTTGAGGCTTTAATCTTCAGGAAAGTTTCGGCTAAGGATTCTTCGGAGACTGGTTTGGACATAAATCCGATCGCTCCGGCAGATATCGGTTCATCATGGAGAAAAGTTCCAGCAGACATCATGTGAACGGGTATGTCTTTCGTCGCATCTGTTTTTTTGAGACTGCGTAAGACCTCCCAGCCATCTATTTTCGGAAGCATAATATCCAATATAATAGCTGCAGGCATCAAATTCCTTGCTTTATTTAGGCCATCCTGTCCATCATAACTAATGTAAGCATCATACCCGTTTTGGATGGCATAATCTTTTAAGATATCTGCAAAAATAAAATCGTCTTCGATGATCAATAACCTATTGTTTCTGCTGCTATTGTCCGTTGAATGATCATTTTTGATTGTTGTATCTTCCGGTTGTAGATAGGATGTAAGACTGTTTTTTTCAATGACAGGTAGTTCCGAAATTTTTCCTGCTTTTACATCTTCCTCCAATGGCAAACTGAAAATAAACACACTGCCTTCGCCAACTGTGCTGTCTAGTGTGATCCTGCCCTTCAATAAACCTGCAATTTCACGACAAATTGAAAGACCAAGTCCTGTACCACCATATTTGCGGCTTGTCGAACCATCTTCCTGTTTAAAAGCATCGAATATAAGCTCTTGTTTCTCTGGAGCGATGCCTATCCCGTTGTCCTTCACCGTGAAGTATATGTTTCTATCAGCAACATTTATCTGGAGTAATACCGTACCATTTTCTCCAGTGAATTTAAAGGCATTTGACAATAAATTTTTTAAGACCTGTTGTATACGATGTTCATCACCTATAAATTCCTGCGGTGTATTACCATCGATTTCAATATTAAATTTGATGATTTTAGATTCCGCGGTATCATGGAAAAAATCTTTAATATAACTGATCAGATCATTGGTGTTAATATGTTCATGTTGAACTTCGACTTTTCCGGATTCTATTTTTGCCAAATCCAATAATTCGTTGATCAAATGGAGTAAGTCAGAGCCCGCACTATGGATAACAGAGGCATATTTTATCTGGTCGTCATTCAGGTTTTTCTTTTTATTGTCCTGCAATAATTTGGCAAGTATAAGTATACTGTTGAGTGGTGTTCGTAATTCGTGGCTCATATTGGCCATGAATTCAGATTTGTACTTACTCGATAATTCGACTTCTTCTATTTTCTGGGCAATGGCCTGTCTCGCTCTTTCAAGATCTTCATTTTGAGCGAAGAGTAATTTTGCCTTCTCGTCCAGCTCATTGTTTGTTTGGATAAGTTCTTCCTGTTGTACCCTAAGCTCTTCTTCGGAAGCTTCCAGTAAATGAGTTTTATGAACCAATTCTTCGTTTGTCGTTCTCAACTCTTCTTGTTGGGCTTCTAACTCTTCTGTTTGTTGTTGGAGCTCTTCATAGAGATCAGCCAGTTTTCCGTGAGTTTGTGCAACTTTAAGTATAACAGCAATGTTGCCTTTTACTTTATCCAAGAAATTGAATCGCAACTGCTCATCTTTTTCATTTACAATTGGACAGCAAATTTCCATCAACCCAACACAATGATTTTCATAGGTGAATGGAATAAGGTAGATTTCGGTTTCAATTCTACTGGATAAAGAAGTCTCTAAAATGAGGTGTGTATGGTCAAGGTCTTTGATTTTAACAACAGCATGTTTGTTGGCCACATCGCCCAAAATACCATCATTTTCCTTAAAATTTTTTCTGATTTCTTGTGCGGAAGAAATTCCTATTTTATGACACAGTTGATATTCCTGATAATTGTCGTCAAAAACATATACTGTTCCAGCTAACGCTTTCGTCATATTGGTGATTGCGTTTAGACTGATCTCAGCAATTTTCTTATCACTATAATCCCCGCGCAACTGTTCATCGATATGGTTGATGGCATTTAAGATCCAGTTATCATTATTCGTTTGATCCTGTAAAAGCTGAAGACGACTATTGGATTCTCTCTGGCTGTTGACAGTTGTTCTTAGTACTTTTGTAATGGAGAAAATTTTAGCTAGAATATAGAAAAAACCACTTAAACCAATGGCAATGAAAAGATAGGTAATGTTTTGGGCCAATTGAAGATTGTTTCGGGACTTTTCCAGCCGATTTGCCCTTTGATCGAGCAAATCTCTCGATAGTATGTCAATCTGATTCAGAATAGCCGTTTTCTGTTCAAGAATATATGGCGGTAATATGCCTTGATTCGCCTTTGCATAGGTGATATCCTTTTCAAAATCGTAGAAACCAGCGATCTCTTTGCGCATCGTTTCAATAGCATGTGGTGATACTTCATAGAGTTCATCTACTGTCCCTATAGATCGTAGTAATTCATCCGTTTGCTTTTGTTCGAGTTGATAAGGAATAAATAGTGAGGGATCTTTTTTTGTAAAATAGTGCAGTTTAACGTCGTTGACATCATCAATATTTGATCTAACTTCATTAATAATGTTAAATCTATTCTCAGCTATCCGAACGATATTACGCTCATTGTCCAAAATATGATGTAAAGAGATAAAAAAGTATAGCGCGGAAATAAAAATAAGCGAAAAGGAAATTATCACACCTATGGTAATTTGCTTTCTATAGTTTTTTTGATCCATTTGAGAATGAGTTTAAAGAATTTTGGGCGCCCAACTATCGTTCATTTTTCTGTAAGTAGTTTTCTTGATATTACCTGGGAAAAAAATATATGTAAAATAACAAAAAAACTTGCTATTCCTAAAATAGTCAAAAATACCAACAGACACAATGTAGTGATTAAGGAAGGAAAAAAATGTAGATAAAACAAAACCCTGATGATGGGCACCAGGGTTTGTTACTAACCAATTATAAACCTAAATTATGAAAAGACTTTTTAAGGGCGACTAAACTAAATTAGTTGCCGTGCTTTTTGCGCTGAAAAACTAAGTTGATTGTTTTTTAATCTTATGCTCTTTTTCAACAGAATTGCCTGTTTGAATAGTGCTGTCAGTGTTTTCATAGCGCGATAACCTTTCAATTATCTTCTACAAAGATACATTAAATAACAGGTTCGATCCAAATGTTTTTCATAATAAGTTGCTAATACAACTATGTTGTGACATATAAATGATATTTTGACTTATTTGAATAATTTTATGACTGTAATAAAGGGGGTATGACCAGATTGACATAATCGTATATTTAGCGGAAATGCCTTATTTTTACAAAAATATATTTCAATGGTGTTGACTGAATTTAAAACGATAAAAGGATTTGTACTGGATGTGGATGGTGTGTTGACTGATGGCACAGTACAAGTGAACGAAGCTGGAGAACAGCTACGGACATTTAATATCAAAGATGGATACGCCATACAATTGGCTATTAAGAAAGGTTATCCGATCTTTGTCATCACTGGTGGTACTTCAGTAGGAGTGGAGCGCCGTTTGCAAGGATTAGGACTTAAAGAGATTCATTCACGTATCGTGGATAAGCTTTCAAAACTGACGGAATTAGCAGGCGATTACAATCTGTCGCTCGATCAATTGATGTATATCGGTGATGATATCCCCGATTTTAGTTGTATGCGAGCTGTTGGTTTAGCGGTGTCGCCTGCGGATGCGGTGGAAGAAATTAAAAAGATTTCACATTACGTTTCTGGTTTTAGCGGAGGGAAAGGTGTTGTACGGGAACTCATTGAAAAGGTTCTTAAAGTACAAGGAAATTGGTTCGAGGATGAAACGGTTAAGAGTATTTAATGATGTTGGAAAATTTAAAAGATAAGACGATTATTTTAGGGTCGCAATCTCCCCGACGAAAGCAGCTGTTAGCGGGATTGGGAATTGAGTTTGAGGTAGAAGTGCGGGAAACTGATGAATATGTTGATCCGGATCTTTCTGCAGCTGAGGCTGTCCGTCAGATCGCATTGCAAAAATTACAGGCCTTTACGGATAAATCCGAAAGTTTAGTCATCTGTGCAGATACTGTTGTTGTTTCGACAACAGGAGAAATTCTGGGAAAACCAAAGACGGCGGCAGAGGCTATACAGACATTGGAAAATTTATCCGGAAAAAAACATTTGGTTATCACTGCAGTAGCTATAGGATGGCAGGGTGAGATTCATTCCTTTGTCGAAACAACAACAGTCTATTTCTATGCATTGGATAGGGAGGAAATAACACATTACGTTACACATTTTTCTCCACTTGATAAAGCAGGATCTTATGGTATCCAAGAATGGATCGGTTTGATGGGAATTGAGAAAATTGAGGGTGAATATAATAACGTGGTAGGGCTTCCGACAGCAAGATTATATCAGGAGCTGAAGAAATTAATATAAAAAAAGCGGCAGAGCCGCTTTTTTATATTTAAATGGATGCCTATTTGATGAAATAACGAACCCCAGTATAAAACATACGGCCTGTTAAAGGTCCCCATAACATGGAGGTATCAAAGTAATTTCCAAAAGGTTGATCTGCCGCAAGGATAGGTGTTTTCTGGAAATAATTGGACAAGTTTTCACCACCGACATATACAGTAAAGTTTTTATCTTTTCCAAAGGTTTTACTGATCTGTGCGTTCATTGTTGCATACGTTTTTGATTCGGCCGGCATCTGATATTCGGCCGGATTTTCCATGGTTGATGGAATACGTTTTGGTCCGACGACATTCAGCGTATAATCTAGGCTCCATCCCGAATGGTGGTTGTACGCTAAGTTGACGAAACCGCGATGTTTGGCTAACAACGGTTTGGTTTTTCTTCCACTTTGAAAATCTGTTTGAACATCTAATAAGCGATAAGCCAACCGTGTTTCAAAATGTGGTGCGGGCATAAACCGAAATTCTGTCTGTAAACTATTGGAGAAAGATTTGCCGGTTAAGTTGTAAAAGCTGATCTCTCTTGGATTTTCGTAGTCGACAACAACTTGGTTGGAAAAACTGTTATGGAAAAATTCAACAGAGGCGGAGGCGTCTCTTCCAAAGATACGCATAGTCTGGTCAACGGCAATACCTGTATTCCATGATACTTCTGGTTGCAAACCATAAGCGTTATTGTAAATATCCTGGGACTGAATAATCAGTTTTCTACTACTAGCCAATACAGCTGTATTTTCGGCAAAGATATTTGCTGTGCGTTGGCCTCTTCCAGAGCTTGCACGGAATGTCGTTCCTGCAATCGGGGCATAACGTAAATTTAAGCGTGGTGTAGTAAACCAGCCATATAATGAGTTATAGTCTTGACGTAAGCCCACAACCGCATCAAATTTTTCGGATGGGCTGTAGGTATATTCTGCAAAGGCACCTGAAACAACCTCTTTACGTTTGAAATTTTGATCTGTTAAATACCATTCATCATAATTGTCGTAATTGATGGAGGCACCCACACGATATTTATGAGCTACAGTACCTATAATATCCTGAAACAATAGATTTGCATAACCATTTTGTTGCTCGGAGTTGTAATTTTTTAATCCAAAATAGCTTTTTTGATTATAGTTTGAACCTGCTAGTTGCAGACCGATACTGCGGTGCTTGTTTTCAGGAAACACATAACCAATTTTAGCAAAACCTTCAACGCGTTCGATATCAAAACCAAGCCCATAACGATTTGTCGTACCCTTATCTTTTTTCTTGTCAAAATCTATCTGTCCACCAGTACGATCATCATTTAGATATTTAACACCAAATTGAACCATTAAACCTTTGCCATTTTCATATAACCAACGGTTGACACCGGAGAAGAGATTACCTACCGGGACGTCCCTAAATCCATTGTGGCTAAAGTTCATGGATTTATTGTACATAAAGTTGTCATGTAATAATACAGATGTTGACCAGTGCTGACCTATCTTTTGAGAAAGATTTAAGTTTACGTCAGTACGTCCCATGTTATTGGCATAGGCATTGAAAAATAATCGCTCGGAGTTTTGCGGTTTCTTTAGTTCGACATTGATCTGACCAGCCATGCTTTCATATCCATTCGCTACAGAGCCGACTCCTTTCGCAATTTGAATGGATTCGATCCATGTGCCAGCAATTGAATTTAATCCCAGCGGTGAGGCCAGACCACGTGGTCCGGGTAGGTTTTCAACGGTCAATTGGGTATATATTCCGCTGAGTCCGAGCATTTGGATCTGTTTGCTACCAGTCACTGCATCAGCACTGATGACGTCAACAGAAGCGTTGGTTTCAAAGCTTTCACTTAAGTCACAACATGCAGCTTTAAATAGCTCTTTTCCCGTAAGAACTTCGAGCCGAGCAGGTGTCATCCGATCAATATAATTGGATCGACGTGTTCCCTTAACCTCGACTTCCATCAGTACATTACCTTTGGCAGTAATCATCACAACTTCATGCAAGTCTTTCACTGTAATGGTATCTGATTTCATGCCGACATAACTGACAACCAGTTTATCAAAACCTTCTTTGTGTTCAAGTTTAAACACACCATTCTCATTACTTCTGGCATTTCTACTTGGTAAATTTGCCCAATGTAAATTCGCTCCCACGATAGGTTTTAAATCTCCTTTTTCATTTTCTTCGACAACGACACCCGTAATCGTATGGGGATGATCGTGCTGACCAGCGTCAGTAGGTATTACTTTTTTCTCAGGAACTTTTCCGTTATCCAATCTGGGATACATGCAACATTCGTGGAGCTTTGCATAGGATTCATCACTTGCAACTAGGTTCTCCACATCATGTCCAACTTGAACAATGTTCTTTTTGATTGTTTCTAATTTAACTTTTTGAGCATCGTATTTAAGATGTAGCACATTATCATTGGCGTTCCATACTGCACTTTCTACACCTGATAGTTTTGCTGCTGTTTCAATCCTTTTTTTACACATGGCACAGTTTCCAGCTACCGTAAGTGTTCTTGTACTGTCACTTTGTGCCTGTGCAACTGCAAAGGAAAATAATAAAAGAAAGGTTGTTGTATATAGTTGTTTTAAAATTTGATTCATAGTTATTTTGATAATGAACGGTATAAAAAATCGTGCATAGCATGTAAGGTCGAAGATTAATCATCGACATATATTTTGATTAAAAATCAAAATAGGGAAAGAATCAAATTCTGAAACTCTGGTTAAGAATAAATACAGAAGGGCTGTATCTTTTTATTATGGTGTCCTGGTTTGCGCTTAATTTGGATGAATGATCCTCATCTGCAGAAAATTGGTAATAGCTATGTATCCAATGGCGAGTAATCATCGCTGGCGAAAAACTATTGAAATTAAGCGTTTGAGACAACCTGTTAAAGTCATCAACTTTTTGGGCCGCAATGGTTACATCTTTACAGCTACCTTCCTGATGACAGTGATTCTGACTTTTTTTGTCAGATTTAGCACATAATGGACAATGAGCTGTTTGATCTTGGCTTAAAGATATACTTTGCGCTTCTCCTTGACAAAAATGGAAATGCAGTGTTGCACCACTTGCTGCGAGCAAATAAAAAAATAAGCCTATAAACAATGCAACTTTCCTCATCGTGACAAAAGTAGAGAAAATTTGTATTTTTTTTTTGTAATATTTTGGATAAATGTTATAACTTGTACATAAGAAATGAAAAACCAAAAAATACCGTTATGATGTGTCTATTATTTATTAACTCCATCAGTTTATATTTATTAGCTGTTTTTTTGATCGTTGGTGCAGTTTTACTGTATAAAGGATTCTACCACGTTATTCGTCGGATACAAGAATAATATTAAAAGAGCGGGCGGTTTTTTTAAATCTCTTCAAAAAGCAAGAGGTTAACCTACTTGGTTAGCTATACGTTTAAGTGTATGATTATTCAAATATTAGTTGTACAAGAAACGAGCGTTCGTTGAAAGAATTATTACTTTCTACAGAACACTCGTTAGATCATCTGCAATGGTTTTTAACCCTTTATTGATTTGATGAAATCAGTTATTTGAGCGATATAATCTTGTTCTCCGAGTCTTTTTACAAATGCACTACCTATAATCGCACCGGCAGTATATTGACTTGCTTTTTGGAAAGTCCCTTTGTCTGAAATTCCGAATCCAACAATCAATGGGTTTTTTAGCTGGAGATCATGAATCCGTTTAAAGTATGTGGTCGTACGCTCTCCGACATCAAGTGTTTTCCCTGTAGTTGCATTGGACGAGAGTAAATAAATAAAGCTATTGGAAAGGCTATCTATCTTTCTGATTCGTTCATCCGAAGTTTGTGGTGTCACAATGAATATATTGGCAATACCATTTTTCTCGAACGTTTCTTTATAAAGTTCCTCATATTCATACATCGGTAGATCGGGTATAATAACGCCATTTACGCCGACATTTTTACATTCTTCGCAAAATTTTTCAATACCAAATTGAAGTACAGGATTAACATAACCCATTAGAAATACAGGGATGCTAACCTGAGTACGTAGCTCACGCAATTGCTCGAATAATTTTTTTACGGTCATTCCATTGGCCAAAGCTACTTCGGAACTGTGTTGGATGACAGGTCCATCAGCAACAGGATCGGAGTAGGGAAAACCAATTTCTAAAAAGTCCGCACCAGCTTCTTCCAATTTTTTGGCGATGTGGAGTGTACTATCCAACGTGGGGTATCCTGCTGTAAAATATATCGATAGCAGGGGATTTCCTTCTTTTTTTTCAATCGTATTCATGCCTTAAAAATCAAAATATTTCATATAATTATCGAGATCTTTATCACCTCGTCCTGATAAACAAACTACAACGGTTTCATCTCCCTTGAAAGGAATTTTACCCAAATAGGCAAGTGCGTGTGAACTTTCGATTGCGGGTATGATTCCCTCCAATCGGGTAAGTTCTAGTCCTGCATGCATGGCCTCGTCATCTGTTATATTCACGTATTTCCCTCTTCCAGATTTAAACAGCCAAGCATGTTGCGGTCCGATACCAGGATAATCAAGTCCGGCAGAGATCGAATACGGTTCAATGACTTGGCCATCTTCAGTTTGCATTAATATGGATCGGCTGCCGTGTAATACACCTTCTTTTCCCAAGGCCGTAGTGGCTGCCGATTCACCAGAGTCGACCCCATGTCCGGCGGCTTCTACAGCGTATAATTGTACAGATTCTTCGTCAAGAAAATGATAAAACATCCCTGCAGCATTGGATCCGCCACCCACACAAGCAAGTACAATGTCCGGATTTTCTTTTCCGGTTTTTGCTAATAACTGTTTCTTTGTCTCTGCTGAGATAATGGACTGAAAACGGGCGACCATATCGGGATAAGGGTGTGGGCCGACAACAGATCCGATAATATAATGTGTATCTACGGGATTATTGATCCAGTCGCGTAAGGCTTCATTTGTCGCATCTTTGAGCGTTTTCGAACCAGATGTGGCAGCGATAACTTCCGCACCCATCATCTTCATTCGGGCAACATTTGGAGCCTGTCGTTGAATATCAATTTCTCCCATATAAACAGCGCATTGTATTCCTTTTAAGGCACAAACAGTTGCGGTAGCTACACCATGTTGACCGGCACCGGTTTCCGCAATGATGCGTTTTTTTCCAAGACGCTCAGCCAAAAGAATCTGGCCAATCGTGTTGTTGATTTTATGTGCGCCAGTATGATTGAGATCTTCACGTTTAAGGTAGATCGTCGTACCATATTTTTCAGATAATCGCTTTGCATGGTACAAAGGGGAGGGACGGCCGACGTAGTCGCTGAGCAGCTGGTTAAACTCCTCTTGAAAATCTTTCTCTTCGATTATCTTGAGATATTCTTCACGTAGCTCTTTTACATTAGGATAGAGCATTTCGGGGATGTAGGCGCCACCAAATGGACCATAATACCCTTTTTCATTGACTTGATATATACTCATTTTTTAATACTATTTATGCTTTGGGTCAAAAGATCGATATCTTTTAATCCCGGTTCTACTTCAAATTTTGAATTTAGATCTAGGGCGTATAGCCTGGAATCATCGGCTTGTAAAGCGTCTTTGATATTGTTCGCATCTAGTCCGCCACTGAGAAAATAAGGACAGTCAAGTTTGTATTGATGCAATAGTGACCAGTCAAATTGGATTCCTGTACCACCATAGGAATTACTTTTGGTGTCAAATAGAAAATAATCAATTGCCCGAGCGTAAGCGTCCAATACTGTCCAGTCGAAATGTTGGTCTATACCAAAAGCTTTGATCACAGTTACAGCCGTTTGTTGCTTAAGTTCCTCACAAAATTGAGGACTTTCATCTCCGTGCAATTGAACTGCATTCAAACCGAACGCTTTTATTTTACTATAGATTTCTGCCGAGCTTGCGTTGACAAAGACACCAACTTTTATGACATCTTTGAGATCCCTGATATATTCCTGATTGGCATCCCCAGCAAACCTTTTCGATTTTTCATAAAAGATGAAACCAATGTAATCAACAGGAAGATCAGCCACTGCCATGATATTGTCAGGGTGTTTCATGCCACAAACTTTTATCTTGATTGTCATCTTATTGATATATTATTTTTTTGAAACTTTGGAGTGCTTTGCCTGCCATAAGTGATTCTTCGGCTTCATAAAAACAATCGCCAAAGGATTTTTCAGGATGGAATGTTTTTATAGCGAATGCTGCGTTTGTCAAAACGACATTGTTTTGTACATCTGTGCCCTCATTACGCAAGATAGAAAGGAATGTCTGAGCTGCTTCTGCTACGCTGTCACCACCATTCAATTCTTGCGGAAGAATAGGGGTAAAACCCAATTCTTCCATATTATAATAATTCTCACCTTGATTGTTGATGACCTTGAAATCTCCCGTCATCGATATTTCATCATAGCCATCTAGTGCATGAATAATGGAATATTGTTTGTTTGTATTTTGGTATAGATAACCATACAGGCGTGCGAGTTCTAAGCTGAATACACCTACGGACTGAAATCTTGGATTGGCTGGGTTTGTCAATGGTCCTAACATGTTAAAGAATGTTTTTACACCCAACGCTCGTCTTATGGGAGCAACAGTTTTCATGGCTGGGTGAAACAATGGTGCGTGTAGAAAGCAAATGTTGGCCTCATCAAGTTGGCGCTGTAATTCAGCCTTGTCATTACTAAATTGATAACCCAAATATTCCATTACATTGGAAGAACCACAGCTTGATGATACACCAATATTTCCATGTTTGGCAACCTGATATCCCGCGCCGGCTGTGACAAAGGAAGCGAGGGTAGAAATATTGAATGTGTTTTTTCCATCGCCACCGGTACCACATAGGTCGATCAGATCATAGCCATCGAAATCCAGTTTGAGACACAAATCATACATGGCATCCCGAAATCCACCAAGTTCTTCCACGCGAATACTGCGCATGCCGTAAGCAGTCATAAATGCAGCGATTTGATGACTGTCATATTTACCTTTGGCAATGTTGGTCAAGATCTCATAAGCTTCCTGCCGTGAAAAAGTCTTATATTCAAATAAATGGGCTAAAATTTCTTTCATAATATTTTTAAATAAAAAAGGGCTTACCTTATTCAGGCAAGCCCATCATATCTTGATGTATATATCAAATAATGCAATAGGAGTTTGCCACAACGTTATTCGTCATGCCACCACCAAGCTTTATTTAATACAGTTATTATCATTTCTGTTTTTATTAATACAAATATGGTTGATAGAATTCTAAAATGCAAGTGTTTTTATTGAAAAAGTTTTAAGAAAGTCCCAAATGCTTGATATAGCTCACAAATAGCCTATAGTAGAAGCTAAGAATAAATGATTTTGTTTCATAAGCCCATGTTGGGAATAGGATGATTACCAGGCCGTGTTTTTTTACTTTAGGCGGAATTAGCTGATAATAGTCCAGTAAGCACCTAGTAGAATACGAAATGTGCTTTATTGTTCCCTTTGGAAACGAGTGTAAAGGAAGCTATCTTTTGATCCCGAACGACGGCTGCAAAAACAAAGCGTTTGAGGTATCTAACAAAATAAACCTGTTGGGGATCGACTCCTTCCAAGTCGATATCATATGTTTCTTTTCTACCAGCCTGTATGAAGTTGATGTATTCTAATGTGTTGATATCTTTACTTTGTACATTGATCCGGATTTCGTCTATACTGGCCAGGAGATATTCCTGTTGGTCTTCATCCAGGTTTTTTGCCGTTATTATATCTTGACTTAAAATGATGTCCGTAGCCAAGGTGCTATCATTTAAGCGATGTACAAATTTTCTTAGAACAGCAACATTTTCGGAAGCAACCGATTTTTCCTGGGCAAATAGCGAAATACATAGTATACAGCTTACAAATGTTAACAGGAATACCTTTACTTTTATCTTCATAAGCGTAGGACTGAATTTCATAACAATGGATTAATGTGCTGAAATAAAAAACGCCT
>JAITLV010000290.1 GCA_031277685.1 Sphingobacterium sp. | reverse complement strand
ATTCGAACCTGTGACCCTCTGCTTGTAAGGCAGATGCTCTGAACCAGCTGAGCTAAGCCTCCATACTTTTTTAAAGAACGCCGTTCCCTAATTGCGTGTGCAAATATAGCTTAAAAATTCTATTCTCAAAATTATTTTCAAAGATTTTATACAGCTCAAACCGCAACAAGCTAAAAAACACGCATATAATTTTTACAAAAATTAATCGTAGAACTTCCACGAAATACCAAATCTAAAGTTGGCTGTATTCATGGGGTAACGTCTGACGGTATAATAGCCATTCGGGTAAAAATTCTGATTTAGGAAATTATAGCTTAAAAACATATTCACCCGCTGTATATTTGCTGTGACCCACAAGTCCATAATCGGATAAGTAGAGAATTCTATCTGCTGATAAGCATTATAAAACTGTCCCGTCCCTATCGAATAATTTGGATTGGCATAAGGCGTATTAAATTTAGCATCAATACCGATACTATAATCGATAACTTTGTAAAATAGATTGCTATAATAAAGACTATGCCAAGTATAGAGTTCCGGAACAGCCAATACGCTCTGTTGATCCGTTTTTTGATAAACCACCAAGTTATCAAGCGTAAAATGATTAAGTTTAAATTTTTGTCCCACACTCACTTTGAGCAAATTAGCATTATCCAGCTGCGCTGGAGTAATCCATTTATCCCGTCTTCGATCATTCTGCGCATTTGAGAGCTCTTCAAAATAGGTATAGTTATTCATCAAAAAATACTCCACCTTTCCGTTGAAGCCAAGTGTTGGATTACGGTACTGAAAGGCTACATTTTGAATTTTTATCTTTTTTAGCTCCAGATCACTCCATTGAGCATAGGTATAGTTCATATTTTCGAAAACCATTTCGGGCGATTTATTCTGCGAATAGGCAGAAAGTGTCACTTTTCCAATTTTATCACCCATCGAGATATCTGCTTTAGCCTCATAGAGAAAGTCACCGATATTATGCCCAAAAACAATTTGGTTAGCTTTTAAACTGAAGTCTAAGCGGTCAGAAAATTTGTAGCCCAACTCCCCTTTGACAATACCATTTTGATAGAAACGGTCAAATGTTGTGCTATCCGGCAATTTCTTTATTGGCTCCGGATAGGCCGTGGGATTGGTATAGTAACGCAACGAGTCTACTTGGCTCTGTTCCACCCAGTTCATATCATGCTGGAATGCCAGATTTAACTTCGCTTCATTTTTAAAAATTGATTTACCGCGCAGAAAAAAATTATATTCAAACTCATTGGAGACGTTTGTAATGCCAGTTTTATCATTATTAAGCGCTAATGCACTATTACTGGTCGGTAACGCAGCATTTTGGTCATTCACATTTTTAAAGAAATTGTAGGTCTGCTTTCTGATTCGCGTATTATGCGCCATACTGTTAGTTGGGTAAATCTGCATGGTCGGCTTGCCTTTATCTACTGTATCAATTCGGCCTACGTAAAGGGACTGACGCAAGAAGAGCGAATTATCCCACCATTTTGATCTTGGCACATCCGATTTACTTGAAGGATAGAATTTTGGAATAAACCGATCCGGAGCCTGTTTATTTTCAGGAGCAAACGGGCGGTCTTCAATAATTGAACCATTTTCCATTGCATCCAATCGGTTAAAAACCGCATTGATTAGCAAATTATAGCGGTTATTCTTAGACTCATACCAAGAGGCAATGGATGCTTTTAGATCGGAATAGTTCTGATTAAGATAGAAACCATCCGTTTTCGTTGAATGAAAATCGACATTCATATTCCATTGCGAATTGATATTTTGCGCAACCCTGGCTCTAAAAACCTGATCATTGAAAAAGAAACCTACTGCTGACAATTCAGAATAACGTGCCCTCGCCCTGAAGTATTGAACAGAATCAGGATTCAATAAATAGCGTTCCAGCGCTGTAAATCCAGACTGAAATCCAATTGTCTTCTTTGGCTGGAATAATAAGTCGCGGGTAGCAAGGCCATAGGCACCTAGATTTACACTCGGATTCCAAGGCAAATTCTGCGGATTATAATATTGATAATTACGATGTGATGTATCTATCTGCCTGGTATATGTCCCCTGTTTAAGCATATCCAATGTTGCATATCGAATATATTTGGAAGTCAGGATAACTGAATCTTTTTTCCCATCTTCTTTGGCTCTCGCCGAATCCAATGCGCTGCTCCACTCCTCTTTACTTTGCGCAATAACATCCATAGAACAAACAAGTAAGACACACAGTGCGGCTAATACGCGTACGATCAACTTCATCTAAAATTATATATAGTCTAAATTTACTGCAAAGCTATCAATTCTTTCAAAATTAATGTCATCTTAGGTTCCGCTTTCTCCGCAACTGCGACGATTTCCTGTAAAGAGACCGGTTTTAAGGTATCGTGAAAACCCTCATCCGTAACAACAGAGATCGCGAATACAGGCAGCCCCATATGATTAGCGACAATAACCTCTGGCACTGTACTCATCCCGACTACATCTCCACCGATGAGCCGCATATAACGATATTCAGCCTTTGTCTCCAGATTGGGACCCGGCGAAGAAACGTACACAACCCTACGGGCAACAATTGCATTTTTTGAAGCAATTTCAAGCGCCTGTTCAATCATTTTACGGCTATAGGGTTCGCTCATATCCGGAAAACGGGGGCCAAATTCAGCCAGGTTCTGTCCTCGCAATGGGTTGTCCGGAAGCAAATTGATGTGATCTTCAATAATACCGAGATCCCCCTTTTGAACCTCCGGATTTAGTGATCCAGCAGCATTCGACACAAAGAGCTTCTTGACGCCCAATACTTTCATGATCCGGATCGGAAAAGTAATCTGCTGCATATCATATCCTTCATAATAATGAAGCCTTCCTTGCATGGCAACCACATTTTTGCCATTTAGTTTTCCAAAAATCAGTTTACCGGAATGGAATTCCACCGTAGAGATGGGGAAATTAGGAATATTGGAATACATCAGCTGATAGTCAACTTCGATCTCATCAACCAATTTACCCAAACCAGTACCTAGGATGATACCGAATTCTGGCGTAAAATCTCCAATTTTTCTACGGATAAATTCCGTAGTCTCATTTATGCTATGATACATACGTACAAAAAAACTAAGTATCTCAAACTTAACTTAATTTTTTTGCACGTACAAATCAAATATACAAAGGTTTAATTATGGGAAAGTGCCTTTTCACTCGCTTTACCGGGCGAACTGATCAAAAGCATCAAGAAAGTGATAAAACCATTGATGATAATCAGATCCAATCCGATAACATAAGGCGTATACACTTCAATCACATATGTTTTCAGTAAATATAATACTGTTGGTGACAATACGCAGATATAAGGTACCGCTCTATCCCGAACAGCAGATTTTGTAAAGATGCCAAAAACAAACAGTCCCAACAACGGCCCATAGGTATAACTTGCTGCAGTAAATATGGCATTCACAACAGAATCATCGTTGATCAACTTAAATATGAGAATAACCAAAAGCATAACAATTGAAAAACCGAAATGCACATAATTACGCTGTTTGACAAGAGCAGGATCATTAGGATTTTCCTTTTTATTAAAGTTCAGAAAATCCACACAGAACGAAGTTGTCAGTGCAGTAAGCGCACTGTCCGTGGTTGCAAATGTTGCCGCGGTCAGGCCCATCATAAAGATGATTGCTGGAACTATAGCCAGGTGATTCAATGCAATCTCCGGGTATAGGTAGTCCCGTGTCGCCAATTGGGATACATCAATACCATTTTTGGCGGCATAGATATATAACAACGCACCTACGGCCAAAAAGAAAATATTGATCACCACAAATACACTTGTGAATGTAATCATATTCTTTTGAGCTTCTTTGATTGTTCCCATAGACAGATTCTTTTGCATCAGATCCTGATCAAGTCCTGTCATGGCGATGGTAACAAAAATTCCACCCAAAAACTGTTTCCAGAAATTGGCTTTACTGCCTACAAAATCGTCCCAAAAAAAGATTTTGGAATAGCTACTTTCTTTGACTGCTTCGAAAGTATCTACAATTCCAAAATTCAATCCCTTAGCCATAAAATAGATTGAAAGAATAACGGCAGTCACTAAAAAGGTAGTTTGTAGGGTATCTGTTACAATAATCGTCTTTAAGCCGCCCTTATTGGTATACATCCAGATCAGCACAAGACAAATGACGACTGTAATCGCGAAAGGTACATTCCATGCATCAAAAATAAAGTGCTGCAGGACAATGGCAACCAAGTATAAACGAAATGCCGAACCGATGGTACGGGAAATCAGAAAAATAGCAGCACCAGTTTTATAGGTTGTATGACCAAAACGTTCCTCCAAATAGGTATAGATTGACGTAAGGTTCATCCGATAGTAAAGCGGAAGCAATACATAAGCAATAATGACAAATCCAACTGCATTTCCGAGTACAAACTGAAAATAACTAAATTCAGAAGCGCCCACAGCGCCCGGAACTGAGATAAAGGTTACACCAGAAAGAGCTGTACCGATCATCCCAAACGCGACCATATACCATTTCGAATTTCGATTGGCAACAAAAAAGGTAGAGTTATCAGAAGATCCTTTTGAGGTAAAGTGAGCTACAGCGAGTAAGACCGCAAAGTAGACAACAATAAAGGATAATAATATGACTGGTGACATAGTTTGTTTTTAATAGGTGATTAGTTTTATAGGTACGGATTTAATGTGTCGCCTGGTAAGCTTCTATCGCCTGCCTTACATTACCAAATTGCTCCAACAGGGAAGCAGCATCCTCCTCAGTTGCCCCGGTCTGATCCATAATAATGCGCACGCCACGGCCAACTAATTTATGGTTTGACAGTTGCATATCGACCATTTTGTTACCCTTCACGCGTCCTAGCTGGATCATTACAGCAGTGCTGAACATATTTAATACAAGTTTTTGTGCAGTACCAGATTTCATACGGGTAGACCCGGTCACAAATTCTGGACCGACAATGACCTCCACTGGATATTGGGCAATCTCAGCAATCGGCGAACCACCGTTACAAACAATACAGCCAGTCACGAGTCCTTTTTCATTTGCGGTTTTCAAACCACCGATAACATATGGTGTTGTGCCGGAAGCAGCGATACCAATAACAACATCATTCTCATCGATGTCATAAGCCTCCATATCTTTCCACGCCTGCTCCAAATCGTCCTCTGCAAATTCTACAGCTTTACGGATTGCGGTATCACCACCTGCAATCAAACCAATGATCCACTCAAATGGCACACCATAGGTTGGAGGTAATTCAGATGCATCTAATACCCCCAATCGACCACTTGTCCCTGCTCCGATATAAAAAGTTCGACCACCAGCTTTCATTTTCTCCACAGTGACTTTAACCAATGCTTCGACCTGAGGAATTGACCTTTCAACAGCTAGTGGCACAGATTTATCCTCGTTATTGATATTAGTCAATAATTCATGTACAGACATCTTGTCCAAATCCTGATAATTCGAATCTTTCTCCGTTGTATTAACCATTCTTAATATATATTGTATTTCTTATTTCAATAAACTGGGTATATCCACAATATGATATCCCCTCTTTTTTAATCTCCTAATGATATCATCTAAATGATGATACAGTTTATCTTTCCGTCTGTCATCTGTCCCCATATGGATCAATAACATAAAACCATTCAGTCCGGATTGCGCCTCATGAGACCATAGGTTTTCCAGAATTGCGGCTGATGATAAATAACGTTTCCCCATTTCTGGATACGTATAATCAGCAGCAGTCCGTATTCCGGGCGTATAATTGACCGCAGACAAGCCAGCCTCTTTTGCCCATGCCACTGTCTGGCTATTATACCACTCATAAGAAGGCATATAATACTGTAACCCACTGGTATCTACCCCTGAAAACGCCAATGTAGCGACATTAACCCTCAAATCCTGCAGAAAAGAATCCCTGGTGACCAGCAATTCATCCCTACTCTCCCAGTTACTGGTCAGCAGATGCTTGTCCGAATGTCCCGAAATGAAATGTCCATCCTTTAACATCTGTTGAACATAGGACGCAAAGCCAGCATGCCGCAAATAATCTCCTGTCAGAAAGAAGTTCCCTTTTACGTGATGGTGCTTTAAACTGTTCAAAATATCGGTCGTTCCCTCTGATAAATCATGCCCCGTGAAAAGTAGAGCTACTTTTTTTGCTAAGGAATCGCCTCGGACAATAGCACCAAAGAGATCCCGGCTTACTTTTTTCCGACGGGCTCCTCCAAAGCCTTCCCTTCTTTCGCCGCCAGTAAGTAGATCAATGAAGCCGTCCCATCCATGGTTGGTTCATTGGTACTGTAGTCACCATAATCATCATGATAAACTGCTAGGTCACTCTGAAAATCAGCATAACTATCTGGATTATTCAGCTTAATACCAATCAGATTACGGTATGTAGATGCCATAATCGGACCATCTACCAGCCCACCATCAATTGGATGTTTACCCAAATAGGTAAACGCAGAATGCGGATCAACTGGTGTATCGCCCCAAGAAGGAAGTCCATAGACCATACTTGTCCCCCACGGATTAGTACCAAAGAGCCAATCAAAGTTGGCCTGCTCCAGTTCGTCAAATCGATTGTCCCCGGTCAATTCTTTATACCAGAAACATTGAATAGCGAAAGATGCCGTTAGATTATTGCTGCACCAGATAAAAGGAACACCCCTTAAAAATGCATTTTGCTCCGCCCGCTTATTCACCTCTTCAATCCCCTGTCTATAGTATGAGACAATCTCCTCGCGATCTTGTCCTTTTAATATTTTCGCCAGCTCATAATGTCCCAAGTTGATAAAAGGATACCACTGATAATGCGCAGCCGTATCAGTTATCATCCAAGGGGTTATTTTCTCCTGCCTCGCATACTTCAGCGCCGCCTCAGCAAACTTGTTTTTCTTTGTTACCGAAAATCCCATTGCCGCTGCCAGCTGCATATCGTCCACCCAATTGTCTTCGGCATAGATATAGGGTGATTTAACAGAAACTGTCTGTGTCACCCCCGGCTTTATATTTGCATATGCATACGCCGTCTCGGCCTTCTGAGACAGGAGCTTCGCATATTTTTTATTATCCTTTCCAAAAAGAACAGCCCCCAAACGGAATGCACTGCTAAATTTCCCTGCAGTCGAACTTGTCCCGGTCGTATTATTCATAAACTTGCCCCGTTGCTGTGGCTCGCCATCAATAAAATAGACAGGACGTTCAAATCCACGTCCATAATACGGATCTTCCTTTGGCATACGCATACTTGCATGATCCCGATCGTCTGCGATCTGATTATACATCTGATTCGCCTCTGGATGCATCTTCAACAACCAGTCCAGCCCCCATTTGGCTTCGTCCAATACGTCAGCACGACCATTCATTCCGTCCAGGCCATTTGCTTGCTTTCGATCAGCAAACACCTTGGGGAAGTCCCGATAAGCGGCCAACAGATGAAATGTCGCATTCGCTGAGGTTGTCGCATATTGCAGATAATCGGAAGCATCATGCCAGCCACCACCGGCATCAATACGTGAACTATCCGCTATACTAACTTTACCCGCATAAAGCGTAAAACCATCGTGCGTATGACAACTGTCTTTCAAAAAAGGATTGAACAACGTCCGTTGCTGACGCATATAACGTAACACAAAATCTGCTGCGCCCTTATAAACATCAAGCCCAACCCTGAAATTCGGTGACTTGATTTCCCCGGCCTGAATAAAAAAGTGTCCAGTATCCTGCATGGAAGAGAAATCAAATCGAAAACTCTGCACAAAAGGACCATAGGCACCGTAATCTTTCCCTACCGGATGAACATAAACCGTTTTACCTGACTTTGCATTTTTAACCTCAAAAGAACGAAGCTGCCTGATTGATTTCCCGCCCCATACCGCGACCTTTTTGCCTGCCGGGGTATAGCCTAATTGGTTTATTCGAATCCAAGCATTTTGCTGTGCTTTCGCAAAGTTACAAACAAAACATGCAAAAACAAGCATAAAAGCTTGACGTAAATTTAAGAAGTTTAGACATTCTTTTATCATAATAAGGCATTTATTTTTAATAAAATCAACTCAAACGGTTGTTTAAAACCTCAAAGAAACTATTTTCCCATCCATGGTACTAGCAATTACCTCATTATTACCTTTTACCGCAACAGGATTGACCATTCCATTGGAAATTTTATATTGCCAGATGACATCGCCTGTTTTTGCATTCACAGCCGAAAGCAAACCTGAATGACTCGGCACAAACACCAATTTGCGGTTTGTTTTTATTGCTGATGGAGTCAATTCATAAGGCAATTTTAGTTTTGACTTCCAGATCACATCCATTTTGTCGTTTATGGAAGAGACCCCTAATAGATCTCCATCCATGGTTTTTACATAAATCTGTTTTTTATTTACGGCCAAACCCATGGACTCCCGCACACGTATCGTATCTTTCTTCTCCCGCCATATTACTGCTCCACTTTTTGCATCCAATGCAGTCATAAAACGATCCGGTGCAACCACAAAAACACGATTATTCACTCCCACGGGATTACAGGCAGCCGCCGAAAACATGCGGTTGGCATGCCCATTGTTCCACTCCCAGGAAAGCTTGCCCGTTTTGGCATCCAGCGCATAAAACCCATTTCCCCAAGAACCGAATATAATATTTCCCAAATAATATGTTGGCAAAGTGGAAACAAAACCCTTGACCTGATCATAGCTCCATTTTAGTGTTCCAGTCTGAATATCCAACGCTCTAAACTTGCCATCTGATCCACCAATAAAAGCAACACCATCCTGAATCAAAGGAGACCCCAACACTGCCTTAGCTGTCTGCACCTTCCAAAGGAGCTTTCCGTTCTCCGCGTGGATAGCATATATAAAGTGATCCGAAGAACCCGCTACAACAACTCCCTTCCATACCGCCGGTGTGGAGTATACCTTTCCTCCAGTTTTGTAAGACCACAGTTTTTTCCCAGATTTAAGATCCAACGCAAAGATATCCCCTGCAGTATTGGATGTGATCACCCTGTTTTTATAGATTGTCAATCCCGCACCAATATCACTCGCATCCTCAAAAGTCCAATTGACATGGACGGCATTTGCATATTTTTCATTGACCGCATAACTTGGCCGCGGATAGGCAACAGTCTCGCGCTCATAATGATGATCAAACAACGGCACTTCTAACCAAGGTTTTTCTTGCATTCCAATCCCTGGGTTACGCTCCTGATAAGTAGCTTTTCCATCACTGATGGTTACAATATTATAGCCACCGACAGATTTATCTGCACGTAGGTTAGATCGTCCCATCACCCCCGGAATCCCCTCCCAGTCATAAGCCTTGTTCGCATGACCATGACCACAAAAAGCCAATTGAACATTTCGTGTCTTCACCCGCTTCAATGCATCAAACCAATTGTTCAGTGAAGAGTCTTGCGGATAGTGATTGATATAAATTAATGGTGTCTGTCTATCAGGGTTCGCTGCAAAGATAGAATCCATCCACACCAAATTTTCACGCGGGATCTGACCTGGACTCATGCGCATATTCGGGCCGGAATTCGTACCGATAAATTCATATCCTTTATGTTTAAAGAAAAAAGTCTCCCCACCAAAGACAGTACGAAAGGTATTGGCTCCATTTTCAGACCAATTACCATCATGATTGCCCGGAATTACATACCATGGTAGCTGTAAGCTATCCAAAATCCGTTTTGCCAATTTCAGTTCCTGATCAGCTCCAAATTCAGTAATATCTCCGGAAAGTATAACAAAATCAATGTCTTTCAATGTATTTAGATCCTTTACAGTAC
>JAITLV010000269.1 GCA_031277685.1 Sphingobacterium sp. | reverse complement strand
GCAAAACAAGTTACATCAAATGAAACGAATGGTGATATCAAAAAAGCTTCACCACCAAAAAGAGCTTTTGCCTTAAAAAGCAATCCAATCACAAAAATATAAATTTTAGTTGTTCATATTTGCAATGGGCGGACTGAAAAGTCCGCTCTTGCTGTTATTAGCCAATCCATCTCATATAGCAGAGTACCCGATAATAAACCAGTAGTTTTTGATAGCCTTTTGTATGAAAAAAAAGCGTGTCATAATTTACCGTTGTTCATTAAAAAACCATCGGCCAATAGGCTTAAAACCCATAATCTAAATACCCAATACTGACTACTAACATCTAATTACTAATACCTATATTTTTCTTTCCACTTGTCACGTAGACTCTGACGAATCTTATCTTCCTGCGGATTTTGACCTGGCTCATATAACTTGACCCCGCTAACTTCCTTCGGCAGAAACTCCTGCAGGACAAAATTCCCTGGAAATGCATGTGCATATTTATATTCGGCGCCATAATTAAGCTCTTTCATGAGCTTGGTCGGCGCATTGCGAATATGTAGGGGAACGGATAGGTCTCCTGTTTGCTTTACCAGAGCCTGCGCTTTATTAATGGCTTCGTAGGACGCATTGCTCTTAGCCGAAGTCGCCAGATAGATAACAGTTTGCGAAAGAATAATACGTGATTCGGGCCATCCGATTACATTTACAGCCTGAAAACAATTATTGGCCAACAAGAGTGCATTGGGATTGGAATTCCCAATATCTTCTGATGCCAGAATCAATAATCTCCGGGCGATAAATGACGGATCTTCGCCCCCTTCGATCATACGGGCAAGCCAATACACTGCCGCATTGGGATCAGATCCACGGATAGATTTGATAAAAGCCGAAATAATATCATAGTGCTGCTCACCAGCTTTGTCATATATTGCCATATTCTGCTGCACCTGCCGTAGGACAAAAGCATTGGTAATCGGTTCTTTGTGAAGCAAAGCGGCATTGACTACAAGTTCAAGCACATTGAGTAGTTTACGTGCATCACCACCTGATAAGCGTAACAACGCTTCATACTCTTCAACAACAATAGCATGCTTCTGCAGGTATTCGTCTTCATGGAGGGCCTTCTGAATCAGGCCAATCAGATCCTCCTCCGACAAATGCTCAAGAACATAGACCTGACAACGGGAAAGTAGTGCCGAAATAACCTCAAATGAAGGGTTTTCGGTTGTCGCACCAATTAAGGTAACTAGCCCACGTTCGACCGCTCCCAATAACGAGTCCTGTTGGGATTTGGAAAAACGATGTATCTCATCAATAAATAGAATCGGCTGATCCTGATTGAAATTCATCAATCGTTCGGCTTTGTCAATGACTTCACGGATATCCTTTACACCAGCCTGTATAGCACTCAACGAAAAGAAAGGTCGATCCAACTCTTTGGCAATCAACAGCGCCAGACTTGTCTTCCCAACCCCTGGAGGGCCCCACAAGATCATCGAAGGAATATTTTTCTGTTGGATCGCATGATAAAGTACTGCATCAGGACCAACAATATGCTGTTGCCCCACATAATCGTTCAATTGATGTGGGCGTAGTCGTTCTGCGAGAGGGATACGTGTTGCCATAACGCAAATTTAAAAATTATACACAACAATAACTAAATATTTTAGCTGAAGACCATAAAGCATACCCAAGTAGCAGGTCGGTACCGCCATAGCCTAATACGAAACCCATCATACTAATACAGAAAATAGCTGGTAAGCTGCAGGCTTGTACCGCCCAAATTTCCATACTTGACACTAACTACTTCATACTCAAAAAACACTTTAACATTTTTTCACATAATTTTTCGTCATATTTGCTCTACTATTTAAGTTCTTTATGGCTGAGCAGAAATCGATAAATTGCTTTCACTATACAATTTATCTAAGTTTGCTTTGCTATTAAAGTTCTTTATGGCGGAGCAGAGATCGATATAGTGCTTTCACTATACAATTCATCTGATTTTGCTTTATTATAAAGGCTCTTTTTTCGCAGATCAGAACGGAGCTTGCGAGCTCATCGAAGATAAATCGATAAATTGTTTTTTGGAATACAATTTATCTAAATTTGTAATAGACGTTAATTACGACGTAATCATGTATGAGAATGACGAAATACTGGCCCCAGCTTTTGACTGCCCTAGCCATCACCGTTGGAATAAGCGGAAAGGTGAAGGCACAGCAAGTCCTAAAGGATTACACAGGGGCGATAAAAAAATATAATGCCTCATTTAGAGGAGTAGGTCCGGAGGTTTATTTTCTACCGCCGCCAAAGACCGAAAACGAAATTATTGAAGATAATTACACCGATAAAAAAGGATTTAGTAAGGAGATCGCCAGGCAGCTACTCTTCCAAAGATTGCTTCTTCAATTGAAGAGCACCAATAATATGGGTCATTTTCAATACTTGATGAATCCTGTTCCGCCCGATATTGGCGCATGGAATACGGTGATCGAAAATCAGAAAAAAGAAGAGAACTGGATTGCAGGCTATGCCCTAGCCAATGAAGCTGCGCTATTTGCAATTAAGAATAATGATAGTAGTGCTGCTTCAAAATTTTTATATGATGCATTATCATTGGCTAATCGTACGGACAACAAGGATGATATTGCAACAATTAACTTGAATTTGAGCAATTTTCAATTGTATCATGGTGATTTCGACAAAGCCGAAGAAAGCGCCCAAAAATATCATACCTATGCCACGGTAAGCAAAAGCTATCTCGAGCAGGCCAATGCCTGGCTATTAATTGCCATGGCCCGTGCAGGGCAAAAAAACTTTAAGGCCGCCGAAAATACCATTATCCGAAGCGCTATCCCCTTATTTAATAAAGCAAAGGCTTATGAAGGTAAAATATTCGCTTGGGAGATGTTAGCGGAGATCTATTTTAAGCAAAACAAATATACCGAGGCACAATGGTTTTTGCTACAGGCTCGTGAACTGGCCAATGCAAAAAATCTGAATGGCGAACTTGCAGAGATTGAATATCTGCTTGCCGCTTCCAAGCAAAAGGACGGCAATTATAAAGTGGCCATTAAGGAATTTATTCAAGCGGCCGAATTGGCCTCCAATGAGAATAACAAACAATTGTCGTTGGCGATATTAGACAAATTGGGCGAAGTATATCTTGTCCTGAAAGACTATCCTTCAGCCGACCAGACCTACAAGGCTTATACCCAACTGAAAAATGAATTGTACAATTAATCGACCTTCATAAAATAATATCAACCGAAGAATCGAAAGCAAGAAATAAATCGTATTTTAAGCTTTTTGTAAATATTAAAGAATAAATCAAATAAATTTTTAGAATCTATGATAATGTGCTATGAATTTCACTAAATTTAGCACGCTTATCAATAAGAGCTGAATATTTTTATTTATAAAATGATTATTAAAACTGTCGAAAATATGTTTAGGAAACTCATATTTGCACTTTTTGTGGTATCTATTGTCTCTTGTGGTTCAAAACCACGGGTAGCACTTCCGGATGATGGTGGGCTCAAACCGAGCACACAGCATCAGATCATCGCGAAAGAAGTGATTGGATTATTGGAAAATGCAAGCTACAAAAAGGTCAAAATGAATGATTCGATATCTGGAATTATCTACGATAATCTGATCAAAGGTTTGGACCAGAGCAAGAATTATCTTCTTCAATCGGATATTGATGCATTTCAGGCTTACAAAAGTAACCTTGCTCAGGATATAAAAGGAGGAGATCTTTCTTCGGCCTTCCAGATCTTCAATGTCTATAAAAAGAGATATTTGGAAAGAATGCAATATGCGCTTTCTGAAATAGACAAAAAGCAAGATTTTACCAAAGATGAATATTATCAGCCTAACCGTGAAAAATTAAGTTGGTTCAAAACGGATGCGGATGCGAACGATCAATGGCGTAAACGGGTGAAGTATGATCTGTTGAACCTGGAAACTGCCAGTGGTAAATCTACTGACAGTGCGAAAACCAAACAGGTGGAAACCTTGAAAAAACGTTATGTGAATTTAATTTCT
>JAITLV010000250.1 GCA_031277685.1 Sphingobacterium sp. | reverse complement strand
AAGCAAATCAACCATTGTTATACCTATACTTTCATAAATTAGTTAATAACAGGTAGTAAAAAACCTTGAGATCCCCCTCCTCAAGGTTTTTTTTATTTTTTCAAACGAATATTATATTTTTGTTGTCCTTTATACGAAAAATGAGAAGATTGCTTTTGCTGGCTTGATTTGCACTTGTTAGGCCAGCATTTTTTGAAACCGACTATCCCATTATTGGGATCATAACTATATATATCAGGGCTGGTTTATTCCAGCCTTTTTTGTGCCGACCCAATCACGATCATAGGGCTTTTGAGTTCGTCTGCGATTCAGGCAACACGGTTAACCATCTCCATGTTAGGCTGTGGTTCAGTAACTAAATTGATCTCAAAGTTATGGGCCAGCAGGGATTTAAGGTATGTGATAAGTGTCCTATGTTATTTTATTACATTGTTTTGTAAAAAAATGTGTTTCCTGCTTTCCTTCTCCAAAGTAATGGTCTACGGGCCAGTAAAATTTGTTTCCGGCTGCATCGTAGATCCAGTCTTAGTCGGGTCTAGCAGTGAATATCGGATGCTCAACAGAAAACACAAAACTGCCGCCCGGTTTTAGCCAACAGTTGATATGCATGCAGAGCGGATCAAAGTCTTTGATGCAATGGAACTTAAGAGAACTGATGACGCATGATTCCGCGTCGGCCTAGTTTTTTTAAAATATTTTAATTTGAATTAATTCTTTTTTTATTAAAAACCTATTCAAATAAAATAGTTGTTTTGTTATAAACTTTAAATTTCTATAGCATATTACAACTTTATGCACAATCAAAGGTGCCCCAAAAACGATAATAGTGACTATGTCATCTCGGATAATGATTATAGATTGGTCGCTGATATGATTAAAAAGGAAATTTTTGGAGTACTCCTTAAAGCGAAATTGATCTGTAGTATCGATATGGCAGTATTGACTTTATTTGATAACAGTCAAAATTTTGTGCACACCTATTTTCATGATGTCGACGGAAATATAAGTATCGATAAAGTATTTTTGGACTATGTGTTTGATGAAGACGGCGCGCTAGAAATACCTGACCTTAGCATGGAGCCTCATTCGCAGCGCAATTCAGTTATTTTTCAAAATTTTGCAATACTGTATTATTATGAAGTGCCACTCATCAGTCAAGAAGGAAAGACAGTTGGTTTTTTAAGCGTTATGGATAGAAGTCCCAATAAGCTTACAGATAATCAACGGACTCTTCTTTCATTATTGTGCACAGAAGTTCTTGGCTTACTTCAAGAGAAAAACCAGCACTTCCAGTTAACTAGTAAATTGGAATATGTGAAATCTACACTGGACATGACCAGTCAGGTTGCTAGAGTGGGAAGCTGGGAGTATGATTTAGTTGATGATTATATCGATTGGTCTGAAATGACTAAGATAATTCATGGCGTTCCAAAGGATTATCGTCCAACTATTAAAACAGCAATTGAGTTTTACAAAGATCCTCAACATAGGATTAAAATTGTTCAGGCTATCAATAGTGCAATCTCTACGGGAACTTCGTGGGATCTTGAATTAGAAATTGATACCTATCAGGGTACAAGCTTGTGGGTTAGAGCACTAGGGAAAGCAACTTTTGAAAAAGGGAAGTGCGTTCGACTATATGGCACTTTTCAGGATATTGATAAACGTAAACGCTCTGAGGCGGAATCGATTCGCTCTAAGAAAATGCTCGAAGATGTATTGAATGCAACTACTGCAGTCGCTATCATAGCAACTGACGCAGAAGGGTTGATAACCCTTTTCAACCGGGGCGCAGAAAATTTATTAGGATATAAAGGTAATGAAGTGATCGGTAAAATTAGACCGACATTATTTCATAGCAGTAGGGAAGTTAAGGATCGAGCGAAGGAACTTGAAATTGAATTTGGGTATCCGATTAGTGAATTTAGGGTGTTTGTCGAGATGGCAGAGCGCTACGGATCGGAGCAAAGAGAATGGACCTATATAAAAAAGGATTTTACGCGACTTTACGTATCTCTTGCTGTTACTGCAATGCGGGATATTTCTGGTCAGATTATAGGTTATCTTGGTATTGCCACAGACATTACTAAGATTGTTCTTCAGAGAGAAGAGTTAAGGAAAGCGAAGAAGCTTGCTGACCAGGGTAGCGTGGCGAAGTCAGAATTTCTCGCCAACATGAGTCATGAAATTCGTACACCTCTTAACGGAATTATAGGTTTTACGGATTTGATGAGTCGAACAAAACTAGACGATACACAAAAAGAATATGTTTCTATTGTCGATCAGTCTGCTAATCTTCTTTTGAGCATCATAAACGATATACTTGATTTTTCTAAAATTGAAGCTGGCAAATTGGAGCTTTCGGTTGAAAAAAATGATTTGTATGAGATGTTTGCTCAGGTGACAAGTTTGATTGACTTTCAGTGGAAAGCCAAAAAATTGGATTTTCAGGTTAATTTATCAGAATCAATACCACATTATATTTGGGTTGACTCACTTCGACTCAAACAGGTGCTCATGAATCTTCTAAGTAATGCAATAAAATTTACGGACAAGGGAAGTGTTGCACTAAATGTCGATGTACTATCCTCGGACGAAAACTCCACCACGCTGCGCGTCAGTGTAACGGACAGCGGAATAGGTATTAAACCAGAGAAACAGCAAAAAATATTTGAAGCATTCTCTCAGGAAGATGCTTCAATAAGCAAGAGATTTGGCGGAACAGGCCTTGGACTAAGCATTTCAAACCAGTTGCTAAAAATGATGGATAGTAATCTAAAACTGGAAAGTGAATATGGAAAAGGAAGTCAATTTTATTTCGAAATAACATTAAGATCGCTAAAAGGGGATGTGTACGAATGGAAACTTTTAGAATCTTTAAAGATTATGATCGTTGCCCGACAAGATGAAGATCGAGCCAATACTGCATTGATGTTGCACTTGAAGAAAGTTAATGTCTCCTTGGCCGATAACGGATTTGAGGTTCTTCAAATGTTGGCCAAAGGTGAGTGTTATGATGTGATTATTATTGATAATGATCTACCTATAATGAACGGTATCGATACGATAAAAAAAATTAGGGAAAAGTTACTTTTCAAAGGAGTTGGACAGCCCGTAGTTTTAATGTTATCCGCTCTTGAGACCAACCCAGCCCTCATTGCTGAAAGCAGCCATATTATTCATTGTATTAATAAACCCGTTAAAGTAGATCAACTGTATTCTACATTAGTTGCAGCATTACAGCAGGATGAAGAAACCAAATATGCCGAAAGAGAAATGGCCTTTTTGGAAAGAAAATACAAGATTTTAATTATTGAGGACAACAAATTTAATATGTTGCTTACTAGAACCATTGTACATAATGTTCTTTCCAATGCGGAAATCATAGAAGCAGTCGATGGGATAATGGGATTTGAATTGTTCAAGGAAAATAATCCTGATTTGATCTTCATGGATATACAGATGCCTGAAATGAATGGCTATGAATTAACTGAATTGATTAGGGAAAATGAGGGCGGGAGGATGCATACGCCAATTATAGCATTGACAGCCAGTAATATTAAGGACGAAAAGGAAAGGTGCATTTCTTGTGGAATGGATGATTTTGCTGTGAAGCCGTTCGTCAAAAAAACATTACTGGAGCTTTTGAGAAAGTGGTTGATAAATGAAGGCAATAACTAGGTATGAAAGACTTGGATATGATTTAGTTAATAATGGCTAGTCGAGAGATGGGTGCTTTTTGAAATAAAGACCTTTTCCCATTGAACAATGTTGATTGAATAAATGGAGATACTTATCAAATGTTCTCCTTAAAAGACTGTTAATGAGTTTCAAACTTGTAGTTAAGTCGAGGTTGATAATTTCTTTATTTTATAGCGCGCTATTGGCTAAATTTGATAGATTTCTTTAATGCATGAAAAACAAAAAGATACAGGCTTTAATTCCGTGGATCGATACCATTAGTCAATTTTTCGATACTTTCAGGATTGGCACAGCTGCAAATGATTTATTTAACGTCATGCGGATTGAAGAGCAGGCAAAAGGCAAATTGCTTTTCATGCCGCTATTCCGAGGTAATTTTTTTCGTATTTTAATCTGTAAAACAAAGGGGCCTAGATTCCTGCTTCCTGACGAAACCATTCATACGTCAGCTAACAGTATTTACTTCGCATATCCCGGTAAAATGGAAAGCTGGCAGCGTGTGGAAACGATTTATGGCTATCTCATTTGTTTTACATCCGAATTTGCTGGAATCGACCCTCTAACACCCAAATTTGAAAAAGATTACCCTTTTTTTATGCGTGGAGCCAACTCACTTCTGAGGCTTTCGCAGCAAGATATGGAAAAGGTATCGCATACAGCCGAAACGCTGCTTCTTGAAATGAATTCGGGACAGGAGGATAATTTTGAAATGATGCAAACTTTATTAAAAGTATTGCTTATCCAAATCCGTCGTCTATATTATAAAGATAAGGAGGTAAAAACTCCTTTTCAGTTAAAACATGCATCCCTGATGGTTAAGTTTAGAAAAGTGCTCGATGCTTATGCCATTGACACCCCCGATATACGAAAAGAAGGAAGGCCAACGGTTCGAAAAATCGCAGATGAACTGAATCTCACAGCCAGCCATTTGAATTTTTTAGTAAAAAAATATACCGGGCACACGGCGTTGTTTCACATTAATGAAAAGCTAGTGCTGGAAGCAAAAAGTCTTTTAACACACACTGATCTGCAGGTGTCAGAAATAGCTGATCTATTACAATTTAATGAAGCAAATTATTTCAATCGGTTTTTTAAAAAGATGACCGGTCTAACTCCTACAGCATACCGTCAAGACGCTTTACTGCTTATGCAAAGCCCACTTACGGTTTAAATCGATAAAAAGTCCAATTATCACCTCAATCCGTATAAGTCTTCTGCGGCTAACATTCTTGAAATTTGTATCATTTAACAAATAATAGAAATGTACAAATTAATTACAAATGACAGAATGGCCACAGGCGTATCTATGTTTCCGGTTTATATTCTTTCTTTGGCAACTTTCATTGTTTTTTTTCAGGGATTCATGGTCGCGCCATTGCTTCCACTGCTATCCGAACAGTTTGGTACGACTACCCGGCATGTGAGTTTTATTGAACCATCGTACCTGCTTGGCTATGGATTGTTTACATTGGTATATGCGCCTCTAAGTGATCGCTTTGGCAGGTTCCGGATAATTACGTTATGCCTAATCATCTTTTCCGTATTGACATTACTTACCGCTTACGTTCAAGGAACCAATCAGATGATTTTTCTTCGTTTGCTAACTGGCATCGGTGCCGCCGGTATTGCCCCCACAACCATCAGCTGGATCAGCGATCGATACCCGTACGAAAAACGGGGGCACGCGCTTGGGATATTCTTTGGTAACATGGCCGGTGGCACAGCTTTCGGCTCCAGCGCAGGCGCTTTGATCACATCGCTAGTCGGATGGCAATGGCTTTTTATTGGCGTTGCGAGCATTGCGCTGCTTATCTTGCTGCTGATTGTTATTTATAAAAAGGACATATTTAAAGTAAATGAGACAGTCCGTGGAGTTAAAGAGAACATTTTCCTTGTCTTCTGCAATATCCTGTCAAGCGGAAGAGCTAGGTTTACCTATTTCTATGTTTTGTTTAACGGTATGTTCCATGGTGGTATTTTTGCTTGGCTGGCTTATTTTTTCTATAGAAACTATGGCCTTGGCGAATTACAGATCGGGCTAGCCTTGTTGGGGTATGGCATTCCAGGCCTATTACTAGGTCCATTACTCGGAAAGCTTGCGGACCACTATGGAAGACAGAGGATAATACCTTTAGGTTTATTTTTGGGAGCACTTACCGCATTGCTGCTCAGCCAAAATCTAAATCTTGCAGCATCCTGTGTGTTAGTGGCTTTACTTTCTCTCGGATTCGATCTCTCGCATCCTTTGTTTGCTGCTATTGTCACCACATTTAGTGCGCAAAAAGGAGCGGCGACGGGACTTTTTGCATTCTTTCTTTTCTCGGGTTATGGCCTTGGGAGTCTTTTGCTGAGCCTGATAGTCAATATCGGTCTGGAAAGCGCATTCCAGATGTTCGGCGCGTGCCTTTTACTGGCAGCGATTTGCTCGATATTTGTTTTTAGAAAAGAGAAGTAGTTACTTAAATCCTGATCTCCGTAATTGGTCGTAGCATTGAATATATCTTATTTCATTGTTTAAAAACAACTTGTTCCTCTGGATGGTTTATGAACGTAGCGGCGTATCATACTGATCCACTACAATATGTAAAGCGTGTGGACCGACAGAAATTAAAGATTCAAAACAAATAGCTGAAAATGAAAAATATAACGATTTTACACACAGCCAATGAATTTATTGCAAAAGGAGATTATGAAAGCTTCTTAGCTTATTGTACCGCGGGGACGAAATGGGTTTTTGTAGGTGAGCGTATTCTCCAAGGGAAAGAAGAAGTTCGCGCTTATATGAAAGAGTTCTATCAGGAACCGCCAGTTTTTGATGTGGAAAAATCTATTGCGGAAGGTGATTTTGTTATGGTGACCGGAGAAATCCGGTTGAGAAATAGGGACGGAAAATATGATCATTTCGATTATTGCGACATTTGGCGATTCGAAGATGGAAAAATGGCCGAGCTTAGCGCATTTGTCATTGAAAAACAAGGATTGCCGCCCTCCCCATCCGAATAGGCTTAGTATTCGATCTAATTTCATATTTGGTTATACAATAATCCTTAATTTTGATTGAAGGCGTAGGACTTTTAACCGGACGTGCCGTAGTAAATTTTGAGGGGAATGTCATGGCTGATAAACGGACTAAAAAAATGGAAAATGAATTAAAATACCAGACAATAAAACCTGACAAGTCGTTAGCGGATTTTGTTGAAAGCTTTTGGCAACTAGAAAACCAATCGGATTGTAATAGAGAGGTTGTTGTGTTGCCAGACGGAAGAGTTGATCTATTTTTCACACAAACTGCAGCAGAGCCTTTCCACGCGACGCTTTTGGGTATCCAAACTCAGCCGGGGCACGCGATCATTGGGCCTTTGCGACAGACTTGCGCCATCAGTTTTAACCCGCTTGCAGTCCAATCTGTTTTTCAGACCAGCATCGCCAACTTGGTGGACAGGGCAACGCTCTTGCCTCCTAATTTTTGGAACTTTAGTGCCGACGACTTGAACAACTTTAATTTATTCTGCGCGAAAGCGTCAAAAAAAATACAGTCGCTTTTGCCGCTTGAAGTTGACAACAGGAAACGGAAACTGTTCGACCTCATTTATAGATCAAACGGGGCGATTACAATTAAAGAACTTGCCGCGCAATCGTTTTGGAGTCGGCAACAAATCAACCGTTATTTCGATCAGCAGTTCGGACTTACGGCAAAAGCATATTGCAATATTATCCGCTTCCGTGCTTCCTTTCAGCATATCAAAAAAGGCAAATTGTTTCCACAGCAAAACTTTGCCGATCAATCCCATTTTATTAAAGAAGTTAAGAAACTTGCTGGTGTTTCACCAAAAGAACTGTTGAAGAACCAAAATGAGTGTTTTATACAATTTTCAACGCTCAGGCCAACGTAATTTTGTTCAGTCAAAAAATAAATTTTACTGGATATGAAATTACAAGACAAGAAAGTTGCAGTTGTTGGCGGTGGTCCTGGCGGACTCACATTAGCCAAACTCTTACAATCAAAAGGAGTAAATGTAACCGTATATGAACGTGATAGCAATAAAGAAGTTCGCCAGCAGGGAGCCACACTGGATCTGCACGAAGAAAGTGGTTTGGAAGCTCTTCGAAGAGCAAATTTGATGAACGAATTTAAAGCTAGCTTTCGACCCGACGCGGGACGTTTAAGGGTGTTGGACGAGCAGGCCATTATCAAAATGGACGAGCACGAGCTTCAAGATAAGGATCAAGAAGATCGCCCTGAAATCGATCGTGCCCCTTTGCGTGATATTTTAATAAGCGCATTGCATGAAGACACCATTGTTTGGGACAGTCAGTTTATTTCAATGGTAAAACAGGATCATGGCTGGCTTCTGCATTTCAAAAACGGAAAATATTTTTATGCTGACCTTGTCATTGCAGCCGACGGTGCAAACTCAAAAATTCGCCCTTACCTAACCGATATTAAGCCGATTTATTCGGGCGTTACAATTGTTGAAGGGAATATTTACAGAGCCGAAAAAAACACACCGAAACTTTGGGAAATCACAAAAGGCGGAAAAGTATTTGCGCTTGGTTACGAACAATCCATTATTTTAAGTGCAAAAGGAGAGGGCAGTTTATCGTTTTATACCGGTTGTAAAGTTCCCGAAAATTGGGTGCAGGAAAGCGGCATTGACTTTAATAACAAGCAACAGGTTTTTGATTGGTTTAAAGTCGCGTTCTCCTCCTGGGGCGAAAAATGGCATGAACTTTTTGCAAGTAATGAAATTTGGTTTATGCCGCGACCACAATACCACTTTCCGTTAGACCAGACGTGGACAACATTATCAAACTTGACCATGCTTGGTGACGCAGCTCATCGTATGCCGCCATATGCCGGTGAGGGTGTAAACCAGGCGATGCAGGATGCTTTTGAATTGGCCGAGAATCTGACATGCGACCATTTTCCGGATATTCAGACTGCAATTTCAAATTACGAAAAACAAATGCAGGCAAGGGCGGCAGCAGTAACAAAAGATACGTTGCAAAACACTGAAATATTGCACGCTAAAGGTGGACTTGATAATTTGCTAGCGATGTTTAACGAGCGGCGGTAAATATCGCTGCATTGTTCAGAAAGGGAATCCGTTTGGATATTTTTTCTGAATAGTACCATTAAAAAAGGGCGTCCATTCAGACACCCTCATTTTGGAATTAAGATGTTAGCCTAACGATTATTTAAATCTAAGGTTTAGCGAAATAATATCCGACTTCATTCCCACTGACTTGGTGTAATGTCCGTGCCGCAGTTCCAGCATATCCAATTTATGGATGCCGAAAAATCCATTGGGGAGATTCAAACGGACGCCGGCATCAGCGTGTTTAATAATGTTTTCATATCGATTTTATTTAATCTTCCCCGCTGTTTTTTAACTGCATTAATAAGGTATAAGCATTTTTACTAACTATTTTTTTACCTACAAAATCTCGAGGGTTCAACACCTTCGCTAACCCTTTTTGGGGCTCCTCAACGGAAATTGCTTTAAGACGATAATTTCTGTTTCCTTCCGAGACGAATACATAACTTTTTCCTTCAAAGTCTACAATACATTCTTCGGGCAGAGCCTGTCCCAAGCTCGTTGTCGTTTGGATTTCAGCATTCATATATACCCCAGGTACCAGATTCAGATCATATTTATCCAAATGGCAATGAACATCTGTCATACCTGTGGGATCGACATCTTTGCCGATCAAATGAATTTTTCCCGAATACTTTTTATTGGGGTTAGCATTGGAGTAAGCTAATAGCGTTTGTCCTGGATGCAGCTGTTCAAGGTCCTTTTCATAGACTTTCAGATTAAGATGGATGTCCGATGGGTTGATCAATTCAAAGAGGACATCAGAAGGATTTACATATCTTCCGACATTGACATTGACTTTACTTACATAGCCATCGATCGTGCTATAGACGGGCGCACTTTTACGGATATTTCCTGGGGTAACAGTGCTAGGTTGAATACGAATAAGTTCTAGCTGTCTGGCAATTGAATTCATTACTATCAGCTGGCTGTTCATTTCGGCCTGTGCTTGCTGCATTACTTTATCACTGCTTGCCTGGCTCTGGTTGAGTTCTTTTTGACGTCTGTAGTCGAGCTCGGCAAATTGTAGTTTCGACTTGGCAGCAAGATAGTCCTGCTGCAGTTGAATAAACTGTGGATTTTCGACGATGGCAATAATATCACCTTTTGACACTTTCATGCCTGGCAGCAGGCTGGTACTCTTTAGGTATCCCCCCAAAGGAATACTTACCGACACCAGATTCTGAGGCGGTACATCAATTTTTCCATTCAATTTTAATATGCTGGCTATTAGCTGGTCCGAAAGCGTTACCGTCTCTATTTGGGCATTTTGCAGTTGCGCTTCCGTTAAGGAAACAAGAGTTTCGTCTTTCGGCTTTGCTGATGACGGTGAAGCCTCGCCTTTATTCCCCTTGCAAGAGACGCCAGTTATTGCCAACATAAGAACGATATATTGGACTATGATATTTTTCGTTTTCATTTCTATTGATTTATCATGATGTAATGAAGCTGAATGGCATTTTCGTTGAGCTGCCACAATGCATCTGTATAGCTACTTTTCAACGCGATAGCCTGGTTTATTAAAGTGGCAAATTCGAGATAGTCAATGGCTCCATTGGAAAATTGCTTCTGCGCTGTTTCAAAAACTATTGCTGCATTTTTGAGTCCCTCGGATTCATATTGATCGACAATAGCAAGACTGGTCTGATAGCGTTGCGCGAATTCTTGGACCCGTCTTTCAAGCGCAGATTGTGCATTTTGAAGTTCATCGCTTGCAATGGTTTCTGCCAGACGTGCAGTTTCGATCCGAGCACGCTGTCCGCTGGAAAATACCGGTATGGAGAGCCCTAACTGCACCGAATGAAATCTTGGACTCGCGTCGTAGATTCTGTTATCAGGCCCTGCGCCTTTAAAACTATTCAGATTGTAGCCTAGCAGCAGTTGGGGAAGTAGTCTGGATTTTTCTATTGCAGTTGTGTGCGCTGCGACTATCTTTTCTTGTTGCAGCACTTTGAGTAAAGGGTGGTCGGCTACTGATGACTGAACGAAAATAGCCTTTTCCACAATGGTAGGGGTGTAGGTTTCTGATGTATTTAGCAACCATTGAAATTGCAGTTGAAGGACATTTATTTCATCAGCTACCTGTCTCAATTGGATTGTGATTGCGGCCTTTTGATTTGCCGCAGTTGAGCTTTCCAACGCATTGCTTTCTCCTGTCTTTTTACGGAGGATGGTCTTGTCAAGGAAGCTGCTATAAAGGGATAATGCCTCGCTCAAAAGTTTTTCCTTTTGCTGCCAATATAGTATGTTATAGTAGGTAAGGCTGACGGCCTTTTTCAGCTCAAACTCTTTAAGCGTGACATTCAGCTGGCTTTTTTTCCACTCTTCGGTATAGCGCATACGTTCCCTTCTGTAGACAGTAGGAAAACCAAAACGTTGACTGATACTAACCTTAGTATCCTGGTAAGCGCTATTGATCTGCCCGTAATCTAGGTTGATATCCGTCTGCGGAATATCTGCAGTGGATGTCCCTATTAGAGCCTTGGCATAAGCCACACGCAGTTTTTCAATTTTTATGTTTCGGTTGTTTTGGAGAGCGAGTTCAATGGATTGATCCAAAGTGATCTTTGTCTGTGCTGTCGAATTTTTTGTTGCAAAAACAACAAGAGCAATCAAAAGCGGCACAATATATTTTCCTTTTAATCTATTAGGTTTAAATCCGCGCTCCATGGTTACGTAAAGGAGTGGAAGCACAAATAAGGTTAATAGCGTCGCGATAAGCAGGCCACCAATGACCACAGTTGCCAAAGGGCGCTGTACTTCAGCTCCAGCGCCGTTGCTCAGCGCCATGGGGATAAATCCCAGTGAGGCCACCGATGCGGTCATCAAAACGGGGCGCAGCCGATTTTCACCACCATCGACAACAATACGCACAATATTACAGATGCCACTTTTTTGAAGCCGGTTAAATTCAGATATCAATACGATACCATTGAGCACAGCTACACCAAATAGCGCTATAAATCCAACTCCGGCACTAATACTAAAAGGCATTCCCCGAAGCGCCAATAAGAACACTCCACCGATAATCGATAATGGTATAGCCGTATAGATCAATAAACTTTCCCTAACGGATTTAAATGCAAGGAATAGGAGTATGAAAATTAGCGCTAACGCAATAGGTACAGCAATCAGCAAACGTTGTTTGGCGTTGTTGAGGTTTTCAAAAGAACCCCCATATTTAATGGAGTATCCTGTTGGAAGTTTGATTTCCTTGTCAATTTTAGCTTGTAAGTCATGTACGATACTTTGTACGTCCCGACCGTTAATATTAAATCCGACGACAATCCGCCGTTGCGCATTTTCCCGTTGGATTTGGTTAGGGCCCTGTATAATCTCTACACGGGCCAATTGGGATAGTGGAATTTGGTTGCCCATTGGAGTAGGAATCAAAAGGTTACGGATGTCAGTAATATTATTTCGGTCTCTGGCAGCTAGCCGTACAACCATGTCGAAGCGTTTCTCACCCTCGAATACCAAGCCCGTTCGCTGCCCGGCAAAAGCCGCATTGATGGTTCTGTTTATTTCATCAATCGAGAGATGATGCTGTGCAATGCTAGGGCGATTATAAGATATGACAACTTGCGGAAGCCCGGCAATCGGTTCGATGTAGAGATTTTGGGTTCCTTGGACCTGTTCGATTATTTTACCTATCTTTTGAGCATGTAAGGTCAGGGAATCCAGGTTGTCTCCAAATATTTTGAGGACGACGTCCTGACGTGCTCCTGTCATCAGCTCGTTGAACCGCATTTGCACAGGGTACTGAAAACCGGCCGTAATGCCGGGAACATCGGCTAATGCTTCGCTCATTTTTGTAGCGAGTTCAGGAAAGGTATGTGCCGAAGTCCATTGCTTTTTATCTTTTAAAATAACCATCATATCCGAGGCCTCCATCGGCATAGGATCGGTCGGCACCTCGCCACTACCAATTTTGGTGACTACTTTTTCTACTTCTGGAAATCTGCTCTTTAAGATATGTGCAGCTTTCTGTGTGCTTTCAATGGTCGTAGTCAGGTTACTTCCTGGGAGGACACGGGTATCTACCGCAAAATCACCTTCCTCCAGTGAAGGAATAAATTCCCCACCTAGCTGGCTAAGTATCACTACAGCTCCTATAAAAAGTAAAATAACCAATGTAAAAATTGTCTTTGGAATCCGCAGTACTTTGAGTAGTGTGTGCAGGTAAAACTTTTCCAGTCTTTTCATCAGCTGATCCGAAAGCGACGGTTTGTTACTTTTTGAACGAAGTACAAATGCACTCATCATCGGTATATAAGTAAGCGATAGAAGGAATGCCCCCAATAGTGCAAAAGCAACAGTTTCTGCCATAGGCTTGAACATTTTGCCCTCGATTCCTTGTAACGTTAAGATTGGAAGGTAAACGATCAGAATAATGACTTGTCCAAAGACAGCACTATTCATCATGCGACCGGCTGATGCAGTTACCAAATCGTCCATTTCAGAAGCAGGTACTTTGAGTAGGGCTTTGAATCGTTGCTGTTGCATAAGCTGATGCATGACGGATTCAACAATAATGACTGCACCATCAATGATTAATCCAAAATCGAGTGCACCAAGACTCATCAGATTACCACTCACCCCAAAAAGGTTCATTATACAGATCGCAAAAAGCATGGCCAGAGGAATGACTGAGGCCACGAGCAATCCGGCCCGTACATTCCCCAAAAAGAGAACTAGTACAAATACCACAATGAGTGCGCCTTCCAAAAGATTTGTCTGCACTGTGCTGATCGCATTATTGACCATTTTGGTACGGTCCAGAAAGGGCTCGATGATGACTCCTTTGGGCAGGGTTTTTCTGATTTCCTCTACCTTGGCCTTGACGTCCGCAATCACTTGGCTGCTATTGGCTCCTTTAAGCATCATGACGACGGCTCCAGCCACCTCGCCGTTGTCATTGTAGGTCATGGCACCATATCGCGTTGCAAAACCCGGACGTACATCGGCTACATCCCGAATGAAAATCGGTAAGTCATTTTTCTCCCCTGTAATTGCTATATTCTGAATGTCTTCAATCGTGCCAACCAATCCTTCACTTCGGATGTAAAGGACTGTGGGTCCTTTTTCGATGTAAGCGCCACCCGTATTCTGATTGTTGGTGTTGAGGGCATCAAAGACGTCGTTAATGGTAATCCCATAAGCATTTAGCCTGTCGGGGTTTACAGCGATCTCATATTGTTTGAGTTTGCCACCAAAACTGCTGACCTCAGCCACCCCTTTAACACCCAGCAGCTGCCGTCTGACAATCCAGTCCTGGATAGTACGGAGCTCAGTGACATTATATGTACGCTCGTATCCTTGTTGCGGGCGAACAACATATTGATATATTTCGCCAAGACCTGTAGAAATAGGACCTAATTGCGGAGAACCTATACCTGTCGGGATTTCCTGTTGTACCTGTTGCAGACGCTCAGCTACCTGTTGCCGGGCCCAATAGATATCGATATTGTCATCAAAAACAATGGTTACCAAGGATAGTCCGAATCGCGAAAAGCTACGGATTTCCTGTAATCCAGCGATATTACTGTTAGCCTGTTCGATCGGAAAGGTCACGAGCCTTTCAATATCTGTTGCTCCAAAGGATGGAGCTATTGTAATGACCTGCACTTGATTATTGGTAATATCGGGTACGGCATCAATAGGCAATTTGGTCACCTGATAAGCACCTACACCGATCAAAGCCAACATCAACAGCACGACAATGAGTTTGTTCTTTACAGAGAACTCAATAATTTTCGTAAGCATATCAATTTGATTCTGTTAAATCGTAAGTTTTGATAAAGACACAGGCGATCAGCAGTATGTTGACATTGAAAAAGGCTTCCGTATTCCTATACAGAATTTGTAGGCACTTCCCGTCAGGAAAGCTGCAATGCGGACGTCTTTATCCTAAATAATAAAGGGAGGAATGTATTAACAGAATTTTGGCGGCTGCCAGATGGAATTAAGGAAAGTATCGTCTATAAACTGATCGTTCCGTATGGGGGTAGTATTAATTTTCCTTGGGATGGAGTTGTTGTGAATTTCTACTTCTACAGTTGGCGGGCAGACAAAAACAGCATAGTATGAAGCCGTATGCATCATGAACGGGAGTTTCTGATCCTCGTCATAGTCGTCATCATGAGGATGGTTTTCCAGATGATCTCCATTATAGTGAATCTCTAAAAATTCGATGACGGATAACTGCGGATTTTTTGTTTTATGTTCAAAATAATGCTCTATCAACAATGGAAATCGCAGCAACTGCGCAAAATCAGTTGCTGAGGCGATATAGATCGTCAAAAAGCATATAGCTAACCATTTCTTCATCCTAAACAAAGTTATAAAAAAAGAATTGTGTTGTATCGTCAAATAATTTTTTTGGCGGATTTTTTTAGGTCTCCAATTCAAAAAACAGTTGAAAATCTCTGTTTTTCACAACCCTAGTCTTTTCGCTGATGTTCAATTTCTGAGGATGCATGTAAGGCCAAAAATATAGCTAAATTTAACTTAAATAAATGCCGAGGGCTGGTTTACATTTGGCCCAAGCAGACTTCTACTCAAAAAGGTTCCATTATCGGTTAATAATGCACCGCCCCTAAAAAGTTAGGCACTTTCTGGGGGCAGTGCGTAAAGGAGCCTTTTTATTTGAAAAAGAATTTAATTTAAATCCTCGTTGTTTTGTTATTTTAAAAACGTTGTCAAGCCTTTGCAATAATCCACATGGCTTCAGCTGCCTATTCGTGCTCTAGTGCTGACTTTTCGTAGCCGAGAAGTTCATCGGCGCATATTTTTCCGAATTTATCGGCCGCTAACGGACTATCTGCAGTAATTAATTTTCTGTCAACATGACAATCGCCGGCAATTTTTTTATTCAAAATTTCGATCCCAAGCTGTTTGAGTTTTTCGCCATAAAACCAGGGCATCTCGCCGGGCTGGTATCCACTTTCTGGCAAAGTCTTATCCAT
>JAITLV010000232.1 GCA_031277685.1 Sphingobacterium sp. | reverse complement strand
TGGGATGATTGTGTAGCTGCAGCTGACAAATTAATATCGGGTGCGGGGGGAGGTTTGAATGGTGCTATGGCGTTAGATCCAAATATAACAGATGCTTATGTTCCTACGAATGATATGTCCAAGGAGACCATCTTCTCAATAGCTTACGATTATAAAATAGCCGATTTTGCGACTGGGTTTCCTGGTGAATTCTATCATTTTGTACAAAGTGAAATCTATGGGGGAGGGAGAACCGGAAATAATGGTATTGTTTTGATCCCCGGTGTTTTTGATAAATATAAAGAAAATGATCTACGAAAACAGGAATGGTTTTTAAGCGGTCCAATGATCAAGTTTGTAGATGGTAAAATTGTTCAAGGATCTGAGGAATATAAGGGAGAGCAGTTGGTGTTTGTTGATTACATTCGACGAGCTAAAACCGGAGGTACATCTTCTACAATGAGTGACGGTGAAGAAAATAGTGGAATCCGATTTAATAAATATAAACTTGGTAACTCTGTCGTCGGGAATGTCAATGGTGTTAAAATACCTGTTGATGAAAATTACAATAATACGGATTGGAACGTCTATCGTCTGAGTTGGATTTATTTTGCAAAAGCCGAGGCACTCATGCGAAAAAATGGGGGAGTTGCTTCACAAGAGGCCGTGGATTTGATTAATAGTTGCAAAAAGAGAGCATTTTCCGCTACTGATTGGGCCGCAGCACAGTATACCACGAGTACGCTGACGTTAGATGAGCTTTTGGCTGAGCGAGGCCGTGAATTTATTTTTGAAGGGTTTAGAAGAAGGGATTTAATTCGTTTTGGTAAATTTCATACAGCAACTTGGTGGGATCATAAGTCTTCAGTGGAGAGCAAGACAATGTATCCTATACCTCAACAACAGATATCGATGAATCCTAATTTAAAACAAAATCCGGGTTATTAATATCTAATCTAATAGTAGGTTTTTACAAAAGATCTACTATTAGATTGAACCAGAAATATAAAAAAAATAAAAAACGAAATTAAGCTGTTCAGATTGGGGGTAGCATGCTTCTTATTGGGAAACTCCAATACCAAGCTTCTGACGGAAAAGTACTGAATGATCGTCTCTCCATCTAACCGTTTTATACCTTTGTCTTTCTTATGTAACATATCGGTTAGGCTTATTAAATAATGTTTACTTAACATAATAGATAAAATAAAGTTTTTATTTTTGATGTATTAAGTCTTTGAAAGCGCAACAATTATGAAAATTAGAAATTTATTATTGCCATTACTCATGGTCGGTTTATCTACTTATGGAGCGATGGCACAAAGCAAAAAGATCAAGCATGTCGTTTTAGTTGGATTCGATGGGTTTGGAGCTTATGCCCTTCCTAAAGCCGAAATGCCAAATCTCAAAAAGATGATGCAGGAGGGAACCTATAGTACCCATGTGCGCACGGTTTTACCTTCGTCTAGTGCCGTAAACTGGGCTTCGATGCTGATGGGCGCCGGACCGACAACGCATGGTTATACCGAATGGGATAGCAAGACTCCTGAGATCCCCTCAACTGTCAAAACTGAAAATGGGATGTTTCCTTCTTTATTTAATGCGGTGGCACAGAAGAATCCCAAAGCGCAATTCGCTGTGGTTCACAGCTGGCCGGGAATAGGGTATCTGATTGACAATAAAGTAGTGCAAAAGATTATTAATACCAAGGATGATGACGAGGCTGCATTAAATACGACTGTGGATATTATTAAAAAAGAAAAACCGACCGTCACATTTGTGCATTTCGATCAGCCTGATGGTGTCGGTCATAATATAGGCCACGATACACCTGAATATTACGCCGAACTGAAGCAGGTGGACCGACGGATCGGAACATTGCAGCAGGCTGTTAAGGATGCGGGTATTGCAGATGAAACTATCTTTGTTGTCGCTGCGGATCATGGTGGTACGGGTAAAGGACATGGTGGCAAATCATTGGCAGAAGTTGAGATACCTTGGGTAATGACTGGACCGGGTGTACCAAAAGGAAAAGAGATCAAGGGAACAGTGATGATTTACGATATCGCTCCAACGCTGACTTGGTTGCTTGGCGCGCCGCTTGATGCGGCTTGGCGAGGGCAGGCAATTAAAGCTTTTCAGCAATAGTATTATATCTACACATTAAAACCTTCAGCTTTCACATGCGCCAATAGCTATGAAAATAGTCTTGAAGGTTCCTTCTGGCCAATAAACTAAGCGTAGCGGTAGCGAGCTCATTGATACTTTAGTGAAAAGATACGTGTCAATAAAAAACAGACAATTCAGAAATAAAAAATCCCCAGAAGTTTTGACTTCTGGGGATTTTTTATTGGTTCTATTGAAAATCGTTATATATCCACGACTACATCCATTTTGAAGTCATCATCTTTTAGATGAACAATCTCGGTGGCTTTTTCGTAGTTTGTTGATTTCTTCGAGAAGAAGTCGTGTTGTGTAGTTTCTGTATTTAAACCGTTCAAGACAATCGGATTCACCTGTTTTACCTCGAAGATTGGATCAAAACCTAAGTTCATCAATGCTTTATTGGCATTGTAACGAACATATTCTTTCACTTCAGCGGTTAGACCTACTTCGGTATATACTTCTTCGGTATACTTCAATTCATTTTCATACAAGTTGTAAAGTAAAGCTAAGAAACGCGCTTTTACCTGATCTTGATTTTTTAATTTTTTGAATTGATCTTGGGCCATTAATCCTACGAATACACCGTGGATGGATTCATCGGCAATGATTTTCTTGATGATATCTGCAGAGGCAACCATTTCTCCCTGACCACATAACCATAATGGTAGGAAGAATCCAGAATAGAATAAGAAGGACTCTAACAATACCGAAGCAGCCATGGCCATATAGATCTCCTCATCTGAAGCATCTTCTTTATCGATAGCACGGTAATAACCATCAATCATCTGAGCCTTATACTGTAGGTATTTATTTTGCTGCACCCATTCGAAGATTTCATTGATTTCAGCTGTCGTTGAAACCGTTGTGAAAATAGTCGAGTATGATTTTGCATGAATAGCTTCCATCATACACATATAGGACAATACGGCTTTATTCTGTAAGGTGTCAATATGGTCGATCATTTTCGGCATACCTGTATGACTCTGAAGGGTATCTAGCAGCGTCAAACCTCCCAACGCCTTTTTATAGGCATCTTTCATTTCTGGGCTGATCCGTTTCCAACTATCGATATCTTTTGATGGAATATACTCCGTGTCAATCCAGAATTGACGAATGTTTTGTTCCCAGAACATCAATACGTAATCGTTCTCGGGGGTATTCCAATTGACAGCTTTATATGTTTTACTCATTTTTAGTTTAAAGTATTAGGCATTTATTATCATATATTTGGATTGCTGACTGTTAGATTAAGCCAAAAGCTGCCAACGACTTCGGCAACTTTTGACCTATTCACATTATATATCCAAATACTAAAATCTCAAGATTAAGCTGAACAAGAGACACATTCGTCGATGGTCGATTTTCTTGTCCGTGTATAATAAAGGGATTTTAATCCCAATTTATGTGCATAGATATAATATCTAGACAAATCTCTTGTTGAATCTTTGGAGTTGGTATGCAAGATCGTGGATACCCCCTGATCGATATGACGTTGGATAACTGAAATCAATTTCAATACTTTGAATTGATCCATATCATAAGCCGATTTGAAATAGAAATAATTATCGTTTGTCAAGTATGGCATAGGATAATAAGTTGTACTATCGCCATACTCACGTACTTCAATGATATCGACGATTGGCATCACAGATGCAGTGGCATTCATGATGTAGGATGTAGATTGATTTGGAGCAATCGCCAAACGGTAAGCATGATAGATACCATGTTCTTTGATTTTTGCTTTTAACTCTAACCAGTCTTCAACGGTTGGGATATGTACACCTTCGAATAATTCTTTTACCTTATCTGTTTTTGGAAGGTAGTCGCGGTTGACATAACTATTGAAATAAGTACCATCTGCATAGGCTGACTTCTCAAATCCCACAAATGTTTTTCCACGTTCCTTGGCGATTTCCATCGATGCTTCCAATGAATAATAGTTCATCATCATGAAGAATGTATTGGCAAAATCTAATGCTTCATTGGATTCATACATGATAAAGCTTTTTGCAAGGTATCCGTGTAGGTTCATCGCACCCAGTCCAACCGAATGCAACTCACGGTTTGCTTTTGCAATAGAAGGTACCATATCGATATTGGTGACATCAGTGACAACGGTTAACGCACGCATGGCTGTTTTCACTGTTTCTTTGATCCGTTTATTGTCCATTACTGTGGCAATATTTAACGAACCAAGGTTGCAGGAGATACCATAACGGATCGTATCCTGTTTGCCATAGATCTCAATATCGGAAACTTGTGATACCTGCATGATCTCTGTACACAGATTCGAGAATTTCACCTGACCAATTTCGTTTAATGCATGGACACGGTTGGTGTTTTCTTTGAAGAAGATATATGGGTAACCAGATTCTTTTTGTGTTTGTGCAATTTTAACTAAGAGGTGACGCGCATTGATTTTTTTCTTTTTGACGTTTGGATTGGTAATCAACTCATCGTACATCTTGTCCATATCCATCTCATCCAAGAATTGTCCATATTCTTGCATCACAGTATGCGGGTAAATCAAATAGCAAGGTTCATCTTTCTCGGCCAATTCCATGAATTTATCTGGAACAATGATACCGATTGACAATGATTTGATACGTACTTTTTCGTCTACATTGATTTTTTTACAATCCAGGAATTCTTCAATATCGGAGTGGAAAATATTCAAATATACCGCGCCAGCACCTGGACGTTGTCCCAGTTGGTTGGCATAAGAGAAGGTATCTTCCATAATTTTCATAATTGGAAGTACACCCCCAGCACGGCCTTCTACACCTTTGATGGCTTCACCACGTGCACGGATTTTGGAGATATTGAAGGATACACCGCCACCGATGGATGATAATTTCATCGCGGAATCAACCGCATAACCGATACCGTTAAGATTGTCACCAATTTCGTCCAAGAAACAGGATACCAATTCACCTGAGCGTTTTTTACCCGCATTTAAAAATGTTGGTGTAGCAGGTTGGTACTCTTGGTTGATCATGATTTCGGCGTACTCTATTGCTTTTTTTACACCTTCTTCACGCGCTAAGAATAAAGATACCGCAACAACGCGGTCCTCATAACGCTCTAAGAATTTCTCTCCAGAGTCATCACGAAGTGCATAGCTCTGGAAGAATTTAAAAGCGGCCATAAAAGACTCGAAACGGAACTTTTTGGCATATACATAATTGAATACTTCTTCTATTTCTTCAAATGTAAACCATTGATAAAAATTGATATAGTAGTTATTTTCTACCAAATAGTCTATTTTTTCTTTCAATGTATAAAAGAACACGGTGTTCTTATTTACATATTCCAGGAAATATGCACGAACAGCTTCTTTGTCTTTATGTAAGCTGAATTCGTCATCATGCTTAATCATGATTTCATTATTAAGCAATATCCAGTTTTTTGCTACTTCGTTTGCTACCATCGCAAAAGTTCTTTAAGATGTCAATAAATT
>JAITLV010000168.1 GCA_031277685.1 Sphingobacterium sp. | reverse complement strand
GTTCTGCAGTTGTTTCTTCAACGAAAACTTTTTCACCGTTTTCTACTGTGTGAAGTCTGTACGTCAATGCTACGACGTCGTTTGCTTTTATAGCCATCTGATTTTGATTTTTGGAAGCCTGGGCTACCGTTTATTAAATATAATTTATTAACGCTGTTATGGAATCCTGTGGAAGACTACATGTCTTATTTTTGCAAAGATATGCTTTTGTTTCCTTTCCGATTCTGTTCTCTAAGAGAGGAAGGCTTTCTTCCGTACCGCCGAGAACAATTTTGTTTGGAATATAATGTTGATCCAGTTCCTTGCGAAAAGCGGCCGCTTTTTCACCAGTCAGAGCAATTTCATTGATTCCGTATATTTCTTCTAGCAATAATATTGCCCAATTTGAATAGGCTGAACCATAAGTTTTGATTTGCGGAAATACATTGGCCAACAATTGATCGGCTATGGCCGTATAATTCTCATCATCAAAAAATAATCCAAGACGTTTCAGTTGACGAACAATCGTTGAGGAAGAGGCGGGGATAACGTTGTCCATGATTTCACTTTTTCGGGCAATCAGTTCTTCGGCCTCTGTCGAAGTATAGTAGAATGTTTTCTGGTCCGCATCGTAAAATAATGCAATTGCGCCGTCGGCCAATTGCCGCGCGATGGTTAGCCATTGTTGATCAAATGTGGCTTCATATAATGCTATAAAGGCTTCGATCGTGAAAGCATAATCATCCAGAAAACCTGATATTGCACGATTTTTATCTTTTGGCTGATGCAATAGATAACCATCCTCCTGCATCAACTCTTCACGAATAAACGCAGCATTATTCAGTGCAAGATTCAAGAAGTCTATATTATCAAGAGCCCGGTAAGCATCTATAAGCCCTTTCAATTGGAGTGCGTTCCAGGTTGTCAATTGTTTATGGTCTAGCCCTGGCCGCACACGTTGCTCGCGGTAATCAAATAGCTTTTTCTTGGATTTTTTTAAAAAATCTGCCCATTCGTCAGCTGACATATTGACCTTTGTCGCGAGTTGGTCTGCATTAATGGCGCAAATGGGAACATTTGTATGCTCTTCTTCCCAGTTGCCATCTTCGGTAATATTAAAATATTGACTGAATAGCACGGCATCGTCGCCCAGGACTTCATCAAATTCAGTTTTTGAAAAAGAGTAGTATTTTCCTTCGACGCCTTCGCTATCGGCATCCAAAGCGCTATAGAAACCATAATTTGGTGCAAGCATTTCACGCTCAGCCCAAGCGATAGTCTCCTCGATTATTCTTTTATAAAATGGATCCTTATTTTGTTGATAAGCTTCGGCGTAAAGTGAAAGCAGTTGACCGTTATCATACAGCATTTTCTCAAAATGGGGGATATGCCAGTAGTGGTCTACCGAATAACGGGCGAAGCCACCACCGATTTGATCGTAGATCCCTCCAGAGCCGATTTTTTTTAAGGTAAAATGCACATGATCCAATATCGTTTGGTCACCTGTAAGAACAGCATATTTTAGAAAGAATAACCAGTTATTGGGCAGTGGAAATTTTGGCGCTCTTGTATAACCACCTTCTTTTTGATCGAAGGTTTCCGTCCATGGGGCAATGATTTCTTCGAGATCTTTGTTGCTATATTGTTCAGGAATGGGATGGATGGGAAGCCTCTCTGCTCGTTGGATTCCATTATTCAATTTGTTGGCATAATCGAAAGCGACCTCAGGTTTTTCTTCCCACATCTGCGCAATCTGTAAGAGGATATTCTGCCAGTCGTGGGGTTTAAAGTAGGTACCGCCATAAATCGGACGTCCATCAGGCAAGCAGATGCAGTTCAATGGCCATCCACCGGCATTGGTCATCAGCTGGACCGCTAACATATAAACTTGGTCAATATCTGGTCGTTCTTCACGGTCTATTTTGATGGGAACAAAAAAATTATTCATGGTCTGGGCAATGGCTGTGTTTTCAAAGCTCTCCCGTTCCATCACATGGCACCAATGGCAAGCAGAGTAACCAATGCTTACGATAATAAGTTTATTTTCGTCTTTCGCTTTCTTTAAAGCTTCCGGCCCCCAGGGCATCCAATCTACAGGATTGTGCGCGTGTTGCTTAAGGTACGGAGAATTTTCAAACTGCAGTTGATTCGCCATAGGACGAAGGTAACGAAAAAAAAGGGGAAACTTTTTAGCTCCTTTAGAATGATTCTGCTAGTTATAATGTTCTAATATATCCACTATACTTGTTAAATCATCTTTATTTGTTGTGTTTTAATTTGGTCCACCAAGGAATGACTTCGCTGTAGAATCTTATAAAGCCATCAGTAACACGATACAGCTTGCTATCTTCGGAATACACGTTTAATTCAAATCGAGCTTCCACTAGATAATACTCCCCTCTAACCTTTTCCAACTTTACAATGGAAAATTTTGAATTTGCTTGGATATTATTGTCCGGCATATTGTTTCCCCATTGTATGTCATTGTGATTATTTACGTTAACATTCCAAGTTCTTGGGACATGGGAAGTTAATGTTTTTAAATTTCCAGTACTTATTTTCATATATACACCATCTTTTGTATTTTCCCTGCCAAAGTCGGTTGCAAAATTCTGTTTTCCTAAATTGTACGAGAATCCATTTCTAGGAAAGTAAGAGGGGGCTTCATTTAGTTCAAAAAGATTATATTTTTTTAGAAAGCCAACGGTAAAATGGTGGCCATCCGAACCAAGAGAAACGGTTTGTTCAATCATTAATGAATCTGTGGCCCCATAAAACCAGATATTCTCTCCTTCGTAAGCTGCTTCTTGATTTGGCCTTTTCTTTCCGTATGGCTTTATATCGATATGTTTGCTTCCTTGGGTTTTACCTGTGACATAGTTGGAACTGTATTCGCGACCATTCAATTTAAAGGAAATGCTGTCTTTTTCGATTTCTAAATTAGCTGTTTCTTTATTGGCAAACTCAATAGTGTCTTTTTTGCAAGATATGAACAGAAAGCCCATTAAAACAATCGACTGGAAAAATTTCATTGGATTAAGAGTTGTAAATTAAATATGGGTACTTATTTTTTTTCTCGCGAAGATACTAAATTAATATTTTTTTAGAAGGTATGATCATTATTTTTCTATCTTTAAATATTTGCTCTACATTGATATGGCCGGTTTGTAGAAAGTAAATCGATAGAAACTATTAATAATTTATATCTATACAATGTTATAGGGGAATCTGATGTTTTTAATTTGTTTGAAAAAACTGAGCGGTTTAGTATATCAAATGAGAAAAATCGGCTGTTGACCGGATCGGGAAATCTGGGAGGATACACTGGACAATTTTTGTGTTGTTTTGGAACTAGAAGCCTTATACTATGAAAGGTATAAGGCTTTTTCTCGTAACCAGTCTATTTGAGCCTCTTAATTAGTGTAAATCGGGAGTGCCGGTTGTCTATTTCTGAGATTTTTGAGATCGGAATTTCAATCTACGATCTGTACGAGATCAGCACAATTACCACTAAGCATCTGAAAAGTAAAACCTACGTCAAGCTTAATTTCTGCAAATGAAGAAGTTCGAAGGTATGCCGCTCTACGTGTTAGAAATTCTACTAAATCGGTCAATGTGGGATTATGCCCAATAAGCAATACATCATCGATATGATCTGGTATACTGTTAATCACTGATAGGAGATGTTTATATGTACACTCATAGATAGAATCTTCGATTTGAATGTCGAATGAAGGTTCGCCAAGAATATCGAGAAAAACGCGAGTAGTTTGAAGAGCCCTATTTGCAGGAGAACTGATAACCATGCTTTTGTCGTTCAAGGTCAATTTAGATGCCAGTTTAGCGGCAACTTGTTTAGCGTGCTGTATTCCTTCAGAGGTCAGAGAGCGATCAAAATCATTGATTCCTGGGATAGTTTCTGCTTTTGCATGTCTTATGATAAAGAGTTTTTTAGTGTTTTCCATGATTGAAGTTTTTGATTCTTGTCCTAATTTAACGTTTCAGAGCTTATTTCATTGTGCATATTACAAACATCTATTTTCTTATTAACATAAACTAGATACATTTTTGATTAATCCAGAGTTTTATAAAGTGTTTAGTATATACTTTGTTCCATGTTATTAAAATTAATTTTTTCATCATGATTTGAAATCATAAGTTTTCTGAAAATTGATTACTTTCGTTCCGCAAAACAGAGCTTATCGGGTATATTTCCTGTAACAGATAAAAAATGTATATAAAGTAGCGTTCGTTTTGTTTTAGTCGTTTGATTTCTATTTATGATTCGTATTTTATCAATACTTCTCTTTGGGAGTATCTTTTTAATGGCCTGCTACCGTTCAGAGGAATTTTTTGCACAAGAAGTAGAACCTCCTATCTGGACCATCGATCCCATTGATTCTGTCACTTTTGATAACGATGAAGGGTTGGTCAATATTCATACCGTTGCTAACGCCAATTTTAAGGGGCTTCAGAATTTAACAGATTTTCTAGATATATCTGGTTCAAACGCAAGTTATTGCCATCCAGACGTTTTATATTTTCCCAATAAATTCAAAGGTTATAAATATTGGATGGTCTTCACTCCTTATTTTGGAGCAGTAGGGACTAATCAAAATTCAAAGAAATTTGAAAATCCAAGCATTGTTGTGTCAAATGATGGCCTTGATTGGACTAATCCTCCCGGATTAACCAATCCAATTATTAATGCCCCATTTCCAAAGGAGAGCTTTCGTGAAAATAAAGTTGATCCAGTTCAGGGTTTTTGGTCTGATGTGGATTGGGTATTTTTGAATGATCGATTTTATCTCTATTACAGAGCTAGTTTTATAACAGCACAATCATTAAAAAGCAAATGTGTGCTCACGAATACTAATTTCGGCCGTCTGAAACTGGATGCACATCGGACTATTGTGCAACAAACTTCAACAGATGGTATAAAATGGTCCAATTTGAACATTGCCTTTACGAGTAATCCACCATTTACTCCAAAGAATGACCATGTACTGTCTCCTTCGTTTATTCACAATGGAAGCCAATTTTTGAGTTATGAAATAGAATTAAACCTTGATCGAAGAAATTTTAAAGGGAAGGATCCTTCGTATGTAGTGCGCAGGACTTCTAATGATGGTATTAACTTTGCTGGTTTCAAAGAAAGTAAACTGGTTAATTTTCTTAATAAACCTTGGTTAAGAGAAAGTTTTGCAAATTCTCTTTGGCATATTCAGGCTACTTTTGTTGACGGATATTATTTTCTGTGTATAGCAATTGGTGATGTGAAAAGGTATACCTCCGAAATGCTGTATATCGCGTACTCCAAAGATGGATTAAATTTCAAAGTTTTTCCTAAGCCTTTATTAAAAAATAATGCCTATCGCAGCGCAATTTTTCCAATGGGAATTAGCGAATCATTAATCAAAATGGGGGCCATGATCGGTAATAAATCAGGCGAATTCCGTTATCGTGAATTCACACTAAGCAAAGAAAAAATCAAAAATTCTTTGGTTGATTGTCCTAATTAATTACATTTAATAGGTTTTAAATTTATAGACGTAATATAATGGAAGGGAATAGTGATCCTATAAAACAACAGCCAGACCTCGCAGTTTCAGTGGTAATACCAGTCTACAATGTTGATAAATTTCTGGGGGAAGCCGTAGAAAGTGTTCTGGATCAAAAATTGCAGAACTTTGAAATTATTTTAGTTAATGATGGTAGTTCCGATTCTTCGGCTGAGATTTGTCAAAAATATGCTTCTTTAGATTCGCGGATTTTATTTCTTGATCAGGAGAATTCCGGAGTATCGGTGGCTAGAAATAATGGTTTAGCACGCGCGCAGGGTAAATATGTCTATTTTTTAGATTCAGATGATAAGCTCGCTTCCGATTTTTTACTTAGTTCTTTCGAAATTGCTACGCAACAGGATTCTGATATCGTTATTGTTGGAGAGCATTATTGTAAACGTGCTGCAAGATTGACTGCAGTGCCCACTTGTGCACTATTTATAAAAAGAGCATTACTAGAGGCTTATTCAGAAATTCGGTTTCCGAGTGGTATTCAGCCTTGTGAAGATGGACTTTTTTCGCACCAACTTTTCCTTATTACAGAGAGAATCGGGTTTAATCCGAATGGAATCTATTTTTACAGGAACCATGAAAATCAAAACCATCTCCGTATTAATCAACAGACTGCACGTATATTAAAGCAAATACCAAAATGGTTGGATTTATTAGATTCTTTTTACAGCCAACGTGATATTTTCCGTTCAAAAGCACTTAAGCTAGCTTTGTTTATTGAACATGAACCTTTCGAACTGAGATATTTAAGCATGTCCTTTGATGAAGATGAGAAATCCAAGTTATTTAAATTATTGCGGGATTTCGTCGCGCAGCATATTATTGTCCATCTAACAAAAGCTGATAAAAAACTATTAACGATCCCTTTCAAATATTTTATAAAGGCCAAAGATCATCAAGATTTTGACCAGTTCTATGAAGTGTATTTGAAGAAAAGACCTGAAAAATTTAAACGCGCTTTGTTTTGGGTCAAATTTATCCCAATTTCTGTGATAAGACGGAGGATTCGGCATAATATCAGAAATAAATATAATGAAGTATGAGAATTCTTTTAGTGCAACATTTGTATTTTTTGAATGGTATAGGTGGAACAGAGAAGATCTGTTCAACACTAGCAAATATATTTAATGCGAATGGACATAAAGTTGAAATCGCAACAAATGAAAACGTTGTGGGGCCCCCCGTGTTTCCATTGAACGAAGGTATCAAGGTAACTAATATCTTTGATCCGGCTGTCGAACAGAAAAAAGAGCTTCCTATTTATAATTATCCGGGTAAAAATCCATTTCTATGGTTAAAGTTTAAAGCAAAAAAGAAATATCACAAATGGTATAATTGGCGGTTAAAATACACGTTAGGTGGAGAAGCTAAGTTGTATCAATACAATTTACGAAAACGGTCCATAGCTTGGAATAAATATATTGATCAGTTAAAACCTGATCTAATTATTACGATGTCTATAAGTTCATTGTTAGAAATTACATTCGGAAACACTTTACGCGTGCCAATTATCAACTCAGTAAATGGCAGACCGGATTATGATTATTCTAATATTTGGGGCGATAGGAAGCCTTACATGGTTGATATGCTGATAAATAGCTTTCGATACTTAGATGGGGTCCAGATTTTGTTTGATAATTATCGTAGCTTTTTGCCTTCGAATTTTTCGGGTGAATGTAGGGTTATAGCAAATCCTATAGAACTTAAAGATTGTACTAAGTTGGTTGAGCATAGTTCAACTAGGGAAAGATACAAGATTATTCATGTAGGACGACTGGATACAGCGTGTAAACAGCAGCATTTGGCAATTGAGATTTTCAATAAATTGGCTAAAAAGTACAGCAAATGGGATTTGGAATTTTGGGGGACCGGGAGCGATTTTGATCGATTAAACCATCAAATAAATGATTTGGAGCTGTCGGAACGAGTTTTTCTTCGGGGCTTTACAGATGATCCACTAGCAAAAATGAGAAACGCAGACATTTTCATCTTTCCAAGTAAATACGAGGGGTTTGGCCTTGCTTTGGCAGAGGCTATGGCTCTTGGTTTACCAGGTATAGGCTTTTCTACTTGTTCCGGAGTGAACCAAATCATTAAGCACGAGAATACTGGTTTTCTTGCCCGAGACGAGGAAGAGATGTTAATCTACCTTGAGAAATTAATTCAAGATCCGTCTTTGCGGCGGCAAGTGGGGGTAAAAGCACATTTAAGTATGAAGGGTTATAATCTTGAGCAAATGGCAGAAGGTTGGATGAAATTGATAGATACTGTAATTACAAAAAAAGAATCAAATGGGTGACAATAAGAAAAAGCGAATACTTTATTTCATGCCGGATAATCCGTTCTCGAATCAAGCTGGCAATTTGACTCGGGCCAAACAACTATTAACATACTTTGAACAACATGAAACAGCACTAGAAATTGATTTCTTATCCTGTCTTTATTGGGATCAATCGTCGGTAAAACTTTTCAAGAATACCTATCCCAACGTAAATTTAAATATATTTGATATCTATTCTAATAAAGGTAATCGTTTAAAGTACCTAGTTGAGGATAAAATTCCCAGATTAATACATAAAGCTATCAACAAACCACAAATAAGTTTGTTGACTCCGATTATTATCAAACGGATAAAATCCTTGCTGCAAGGTAAATCCTATGATATTATAGTCATTAGCTATTCAACATGGGGCGCATTGATTGCGCAACTGAGTCAATTTAATGCATATACTATTATTGATACTCATGATTTTATGACGCTTCAACATCTGAAGGGTAAAACCTGTTTTGATGTTGGAGAGGCTTTTAAGGAAGAGATGAAAATACTTTCTTTATATGATGAAATCTGGACATATTCGATTGAGGAACGCTTTATATATGAACAGTTTGTGAAAAAGAAAGTTACTTTGCTGCCTGTTTCCGTGTCGGATAGTAAGACGGTACATAATCATGAGAAAAAAATAGATATATTATATGTAGCTAGTGATAATATACATAATAGCGAAAGCATGATGTGGTTCATTGATAATGTTTTACCGTTTTTACCACTTTATAAAATACATGTTGTAGGAAAAATATGTACACGTATTCCCGATCACCCCCAATTAATAAAAGTCGGTATAATAGAGGATCTTGATATGTATTACGCGGATGCAAAAATTACGATTTGTCCAATGTTGAGCGGTACTGGGATCAAAATTAAAATTTTAGAATCTTTGTGTCATGGTCTTCCTGTGGTGACGACACAGAGAGGGGTTGATGGCCTTGTCAATAAAATAAATAACGGGTGTGTTGTGGCTAACGACGAAATACATTTTGCCCGTGCTATTATAGATCTCTTGGAAGACAACGTTTTCTATACAAGGCAAAGCGACTATGCGAGAGTGTTTTACAAGTCATTTTATGCAAGCGAATACGAAAAAAGAATTTTAGATAGCGTCTTCTTAGATGCAAAAAGCATCTAACCTTCAAACCTCGAATTAGGGAATTTAGATGTATATTTGTATAAAAAAAAGTAATATTGAAAGTCTCTTTACTGATAACGACTTATAATCGACCAGATGCGTTAGAAATGGTCTTGAACTCTATAGAACATCAGGTTCAGAAACCAGATCAGGTAGTTGTGGCTGATGACGGATCGGACGATAGGACTACGTCGGTTATTCAGAAATTTCAGCGAAAATGGCAGATCCCATTGTTACATTCCTGGCATGAAGATCAAGGATTTAGATTGGCGGAAAGTAGGAACAGAGGCCTTGCATTGATTAATACCGAGTATGTGATCATGATTGATGGTGATATAATTTTGGATGAATATTTTGTAAAAGACCATATTACCAACGCAACAGCAGGCTTCTTTCTTCAAGGAGGACGATGTTTGTTGACAGCTGATTTTACACAACAAATACTTAGAAGTCCACAAATCTATCCAAATTTCAGCTACATGAAAAGAGGAGTCGAAAGCCGGTTTGAAAAACGTATAACGGCATTTCGGGCTCCCTGGCTGACAAAGTTGTGGCGTAAGGAAATCATATATAGCCATAAGGCGATTAGGGGATGTAATATGTCTTTCTTTCTGCGGGATATCATAGCAGTAAATGGCTTTAATAATGATATGGTAGGCTGGGGAAGAGAAGATAGTGAATTTGTTGAACGCTTGTTCAATAGTGGAATAAAAAGATATAATATCAAGTTTTCAGCACTTGGCTACCACCTTTATCATGTAGAATCTTCTAGGGAATCGCTACCCGAAAATGATCGTATTCTCATGGATGCTATGGACAACAAACTACAATACTGTGCAAACGGCCTTAATAAATTCTTAAAACAATAGATATGTCGATACCTAAAGTAATTTATCAAACATTTAAAACAACCAAAATACCTTTTTTAACACGCTTTTATATTTGGATGTATTTAAAGAAAAATAAGGGCTGGAAGAGGGAATTTTATGACGATGAACGTGTTGACGTTTTTTTTAGGAATAATTTTGATGACCGCACGTATGCGGCTTATTCTCGATTACAAATAGGTGCTGCTAAAGCTGATTTTTTTCGTTATGCTGTATTATATGTTTACGGAGGTGTTTATTTAGATATGGATAGCGATATCCTTGTTTCATTGGATAAACATATTCGGGAGGATGATATGGCATTTATTGCTAGAGAGAAGAATCATCCAGATCTTTTTGCACAATGGGGATTGATTTACGCAAAAGGTCACCCTTTTTTAAAGCGAACAATTGCTTATATTATCGAAAATATTGAGGAAAATAAGTATCCAAATGATGTGCACAAAATGACCGGACCAACGGTTTATACCAAAGCTATCGAAGACGAAATAAAAGATAATCCTAATGTAAGTTATCGCTTGGCACATTTTGACTACAAGGGGATTCTCCAGTTTAAGTATAAATTGGGCAAAATACTACTTTATAAAGACAGGGCGAACCATTGGAAAAAACTGCAACAGCGTATTACAGTGTTGAAACCAGAGTAGTTAAAGTAAATCTTTGTAGCATTGAATAAGCTGACTCGCTATGTGGTCTTCATCAAACCGTTTTACGTATTCCAACCCTTTACTGGTCATTTCTTTACGGATTGAATCAGATGAAAGTATAGATTCAATCGCAAATTGTATAGCGTCGATATCTTCTGGGTTAACATAATATGAGGATGGTCCACCAGCTTCTGGGAAGACTCCCGAGTTGGAGGTAATTACTGGTAAACCAGAATATAACGCTTCAATTATAGGAATGCCAAATCCTTCAAATTTTGACGGATAGATGAATAAATCAGCCATGGTATAGATAGTCGCTAATTCATCCATACTAAGTCCTTCCATAAATAGAACCCGATTTGTCATACCTTTTTTTTCAATGAACTCGATAATTTCCCTCGCATAATTGGTTTTCCGTCCAATTATTATCAACGAAATATCTAATTGCTCTATTGCTTTAACAATTTGAAAGGCATTCTTTCTGGGTTCTATTGTCCCTACATTTAAAATAAAATTGTGGGGAAGATTGTATTTTGTTTGTATTTTATGTTGTTGTTCCTTTGTTTTTGATGTTTTAAATGCCGGATGACATGTTTGATATATGACCTCAACTTTATCTTCAGGTATTTGATAGGTATTCAATAAGTCAGATTTAGTCTGCTGGCTAATCGCAATAATCTTATCCGAATGTAAAACGGCATGTTTTGCCTTTTGATTATATATATATCGGTCGATAGGCTTATATAGTTCTGGAAATCGAATAAAGATCAGATCATGAATTGTCGTAATTGACTTAATATTAGTTTTATGTAGATTAATTGGGATCTCACCAGAAAGACCGTGGTAAATATCGATCTTATCGTGTAATAAATCTTTGATTATTCTACTATTTCTCCATAAACTAGGCACAATTTTATTTATAAAACCATGGGGTAGCCTAGTGTTTTTTTGCAAATTTTCGGAATCGAAATTTGTCCCTTCTAGTTTTGTGGTATACTTAATATAGTTGTTTTCGGGGTAATAGGTCTCCAGTATCCGTATAAGATCACGGCTATAGTTACCTAGGCCCGTTTTGTTTAGAAAATATCGTTTAGCATCGTATGCTATATTCATTTATTCAAGTATTTATCAAGACCGTTTTTTATTCTGAAATCTTCTGACGCAACGGTATTTTCTAAGATAGTCTGATTGATGCTCTTTCTTTCCATAGAAGATATTTTATGCCACAAATGATAAGTTACTCCACTAAATTTCATGAAGAGTTTTTTTTCACCAATTTTCAATAATCGGACGACAAGTTCAGAGTCTTCATGTCCCCATTCATACATATCTTCATTAAAACCATTGACTTTGATCAATGAACTCATCCAGAATGCCATATTACATCCCTTTGAATAGAACCTATGTTTTCCTTTGGTTTTGTATCTTGTAGCAAAGATAGGTGTTAGAAAAGGAATTCTTGTAGCATTCATTTTATAAGGAGAGTTTTTCCGAAGTAAATTGTAATCGATGGGCTTTTTACTTTTCAAAAATTCTATTGTGAATTCTTTGGTAAGTGATGCTCTACTTCCTGTTATAACATGATGGGGCTGACTAATTTTTATATGATCTGAAATAAACTGGGGAGACATGATGATATCTCCATCTATTTGGATGATATACTCACTCTCACACATTGCCAATGCTTTATTTAATATTTTGGTTTTTTGGAAGCCATTGTCTTCCTGCCAAGCATGTTTAATTGGAATGTTGGTTTTATTTCTAAACACATCAATTACTTGACGCGTACTTGGTCCTGAACCATCATCCGCAATTAAAATCTCGTCTGGTGCCTGGGTTTGTAACAATATACTTTCTAGCACACGTTCTAGCGCTTCAGGCCAGTTATAAGTTGAAATTAGTAAAGCTATTGTCATTCAGGATGTTATTAAATTGTGTCAATTATATGTGTTAATTTATTGATGATTAATGGCCAGGAATAGTTCTGTTCGACATAGGAAATAGACTTTGATTTTATCAATGATACGTCTTCTTGTAATATCTTGTAGAGCTTTTGTTGGAAATCGGATTCGGAAGAATAGTATTGCGCGGCATGATTACTTCTGATACAGTGTTCCTTCATTACTTCTGATTTTCCATTTACCAAGATTGGTTTACCCAAAACCATTGTTTCTAACAATAATAAAGATAAACTTTCATATTGAGAAGGGTTGACTACGGCTTTCGCATTCTCAATCAAAGCTGTTTTCTCTCCTTCAGAAACAAAATCTGTATAAATAATATCAGGATGCTCAACTATATCCATAAATATGCGTCCTGTGAGTACAAGCTTAAGATCCGAAGGATATTTTTCTTTGTAACGCAGAAACCACGGAATCAATGTTCTTACTTTCGTATTGCAAACCCGGCCAAAGTATAATAAATAATCATCAGGAAGATTGTATTTGGAGTAGAGTACTTCTTTATTTATAGGAGGCTCTACTTCAACTCCCACAGCAACAATACTATTATTTGCAATATGACTTCCAAAGATATTGAATGCTAACTTTCTTTCTTCGATCGTATTGAAGGCAATATGTTTTACTTTGTTGAATAGTTGGGTCAATATAGGACGAAATGCCTCCCTTTCCTCATGTAACGTAGGAATAAGAATAGATTTCTCTGGTGCAACTAGAGTTCCAAAAAAAGTATTGGGCTGAGAATAGGTAATTCCGATAATAGCTTTATAATCGTGATGATGGGTTTTAATATAGGATAACATGGACGGAGAATACGAGCCATGTGATTTGAAATAATCCATATCAGCACCTGCCATTCCTTTCCAGGATGGAAATATTTCGGATATGAATTTTAAGCTTTTTAAACGGAATAAATTTCTTCTAATTTTTTGAAATCGGAGCGCTTTTTTCCATAGACGATCTCTTTTTTGACTATCAAAATCGATGGAATCGAAGCGCAGAATGCGCACATCGTTTAGATGATCTACATCATTTGTGTAAAAAGGAGTAAAAGTGTTATAGTCGATGAATTTAGTTGTCAATATGTCTACATCATATTTCCCAACTAGTCTTTCCGCTAGCATACGGCAGTGTTTTTCTGCACCACCATCCACCTCATTTCCATATCGAAGTATAATAAAACAAATTTTATCCATCTTAAAGCTTTAAAGCGTAGTCATATTTTTCCTTGTCATCATTGGTACAACGGTTAAGTTACCCTGGAATGCTACATGTCCATTGTTATTTTTTCGATCACCATTTCCGGTGTAATTAAATCAATCGCCTCAATGCCATCACAGTCACAAGCTGTATTGCCGTATACTGAACTTGGGCGGTTGGGATGCTCAACCTGAATGCAGTCTTCTGGTTGTTGTCCATATCCTGTAAATCCGGCATAGGGATGTGTAGCTCCCCATAAGGATAGACATCTTACGCCCATCAAAGAAGCCATGTGCAATCCTGAGGAATCCATGCTGATCATGAGGTTCAAATTTGATATGATATCCAGTTCTTCTCTCAACGTAAATTTTCCAATGGTATTGTAGGTGTTTGGAAAACGTTCTGTCCAGTTTTGTGCAATTTGAAATTCTTCCTTTCCACCTCCAAAGAGCAGTACATCATACCCATTGTGTGTAAGATAGTCTATCATCTGCTCCATTTTAACCTGTGAAAGGATCTTATAACGGTGCTGCGCAAATGCTGCAATGCCGATTTTCTTTCTTTCGAGATTGCCAAACATGCTGAACGCTACTTTCGGGACATCTTGCAAATTAGATACCAATTGATGACTGAGCTCAACAGGAAAACCTAGTGCACGGAATACATCTGCATAACGCTCAACGGTGAGTTTCAGCTGATGCTTAACTTTATTTTCCTTACGGGTTAAAGCTTTCTTTTCCGAACGGCCTTTGTCCAGCTGTTTGACCTTTATGCCTGAAAGAGAAAATAAGACATCCAATACACGTGAACGTAAATTGAAGTGTAAATCAGCTACGGCATCTGCATCATATTCTGTCAGTTCCTTTTTTAGTCTGATCAGCCCCAAAAAGCCTTTATGCTTAGTTTTAGGTTCAAAAGCATGAAATTTGACATTCTTTATTCCGTCAAAAAATGCTGAGAAAAAAGGACGGCTTACCATGATAATCTCCACCGAGGGGTATTGTCGGCAAAATTCTTTCAAGACGGAAGCCACCATGGCGACGTCGCCCATGGCAGAAAATCGGGTTACTATGATTCGCTGCGGTAAAGGCATGTTTTTATTTACCGGATGTATAAAGTACAGGATTTAGCTCGGGATCATTATACATTTTCATCTGTTTATAGACTTTCATGTATTTTTCGCCAGATTCAATTGCCGTTAGCAATTCATCGATACTTTGCGAAAGGTCTGTCCGTTGTTCCAATAGGATATTCAATTTTTGCTGACAAGCAGAAATATGGGCTTCAGAAGCATCTGAACGAAGTGTCTCCTGTTCCATATGATAAATCTTTAGCGCCAGGATGGACAGCCTGTCAATAGCCCAAGCTGGACTTTCGGTATTGATTTTTGCTGAAGGTAATGCTTTGATCTCTTGGTATTTTTGCAAAAAGTAACTGTCGATATATTCAACCGTATCTGTGCGGTACTGGTTCGACTCATCAATGCGTCGCTTCCAATATAATCCGTCTTTGGGATCGATGGCCGGATTACGTACCACATCTTCCATGTGCCATTGTACGGTGTCAATCCAGCACTTTAAATACAGGAGATGTTCTAGGGATTGTTTGTCATACGGATTCTGGATTGGATGATCAATCTGATCGTATACGTGGTAATCCTGGATAGCACGTTGAAAAATGGGATTTGCTATTGCACTAATCATGGTACAAATATAAAATATATTATGGAGTTATCTTCATTTCAAATCGTGTATAAACCTAGCAAAATGAACTAAGAATCCGATTGTGAGGGATAACTTGTAAATGGTTTTTAAAAAATGGAAAGCAATATATCCGGGAATAGTCCAAGTAAAATAACCAAAAGGGTACAGAGTAGGCCAATACCTAGCAGCAAAGGATTGGATCTGTGGACGTATTCATGTTGACTGTCTTTTAAGAATGCGTTCAAGGGAATCTTAAAGTAATAAAATAATGAGAGCACTGAGGTAAGGGCACCTACAATTAATAAGGCCAATAAGCCAAAGGATTGGAAGTTTTGATATTGTTCAAATACTTTTGAAAATATGAGGAGCTTTCCGACGAATCCGGCAGTAGGCGGCAAGCCGATCAAAGCAATTAAGACTAAAGAGAAGGACGTAAACAGTAAAGGTGATTGTTTACCTAATCCCTTATATGAATTGATGGAGGTATTCCCTAGATTAGCTTCCAAACAGTCTATAAAAATAAATACGGCGATATTCATCAATGCATAAATTGATAAATAGAACAATAAGACGTTGGATTCATTATTTTGATAAACCAGTACTGCCATCAATAATATACCCGTGTGACCGATCGAAGAATAGGCCATCATGCGTTTCGCGTCCTGTTGACGTAAAGCGGCTAAATTACCGATCAGCATGGTCGCAATGGCGATTATGACAATAGCAAAAGCTAAAAAGTCGCTAAAATAAAAGGATACGGCAAGCCAAGCTGCAAGTAATTTAGAAAGAAGTACGACGACAGCAATTTTTGGCACTGTCGCCAGATAGGTAGTGATCACTGTCGGTGCTCCCTGATATACATCTGGACTCCATACATGAAAAGGGAAAAAGCTTAATTTAAATCCAATGCCGGTCAGTAAAAATAGGAGGGCGATGCTGATCATGAGCTTAGGCGCCTCTGCCAGCCCAGCAATATGGCTTGGAGCATCAAAATTTAAGTTTCCCGTGAAACCGTATAGCAGCGATAATCCATAGAGCATGACGGCCGCACAGATGGAACCAAAAAGTACATATTTCATCGCAGCTTCAGATTGTGCTTTATTTGATGAAAAATATCCTACCATAATGTAGGAGCTAATGGAGACTGTTTCTACTGCAATGAATATCATCAGCCAGTTGCTTGACATGGTCAAGAGATTTAATCCCAGGGTTGCGGTCAATAATACAGCATACAAATCTCCTAAGGGACGATCATGCTGATGACGTTGCTGAATAAAAAGTGTAATCAGTAGGGTGGAAAACAGGATAATCAATCGTGCAGATGTTGCGAAGGTATCAATGTGGATCATATCAAAAAAGCCGACCATATCCACATGACTCAATCCCTGTCCCAATAAATAACAACCGCTCAGCAATAAACCAATTATGGTAACGGTAAAAGATGCTTTGTCCCAGTATTTATCACAGAAAAGACTAGTAATAATAGTGCCTATAAAAGTAATGATCAGTGTTAGCTCCGGTTTGAAGTATGGAATACTAACGATAATTTGATCAATAAACGAACTGATATATGGACTGAATGCAAGCATGCTGATTAGATAAATTGTTGGATAAAGCTGACAAGATTCAATACACTTGCATTGAGGTTGTTGAATACCAGCGATGGCATGATACCCAGCAAAAGTGCGAGCGCCAATGTCGGAAATAGGATTAGCTGTTCACGGCTGTTTACATCGGTCAACTCATTGGCCCAAGATTCGCCGCCTTTCAATCTGATCTGTCCAAAAAACATCCGTTGAAGTGTCCATAAAAGATAGGCTGCACTGAGGAGTATACCGATTGAACCCGCTAGAGCCATCCAGCGTGGAAGGCCTGTGCCAACACTGGCAGCATTGAACGAGCCGATGATAACAAATGCTTCCCCAATAAATGCGGAGAAACCCGGAAGGCCTAATGAAGCAAAAAAAGCAACAGCAACGTAGCCTGTATATTTAGGCATAATTTGCGTCAATCCTCTGAAACTATAGATATTTCGGTCGTGTACACGATCATAAACAACGCCCACAAGAAAGAATAGTGCTGCCGATAGAAATCCATGGGAGATCATCTGGAACATCGCTCCAGAAACTCCCTCGGCGGTCAATGAGGCAATACCGAGTAAGACAAAGCCCATGTGAGACACCGATGAATAGGCGATCATCCGTTTCAGATCTTTTTGCGTCAGGGCATTTAACGCACCGTAGATAATGGATATGACACCGATTAATCCAAGCCACCAATTGGATAGTGCAGCCATGTCAGGGAAGATGCTGTAACAGATACGGATAATACCATAACCACCGATTTTCAATAGAATACCGGCTAGAATAATAGATACTGGTGTCGGAGCTTCTACGTGGGCATCCGGTAACCAGGTGTGTAACGGCACAATGGGTACTTTGATCGCAAAAGCGAAAAATAATACGACGAAACCTACCAGTCTGGCCGAAATGCCCAATATTTCCTGATAACCATCCCAGGCGAAGATTGAATCCCCAAGATAGTTCTGCGGATTCATCATGTAGATCATATTGAATGTATGCGCTCCAGTTTCCGGATTGATAACCGAAAAATACAGGCCGACAATGATCAGTAGCATAAATACTGAACCAAATAGGGTATAAAGGAAGAATTTGATGGCTGCATATTCACGCCGTGCACCACCCCAGATACCGATTAAGAAGTAGAGCGGTAGGAGCATGACCTCATAGAACAAATAAAACAAGAAGAAATCCAGGGCACAAAAAATACCCATTACCGCCATGTTAAGTACCATTAATAAGGCAAAATATCCTTTAGGACTTTTCTGTATATTCCAGGAGGCACCAATCGCCATCAACATCACAAAAGCACTCAATAGCAATAATGGCATTGAAATACCATCTATCCCGATGAGATAATCTATTTCCAGTTTCCCGATGGAACCTAGGTCCAGGCGAATCCAGGGAAGCTGTTCGACAAATTGATACCCTGCTAAGTCATGGATGCCCGTTTGACTGGCGTCAAATTTAGCATAGCATATTCCGGCAAGAACGAACTGTACAGCCGTAAATGCTAGGGCAATATATTTGTAACTCGATTTATATCGTGTTGGTAGCGCGAGGATAAACGCCGTCGCCAGAAGCGGTAAAAATATCAGTAAGGATAAAATAGGCATTTCCTAAAAAAATATAAGATAAATTAAACCAAGTAAAATGAATAGAAAAACGGAATATAATGCTGTCTGTAATTTGCCATTTTGTACCAAACGAACCTGATTACCGGTCCAATAAGCAACAGAAGCAACAGCATTGACAAAACCATCTACAATATATTTGTCTATCCAGACACTCAATTGAGAGAGGGATAGTATGATAAACTGAACAAAAGAGACCAAGGCATCGACAACATAACGATCAAACCAGTAACAGAACTGCGCTAGTTTGAGTGTGCCATTAACAAATACCCATTGGTAGCATTCGTTGATGTAACCCTGGTTGTAAGACGCTCTCAGAGCCGGATTATTTACATTGAGCGGATATTTGTGCTGCACATACCATTTCCAACCTATTATCCAGCTCACGACTGATCCGATCAATAATAGGAGCGGAATAATTAAGTGGGCCGTATGGCTTGGCGCAAAGGTATACTCATCCAATAGTAGACCATCCATCAACCAGGAATCGTGATAGGAAACAGGGTTGAGGGAGAACAATGGGAATAAACAACATACAGCCAATATGAACATGGGTACCAACATCATCTGGGGAGCTTCATGCAAGGGAGCGCCGTGCAATTTGTCCTTGATTTGATCCAGCATGCGAAAGTCTCCGAAAAACGCCTTAAAGATTAGGCGGCCGATATAAAACGCGGTCAGTATACTCACCGTAATAAGACTGATTGGGATAATCAGGTAAAAATCGCCTTTTGACAGAGCCCATTCAAAAGCGGATATAACGATACTGTCCTTGGAAAGATAACCTGATGTGAATGGAAATCCAGCGAGGGCAAGTGAAGCTACACTCATCAAGATAAACGTTTTGGGCATGTATTTTTTCAGTCCACCCATATTGCGAAGATCCTGTGGATCGAAATCAAGTTGACTGTGCGCTTTGAGGTGTGCCATCTCATGGATAATCGCTCCTGCAGATAGGAACAGCAGGCATTTAAAAAATGCATGTGTAACCAGGTGAAACAGTGCTGCGTCCCAAGTGCCGATTCCGATTCCTACCATCATAAAACCCAATTGTGAAATCGTTGAAAAGGCTAGGATGCGTTTAATATCGTATTGGCCTAAAGCAAAGTAGGCAGTAGAAGCTGCTGTAATCGTGCCTATTATAGCGATGAACAGCAATGCACTTTCGTTAAATAAGGGGAATACTGTGGCGAGCAAAAATACACCTGCAGCGACCATGGTAGCCGCATGGATAAGTGAAGATACCGATGTCGGGCCTTCCATGGCATCAGGCAACCATACATGTAAAGGGAATTGAGCTGATTTGGCCATGGCTGCTAAGAAAAATGCCAGTCCGGCTATTGTCAGCCAGATTTGATCCATGCTATTGACTGGAGATATCCATTGTCCGCCAGTGATCGAGGCTTGATAGATCAATCCGCCTTCTCCAAAAAGATCGACTAAGTTGAGGGTTTTGAACTGTGTAAATACAATGGCAAGGCCGATCAGAAAGCCAAGGTCGCCGATGCGGTTAACTAAAAATGCTTTTTTATTGGCCTGTACTGCTGTCTCACGGGTGAACCAGAAACCAATCAGCAGGTAAGAGGCAAAACCAACCAGTTCCCAAAAGATATACATAAGGAGCAGACTGTCCATGATAACCAGACCTAGCATGGCAAAACAAAAAAGGCTAAGGTACATCCAATAACGATGGATCCCAACATCTCCTTTCATGTAGGCTCTTGAATAGATATGTACAGGAAGGGCAACTGTCGGAACCAAAAACAACATCAGTACGCTCAGGTTATTCAATAGGATGCCAACCTTAAAAGTAGATGTACCAATGGTGAACCAAGTAATTTGGGTAGATATAATTGGATTATTCCAGATGGCCAGCCATGTAAGCCCACCAAATATAAAACTACATCCAATGCCAATTAGGGAGATAATGCCCGACTGGTCACGCTTCCCTACAAGTGCTTGATATAAAAAGGCAATAAACGGTGCGGCTACTGTAAACAGAGCGGTGTATAGCGGTGATATGTGAGCGGCTTGATTCAATTCTTACTTATCTTTTAATTCATTGATTTCATCTGGATTGATGGTCTTGTAGTGTCTATAGACATTTAAAACCAGTGCTAATCCAACAGCAACAGCAGCAGCTGCAAGTACAATGGCGAATAAAGCAAAAATTTGCCCACCATAACTGACTTTATCATATTTACCAAAAGCTACAAAGTTCAGAATCGCGGCATTAATCATGAGTTCGATCCCAACCAAGATCATAATGGCATTTTTTTTGGAAAGTACAGTATAAAGGCCAATACAGAATATACAGGCACTGACAACCAAAAAATGGGTTAATGTAATCATCTATTGCGCTCCTTTCTGGATAAATGTGATGCGCCGATGAGTGCCATCATCAAAAAGACTGATATGACTTCAAATGGCAAAACATAAAAGGTCATAAAGCGTAGCCCAATTTGTTGAATATTGTTGTCTGTAGCGACGATCTCTGTGCTATTTTCTTTAGCTTGTTGAATCCAGGCTGGTACAGACTGATGCCATTCCATAATACCAGCGATCATGAGCGATAGAAAACCTAAAGCTAATACACTGGCTTGCCATCTGGGCATACTTAGGAATGACCCACTGCTGTCCTGCAGGTCTTTGAGAAGTTCCTTGTTGGAAAGCATAAAGGCAAATAACATCAGGATGAGTACACCGCCCACATAGACCATGATTTGTGTAATGGCGACGAAATCTGCTAAAGCAAAGAGGTACAGACCTGCCATCGCAAAGAGCACAATAAAAAATAAAAATAAGGCCCGGGCTATATTTTTAAGATTGACCAGTAGTAGTGCAGATCCGATAGCCAATACAGCAAAGGCATAAAATAAAAAACTTTCCATAGCGCTATTTTTGCTTTGCTGCCTCCTTTTCAGCTTGAAATTGTGTCCATTCTGTTTTCCGTTGGGCAACTTGTTCGTCGGTCATATCCGAAAAACCATAGATCAGATCAGTTAATTTCGGTGAGCTACGGTCATATTCATTGGTCATGACTATACATTCTGTAGGGCAGACAACGGTACACAGTCCACAATACATACATTTGGCCATATCAATATTGAATTTGGCTGGATATAACCGTTTGACGCTACCATCTGAAGTCTTTCCAATGGCTTCAGGAGATTTAATAGCTTCAATTTCAATACAATCTACAGGGCAGGCCTTGGCGCAGAGGTCGCAGACAATACAATCATCGATATCAACTTGCAACTGATAGCGTGCAACTTCTGGAATAGGCATTTTTTCGGCTGGGTATTGCACCGTGACAATACCGTTTTGCTGGTCAAAATAATTGTCCTTTTTGATATTCAATTCCGTACGCGAACGCCTAGCACCAAACAAGTGTTTGACAGTCAGGGATAAACCTTTGATTGCCGTACGAAATGCATGGGAAGCCGTTTTAAAGATCATATGCTACGCTATAATTAAAATTCTCCAAATTGCAGAGATTGCCATGCAAATAAAAGCAAGTGGTGTCAATACTTTCCAACACAGGCTCATCAATTGATCAGCACGCAGTCGGGGTAATGTCCAACGAATCCACATTTGAATACCAACAATAAATAATGATTTGGCTAAGGTCCAGAAGATACCCCAGAAAAGTCCTGTAGTCCAGTCTGCTAATCGTACTGCACCGATATTAGGAAGCGGTGTATTCCAGCCACCCAAAAATAGGACAACCCCCAACATAGCGACCAGAAACATCATGGCGTACTCTGCTAGAAAGATAAAGGCAAACTGTATCCCCCCATATTCCGTATGAAAGCCACCAACCAATTCAGATTCAGCTTCTGGAATATCGAACGGTGCCCGATTACATTCGGCCAGTGTTGCGATAAAAAATATTATATAGGTTACAATGAGATGCGGAGCTTGAAAAATATACCAGGCAAAAATGCCACCAATCTCATTAACTTCCCAAAATCCCAAAAATTTGATACTTCCGTTAGTCAGAATACCCTGACCAATAGCAATTTCATTGAGGTTTAAGGTCTGTGTCAACATCACTACGGTGATCAATGACAGACCTACAGGTATTTCATAGGATACCATCTGCGCAATTGCACGCATGGATCCGAGTAGTGAATACTTGTTGTTTGACCCCCAACCAGCCATTAGGATGCCTAAGGCATCGATGGAAATAATAGCCATAATAAAGAATAATCCCGTGTGTGTATTGGCTGGAATAAAATCTTTTGACCATGGAATAACTGCAAAGCCGGTAAAGACTGCCACAAAAATAATAATAGGGGCAACTCTGAAAAGGATTTTATCCGCTAATGAAGGGGTTATTAGTTCTTTTTGAAGTAATTTGAGGATATCAGCTATGGTTTGGAGACTGCCGTATTTCCCGGTTTCCATCGGTCCTAGACGATCTTGTACAAATCCTGCAATCTTACGTTCGGCATATACTGCAAATAAAGTAAATGCTGCTATAAAGGTGAAAATAGCAATCGGAACCAAGATATGTAGTATCGTATCTAACAAGTCTTATTTATAATGATTTTTAATAAGCGTCCAATGAATACGCAAACTTAACGAAAAACAGGGAATTTAGATAAGGAAAAATTAAAATATACTTAACAAGTAGATTATCGTGACAATAGCGTAACAACGAGTAATCCTATAGTGGTCGAATGGGTGACTTCGGACAGCTGTAAAGCCATCCCTGTTCGCTCAGATAAAAATAAAAAAGCATCCCGAAGGATGCTTTTTATGGATATAAATCGAAATCGAATTAACGATTTGAAAATTCAACGTAGTCGCGTTCTGTGTGGCCAACGTATACTTGTCTCGGACGACCGATAGGCTCTTTGTTTTCGCGCATTTCTTTCCACTGTGCGATCCATCCCGGTAGGCGGCCTAAAGCAAATAATACGGTAAACATGTCTGCTTTGAAACCTAACGCACGGTAGATAATACCTGAATAGAAATCAACATTTGGATAAAGTTTTCTGTCGATGAAATATTGGTCGTTCAATGCTGCTTCTTCCAGTTTCTTCGCGATATCCAATACAGGATCTTGAACACCTAATTTTTCTAAGATATCATCACAGGCTTTTTTGATAATTTTAGCACGTGGGTCGAAGTTTTTGTAAACACGGTGACCGAATCCCATTAAGCGGAAAGGATCGTTTTTGTCTTTTGCTTTAGCAAGATATTTTTCAGCATCACCACCATCATTTTTAATGGCCTCTAACATCTCGATTACGGCTTGGTTTGCGCCACCATGTAATGGTCCCCATAATGCGTTGATACCTGATGCAACAGAAGCATAAAGGTTTGCATTGGATGAACCTACAATACGGACAGTAGATGTTGAACAGTTTTGCTCATGATCAGCATGTAAAATCAACAATTTGTGCATGGCATCAATGACGACTGGATCGAATGTTTTTTCATCGTTAACTTCTCCGAATAACATGTTTAGGAAGTTGTCGATATAGCCAAGGTTGTTTTTAGGATAAACAACAGGGTGGCCCAATGATTTCTTCTGGATCCAAGAAACGATTGTTGGCATTTTTGCCAAAAGATTGATGATCGTTTGATCTTCTTCTTCGTCTGTTAAGTTTGGATTTAAAGATTCTGGGTAAAACGCCGATAATGCACCAACTAAACAGGAAAGTTGACCCATTGGATGTGATTTAGATGGAAAACCAGCGAAGAAGTTTTTCATATCTTCGTGAATCATCATTTGTTTTTTGATGTCAGCTCTGAATTTTTCCAATACCTCTTTTTTTGGAAGCTCTCCATAAATCAACAAATAAGCAACTTCCAAGAAAGTCGATTTCTCTGCCAATTGTTCAATTGGATATCC
>JAITLV010000109.1 GCA_031277685.1 Sphingobacterium sp. | reverse complement strand
TTAGCTTTTTTTATTTAACAATATATGGATTCGAAAGAAGGGCTGGCCGGGTTCGATCCAATGGAGGCTCAAGGATGTGTGAGGGAACTGTGGGGCTGAGCCAATCCCAGCGGGATCACTAAAGACAATATCAAAAAGAACTAAAACCTGAAAACCAGTTATTTATTTTCACTCAATAATTTTAATCTTTTAATTCCGTTCAAAACACCTCCTTTAATCATATTTCCATATCCATCATCCAATAATCTGTCAGTGAACGAAAGTGCTGATTGATAATTTTTTTCTGCATTTTCAACGTCTCCTAGATCCTCATAGCATTTGGCAATATTCAAGTAAAGTGATGGGTAGGCCCCACTGACATCGTTGTCCTTTATTTCCAGAGCCAAGTGTAACGCAGTCTCATCCCATTTCAGTTTGTCTGTAATGCTTTTCTGATGTCTTGCTATATAATGGGCTGCTATAAATCTTTCAAAGTCATTTATCGCTTCATTCCAAGCTTGGATAAATAGTTTACTTGCTTCTTCTGGTTTACCCTCAATGTCCATACCTTGGGCACAAAGTTTAACTACATGGTTATCTGGATCTAAATTCATATTGACTAATTTGAAAAATGTGTCTAGTCAAATTTAAAACATTCCAACTTTAGACGCTTTGATGTATATCAAAAAATCATTTCGCTTTAAGTCTGCTCAAAGTTTCTTGTGTAATATCAAGGTAAGAGGCAAGTATTCTGTTCGAAAGTCGTTGAATATAGATTGGTTCCTCACTCATGAGTTTATCATAGCGTTGTTTAGCCGAAAGTGTTATACGGTTCTCCATCTTCTGATTCTGGTATAAATAAGTCCTTTCCAAAAATAGCCGGTAATACTTTTCTAACAGCGGGATATCTGACAATAACTGATAAAAATTTTTATGGTTTATTACATATAGTTCTGAATTTTCGAGAGTTTCGACGAATTCGGTTGAGTTTTTTTGCGATATAAAGCTAGATATCGAGCTAATAATAGAGTTTTCGAACGCGATATGTCTTGTTTTTTCGTTCCCTTGCAAGGTAACAAAGTATGTTCGAATACAACCGCTATGAACAAAATATAAATCGTTACAGGTCTCTCCTTCCGACAGCAATAGCGTATTCTTTTTTACATGCAGTAGTCTAAAACATCTGCTTATCTGGTCTATGTATTTATCAGCAATACTTGTATTGTTTTTAAGATAATACTGTAGTTTTCCCATCAAACGAACTGTTGTTATGTTATCTGTACCTGGTTAGGACTCAAAGTTAGCAACTTTGATATGATAAATAATATTGAGATGAAAAATCTTAATGGGATCATTTCTGTGAGCTGGGTCATCAGATCATACTACCTCTTATCAGATGAAATGAAGGCTGATACCGTATACAACCATAAGAATCTAGCTCACGAATGCATTGACGATACTACTAGTAATTTAATCCTGGATAGAGCCATTAGCTTGCCTCTGGAGATAGAAAAGGGATTAGCAGATTTCCTTCTGATAACAGATAAAAAGAACCGTCAGGAAGCTGACATGAGAGGAAAGCATTTTTTGGTCCGCTCCTATTCGTTGGATCCCACCTGTCTCCGAATATGTATAAGGTAATCAGCCCATCGTATTAACAATGGGCTGAAGAATGGCTATTAACGTTCAACTAAAACCTTAACTGATTCACCATTTTGGTCGGTCAACTTTGTTGGGGTCTTAAAAAGCAGGTACCATTTTCTGAATGCTCCAATAAAAACAAGTATCATCAGGAACATCGCTAATACGGCCAACGAAGCCAACAAGGTTTGTCCGCGAGGGATATAGATATCCATTACCTGGAGATATCCTGCCCAAAATGTAATACAGGCCATAAATATCCCCGGAATTGCCGTACATAACGCGTATTTTCCGCGGTTCATTCGGATCAGCATCGTTGTACAAACAATAAGTCCACAAGCGGCCAATAGCTGATTGCTTATTCCAAAAAGTGGCCAAATGCTGCTTACATTGCCTGTATAAACAAGATATCCCCAGGAAAAAGTAAACAATGCACTACAAAACCAAACTCCAGGTTTCCAGTCTTTATCCTGAAAGGCAGGAATAATATTTCCAAGCATCTCCTGTAGAAAAAAACGTCCCACTCGTGTTCCCGCATCGATGGCCGTCAGAATAAAAACCGCTTCAAACATAATCGCAAAATTATACCAATAAGCCATCACGTCGTCCATAAAGGGAACTTTATCAAAAATATGTGCCATACCGACCGCCAGTGAGACAGCACCTCCAGTACGGCCATGCAGATCAACACCAATGCGATCAATAAAATGTTGGAGATCGACAGCTTGCCATTCTGGGTGCTGTACCAAGAACTGGGCATAGTCATTTACTGGTGTATTGATGGCGAAATAGTCTCCAGGCATCAAGGTACAAGCTGCGATAAGGGCCATTAATGCCACGAAGCCCTCAACCAACATCGCCCCGTACCCAACAAATAGGATTTCTCTTTCCGTGCCCAACATTTTGGGTGTGGTTCCTGTGGCAATAATAGCGTGGAAGCCCGAAATTGCCCCGCAGGCGATTACAATAAAAATAAAAGGAAGTACTGGACCACCAATTACTGGGCCACCACCGTGAATAAAACGGGTCAATGCTGGCATTTGTATCGTAGGAGCCACAAAGATAATGCCCACCGTAAGCATCAATATTGTACCTATCTTCAAATAGGTTGAAAGGTAATCCCGAGGAACCAATAGTAACCAGATCGGCAGTACAGAGGCAAAAAAACCATATATGGCAATTGCTATAGAAATTGTTTTGATATCCCAATTAAACAGATTATGGACGGCATGAATTTCCATTAGGCGGTGTCCCGCGATAATGCCTACGATCAGTAGAATACCACCTAAAATACTAGCCAAGGTGACTGATCCTTCACGGTACCGCATCAATAATCCCATAAATATTGCTATCGGCATTGTTAAAATAATTGTGAACAAAGACCAGGGAGCCTCATGCATAGCACTAATACAGGCCAACGATAGCCCTGCTAAAGTCAAAATCAAGATAAACAGGACCGCAATGCCAGCTATCCCACCGACCGTAGAACCAATTTCCTTGGATGCAATTGTTGCCAAGCTCTGTCCCTTATGACGGACAGAGGCGAAAAGCACAACCATATCATGCACTCCTCCACCTAACACACAACCAATCAAGATCCACATAGCCCCAGGAAGATAGCCAAATTGAGCCGCCAGTACCGGACCTACCAAAGGTCCTGCAGCGGCAATCGCCGCAAAGTGGTGACCAAACAGCACCTTCCGATCCGTCTTCACAAAATCATGTCCATCGGCAAACTCAACGGCGGGTGTAGTAACCGCATCGTTCAGTCGAAGCACCTTTTTTGCCATAAAAATCCCATAAAAGCGGTAAGCTATTGCAAAAATCAGGATTGAGGCAAAAATTAGCGTTAGGGCATTCATTCCATTAAAAAATCCACCTATTGAAACCATAAAATAAAATTGGTTATACTGACATTATTTGTTAATCCTTATTAAATTTACGAATAACATCTGATTTCGAACAACTTGGCCAACTTATCTCCATGGGTCTTTTTAGCCACAAATCGAATACGATCCATTTTGACTTTATCAAAATGATGATCTGCCTTCCGTAAGAAGTTATCTGCTACCGTAATTTTATGCAGTAACCTATCCTTCAGATACAATTCAATCTCATAATCGCTGATTGTTTCCGGTTGAGGTCCGCGTACCTGATTTTTCATGGTTCCATTTTCACCCGACAACCGCAGATGCCTATTTAGACCTGTATCAAAGGTAAGTTCAATCAACGCTAAGTCTTGTGCTTTTTTCCATTTCAGTTCCAAAAATTGTTCCCCTAGCGACAGATCGGCCTGCCATTGATGAAGATTACCGTCCGCGATATCCCGGTTGATACCATCAATCACTAAAGTCGCCTTACCAGCATCTGTTTCGCTACTGGCTGATATTGTAGCTGATAATGCATGATCATTAGCATCTGTATTTTTGACGTTCAAGATCGCTTGGTCCTGTCGAAGCAACAACTGTTGATAATCATTCAATGCCGATTTATTTGCTACAATTTCATTCACTTTGATTTTGTTATTGACCGCGAAAGCCACTGCTGTACCAACTGCTTGTCCCAAAGTTGCACAGGTGGCCATTACGCGTGTTGTTGACAAAGCCACATGTGTCACTGAAATATTGCGCCCTGCCATGACCAGATTATCAATCGAATTACTATAAAGACAGCGTAGAGGAATAGAATAAGGTCCCTTAAGCGGAATCGAGCGAAATGGACTCAACGAAGTGTCATCCATACCAGCTGGCAAATGATCATCTAGAGGCCAACCTCCATAAGCAACACGATCGTCAAAGTTCTCTTGTTTGAGTACATCATTTTGCGTAAGTACGTAAGCACCTTTAATGCGGCGGCTTTCACGTTTACCGGGAATTGTCCCATGCCAAGATAATGCCCAGTTGGCAGATTCGGGGTGATTGCCCGAATTTTTAATATAATCCCATACACCAAACACGACCGCCATCAAATCATGTCGTATCTTTTGGCCGTCATTTACAATATTTTCAAGCCCTCCTAATTCAATCCACCAATACCCATATTCCCAGGAATGTATCTTGCGATATTTAAAATCCTCAAATTGATATTTTCTCGCCCAAGTAGGTGCTTTAAATGGCATCGGTTTATCATGTTTTGTCGATTGAAACAATAGGCTGTTACCCATAGTAATATCGTCACGTTTTTCTAATCCCAATGGTTCGTTGTATTCCGATTTCGCCTCCCTACCTCGCATAAAATCCGCTCCCGCCAATGCAGCCAGTGTACCATCGCCCGTGCAATCGGCAAAATATTGAGCCTTTACATCGTAAATTTCCTCTGTTTGCGAGCAATAGCCTTTAATGGATTCTATTTGATTGCCATTTTTTACGACCTCGTATAGTGACGTATCCAACAAGAGTGTAATGTTGGGGTCAGTAAGTATTTTATCATACATGACATAATCTAGCATTTCCCAACAACGCTGCGGGTTTATTGCGGCTTCGGTCAATAGAATTTCTTCCAATAGACCGGTTTCGCGCCACACTTGGTTTAGTTGAGAAGCGCCACAGATATGCATTCGAATCTCTGAGCTAGCATTCCCGCCCAAGCGTGAACGATTTTGGATAAATACAACTTTCATCCCATTTCTGGCAGCAGAAAGTGCCGCGCAGACACCAGCCATTCCTCCACCTACAACAACAAAATCTGTTGTTAGATTTCTTTTTGCAAATACTTCAGGGGGGACAAAAGATTCTCCTCCATACGCTAGTCCAGTGTGATCTACAACGGTTTCGGCTCTCGTAAATCCCAAAACAGGCCCCGCTATAAGTGCTCCAGAACCTATTCCTAAATTTCTTAAAAATGATCTTCGGTTATTTTTCATAATTCATCAGTTTATACATGAGTTCTTTTAATTTTTGTGATAAATCAGTATCAAGGGTTTTAATACGTAAAATTTCTTTGGTTTCTTTATTTGGTTTTTTCAAATTTTTCAGAATGGCCAATTGCATATGTGGTTTAAGTACTTCTAGCTGGGTCAGTATTCGGTTGTATTTATCCGGGTTCCCATAGAAGTTATGTCCCAATTTATTCCACGCATAATGCGGGATATACTCATCCTTTGAATATAATAGATCTACGAGTAGCTTTTCATTTTCCTGTATCTGCTCGCTACTTAAATTTTCCAAAAAATATCGCTGATAGTCCGCTTGCATTGAAGTGGCGAAATAGGTTTCCAATCGAGCTTGTTTATACAATTTATCCAATCGTTGACGGATCATACTTTTAATAGGTCCATTAACAACATGCCATAAAGCATAAACAGTATATAATGCTCCCGGTACGGCTACATTTGAAAAAACCTTAAGTGTAGGCCTGGTCACAGCATCTAGTTGAACAGAATACTTTTGGCCTCTTTTGTCCAAAAAATCCTCTACGGCATAATCCCGCATCGGAGAAATTGTATCCAATAAAATTTTATGCAACAGGTTATAGTCACTTTTATCAAAATGCTGATGGTCAAACTTTGTAAATGCATGCCCGACAGGAACGGAAAAATGATCATATTCTCCCATTAAATTCCAATACAGATCCACTTGGATAGGAAGACATACTTTGTCGTTACATATATCGGTTGACAGGAATGTATGATAAAAATAAGCTCGGCTCGCACTATCCTGAATCAATTCTACCATTAAGTCCAAGGTATCATTAACTTTATACTCAATCGCAACTTTGGCTGCAATAGACTTTTGTTGCCCCATCAACGGAAAGGACAATAAACCAGTAAAAAAAACAAACCAGTATTTAATCATATTTTAATTGAGTTGAAACTTTACAATCACGATCAACGGCAAATCTGATCCATCGCGCCTCTATATGTTTCGGAAAATTCAAGTTGATTGTATCATTTCCCTTTACCGTGACCTCTTGATAGTCCATCCAAGTTCCATTTCCGACAGGATCCAATTGAATTGTAAACTTAACCGGTAAAGATTCGTGATTCGATAACGCTAAGTTTCTATTTTCATAAAAGCCAAATAAGTAGGGATCACTAAATTTTCTTCTTGCCAACACTTCCCTGTCAAGGGGGCCACCGTAACCTTTAGGTTTTCCAAGTTTCCATAGATCATCAATTGCCCCGACCCATACCTGACATTGTCTATCCGCAGAGCTGATAATATGCGGGTTATTTTCCGTTGTGGCACGGATTCCAGAAAAAACCAGTAGGCCCCTATATGAGGTATAATCCACAATATTGAGATCATGCGATGCGATAGGTCTCACTTTCGCAAATCCATCGGCATTTTCCGCAGGAAGTTCATAAAAAGTCCCATGTAGATTTAACAAATCTCGCTCTGTTGCTACTTCCCTACATATTCTTGCCGTTCCATTGGCGATAATACTATTATATTTTTGATCCCCTTTAGGAAATCTCCATCTTCTTCCTTTTTCGTCCACAATAAGAACTGAAGAGGATTCCACCTGTACGAGATTTTTACTCAGGGCAAATTTATGCGCGATGTACGCTGCTTCCTCACGATTTTGTCGTGGTTTTAATTCCATCGCCGAGGTCAGTTCGTAATATCCTATATTTTCCGAGTTGGTACCTGTAGATTTTCCAGCGACTACTCCAAGTGTTCTCTTATTCTCTCCAAGTCCCGCCATTAATGCCGTTGACAAGGAAGTATCCGTTATCTTAGCAATGCCCCGAAAGAGATTCTCATCGGTGGAATAATCCCAACTATTGCTATAGGTAAATTGAGCCGTAAGCTTGGTATCACTGTGACTCACTAATCTGATCCATTCACCTTTTAGATCGCCAGAAAAGACCTCAATGAAAGATTTGCCTGGTAAAACTGAACGTTTCCCAAACGGTATCCATTCCCCCTTACCATTCTTGTCCAATTGTATTTCAATGTCGAGTACGGCATTACCCTCATTCTTTAGCCAAAGGCTTCTAATCGACCAACCAGCAAATAGAAAAGGTTCAGAGATTTCATTTTTTTTGACAGTTTCATTCAGCCATACCGCTCCGGCTGCAGTATTGCTTCCAAGTTTATTTATTGTATCGAAACCGGTGAACCATAAGTTAGAATTCGATTGCCCAGGTCCTTCAATCTCACCCTTGACCGCGCGTTTGTTGAGAAACTCCTTTTGTGCGGAATCATCACAGCCAAATACAAGCTGATCGTTCCATCTTGCAAAATCGCCGATTACCTTTAGATAGGCTGATAAAGGCCGTAGTCCGCTAGTATTACCATTGGAAAAACGCTGTGGAAAATGCCAAAACATACCATGCATTGTCATGAGGAAGTAAGGATGATCATTGGTCCCTACATCTCGGATACGTGGCCATTCTGTATTCCAACCATGAGCCCCGTCATAACTATGACTACTTTTCGGAAAGCGATAAAATTGCCAACCAGATTTAATATCTCTTACCGCCAAGATAGCTGATTTATGATCCCAACCTGTTGCCCAGATAGGATCCTTTTCATCTAAATTGCCATACAATCCACCGGGGCCTGTAATCTCTACAAATTGATTTCTCCTGACCAATTTCCAATTTTTACCATCCCATTCAGAGAGCGAGCCAGCCGGTATGTCAAACTGTTTCAGGGCAAGGTCACCTGGTTCACCATTATTCGAATAAACCAATACGCCTTGTCCGCTGTAGAGCCCTTTTCCATGAGCACCCAATAATTCAGCAAATTTTTGCGGTTTAGGGGTTGCAATTTTTGCTAGCTCAGTGCGATAATTTGCATTTTTAAAATTACCATCTGTATAGATTTCATCAACATGCTGATTATAGACATTAACAGCGTAAATTCCCTCCTCCATCGTACCATAATAGACCAACGAGTCTGGGTGATGGAGATGTTTGGCTGTACCGGTCAACCGACCTGGCATGTCTCTCACCGGTATGACTCGAACATTGTCTTTTTGGTCAATCATATAAGGGCCTATCAGCAACTGCTTAGAAGCACGGTGTATAAACCGATTTGCTGGAGTTCCACCTATACTTTGTGGCATTACTTCCTGCTTCAATTCCCGCGTGATCTTATATAATTTATCACTGGATCCAAGTGGCAAATGTGGTCCGTAGCTAATAACATACAGCGAATTATTCCAGGGGACCACAGCCCCTGTTCCACATTCACCTTCGTTGTTATACATCGCTAGATGTGGGTAAATACCACTATAGTGTTTTATTTGAGCCGTTAACGGAGCTAAGCAAATAAAGTGAATGGCAAAAAATAGAGGTTGTTTTAAAGATTTCATCAATAATTGGGATTTTGTTTTAAACCACTTGTCAGGACCTCCGTAGATGGAATAGGCCACAGGTATTGTTTGGAGGCATCAAACTTTCGAATTGCGATCGTTTTGATTAGCCCCTGTTGGTCAAAAAGACTAAAATCTGGCAAACCATCTGCATCTATGATCGGGGCAGTGGGCAAGAACCATTTTCCCGTTTTCACAACCTTAGCGAGTAGGTCAGCAGGATCCAATAAACCATAATTTGGTTTATTCAAAGCTTTTTCGGCCAATTTCCAACGAATGAGATCCATATAACGAAGGCCTTCCAATGCGAACTCCATCCGTCTCTCATTCCGAAGAACCTGCCTTAGCGCATGCTGCCCCTCAAGTTTCACTGCGGGAAAGTCCAATGAAGTAGGTGCCACCCCGTAGGCTCTTGCCCGTACCTGATTGATCGCATCAACAACGGTTTGGTCAATTTCATTTAATTCAATTTTAGCCTCGGCATAGATCAACAGTACATCTGCATATCGGATAATAATATTGTCGGGTTCTGTCCGCCAGCTATTTAATAACCATTCATTATCAACCCCTTTTTTCCAGACCAACCCATTGAACGAAGCATATTGCGCATTGACCCTATTATCATTATTTTGTACTTGTTTACCTGTTGAAATCTTTAAGACATTCAAAGCCTCGGGATGTGGTGTATAAATATAGTCCAATAAGGGTTCGTCAAATGCGGCAATCGTAGCCTTACAACGTGGATCCCGATATAAAAAAGGATTACTAGGATTGAAGGAAGGTGATTTATCCACGGTCAAACCATCAGTACAGGTAAATGAAAACAACAAATCCCAAGAAGGGTCTTTTGCGGCCCATCCCCCCGCATTCCGGGTAATATAATTTTGACGGTCATCCAATACAACGTTTAGTGCTATCGATCTTGGTAACAAAAAGATACTTTCAGGTGAATTTTTGGTTGAAGACAAAAATAAACTAGCAAAATCAGTATGTAAATTATATTGCTTCAGGTCTATACAATCCTTAGCTGCATTGCGCGCTGTAGCAAAATCGCCCCTATACAATGCGATACGAGCTTTCATTGCCATTGCTGCCCCTTTCGTCACACGATGTAATTCGGTCGTTGCATATTTTGTCTTCAGGTTGGCTATCGCAAAATCAAAGTCTTCGTAGATTTTTTGCAATACAAATTCAGGTTCGACTTGTTTTAAATTTTTCGCCTGCTCGATATCCAGAATATCATCCGTGTAGATAATATGTCCAAAATGACTCAACAAGCTGGCGTACATACAGGCTCGTACAAATCTCGCTTCTGCAATAAACATATTGAGTTGTTCCACCGAAAGTTTGTCTTTTGCCCTATCTGCTCCTTTTATAATCGTATTGGCTCTGGCAATTGCCTTATAGGTATCCAGCCACCAGGTCTTGATAAATGCCGACTGTCCATTAAGAGTCGCATTCGTAACTTCGGTCAAGCCATCACGATAAATCCAATCATCCGACCAATCATCCAAATCTTTTTTCCAAAAAACCTGCTTATACAATCCATTCAATGACATTTCAAGTTCCTCAGGAGTACTATTCCATGTTTCACTGGATCCATCAGAAAGCGGGTTAAGGTCAAGTGAGTGGCAGCTCTGCAAAAGAATGAAGCCACAAATCAAGAGAAATAAATTTTTCATAACGACGAGTTAAAATTTTAATGATAAGCCCAATAAAAACGAAGTTGTGATTGGATAGGCAAAACTTGCCATTTCCGGATCCCACCCTTTCGGGTATTTATTTGCAGTGAATAGATCGCTTATTGTTCCAGAAATACCGAGCCCCTTAATTTTATATCTTGTCAAAAATCCTGTTGGTACATTATAGTTGACTCCAATTGTTTTTAAACGAAAATACCGTCCATTAAACAGCCAAAAATCGGACATTGCATAATTATTATTTGCCGACGTATTGGAATAACGAGGATAACGTGCCGTATTATTTTGTGCAACGGAATTGTACCTGGACCATGTCTCCCCATCAAGAAAAAGTGGAAAGTTACCCCAGTTTTGCTGGTAGGGTTGCACCATATCCGTGGTGAGACGCGCATTTTGTTTTCCCACACCTTGAAAAACAAAAGAAAAGCTCAGGTCCTTAAAACCAAGGTTGATGGTACCACCATACATATAACGAGGAAGAGATCCACCCAAAAAAATACGATCATATTCTGGTGAAATTTTACCATCGGGCACACCATCTGGCCCCGAAATATCGCGATAACGCACATCTCCTGCTTTGACATTTGCATTAAGTACAGCGGAACTACTGACCTCTTCCTGTGTCTGATATAAACCATCAGAAACATAGCCATACCATTCATTGAATTGACTCCCTTGAACCTTAATTTGATCACCCAAAAATTCTGTCCCGCCCAAATCACCCATGACCGATTTAAAATCAGAAAGATTGACATTGATTCCATAGGAAAAGTTACCAATTTTGTCTTTCCATCCAACCACAAAATCCCATCCTTTTGTATGCATTTTACCAGTGTTCTGATTTGGGTTATCAAAACCAATATACTGGGGTATTTGCAATTCAAGCAGCATATCATTCGTGATTTTTTTATAGTAATCAAACGTGAGGTTTAATCGACTATTCAATCCAACGTAATCCAGTCCCACATCGAACGACTCAGTTTTCTCCCAAGAAATATTCCGAATTGCGTACTGCCATTGCGCTGCTGATTGCGCTGAAACCACCTCATTTCCCTTGTAGAACAAAGAACTATTTTCAAATTTGAGTAGTGCTTGATAAGGATAATTCCCGATACGCTCATTGCCTAGCGTACCATAAGACGCTCTTACTTTTAAAAAATCAATCCAAGATGTCCCCTTTAGAAAGTCCTCTTCACTTAATGTCCACCCTGCCGAGAAAGAAGGAAAAGTACCCCAACGGTGTTTAGGAGCAAATCTAGAGGAACCATCATAGCGAATATTTGCCTGCACAAAATACTTTTTGGCATAATTGTACATTAAACGCCCGAAGTATGAACGGTATGCATTTTCATAAGCCCCACCTTTATTATCCCTAAATTCCAAAGGGCCAAGATCCAAATAGGGGTAATTGGTCAAGAGATACTGATCCCTTGATGCAGCTAAGTTCTCATTAAAGTAGTAATATGATTCATATCCCCCCAAGACATTGACATTATGGCTACCAAAATTCTTTTGATAGTTAGCCAAAAATTGGGCTGTATATTCATAACTTTCTACACGAGTCTCATTCAAATTTGTTTGATTATAGCCATTGATAAAGCCGATATTTTGATTGGGATTGTTCCATGCGGTATATGGAATTTTCTTGGTAAACAATTTTGATTTATCAAAGTTCAGCAATGGTGAAAAAACACCTGTTAACTTTAGTCCTTCGATCGGTTTAATATCAAGGGCCAGTTTACCAGCGATCTGATTATATTGGTAATTTTTGAAACCACCTTCAGTGATCATCCCATAAATATTATCTCCATCTTTGCCCGATGCGACACGACCATCCTGCCATCGAGCAGCATAGATCGGTGCTGTAATGCCAATTCTATACATGGGATCAATTGATGGGTTATCGTTTAGGCTACGTTTAAAGTTTACATCAACTATGGTTGATATATAATCGTTAATTTTTATATCATTATTGACGCGAGCAGTAATACGCTTATAGCTTCTATCAATATACAGACCTTCCGCATTGTCATATCCCAGCGAAAACCGTGTCCGCAAGGCCTTTCCAGCACCAGTTACTGAAAGAAGATGAGATTGACGGGCTGCTGAATTTTTCAGGATCATTTTTTTCCAATCTGTCATTGGATATTGATCAGGATTTTGCTTGTTATTTTGTTGATAATTTTCAATCAAGTCTTTGGCATAGATCGGATATTCATTGTCATTATTGTTATTGTCGTTCCATCGCAGTTCATTACTTAATTGTAGGTATCTTACCGCATCAACATAGTCAGGTAATTTTGTTGGCCTTTCAAAGCCATATTCACCGTTGTATTCGAGGGCCACTTTCCCCTCCTCACCTCGTTTTGAGGTAATTAAAATAACTCCGGCTGCTGCTCTGGCGCCATAAATTGAAGCTGAGGCAGCGTCCTTCAGGACAGTAATATTCTCCACGTCATTGGGATTTACGGCATTCATATCGGCAATAGGCACCCCATCCAATATAATAAGTGGGTTCATCCCACCTTCGGTAATTGTTGTAATACCCCGAACACGCACTTGAGCAGTACTCCCTGGCGAATTATTGGATCGAGTAACCATCACTCCAGGAATAGATCCCTGTAATGCCTGAGACAATTGAGTCGACTTACGTGTCTGTACATCCTTGCCCGACATGGTCGAAATAGCACCTGTCAAATCTTTTTTCTGTGCCGATCCGTAGCCAATGACAACTACCTCATCTATTGTCCCCGCATTGGATTTGAGCCGAATAAGAACTGTATTCTTACTGGTTGGAGTTGCGACAAAATGTTTGACGGAGTCCGTCGAATAGCCCAGGTGATGAGCGAAAATACTGTAATTTTCACCGACTACAAGCGGGCTCAAAACAAACAAACCTTCGTTGTCTGCAACAAAATTGAGTTTCTTACTTGTTCTTTCGTGAACAAGATCCACGGTTGCTCCAGGTAGTGCATTTCCCTCCGCATCCACGACCTTTCCAGTTACCCGTAAACTGGATTGTGCAAATCCTATTGAAAAATATGGAAATAGCAATCCCAGTAGCATAAATTTGATTAGAATATGCTTCATAATTGTTTATATTGGTTTATTTAGATTATAAAGTTATTTGGTTTGTCTTTTTTCCTTTAGGGTGTTCTTATCCTACTGAGATCCCTCCTTTCCTGCTGGATTGTCAATATGAACTATACCATTGTCGATACGGAATGAACAGCCATTCAATTGACAAAAATTAGCCAAGAATTTTTCCAATGACTCCTTTCTACTAAGACTTCCTGTAAATGAATTGGTTAACAAATCAGGATTATCACAGATGATAGATACATCGTAAAGGCTCTCTATAACCTCTAATAGTTGGGCGTTCTTAGTTTGGGTAAAGTTCACCGATTGATTGGTCCACTCCACATCAGCATTTAAGTTCGGTATTAATTCCTTCAACTTTTTGTCTACACGAGACAAGTGTGTGCGTGTCAATTCAGTCTCCGAAGATTTAGTCATCTGATGTGAGAGCAAGTTGATCAAGACCTCTTCATTTGGGTTCAGATAAAGTAATTGCTGGTCATGTTCATGTATCACTGCTGGACCGACAGAAATCTTTCCTTCCATTAATTTTATACGTACCTTATCGTCCGTCTGTGGATCAATACTGAAAACTGTTCCTAAGGCAGTAGTAATATATCCTTTATAATCAACCTGAAAAGGTGCTGCTGGATTTTTGTGCACCTTATAAATCACACGTCCTCGCAACTGTTGTATAACACGATTCCCGAGCTTATCATACACAAAACTGACTTTCGAATTTGGATAGAGAATGACCCCTGTGCTATCCGGAAGTTGTAGGTTGATGGCGTAAGAGTGATTATTCTCATACCAAGTAATGTCCGCTATACGCTCGACCTTTGGCGGTATATTAGGATTTATTATATATAGCACTGACAGGGCACAAATCAATAATGCGGCGCAGGAAGCCCAAGCCCAATAATTCAATCTCAGTATACGTCTGGTTTTTGGAGGATCCATGGAATAGATATTCGCAAGTACCTTCTGATGTACATTGGATAAATCAGGTATATTAATTTTCCGAGTGTTTTGTATGTCTTCTTGGTCAAGTATTCCCGCTATCCAAGATTGAAGGAGTACAGGATCTATCTTGGCCATTTCGTCAAAGAAAGCCTCATAGTATTCTGCCTCCAATCTATTGTGGATATACTCCACCAATTGATATCTAAAAGATTGTTCTCTCAAAACTGTTTATAATTAGTTCAATACATTGCTGTATTTACCCCTCTATACGTTTGGCGGAAAGAATCACACTATTACTTTTTTATATTTTTTAAAGTTTGAATAAAAAAGTTGCCAAAAAACTGATAATATACTCATTACGGTAGTTTTTTTGAATATATTCTTTGATATCTTTTAGTGCGCTGACCAACTGGTTACTTACGGTGGAGACTGAAATCCCCAGTTGATCGGCTATTTCTTTATAACTTTTTTCCTGAAATTTGTTGAGCATCAAAATTTCTTTTCGTTTGGGGCTCAATGATTCAATAGCCTTGGATAACATCTGTTGGGTATCTTTAGCAAACACTTTCTCTTCAGTGTGATAATAAAGTTCGACAGCGGATGCCCATATTTCCAATTGAAGAGCTTTATCCCGTTGTACCTTTCTAAAAAAATCCATAGCAAGATTGTCCGAAATATGATTAAGAAAGGATACGAAACCTTTAACTGGATCGATTTTTTCTCGGTTAAGCCATATCTTGGTAAATACATCCTGCAGAATTTCCTCCACAACTATTGGATTCTTTACAAGCTTGATCAATCTAATATAGATTTTAGGAGAATATTGAAAATAAATTTCATTAAATGAGTCAAGATCCCCATTCTTCAATTTTTCTAGTACAGCGGTTTCTATGGGAGACATCATTGTTTGTATTTCATATAATTGGCGCGAACAATAAATTTAAGATAAATATAAATTTTTCAAAATAAAAATAGAAATAGTCTTGAGTTTCCTATTTCCAAATCTCAGGTCAGCTAGCTTATCCTCCCATAGAAAAGGTCGAATAACACAATATGTTCCCAATCTCATCATGCATTTTCTTATCCGGCCATAAGCAATTCAACTGGAATATTTAACAGTGAATCATCTTTCATTTCAATTTTATTGGGAAAATCAGACAGACCAATAGTACTACAAAAGGTCACGTTCTCATCTAATGGATCATTGACATTCAAAGTGTCAATTGAATTTGTTTTATCATTATCGTAATAAGGAAAAACACTTGGGTTAATCTCTATTGCTTCCGCAAAAAACTGCTCATATTCTTTGTTTTCCGACGTTTGCATCAATTTAACTTTTTTAATAGCTTAATAAAATATCATTAATCAATCGAATTAACCTCCTAATTTAAATAATTACATTAACTTAACGTCCAGTCAAATGTAGCAACTTCAGACTAATACAAATGAAACAAGAAATACTTAATATAATAAAAGAATGAGGCAGTAATATAGACAACGTAAAAGGAAATTCATTGCAAGAGGATCTAGAACTGATTGAATTCAGACACCACTCCTAACGATATGTATAGGAACCTTATTCACGTTTACCATTGATAAATGCATACATCGCCGTTGCATGGCCATGTCCCAATTGAAAATCTTCTTTGAGCCAGTTTATGATTTCTGTTGCTTTTACCCCATTTTTCAATTTGCCACCTTCAGTAAATCCTTTTTCGGCTGCAAGTTTTTCAAAGTCAGAACGTGTATTTCCCGTTTTTTCCTCAATATTTTTAATATAGGTTTCAAATGACATAATATCTTATTTTTATGATGTTTTTATTTTTATAATTGTTTACCACTGACAGTACGCTCCTAAAGCGATAATATATAACTAAATATATAAAAATAACTGCTTTTTCATTGCATAAAACTATCCCAAGACTATTATTCCTGGCGATGATACAGCTGTTCAACAACATCTTTCCAGACACTATTATTATAGGCATTCATTTTCGAGATGGTATCAGTATTGCTTACGATGACGACTTTGGTATCAATACCATCTACAGGCTGAACACTTTTACCTTCTTTTGCGGCTTTGAACGTTGTTAAATCAACTTTAGTCGCAAGGTTTTTCCAATCTTGAAGATCTGTTTGCTTGTGGTATTCCGAATTATCCGCTGGATTAGCAGCAACAGTTTGTTTGTAATGGGTAGAATCCTTATCTATTGACAGATGAGCGTAGAAGCCCAACTCACCTCCCGTACTGATGACCTCAACGGACTTCAATTCGATCTCTTTCATAACGGTTGGCTGATTCCTTTCTTTACTCTTTTCATCAGTACAACATATAAAAATCAAGGTCAGTATAAATAACAAAATTAATCTCGGTGCTGGGCGACAAAACGGTTTGTAGTTCATTTATTTTTGTGTTAGTTGTCCAAAGAGTTTTACTAAATCCAGTATAAATCTAAGGGACTGCCGAGTACTACTAAGCACTATTTAATATTTGCAAGGAACCGATTACAATTCGCTATCTCAAAAATTATTATCCAACAGAGCAAACAAAAAACATCACAAATTGATTGCCGAAACAATATTTTTTCTAAAACAGTCCAAAAAAGACAAATTTGACGCATCTCTCAATCAGATCTTTCCGACCTATTTGAAAGAAAACCTACCTAACTATCAAAATTCGATTGAATTATTGCCAAAAAAAATATCATGAAGTCTATAAAAATCTGGACAGCCTGATCCAAAGGACAAAATGAGACTATTTGTTGAGAGTTTGATATGAATTGGTGGAGTTCGGAGTAGTTATTTAGTTAATTTCACCAACTTAATTAGATAACAGATTATAAACAAATAATCGAACTTGAATTCCATACGTTACAACCAATGAATCAAAGTAGTCATACTACGAAAACCCATTACCCTATCCTGGATGGTCTACGTGGTGTAGCGGCCATTATCGTCGTTACTTTCCACTTAGCGGAGCCTTTGGGCACAGGACACCTAGACATTTTAGTCAACCACGGTTATCTTGCCGTTGATTTTTTCTTCCTCCTTTCGGGCTTTGTGATTGGTTATGCCTATGATGACCAATGGCAGAAAATGAGTATTGGTACTTTCTTAAAACGCCGCGTCGAACGGCTTCAGCCGATGGTCATATTGGGGATGACTCTCGGTGCAATAGGATTTTATTTCACAGATTCAACGATATGGCCCCTTATTCATACTGTCCCGCTATGGAAAATGTTGCTGGTTATGCTTATTGGTTACACGATACTCCCTATACCGCAATCATTGGATATTCGCGGCTGGCAAGAAATGCATCCATTGAATAGTGTAGGCTGGTCATTATTCTTTGAATACATTGCCAATATCCTATATGCAATCGGTATCCGCAAGCTGTCAAAAACGGCATTATCTATTTTGGTATTGATCGCCGCCATTGCACTTGCCCATCTAGCAATTACAAGTCCAAATGGTGATGTGAGTGGAGGTTGGACCTTAAATATTGAACAGCTAAAGATCGGTATTACGCGAACAATGTATCCTTTTTTTGCTGGTTTATTGCTTTCACGTATAGCTAAGCCATCCCGAGTTAGGTCTGCTTTCTTGTGGTGCAGCCTCCTGCTAGCCATCGTCCTGTATATGCCACGTATCGGCGGTGCTGAGCGACTGTGGTTGAATGGTGTTTACGAATCGGTCTGTATCATCATTATTTTCCCGCTTATCGTTTACCTTGGAGCCAGTGGCAAAATACATACACAAAATACCTATAAACTTTGTAAATTTTTAGGTGCTATCTCCTACCCGCTTTACTTAGTACATTATCCGATAGTCTATTTTTACGTTGCCTGGATCAGTAATCATCCTGGAATGGATATTGCCCAAGCATGGCCTTATGCTCTACTTATCCTAATTGGTAGTATAGTATTGGCCTACATTAGTTTAAAATGGTATGATGAACCTATTCGGAAATGGTTAAGAAATCGAAGATCATTAAGTACTGATCCTTCCAAACCTCAGGACTAGCGTCCGACATAAAATTGAAGATCTGTTCAAGACTTGCAATCAACACACTACCCTCCTATAAATAGGAGGATAAATTTAATGGTTTATCTGTATTGTAATAGTTGATAATACTTTATAGGTTTGTAAATAGACAAAAATAAAACCTTTAAGCAACTGATCAGCATACAATTAACAGTGTTTATGAAGAAACTGCTTGTCCAATTTATCTTCGCAATATTAGCGCTATCTGCCGTATATGGCCAAGAGATCAACATCATAGATAGTTTAAAAAATAGATATATAGCAGCGAAATCCGACACGGCCAGACTTTCACTTGCCAATAAGCTTACGCGGGAATACTTTCTCCGTGGAGATAGCATTTCGGCCTTTAAATATGGTTATACATCACTTGCGCTTTCCCGTAAAACAAAGGAGCCACTATATAAGGCAAAAGGTAACCAGATCATGGGCTACCTACATACGATATTGATCCATTTGGATAGCGCGAAATATTATAATAATCAGGTCGTCCAAATCCTAAAAAATGCAACATCTGCAGAAGAAATGCGCGTCATCGCCTATGCGAAAAATAATCTGGCAGCCAATTACCAAGTCACCGGTCACCTCAAGAAATCAGCTGAACTTTTAATTGAAAATCTACCAATATTTGAAAAGATAAAGGACAATAGGCTTTATCATGTCACTTTGGAGAATATTGCAGCCACTTTTAATGAACTAGAGGACTACGATAAGGCTACAATCTATATTTTAAAAGGGATCGATTTTCTAAACAAGAATAATTTTGATCCTGAACATAAAATTGTCACCTATCTTACAGCCGCATTAATTACATACGGACAGAATGACCTACTGCTTATGAAAACCTATCTTGATAAAGTAAAGTCTTATCTTGATCAAGTAGGAACTTCCAACTTATACTCCGGTCGATATTATGCCTATCTGACATGGTATTACGTCAGAAAGAAAGACTTAAAGAAATCCAGGGCAGCCCTAGCACAAGCAGAAAAGGCGCTCAAAAATCTCAAGAGCCGCACCAATTATTATGATTTTTATAATTCCAAGTATGAGGTCGCCAATTTAGCCAAAGACAATAAACAAGCGAAGCAAGCTGCGCTTACTTTATTTGAAATGGCAAAAGAGGATGATCGTCAATCCATCGCTGCCAGCCACGCGCAGGATGTAGCACTTATCGCTAGCAGGGATGGCGACTATAAGACCGCCTATACTTTTCAGAAACTATATTCCGCTATTTCAGACAGTACCAAGTATGAAAATATGGAAGTAGAGATACACGATCTAGAAATTAACTATCAAACTTCGGAAAAAGAGAAAAGGATTGCCCTTTTGGAAAATGAGCAGCGTGAAGCTATACTGAAAAGCAAAAATCAGGTTTTGCTGAATTTAGTTTTGGGTATCAGTGCGTCGGCACTTTTAGTAATCTTGCTATTTCTTTTCTACGTGTTAAGAACAAATAAAAAGAATAATAAAAATCGCCTGGAGGAAATCGGACGAGATCAGGAGCTAAAAATATCACAGGCCCTGCTTGAAGGTGAAGACCGCGAGCGCATACGGATTGCACGGGACCTACACGACGGCATCGGCGGTACCCTGAGTGGAATAAAACTGAGGCTTTCAGATCCTGCGGGAGATAAAGCATCCCTAGTGCAAAAGGCAAATGATCAATTGGGCATCGCTATTGGTGAGCTCAGAAGGACCGCACGGGGAATGATGCCCGAAAGTTTACTGAAAAATGGACTTGAAACAGCTTTACATGATCTATGTGCTGATATGATGAGTTCTGAAGTGCAGATAGAATTCCAATCCAACGACGTATTAACGGATCTTTCTATGGCCAATACGGTGCATATATATCGTATCGTACAGGAATTATTGACTAATGCGATCAAGCATGGCAAAGCAAAAAAGATTCTGGTACAACTCATTCAGGAACTGGATACTATTTTGATCACAGTGGATGATAATGGCAAGGGATTTGATCTAAAAGACCTTTCAAACGCAGAAGGAATTGGTCTAAAAAATATCCGGAACAGGGTCAACTTTCTCAAAGGCAAGTTGTCAATCGCGAGTGATCCCCAAAACGGTACTTCCGTAAACATTGAGATTTATGTACGATAGCGAATTGATTATAGCGATATTAGACGACCATCCAATGGTATTGGATGGTATTCAAGACTTGATCAAGAGTAATATCTCCAATGCAATAGCCATTGGTTTTCCAAGCATTGCATTATTCAACGATTTTATCAAAGTCAAAAAAATAGATTTACTCTTAGTAGACATGTTTCTCAGCGACGGCCGTGGAATAGATGTCTGTCGGGAGGTTAAAGAAAAATTTCCGAAGGTTCGTGTATTAGGGATGAGTAGCGCACTGGAAAGAAGCACTATCATTGATCTTTTGCATCATGGCGGGGCTGGTTTTATCCTAAAAAGTACAGAAGCTACAGCCATCCTGGAAGCTATTGAAAAAGTCATGCGTGGCGAGATCGTATTAAGTCCAGAAGCCAATACTCTGTTAAATAGATCAGTGGATAATTGCAATTCTCTTCCGTCCTTAACCCGCCGTGAAATGGAGCTACTCCGCTATTTGGCGCAAGGAAAAACAAAAGCGGAAATTGCAATTACGATGGGCTTAAACAGCTCTACCATAGACACCTATTATAAATACTTATCGCAAAAATTCAACGTATGCGATACCGCCGAATTGCTATCTGTCATTTCCAGAGAGAGCTTACTATAAAATTGCCTCCAATCCAGGGTATAGAAACTCGATCTGAGTTGAAAAATAAAGTTTCAAATTTCTTTAAAAAAATCTTCATTCATCAAATTCAAGATTTATATTTGCTTAGGTCTATTTTAGCTTAGTCCATACGCATCATGTTATTTTTCAAATGACATAGTGAGATTTTTTTAATCTATCAGTTGTCCTGTTTATGCATATCAAAAAAATTCAGAACCAAAATCTTTTTGCCTATAGAAGACTACGCAGAGCGATCGGTTATTTGGGTATTTTTTTACCCATTATTTTAGTTTTACTTTCACTATTCAAGTTTTTTAACACAGCTATCCAACCTTCCATAAGCCACTATTACTTTACAAACCTAAGGGAAATTTTCACCGGGACGCTATGTGCCGTAGGGCTATTTCTTATCTGCTATAAAGGGAATGGCAACAGCGTCATCTGGAAGAATGATAACCTCCTCACAAATCTTGCTGGTTTTATGGCAATTGCTGTCGCATTTATTCCAACAGATCCGATAGGTACCAGTTGCACCCAATGCACACTGATTTCTATTGGTTTGAAAGAATTGCACTATGGATTTGCAGCGATACTTTTTCTGACCTTTGCCTTCCTTTCCATCCATGTATTTACAATTGGGCAAGAATCCAACGGAGAGATTCCTATGAGTATCCTAAATGAAAATAACATCTACCGATTTTGCGGATATGGTATACTTGTATGTATTGCATTAATTCCGTTGAAGCTTTTTGGACACGCAACACTTGTATTTGAAGCGATAGCACTCTTTTTATTCGGAACTTCATGGCTTATTAAAGGACGCGCTCTAGGCGATAAGGGTTCTATTGGCGAAAAGTTATACCGCGAAAAAAACGCCACTGACACCGAAGACATAGCTTCACCATAGGACTCAAATTAAATTTGATTCCCGCAGGACAAGCAGGTTTATTTTAAAGATTGTGCAGCGGTAAAAATTCTGCCAACGAGGTCCTAGTCTTTGCGATCGTCCGTCGGATCAACTTCTACGCTCTTTTCTTCCTGTGTCAAGGGTGCTGGAGGAATCTCGCCGCCTGCCCGTTCGATCTCCTGGGTCTCCACATGCACCGCAAATTGGGCCGGCTCTATTGGGATCCCCATCACAGTTGCATACTCTCTCGTGTAGATTGCTCCAAAATATAATATAGCAGCCGTATAATATACCCACAGTAAAATCAGGACAAAGGAACCAGCAGCACCATAGGTATCCTGAGTTGCCGAATGCTCCAGATATATTCCGATCAAATAACGGCCCAGAACAAACAAAATAGCCGTAAATAAGGCGCCTGCACGTACAGTCCGCCACTGGATATTGACATCAGGGAGTACTTTAAAAATAATGCTGAAGAGGACAAATATAATACCAAACGACAGTGCAAAATTGATCCCGTCAACCAGCATCACTGTCATATCAGGAAAATAACGTTGTAACTGTCCGGTTAGGGCTAAAATTACACCGTTGATAATCAAAGTAACCACCAGCAAAAAACCTAGACCAATAACTAAAGAGGAAGACAGCAGCCGGTCCTGAATCAACTTTAACCAGCCCTTCTTTGGTTTGGCCCGGACATGCCATATTTTATTGATTGAATTTTGGATATCCCCAAATACACTTGTTGCTCCTAAAATCAACGTAATACTGCTAATTAGCAGAGCCATATTTGATTTACCTGACAGTTCTAGGTTTTGAATAACTTCCTGAATCTGTTTGGCCGCACTATTGCCCACAAGTCCCCGTAATTCCATGAAAACTTTGCCCTCTATGGCATCTTCACCATAAAAAATGCCAGCAAGGGCGATGATCAAAACAAGTATAGGGCCAATTGAAAAAACGGTATAATAAGACAAAGAAGCACTATATTTCATAGAATCTTCATTTAGAAATCCGGTAACGCTACTCTTCAAAATGCGCCAATACGTCTTTATCTGGCTTCTACTTTTGGTCCTAATATCCATACTTGATCATCATTGTTTGTATGAATAAACCACCTACTCACAGAGAATGTTTTGGATTTACGAACAAACAGTGGTGTCCTAATGATGACCTGCTCGATTATTCATGCGAATAATCCCGAATCGTACCCTGGAGGATAAGTTGATTCGGACGCGTAACTTTCACGTTGAGATCCATATCGGAAGCAATGGTTTTTAGCATTGACATTGGCGTAATTTTGATGGCATTCGGCCAATCTGCAAGATGAACTGCAACATGGGAAAGACTATTGGTCTTTGTATATTTTGGTTGTAATTTGTCCACATCTGATGCTGTTGACAACATATAAGACTGATCATCAACTTTCTGAAACCATTGGTAAAACAACTTATTGGGAAGAAATTTCGGTAAATTTCTGTCTCCACGTATACTCAGCCTTACATTTGGCACTTTACTTTCATACGCTGTCTTTTCCTCCACTGTCTCAAAATTATCATCAACGGCATAATTAATAATGGTATCCATTTGTACAACCTGATTATTCAACACCTCAATATCCACATAATCTCCCTTCGCATGAGCCATAATTGAATCCGCTAGTATCGGAAGATCGACCAAAATGTCCTTTATAGCGGTCTTTAACCTTTCGTTCGGAAAATTGATCCAGCCCTTACTGATATAATTTTCCTTGACTAACTCCCGCACAAGATATTCTTGTGGGAAATTCCAGCTATTGGACTGAAGCTCACCCAGAACCTCAATATGATTACCTTTCAAATCAAACTCTATAAAATTTTTCGTAGAAATATCACTGTAGCGCAAAGATTTACGGGTCAATTTACTCGGATGATTGATAAAGCTTTCGATGGTGATCCGCTCTGTCTCCGATTGGATCAACCGCAGCATTTCGTCTTTCTTTTTGTCAAGATTAAAGCCCAGTGCTACCAACAGCTCTTTCCCTTTCCATACAAATGCAATCTTATTTGATTCCTGATATGCGTAGCTTACCCCCGGAGCAATATTATTCTCAATCGTGTCAACGACCAAACCCGCTTTCAAAAAGGTCAAAAACTGCTTCTCATCTTTCAAATCAAAAAATGCATAGAAGTTTTTTGCATTGTCTTCCAGTGAAAAAAGAAATACATTGGCCTTAATGTCTATTCCATTGTCCTTTAGTTTATTCAATTTTTTGGCGAAGTCCTGCCCTCCTTTTGGTGCAGTTTGCCATCTATCAAAAAATTGGTTCAATAGGATATCATCCAAGGAAATTGTCAATAAAGCCCGGCTCTTCTTATGAACAACAGATTGATACGACTGCTGTTGTCGAATGATATAGATTCCCCAGCCTATTATCGCCAGTACTATAATAACACCTAAAGTCCAAATTATTCCTTTTTTAATCATTGTCAGTTATATCTATTGGGTTGTCAAGCTCGGCTTGTTTATCGGGTACAATTCCATCGAGCAATTGGTTGATCATAAACTGTAGTCCATTGCTTGCCTTTTCAGGCAACTCCAGTTGCAAATCAGTTTCCAATCTATTGCCCACAATTCCTTTAGAACTCAACGTAAAATTACCATAATTATTCAATTCTGCTAATGTAGCGTGCCAGCTATTGCCCAATACAAGATTCAGATCTTTTGTCAACGCTGGTATTTTCTTGGTTTGGAAAGCCGCAGAAAATTTACTTCCCTTCATTAGCTTAGCAAAAGATTTATTGGGTTTGGTCGGATAGTTATCCTTATGCAGAATTTTATTTAGCTGCAGGCTATCATTACTGATCATCACTAGATCTTCGACGAACATCAGGTATAACGGAAAATCCTTGTCATTGCCTAGTTTGATTCTATAGATACCTTCCGAAAAGGTAGCATCAGTCTTTGATACCGCGACATCCAATGCCTTTTTGATGATCCTTTGATCTTCTGATGTAAACATCCAGATAAAAGATGCCACTTTCTCTTCCTTGGTTTTATTAACCTCCTTTAAATCATAATTATCGTCATAATCGTAATCAACATAGTCGATCTTCAAATTAGCGATTCCATTAACAACGACGAGATTATCTCCGGGCATAATTTTGGCAACAGCTTTTTCATCGAGTGCAATTTCAAGTCCAAGCGCCATTAGCTCAAGTACCTCATTCTCTTTTCCAAAATATTTTTTCAGGTTTTTTGCAAAAAATGCCGGTATTTCTTTTAGGTAAGCTTCAGTATTCACATTAACATTAAAATAACCTAGCGTTTCCGCTGTTAAATACTTTGCAAACTTTGGATTTGGCTTCCTTGCATACAATTGTTTAGTCAGTTTCACTAAATCTTTGCCTAAGGTTACTCCAGTTTTAAGCTTAATTTTATTTTTCTGTTGTGTCAGATCAAAAAACATGTCCTTATAGTCATTTTCCAAAGAAAAATTGCTTGTATGATAATACGCATCTACAATGGAACGCACGGAATGCAGACCATTATAAAAACCGTCAACCTTGGGAAGCCATACACGTGCAATATCCACATTCTTTAGAAAACGCGCTTGTTCTTGTGCAGTTATATTTGGATAGCTACCGCTCAATAGTTGTTCCTGTTCACGCAATAACCATTTGTCCAATAAGATATTCTTAATGGAATCATTTCGTCTATTTACTTCTTCAAAAGCCGTATCAAGTGAATCATAGTTGATATGATCCTCATAGACACTCGTGTCAGCAGCTGTGGCACTGTTATAGACGTTCAAAGGTTCTCCCTCCTCTTGCTGTATCTCAGCTTGTAATGTATCAAAGTCAAATGCTTCCCATTCCACGGTTGCAGAATCCATTAATACAGAATCTGCACAATTAGCCGTAGCCTCAGCCTCATCTGCTGCTGCAACAGCAGCGGCAGCGTAATCTATATTTTCAATACCATATAATGCTGCAATAGAATCATTGGCAAAATAAGTAGGATCAACTTCTCCCTTAAGCACCCTGAATTCCTTGGCATTCCAGGCCAGCAACTGCCCATCCATCGTTTTGAAGCGACGATAACCGTTCAAAGCCGGCAGTGCAGTGCCCTGCATATTCAGCAACCTTTCAAAGCGATCACTGTCATTGATCGGAATGATCATCTCACCGTACAGCAAGCTATCACTATTATTTCTGTAGTATAATGCGATCCCTTTTGCATCCACGCCGGTTTGCTGGAAATCCCTTTGCAGGTCAATACTTTTCTTTTCAAAATGTTTGAAAAAACCAATCCGATCCAGCATTTTATTTAGTGTGGAAGCTTCCGTGTATTCGACCACCTTCGCCAGATTAATCGCTACGACCGTATTTGATCCATTGGGTATTTTAGTCTCAAATTCCTGCGCACGGACGGTACCGGAACTAAAACCCAAAGACAATACAACTGCAAAACAATAGGGAAGCAACTTTCTTCCCGAACGACGGAATAAACGAACTGATATAACCATATACATTGAATACTTTCTATCTTTTATCTATAGCATCAAAAGTATCAAATACAACAAGTTATTCTCATCCCTGAATTCAGGTAATTGCGGAATTTCTCTTAGGCTTCACGTATCAAACCATATTCAATGGCAGATTTGACGGCCGCGGTCACACTTTTCGTCTGAAATTTTTCCATTAAATTTTTACGATGGCTCTCCACGGTATGTGAACTAATAAACAGGGATTCTGCAATCTGATTGGTTGTCATCCCTTTGGCCACAAAGGTCAAAATCTCCTTTTCGCGGCGTGTAAGTTTTGGAACTTGTTTCAGTCCTGTATCAGTCTTCTTACTCAATATTGCCTGGGTTTTCGCACAGATATACCGCTTGCCAACCAAAACATCTGATATAGCAGTAATGATCTCATTGCCGGTGGCATTTTTTTGAAGATAAGCATCTGCTCCCTCGTTCAAAATACTATTGATAACCGCCAGTTCATTATGTACGCTGAAAGCTATAATTTTGAGCTCTTTATGGGTCTCTTTAAGTCCTTTTACCAGATCAATTCCATTTGCGTCAGGGAGATTGATATCCAGTAACAATACCAGTGGTGCATCTGATGCAATATTTTTAAATAGTTCTTCCGCACTTGCATACATACCCACCACTTCAAAATCTTCGTGGGAATTGATAATATTTTTTAATCCCTCCAACAATAGAGGGTGATCATCTGTAATCGCTATTTTTATCATCTTACATTATTAATTAAACAACAGGCATTTCAATTTCGATGGTAGTCCCCTCGTCAATGGCGGATATCACCTTCATCTCACCATGTAGAAAAGAAAGTCTTGACTGTATATTGTGCATTCCTGCGGAATGTTGTAAATCTACCTTTGCTGTATCAAATCCCTTGCCATCATCTTCAATGGTAATATGTAGACGTTCATCGTACATAGAAAGCTGGATAAATATATTGCTTGCTTCAGCATGCTTCAATGCATTATTGACCACTTCCTGAATTATTCTATACAGCGATATCTGATGTTCTACACTTAGTTTTGATTCAAATTGAAGAAATTCGCACTCTACCTGGCAACTCGCCTGACTCATTCGTGCCGCATAGTCCTGCAATGCTTCTTGGAGACCATATTTGACAATCAAATCTGGCATCAGATTATGTGCAAGCCGACGGAGTTCATCCACAGCATCATCCAATAACTCAATGCTTCGTGTAATCCCATCCTTAATCGAATGCTCTTCGGGTCCACTGGTGCTGATAGAGGATAATCCAAGTTTTGTGCTCGACAATAGTCCTCCCAAACCATCGTGTAAATCTCGCGCCAAACGGGTGCGCTCCTTTTCTTCTCCGGCCAGCATGGCTGTTAGATTTTTAATGGCATGTTGCTGGTTATTCTTCTCTATTTCAAGACCATGTAAATGTTCCTTTTGTTTCAATGTTTTAGAACGTTGCCAATACGCATAAAACAATAAAATAACAGCAATTAAACAACTAATAAATAACCAGATATAAATCGAATTCATGCGTGATTTAAACGCTATTTCTTGCTTCGAAACGTCGAGTTCCTGTAGCCGCTGTTCATTTTCCAAACGGCTCAACTGCAGGTCTTGTTCTTTTTTGTCGCGCTCAAGTTGAAGCACTTTCAGTTGCTGCGTCCGATTGAGTTCATTTAGCTTTAAATTTTCAACCAATTGATTTTGTCGATCATTAAGTGCTTTCATCAACTTGATCTGTTGTTCTTTTTTTTCGCCTTCTAAACGAAGCCGCATTAATTTTTGATTTTGCAGTTCCCGCTCAAATTTGATTTCAAGCTGTTTTGTTTTATCCAGTTTATCCGAATTAAATGCTTCCTCGAAAACATTGATATAGCTCTTTTGATACTGAAATCCTTCTTCATACTTTCCTTCTTCGACACTCACTTCAGCAAGTCTACTATACAGACTGAGTGCGACCTGATAATCATAATGTGGCTCGCGCTGCAAGTTGTAAAGCGCCTGAAGTAAGTACTTTTTCCCTTGATCCCTATGTCCATTTTTGAATGCTTCATCAGCCAATACCCCATAGGCAGGTACCATAAGCGCATATTGTCCGGTTTCCTGTGCGATTTCCAGTGCTTGCTGCGCAAATGAAGTCGCCTTTTTAGCTTCATTTTCCGGGTAAAATTCGTGATATAAATTGGCTAAATTAACGGATACATACGCCATGTCCGTCGGGTTAACGAGATTTTTGCGGTTGTTTTTTGCTATTTGATAAGCTGCGAGATAATGTTCTTCCGCTTTATTCAAAAGTTGTCGGTCAGCTTGATTTGAACGATATTCTTCCTCAAATAGATAACCTGCCTGCATATAGGCATCAAATAGACTGCTCGTATTTCGGCCAGCTTTGGCTGTTTCCAGCAAAAGGTTTGTGTATTTTTCCTGAAAGTCGTAGTTCCGTTGATTCGCATAAATAGCTGTTAATTCCTTATAAATAGCCAATTTACGAGCAATATTTGCATCCGTCTGTGGAGCCTTCTCCAAAAAAGAAATCGCTTTGTGAAACTGTGAAACGGCCTGATCTTCCTTATTCTGTCTTGTCATAATCCATCCATCACAGTAATAAATATACCCTTTGGTACTATTATCATTGATGATCGGCAAAACGGACTTCGCATGTTCCAAATAAAAGCGTGATTTTTCAAAGAGATGATCGTTATAGCTATTCATTGCTGCAATGCAATTCAAATAGGCATAATATTGTTTATCCGGATAAGTTTTGGCCAGTTGAATATTATCGTTGAGTATCTGGGTCGCTAATGCTTTCTCATTATTAAAATAGAGTGCCTGTGCATATTTTCCAGTCATTAGAAAGCGTTCTTTACTTCCTAAAGGAAGATTATAGTATGATTTCTGAAGCTCTTGCAACTGTTCTTGCGCATGCAGGTAAGGGCAAGAAAATAGAAAAACTAAGCATATAAATAAGGTTTTTAGAAAAACTCGAATATATCCCATAAAGCTTATTAATTCCCATTAGTGGATTGGTCAAACTTAAAAAAATTTACTTTTATAAGCAATTATAATTACGCCCCAAAATATGACAGGCCCTCCTAAACACAGCATTTTTAGGTCAGTAATACAATTCAACCGCTTAAACACAACCCTATTGAAATGAAAAAAGTGTAGCTTTGCATACAGTCTTTTGATAAGAAAGAATCGCTCATGATGAAATATTTATACTTACTTCTCGCCATTGCCGCGGAAATTTTCGCTACCACTTTCTTAAAGAAATCCGAGGGTTTTACTTTGTGGAAACCTACACTCATCTGTATTGTTGGCTATATTATCGCCTTTTATTTCCTGAGTATAACATTAAAGTACCTTCCCGTTGGAATATCTTATGCTATTTGGTCAGGCATTGGCATAGTTGCCATCACATTGATCGGAATGATTTTGTTTAAACAGATTCCTGATACAGCAGCAGTCATCGGAATGATATTGATTGTTGCTGGGGTGATTATTATCAATGTATTTTCAAAAATGGGTGCACATTAGTTGATCTCAAAACTAAATGTGTATTTTTGCAACTTACATAAACTAAAGGATACGTGTCGTTAGAGAAACTAAAACTAAGTAAAAGATTGACTGCTACGATGACCGAGCTCGGTTATTTGGCTCCAAAGGAAATTCAGAGTAGATGTATTTCCAGAATTCTTGGCGGACAGGATGTTATTGCGATTGCTCCTGAAGGAGCGGGCAAGACCACAACTTATGTATTATCTACCTTGATGAAGTTAAAATTCACGGATGATGAGGCACCTAAGTTTTTAATCTTAGCCCCCAATGAGGAACGCATCGACGAGATTGTTGAAAAATTCTATCAGCTCAGCAAAAATAGAGATCTTCGCATTATCGGATTGCGTGCCGGCGGAAGCATGGAAGAAGAAATTGAAGAACTAGTTGCCGGAAAGGATATTGTCGTAGCAACTCCCAACCGTGCGCGTTCAATCTATCTCAAATTAGCCCTCAATCTCAACCGTATCCAAACCTTAATAATTGATGACGCAGAAGAAATCATCAAACAGGGAATGCAGACTCCTGTAAGAGAACTCGCAGAAAGTTGTGGGAAAGTACAACACCTTGTCTTCAGTACGGTTGAACACCAGAAACTGTATGACATGATTGATACGCACCTAAACGAGGATTATGCATTGGTAGAAGTTGACGAACTGGAAAACGAAACCATTGATACCTTAGATCTTTTATTGTATCAGCTGCCCAATTTCACCACAAAAATCAATTTATTAAATTACCTGCTCCAGGACAAGGAAGTATTTCAAAAATTGGTTGTTTTTGTGAATTCAAAGCTTACTGCACAAAAGTTAGCAACGAGTTTATTTCAACAGCATAAGGGAGAGATTGCTATTTTAAACCCATTATTTTATGATGATTTTGGCTTTGAAACAATGGCAGATTTTATGGATAATGAACTATCTCGTGTATTGATCATCGCACGGGAAAATACCAATACCGTTGATCTCGCAAATATTCCTTTTATTTTTCAGTTTGAATTACCAAATGAAAAAGAGGAATTTTTAACTCATTTGGTCAAAAATGACGAGAATGAGGACAGTGTTGTATTGACATTTTCGACTGATTTGGAACTTCCCATGGTTCGGAAAATCGAACAGGCTGTGGGCAAAAGAATGGATGTACTGGATTTACCGGAGGATCTTCAGATCTATAACCCTTCGAATGATAAAAAGAAGAAAACAACAAAAGAAGAGCAGGAAGACAGTTCTCGTGGTGGAGCATTTCATCAAAAGAAGGAAAGTAATGCAAAAACTTTCAATTACGGCGGCGGTGAAAAAGCAAAAATGACCATGAAATTGAAAAAGAAATAAATAAAAAAGGGAAGTTAAAAACTTCCCTTTTTTATTTAAATATCTGTTCTTGGATTAGATTCGTCTTTTTTATCAAGATATCAATAAGCTTACTAGGCTTATTTTATTCTCCAGAAAGAAGCTCCAGTTAATTTTCAACACTATTAATGCTTGCAAAAGCATAATGATTTTATTTCAACACCTTTTTTAGTAGTTTAATATATGCATTTGCGATGTGTTCCATGCCTTGATCATTGGGATGTGCATAATCGACTGTCGAATTTAAGTCCAACCCCAATTCTCCGCTGGATAACATAAAAAGTTGCCTAACGCCCTGCGACTGTAATTTATCAAAAGTTGTCTTCAACACCCTGCTGCTCTGTTGGTATTCTCTATTTTTATCTTCGTTAAATACCGTATTGATATTCCCAGAACTATGCTGTGTTAAGATAATTGGTGTGGTCGGATGCTCTTTTCTTAAAAATGTAACCGCATTAACCAATAAGGAATCTAACTGTTTTTCGGTAAGCGATTTTGTAATAGCAAGATTGGGAATACAATCCAAAATATAACATGCCGCATCCACGCTATTCATGATATTTAGGATAGGCTGTTCAAGACGACCATTCCCCGAAAAACACAAATTCAAGATCTCGTTATTGAAGGCGCGTCCCACCTGGCTTGTCCAGGCTAGTCCCGGACGGCTGGTACATGCCCCCTGTCCAATAGATGTCCCATAAACCACAATAGGCTTTTGTGTAGCCGTATGTGTGTAAGTCAACTTGGCATCATTCGGAACACCGATCTTCAACCACTTAACCGTATTATACAAAGGGAGATACAAACGATAACTAAAGTTGTCATTCTTACCTATATTCTTCCAGGTATAGGTAATCGTATCTGAAAAATCATAATTACCATAAGCCCATTTCCAAGCTTTGCTCGTTTTATCATAAGCATAGAGATCTAGTCCACTCACACCTGTCGTAGGCATGTGTGGCATATTTAGCCCCCCTGCAACTTGATATTGAACTGTAATTTCAGCAGCTGATGTTTGAAAATCAATATAAAGTCCCGCCGAATTTTGTCCCAACTCCCATACAGGTTTACGCACCTGTTTTTCCAGCTCATCTGGAAGCCGATTAAAAGCTGTAAGTTTTTGGTTGTCAAGCCGGCCTTCTACATGTTTATCGTCAAGTGGTGAAAACCAGTTATAATTTTGCTGTCCTTTGACCATCGAAAGCGAAAACAGCATGAATGCCATGAGCGAAACTTTTGAAAACATAGGATAATTTAGATTTGAGTTTAAATTGATTAAAAAAGGAGCCTATTGGCTCCTTTCTATTGCGATTTATTATTATACTATAAAATAGCTTGTCTAACACGTACTAATTTTTCCATCAAGCCTTCGAGCAGATCCAGGTGCAGCATATTTGCCCCATCAGATTTTGCATTCGCAGGGTCAGGATGTGTTTCGATAAATAGACCATCAGCCCCTACAGCGATAGCTGCTTTGGCAATTGTTTCTATCAATGCTGGTTTTCCTCCGGTTACTCCAGAAGTCTGATTCGGCTGTTGAAGCGAATGTGTACAATCCATCACCGTCGGCACATTGAAGGCACGCATTTCGGGGATTCCTCTGTAGTCAACGATCAGGTCCTGGTAACCAAATGTGTTACCGCGATCCGTTAAAAAAACTTTTTCATTCCCAGATTCCACGATCTTATCTACAGCAAACTTCATGGATCCAGCGCTTAAAAATTGTCCTTTTTTCACATTAACAACTTTATTTGTTTTTGCTGCGGCCACCAATAAATCGGTCTGTCTACACAAAAATGCCGGAATTTGGAGAACATCTACATAAGCCGCTGCCATTGCTGCCTCATGGCTTTCATGGATATCGGTCACTGTAGGAACACCAAAGGTCTTCCCTACCTTCTCCAAAATCTTCAACGCTTTCTCATCACCAATACCCATAAAAGAGTCCAGCCGCGATCGGTTGGCCTTGCGATATGAACCTTTAAAAATATATGGGATATTGAGCTTATCTGTAATGGTAACAATTTTCTCCGCAATCCGCAAAGCGATTTCTTCTCCCTCTATCGCACATGGCCCTGCCATTAAAAAGAAATTCTGCGAAGTTCCATTCTTTATTTCAGGAATGTATTTGTTGATCATATAGTAAATTATATAAAATTTTTAATTACCCAATTCCGATAAAAATTTGATTCGCATCAATTGGAGGTCTTCAAACGTATAGTCATCTCCGCCTAATTCCTTGAGCGCATCATTGATTGAATCATTTTCAGCTGTTTTGAAGTAGTCGTACACTTCATCCTGACGGTCTTCGTCAATTATTTCATCTATGAAATAATTGATATTTATCTTGGTACCGGCATTAACGATTGTTTCAATTTCCTTTAATATTTCCTCATAGGTAATCCCCTTCGCTGCAGCAATATCATCTAGCGCGATCTTACGATCAATATTTTGAATGATGGCCACTTTCAGCGCTGATTTATTCGCCGTACTTTTGATGACTAAATCTACAGGGCGATCTATTTCGTTTTCCTCCACATAGTCTTTGATGAGCGCAATAAAGGAGGCACCAAATTTAATCGCCTTACCATTCCCCACACCTTGAATCTGTTTTAATTCGTCTATATTGACAGGATAATGTGTACACATTTCCTCCAGGGAAGGATCCTGAAAAATAACAAAGGGTGGCAATGCTTTACTCTTGGCAATCTTTTTACGCAAATCTTTGAGCATACCCAATAAGGTCGTGTCAAGTGCTCCTGTCCCATGACCGGCATCGTCTCCACCAGCACTCTCCCCGCCTTCGATAGGACGGTTCAAAACAAATTTCAATTGATAGGGATTGTCTAAATAATGTCGACCGACGTCTGTTAATTTTAACAAACCATAATGGTCTATATCTTTCTCAATAAAATTGTCCAATACAGCCTGTCTCAACACAGATTTCCAATAAATAGTTCCCTTCTCTTTTCCAGAACCGAACAAACGGTGCTCGTCGTGCTTATAGGAAGATACAGGTTGATTGTTCTGCCCGATCATCACATTGATAACATGATGGTCATCAAATTTTTCACCCTGCTCCTTAATAAAGCCTAATACATCTTTTAAAGACTCTTCTGCTTCAAAATATTCTTTTTCCGAGCGACAATTATCACACATGTTACTGCAGCCCCGTTCGTCAAAATTTTCACCAAAATAATGGAGAATCTGTTTACGGCGGCACACGGCAGACTCGGAATAATCAATGACTTCTTTAAGAATCTGTGTACCAATCTCACGTTCGGCCACCGGTTTATCTTTCATGAATTTCGTCAACTTCTCGACATCTTTTTCAGAATAGAAAGCCAGACAATAACCATCGCCGCCGTCACGGCCTGCACGCCCAGTTTCTTGGTAGTAACCTTCCATGGACTTCGGAATATCATGGTGGATCACATAGCGCACATCTGGCTTATCTATCCCCATACCAAAAGCAATTGTAGCAACAATCACTTCCACATCCTCCATCAGAAATTTATCCTGTGTATCGGCCCTTGTTTTCGCATCGAGTCCGGCATGATACGGCAATGCTTTGATCCCATTCAGGTTCAATACTTCACTGATCTCCTCAACTTTCTTTCTACTCAAACAATAAACAATGCCCGTCTTTCCAGATTTCGTTTTGATAAAACGTACAATTTCTTTGACAACGTCTTTTTTAGGACGTACCTCATAATATAAATTGCTCCGATTGAAGGATGATTTAAACAAGACAGCATCATTCATCTGCAAATTCTTACGAATATCAGATTGTACTTTGGGAGTTGCTGTAGCAGTTAATGCAATAATTGGAATGTTTGCCCCAATCTCATTGATAACCTGACGTATTTTACGATATTCAGGCCTAAAGTCATGCCCCCATTCAGAGATACAATGTGCTTCATCTACGGCCACAAAAGATACGGTTATCTGATGCAGAAACTCTACATTGTCTTGCTTGGCAAGTGATTCCGGAGCGACGTACAGTAACTTGGTTTTACCCGCAAGCACATCGTCCTTTACCCTGGTGATATCACTCTTGTTTAAGGAAGAGTTTAAAAAGTGAGCGATACTATCTTCGCCGCCGAATGCACGAAGTTGATCAACTTGATTTTTCATTAAAGCAATCAACGGGGAAATTACAATTGCAGTTCCCTCACTCATGAGAGCTGGCAGTTGATAACATATTGATTTCCCTCCCCCGGTTGGCATAATAACAAAAGTATCTTTCTTTTGAAGAATACTGGTTATAATAGCCTCTTGATCTCCTTTAAAAGTATCAAAACCAAAAAAATCCTGTAAATTGTCGAAAAGTGATTTTTCTATTTCCATTGTGCCTTGGGCAAAAATAAGATAGATAAATGAAGAAATAATCCTGAAAAATAATCTATTTTTGCAATCTATTCTAATACATAAAAGTAAGAGTATTTTTTGTGAAAAACAACTACGAAATAAAAAATATAGCTATTCAAGCTATTCAAGAAGAAGCCAAAGCAGTAGCTGCTCTGGCACAATATATTGATGATGATTTTGTTACCGTAATAAATAAAATCCTGCATCTTCCAGGCCGGGTAATCGTCACAGGGATCGGAAAAAGTGCCATTATTGCCCAAAAGATTGTTGCAACATTAAATTCCACTGGAACACCTTCCATCTTTATGCATGCAGCCGATGCTATCCACGGCGATCTGGGGATTATTCAACAGTATGATTTGATCATTGCCATCTCTAAAAGTGGGAATACACCAGAGATCAAGGTGCTTGTCCCTTTTCTGAAACAAACAAAAAATACCTTGGTTGCTTTAGTGGGTAACACAGCATCTTATTTAGCTAAAAATGCCGATCATATCCTGAACACAACAGTAGAGAAAGAAGCTTGCCCAAACAACTTAGCGCCCACCTCAAGCACAACTGCACAATTGGCCATGGGCGATGCGCTAGCTGTGGTATTGCAGGAATGCCGCGATTTCACCGATCAGGACTTTGCTAAATACCATCCGGGTGGTGCCTTAGGAAAGAAGCTTTACTTAAAAGTTGGGGACTTATCTGATCAAAATGGCAAACCGAGTGTACAACTTGACGCGAACATCAAAGATATCATCATTACGATCACACAGTTCCGACTCGGTGCGGTAGCTGTCCTAAAGGATACGCAGATCTTGGGTATTATCACAGATGGTGATATCCGCCGCATGCTCGAAAAACATACTGATCTATCGACCATAAGCGCTGCAGACATTATGGGTAAATCACCAAAACTGATCGATAAGAATGAACTCGCGGCCAGTGCCCTCCATATCATGCGGGAAAATAATATCACCCAACTACTGGTATCGGATCGGGGAGCCTATGATGGTGTTATTCATATACAAGATCTGCTTAAAGAAGGGATAATCTAACTGTAATAAAGTTGTTAGATGTATAAAAAATTGGCAATAAACAGTACATTTGGCATATCAGTTGTACTATTTTAATCACAAAGTAATATCTTAGAAGCATGAAAAAGTATATAACAATTTTAGCAGTGATCATTTCCTTTATCGGTTTTTCGTCTATGCAAGCTGGACAAGGGGAATTTAAGTTTGAAAAAGAAACACATGATTTCGGCAAAATCCCGGCCGGAACACCTGTATCATATAATTTTAAATTTTCAAATACAGGCAGTGAGCCTATTATCATCTCTAACGTAGTCCCTACGTGTGGATGCTCAGTGGCAGAGTTTACCAAAACGCCAATCAAACCGGGAGAAACGGGAACAATCAAGGTTACTTATAACGCGGCCGCCAAGGCTCCTTTCACGAAAAGTTTTACAGTACAATCGAATACGAAAACACCTGTAAAGACGCTTTATATTAAAGGGATTGTGGAATAATAATCCGACACATAAAACGAAAAAAGCCACATCCTGATGTGGCTTTTTTCGTTTTATTTTGGTTAGATTTGCACAACTAATTTTAAAAAAACTATAATGCCAGTAATATCAGAAAAAGGGTTAAATATGCCTGCGTCACCAATCAGAAAACTGACGCCTTATGCTGATCAAGCAAAAAAGGATGGTAAAAAAATATACCACCTCAATATCGGACAACCTGATATCCAAACACCTGAAATTATGCTTAATGCTTTGAAAAACATTGATTTCAAAGTATGGGCTTATACGCCTTCTGAAGGTACAGCTTCTTACAGAAAAAAATTAGCCGAGTATTATAATAAGCTAAATTACAATATCGAGCCCACAGATATTTTGGTCACGAACGGCGGCTCTGAGGCCATCACAATTACCATGCAAGCCTGTTTAAATGAAGGTGAAGAGGTGATTATCCCAGAACCATTTTATGCAAACTACAATGGTTTTGCCTGTTCATCCGACATTGTGATCAAGCCGATCATGTCTTATATTGAAAGTGGATTTGCATTACCTTCTATCGCTGAATTCGAGAAAGTAATTACGGAAAAAACTAAAGCAATCTGTATCTGTAATCCAAACAATCCTACCGGCTATCTTTACTCAAGAGAAGAACTGGAAGCGCTGCGGGAACTTTGTCTAAAATATGATCTTTACCTATTTTCAGATGAAGCTTATCGCGAATTCTGTTACGACGGAAGAGAGTTTATATCCCCTATGCATCTGGAAGGTTTAGAAAATAATGTTGTCATTTTTGATACCGTTTCTAAACGCTATTCTGCATGCGGTGCCCGTATTGGCTGTATTATCACTAAAAATAAAGAACTCTATCAGACTGCATTAAAATTTGCACAGGCGCGCCTGAGTCCATCAATGGAGGGACAGATTGCAGGTGAAGCTGCTGTGGATACGCCAGACAGCTACTTTGAAGCTGTATCAAAAGAATATACGGCAAGAAGAGATACTTTAGTCGCTGGACTCAATGCAATTGATGGCGTATACTCCCCTAATCCTGGTGGTGCATTCTATGTGGTAGCCAAACTACCTATCGATAACGCGGATAAATTCTGCCAATGGATGCTGGAAGAGTTTTCTTACAATAACGAGACGATTATGATGGCTCCAGCAACTGGTTTTTACAGTACTGAGGGTGCTGGCACAAACGAAGTCCGCCTGGCTTATGTATTGAATCAAAATGATCTTAAAAACGCATTAACCTGTCTGGAAAAAGCATTAGAAGTGTACCCAGGAAGAACGAGTTAAGAAAAAGAGCATACTTTATCATAAAACCAGTCTTAAAAAAAGACTGGTTTTTTTTATCACGCCACGGCACCATAAAGGTAGTTTTTCACTGATTTTTAAAAAAAACAAAACAAACTTTCGAGCGACATTGTTCTTATTACAGTATAACTAAAGATATTGCATATGGATAAATTGAAGAAATTCCAATTGATGGAAAAAATAGCGAGAGAGTTAGAAGACGTCAGAAACAGTCAACAAGCTGTTTTAGAAAAGATAGGCAAAATCGAAGTTGATAATATTGAACTCGGTGATAAGAATATCGAAAAGACTATTCCTGAAATCTATCAACGCACAGCGGATAATTCAGACGCTATCAAAGCGCTACTGGAATCTTTTCAAGAACAGACGGCAGAGTTTGGCGAGAAAAACAACGTAGACAAATTACTGGAGCAACAGCAGATTAATAGTATTAAATAGTTGTCTCCATGATACAAAAAATGCCGATTTTTCAATCGGCATTTTTTGTATGCTATTAGGCTTGTATCCTTGACGCTTTTACTTTCAGGTATTCCTCTTCAACAAAATGCAATTGTTGTTCTGGAGTAAGATTCGAGTTATCCAGTACAATGGCATCTTCGGCTTGCCGCAATGGACTCTCAGCGCGGGTACTATCAATACGATCCCGATTGGCAAGATTCTCAACAACCTCTTCGAGTGTGACATCCTCCCCTTTCTCCGTCAATTCCAGGTATCTTCTGGCTGCCCTAACTTTGGGATCTGCGGTCATAAAAATTTTCAGATCGGCATCAGGAAAAACGGTGGTACCAATATCCCGGCCATCCATAATAATATTTCTCCGGCTTCCAAGTTTCTGCTGTTGTGCCACCATTGCGGTTCGTACCGCTTTAATTGCACTTACATCACTGACTTTATCAGAAATGTACATCTGACGGATTTCTTCCGAAATATCTTCATCATTGAGGTGAATCTCCGTTTTGACAGCATTTGGAATAAAGTCAATATGGATCTCATTTAATGCCTGATCAATCGCTTCCTGATCATCCAGAGCAATATTATGACGAATAAAATAAAGCGTTACCGCCCGATACATCGCGCCGCTGTCAATAAAGGCAAATTTTAGCTTTTTAGCCAAAGCTTTGGCAAGCGTACTTTTTCCGCAAGAGGAAAAGCCATCTATGGCGATAATAAAATTGTGTCTTCCACTCATTATTCATTTCCTCCTATGATGACACCGGGTTTGTTGACCAAGGGCACCTTCGTCAAATTACCATCCACGATACTTTCTGGTAAAAAAATATATTTTTTATCGTAAATAATATTATCAATGTAAAAGCTCAACCAATACTCATTCGTTAGACCAAATACCTGTTCATCGATCGCTTCCACCCGGTCAAATGCTTTTGCTTCTATATTTCCGATGAAATGTCGTAAAGTAGTGGTAGTTACTTGTTTTCCGTCTTTTTCACCATAACCTTTTGAACTGATCAGCACGTTCTGTATAGCCACGCTCTTATCGTTAATGACATACACCGTCCAATTCTTTATTTCCACAGTCTCACCTTCCAAAACCACGGCAATCATGATATCTTTTACTATATTTTCTGGCAAATCTGCTTTCATCCTTATTTAGACTTTGTCGTTTTTTTAGCTGGAGCTTTCTTTGCTGTCGCTTTTTTAGCCACGGTTTTCTTTTCAGCAGCTTTTGCCTTGACCGTCTTACCCTTTGGAGCATCAGCTTCTGCCCACTTCAAGACATCTGCGTAGCTGATCTTCTCGATTTCAGTTCCTTTTGGAATTTTTAAATTTTGTTTTCCAAAACGGATAAACGGTCCCCAACGACCTTGTTCAATTTGTGCATCCGGATTTTCATCGAATACGCGGATCACTTTTTCAATATCTTTCTGACGTTTTTCTTGAATGATCTGAATGCATTCCTCTTCGGTTACATCCAAAGGATCTACTCCTTTTGGCAAGGAATAGAAAGCTGAGTTATGACGGATATAAGGTCCAAATCGTCCAATGGCAACGGTCATTTCCTTATCTTCAAATATACCAACTTTTTTGGGCAATTTGAATAGCTCCATCGCATCTTCAAAGGTAATGGTTTCAATCATCTGCCCTTTGCGTAAGGAAGCAAACCGGGGTTTTTCCTCATCATCCGGTGAACCGATTTGAACCAAAGGCCCGAATTTTCCGATACGTACGGAGACTGGCTTACCTGAAACGGGGTCAACGCCTAACTCACGTTCATTATTGGCGCGATCCGCATTTTCTAATGTATCTTCTACTTCGGAGTGAAAAGGCCCATAGAAGTCATGCAACATCTTCGTCCATTCGGTCAATCCATGTGCGATATCGTCAAACTCCTTCTCCACATTCGCTGTAAAGTGAAAGTCTACGATGCCATTAAAATGCTCGACCAAAAAGTCGTTGACCACAACACCGATATCAGTCGGAAACATTTTTCCCTTTTCCGCACCGGTAATTTCTGTTTTTGTAACGCCTTTCAATTCTCCCTGTTCAAGGGTTAACACACGATAGTCACGTGAACGCCCCTCTCGTTCCTCTTTCAAAACATAACCACGATTTTGAATCGTAGAAATCGTTGGTGCATAAGTAGACGGTCGACCAATGCCAAGCTCCTCCAACTTCTTCACCAATGCAGCTTCCGTATAACGCGCCGGAGGTCTTGTAAAACGCTCTGTCGCTGACATACTTTTCAATGTCAACTGCAGTCCAATTGTCAACGGTGGAAGGATTGTATTATCGCTATCTTCGTCGAACGTAGTCTCCTGATCATCGTCAACAGATTCCATGTACACTTTCAGAAATCCATCAAATTTCATCACTTCTCCAGAAGCATTAAGGTCTTCTGGTCGAGTAGAAATTGAAATTTTCGCCAAAGTCCGTTCAAATTCGGCCTCACTCATCTGAGAGGCAATTGCTCTCTTCCAGATCAGTTCGTACAAGCGCTTTTCAGCTGAATCGCCTTCAATCGTATGTTCCGAAAAATAGGTTGGACGTATTGCCTCATGCGCCTCTTGTGCGCCCGATGTTTTTGTTTTATATCGTCTTACTTTATGGTATTGATTACCATAGGCTGATTTAATCTCCTTTTCTGCTGCTTCAATTGCTGTATCACTCAAATTAACAGAATCGGTACGCATATACGTTATACGTCCAGATTCATATAACCGTTGTGCAACTTGCATTGTCCGTGCAACAGAAAACCCAAGCTTTCTACTGGCTTCCTGTTGTAAAGTTGAGGTCGTAAATGGAGCTGCTGGTGAGCGCTTTGACGGCTTTGTCTCGAGGTTTTTAACAGCGAACAGCGCCGCTTTACAGTCTTCCAAAAACTGCGTAGCTTCTGCTTCGGTCGCAAATCGCTGTGGAAGCTCAGCTTTAAAACTATCCCTTACCTTGCCCGTGTGGAAAAAAGCGACGATCTTAAATGCCGCTTCAGGTTCAAACTTATTGATCTCACGTTCCCGATCCACAATCAATCGGACTGCTACAGATTGCACACGTCCAGCAGACAAAGATGGCTTAACTTTCTTCCACAAGACAGGTGATAATTCAAAGCCCACCAATCTATCGAGCACGCGTCTCGCTTGTTGGGCGTTAACCAAATTGTAATCTATCTTACGGGGATTGTCAATAGCTTTTAATATCGCAGGCTTCGTGATTTCGTGAAACACAATACGTTTTGTGCTTTCATCTTTCAATCCCAATGTCTCAAATAAATGCCAAGAAATGGCTTCTCCCTCCCGGTCCTCATCGGATGCAAGCCATACAGTTTCCGCTGCCTTCGCTAATTTTTTCAGTTCGCTGACGACGGCCTTTTTATCAGAGGGAACTTCATATTTCTGTTCAAAATTCTTCTCTGTATTAATTGCATCATCGGTTTTTACCAAGTCACGGATATGTCCATAACTCGACTTTACCAAAAAATCGCTTCCTAAATATCCTTCTATCGTTTTCGCTTTCGCTGGAGACTCAACTATCAATAAATTTTTCGCCATCTAATTTGAGATTTGTGCAAATAAAGGGAATTCTAAAAGGAATGACAATAATTTCTTGCAAAAAAGACAAAAAAAATAGATTTCGTCTTATTATAATAAGTGTATTATCCTATTTTCAATATCCCTGTAAATCGTCTACAAGCTTCTTTCTTTTATCGAGAACGCTATTTAACAGCTCTCTAAAATTTCGTTTTTCTTCACTTAAACAAGGCGGGTAATTCATTTCAGTTTGTTCCCTTTCGAAAATCGCCTTAAAAATAAAGAAAATA
>JAITLV010000065.1 GCA_031277685.1 Sphingobacterium sp. | reverse complement strand
GTGAAAGCTGCTATCGACGCTGCTATCGCAAATGGTCCTGCTTTAGCGATGGTAAATTCAGATAAAGGTATTACAAATTTCCACGTGCCTTCTGACGTTATTATTGATGCTTCTATGCCTGCGATGATCCGTATTGGCGGTAAAATGTGGAATAAAGACGGTCAAGAAGAAGATACTATTGCGATGGTTCCTGATCGTTGTTACGCTGGCGTTTACGAAGCGACAATTGAAGACTGTAAGGAGCATGGTGCTTTAGATCCTAAAACAATGGGTTCTGTGCCAAACGTAGGTTTGATGGCTCAAAAAGCCGAAGAATACGGATCTCATGATAAAACTTTCCAGGCAGCAGGAAATGGCGTTATTCGTGTGGTGGACGCTGAAGGAAATGTATTCATGGAGCAAAAAGTTGAAGAAGGTGATATCTTCCGTATGTGTCAAACAAAGGATGCGCCTATTCAAGATTGGGTGAAACTAGCTGTAAACCGTGCTCGTTTATCGGAGACACCAGCTGTATTCTGGCTGGATAAAAACCGTGCCCATGATAGAGAGATCATTAAGAAAGTAGAAAAATACTTGCCTGATTTTGATACAACTGGCTTGGATATCCGTATTTTATCTCCAATTGAAGCAACTAAATTCTCTTTGGAACGCATTCGTAAAGGTGAAGATACAATATCTGTAACTGGTAACGTTTTACGTGATTATCTGACGGATTTATTCCCTATTTTGGAAGTAGGTACATCAGCTAAAATGTTGTCTATTGTTCCATTAATGAATGGTGGAGGTCTGTTCGAAACAGGTGCCGGTGGTTCTGCTCCGAAACACGTAGAACAATTCCTTCAAGAAGGGTATTTGCGTTGGGATTCATTGGGTGAGTTTTTAGCTCTTGGTGCTTCTTTGGAACATTTGTCACAAACACAAAATAATCCTAAAGCCCTGATTTTGGCTGAAACTTTGGATGAAGCAACAGAGAAATTCTTGGCTAACGATAAATCTCCGGCACGTAGGGTTGGTCAGATCGATAACCGTGGATCTCATTTTTATTTAACATTGTATTGGGCACAGGCTTTGGCTGCTCAAACGAAAGATGCGGAGCTGGCTAATAGATTTGAAGGTGTTGCGAAAGAATTGACAGATAACGAGGCTAAGATCAATGAAGAATTGATCGGTGCACAAGGTCAAGCTCAAAATATCGGCGGTTATTACTTCCCGAATGACGAATTGGCTACAAAAGCTATGCGTCCTTCCGCAACATTAAATAATGTAATTGCAAGTATATAATCGTTTATTATTTTCAATAAATTAAGAAGAGCCCCGGTCATTGATCGGGGCTCTGATTTTTAGGATAGGTTGTTGTATGTTCTCTTTTCTATTGTAGATAAGTATGAATCTATTTTAAAGGATATTTGACTCCCTCAAAAGTCATCTTGACAGGTAGGATATGACCATTTTTGTCAAATTTCATCTCATCGATACAAGTGACTCGTTCATTGGCACCATCCTTACCCAATGGTCTACGGTGGTAAACAATGAAATATTTTTCTTTGTTCGGAATTTTAACGACCGAATGGTGCCCTGCGCCAACAGCGATAGCGGGATCACGCTCAAGAATTGTTCCGATACGTTCAAATGGCCCAAATGGAGAATCCGCAATGGCATAGGCGACTTTATAATCCGGCCCTGTCCAACCTCCTTCGGACCACATAAAATAGTACTTACCGTTTTTGATAAACATAAAAGGCCCTTCGACATAATCTTTTGGCGTAATCTCCTTATAGAAGGTTCCGTCATCAAAAGGAAGTAAGCCTGTGAAATCCGGTTTGAGTTTAACCATATTGCAATGTTTCCAGCCGCCGTAGTACATGTAGAAGGATCCATCTTTATCTTTAAATACAAACTGGTCAATGGGTTGTGCGCCATTGATAATGTCATTGATCAGTGGCTTTCCCAGTAAATCGGTATAAGGGCCTTCTGGTTTGTCGGCTACCGCTACACCAATGCCGCCGATTTCGCCCTGATGTACGTCATTAGCACTAAAGAATAAATAATATTTACCATTGTTTTCAAGAACTGCAGGAGCCCACATGGCTTTTTTTGCCCATTTTACAGCACTGTTCTGAAGCACCCGTGGATGTTTTGTCCAGTTCGTCAAATCAGCAGAAGAAAATGCATCAAAAAATACCTGTTCTTTATATGGAGCGGAATAGGTAGGGAAAATCCAATAATTATTGCCATAGATAATGCCTTCAGGATCGGCATAATTTCCAGTTATAACGGGGTTCTGCTGCGCAAAAAGTGTCGTCGCTAGCAATAAAGATGTTGTCGTAAAAAATGTCTTGATCATCGTTGTGGTTTAGCTGGTTAAGATAGTACATATCGTGTATCGATAAGTTCGAAAAAGAATCATTTTTCTGCTGATTTTTCTCAATATTTTTAAGATGTTAAAAAAGTGTTAAAATGAGGTTGTGCTTTCGTTTCTTTCCGCTTTATTTCACATATTTGTTCATGTCATTTCCAAATGGCATAAATACTTTTCATAAAATAGGTTAATAATATGGCTAAGATACCCGGAGTCCCCCAGACTTCGGGTGTTTTTTTTTATTCCCGCTCTAGCCCAAAGATCATGACCAGTTTTCCATTTGTGTAGAGATTCAGCGTCTGTTCGGCAATATCAAATTGAATTTGCTTTTGTTCCACAATAGCAAAGAAGTCATTTTCGATATTAGCCCCATTGCAGGATTTCATCGTACTTGCGAGGTGCGGAAAACTTATCAAATTTCCCTTAATATTAAAATCTCCCCAAAAGTTATTGCATCCTGTTGATCCGGCAATTGTTCCATTTTTCGCATCGAAACCGATATTTGCTTTATTGGTTGATACATCTTTACCATTCAATTGCAGTAAATTCCATTTAAATCTGGCTAAGAATGCAGCCACACTGGGCAATTCGGTGACCCTTTTTTTGGAGATAACATCGAGCAATTCATATTGTACACTGTCTGTATCTTTTGCGTTCGTTTGCTTTACTTTAATCTGATATCGATATTGTTCTTGGTAATCAAAACCACGTACAGGTACCGAAATATACTCCCATTTGTTACTTTTGTTGGATTTTACCTGTAAGCATGTCAGTTTTCCAGCTACTGGATTATTTACATAATTCTCTGCCACATCCCAAATGAGGATTTCGGAGTTCCCTGTTTGGGATTGATTAAGCACTTTTTCCAGTGTATAAATGGTTGTTTCCCCTGTTTTCGTTTTTTTTACACGAATGTCGTACTCGAATTGCTCGTTATAATTGAACTGTTGGATTTCTGCATAAAATTTTTCCCAATCTTTGCTGTTGTAATATTTTACGAGATAGGGCGGTGTATTGTCAAGTCCAGATTTAACCTTTATCCGGAACGAGTTGGACTGTGCCAGTAAACTATGTTGGAATAAAAATAGCGGAATAAAAAATAGGCTTGATTTCAGGAGCTTCTTCATAATGGGCATTAAATATCAATAAAAACGTATCTTTAAGCATGAATATTGCACGAACAAAAGTACTCTTAGTTATCGTATTCTTGTTGTCCGGCTTACGGATATATGCCCAAAATAATAAGGATTATTTTAAAACGCAAATCCCCTTGGGTGAATTGGTGGACGCGCAGCTAAAGGAAGTGTCAGGAATAGTGGCCGCTAGTGAAGGGGAGAACTTTTGGGTCCATAATGACAGTGGAGACGGAGCAAATATATATCTTATCAATCGGGAGGCTAAACTACTCCAAAAGTTTACGTTGGAAGATATAGAGGCCGTTGATTGTGAAGACATAGACCGTGTTAAAATAGACGGTAAAAATTATTTGATTTTGGCGGATATAGGAAACAATCTCGGAAAACGGACCTGGGCAAACTTATATATTTTTCCAGAACCATTACAGGGTGATTCAGCGGTGATTCCCAAAAAAGATATTAAATCCATCTTTGTCAAGTTTCCTGGGCAAAAACGTTTAGATGCCGAATCTATTATGGTTGATCCACGTGATAACATGTTGTACATCGTTTCCAAACGCGAGTTCCGCTCGACAATATATAGTGCTCCTATATTTAAGAATACCAAACAACAGTACTTTACATTGAATAAAGTCGCTGAGCTCCCTTTTACTTTTGCTACGGCTTCAGCGATTGATCCAACTGGAAAAGAGATGCTGATCAAAAATATTACGCAGATCTTCTATTGGAGAAGAAATTCAGGTGAATCATGGGCGGAAGTAGTCCAACGGAAACCTATTGAAATACCTTATGTGGTAGAAGCACAGGGGGAAGCAATAACTTTTGATAATACCGGCAGGGGCTTTTATACAATTAGTGAGCGTCCATTCGGTTTAAAATCCTATCTTTATTATTTTGAAAAAGTACCTAGATCACATGATAAATAACCAGTCTGCGTTAGAAAAACAAATCCGTGCCACGGAACGAAATTGCTTAAACGAACATATCAATCCAACCTATAACATCATGAATTTAAAACAAGTATTGCTTTTATCAATGGCCTTATTTTGCTTTGCATTAGGGGTCAAAGCCGCCAAGGTCGACACGTTGGCAATTCGGAGCCATAGCATGGCCAAGGAGATTAAAACGGTCGTTGTTCTGCCAAAAGGCTATTCAGAGGGGACGAAATATCCTGTCCTCTATTTACTTCACGGGTATTCTGGTAACTACAGCAATTGGGTGAAGAATTCTAACGTAGCTGCACTGGCAGATCAATATGGATATATGGTCGTTTGTCCGGATGGAGGATTTGGAAGTTGGTATTGGGATATTGCCAAGGACAAGAATTATCAGTATGAAACATTTGTTTCCAAAGAATTGGTGGATTATATAGATCAGCATTATGCCACAGTCAGAGATCGAAAGGGTAGGGCAATTACGGGATTGAGCATGGGGGGACATGGCGCATTGTCCCTCGCAATAAAGCATCAAGATCTGTATGGAGCCGCAGGTAGTACTGCCGGCGGAGTGGATTTTAGACCTTTTCCCCTCAATTGGGAAATTAAAGATCGTATTGGCAATTATGCAGACTCACCTCAGGTTTGGGACGATCGCGTTGTGATCAATATGGTTCCCAAATTGCTGAACAACAAATTACGTTTGATCATTGATTGTGGGCGGGAAGATTTTTTCTACCCTGTCAATATTGCCCTGCATGAAAAATTAATGTATCATAATATCAACCATACCTTTGTTACAAGTGAGGGTGGACACAATTGGACCTATTGGGCCCGCTCTATCGTCTACCAAATGGCTTTTTTCAATGATTTTTTCACTCAGACAGAAAAAAAATAGCAGGAAAAATAGATAAATATTTGGCTTAAATGAATAAAATACTATTTTTGTTTATAGAAGACCTTGACTAACAAATTATAAACTTAATATTAAGCCTTACAAATTGTAAGGCTTTTTTATTATTTTCAACAAATTTTTGAATCTAATCTGCTATGCTTAAACCTATAAAGGTTGTTTTTTATTTTTCTTCTATTTTGTTTTGCGCACAGCAATCCTATAGTCAACAAGCTAAATCTATATCAGGATTTATTAGAGATAGTATCAGTGGTGAAAACATAATTGGTGCTTTGGTCCGTCATGATCCGGAAAAGAAGTCTACTGCTTCCAACAAGTATGGATTTTTTAGCCTATCCCTCCGTGGAGAAGATACATACCTCGAAGTTTCCTCGATAGGGTATAGAACAAAGGTTTTGCCTGTCCAACTAGGAAAAGACACCACATATATTGTACAACTGGTACCTGAAGAAAACCAGTTAGCAGAAGTGGTTGTCACTGGAAACCGGAGAAAATCAATCAAAGACCTGACACCGGGTTTGACGCAGTTTAACCCAAAGGAGATAGAGAAGGTTCCTGTATTGTTTGGCGAGAAAGATATCTTAAAAACGATTCAGCTGTTTCCCGGGGTGACAAGTGGTGGAGAAGGCAGTAGCAATTTTTATGTTCGCGGTGGTGGTGGTGATCAAAATTTGATTTTGTTGGATGAAGCCCCGGTTTACAATAGCTCCCATCTTTTTGGTTTCTTTTCCACTTTCAACTCCGATGCTATCAAAGATGTCAACTTCTACAAAGGCGGGGTGCCAGCACAATATGGCGGCAAGATATCTTCGGTGATGGAAATAACAACATTGGATGGCAACAATCAGCATTATAATGTAGAAGGTGGATTGGGATTAATTGCATCGCGGCTTAAGGTCGAAGGACCTATACAAAAAGGGAAAAGTTCGTTTATGATATCCGGTAGACGTACCTATGCCGATTTGTTCTTAAAGCTTTCCAGCGATGAAAATATAAAAAAAAGTGCACTATTTTTCTATGATCTCAATGCCAAGTTAAATTATCGGATTAATGATAAAAATACCCTTTACCTATCCGGGTATTTTGGCAAAGATGCAATGGCCTATCATGACCTCTTTGATTTCAACTGGGGGAATGCTACGGGAACGATGCGTTGGAACCGTGTCTGGAGCAATCGGCTATTTAGTAATACGACATTGATATTTAGTAAATTTAATTATCAGGTGAAGATTGAAGATGACAATAACTTTAAAATTCGTTCGGATATATTCAATTATAATTTTAAACAGGATTTTCAATACAGTCTTTCGGATCGTCACAACTTAAAGTTTGGTTTACAGGCCGCCTTGCAGGAAATCCGTCCGGCTAGTATCGAGGCCGGTGAAGATTCTAAAGTGAATTCATTGCGCATCCAAAACCGCAAGGGAATAGACATTGCCGCTTATATTTCAGATGATTGGTCGATAAATGACAAGCTCAAATTGAACTACGGCGTCAGAGCAACCGCTTATGCTACGTTGGGTCCGGCAATGTTCTATAATTATGACAATACTGGTGAAGCAGTTGACTCAACATATGTTGGGCGGGGAGAAATGGGGAAAAAGTACGTTTATCTCGAACCGCGTATTTCCCTCAACTACGCTGTAAATGATCAGACAACATTAAAAGCTTCTTATAATAAAAATGTCCAGTATTTACACCAACTGAGCAATACGACAAGCAGCCTACCAACAGATCAATACGTTCTGAGTAACAATACGATTAAACCACAGCTGTCAACACAATATTCATTAGGTTATTTCAGGAATTTTGCCTCCAATCGGTATGAATTTTCAGTAGAAGGTTACTACAGAGATCTGAAGAATCAGATCGATTATAGAAATGGCGCAGATCTACAAGCCAATGAATTTTTGGATGGAGAACTATTATTTGGAAAAGGCAGGGCCTATGGTATTGAATGGTTTATAAAGAAACGACTGGGAAGGCTGAATGGGTGGATCAGTTATACACTGTCCAAAAGTGAACGTCAGTTTGAACAGATCAATGATGGGCAATGGTTTAGCGCACGTCAGGACAAAACCCATAATATTGCCGTTGTTGCGCAGTATCAGCTAAATCCAAAATGGAATTTAAGTGCAAATTTTGTTTATTATACAGGTGATGCAGTGACAATGCCAGCAGGGAAATATTTTGTTGATGATCGCACCATTTTTTATTATGATAAGCGAAACGGTCAACGTATGCCTGCCTACCATCGTCTGGACCTGGCAGCGACCTATGACATTAAACGTACGAAAAAGACCTATTCCAGTTTATCTTTCGGGATTTACAATGCTTATAACCGCAAAAATGCCTATTTGATTGACTTTAGGGAAAAAGAAGGGCAATCCAATGTCACCGAGATTTATCGGATAGCATTGTTTGGAACAATACCGTCCATTACCTGGAACTTTAAATTTTAGCATGACATGAGAAAGATCGTAGCCGTTATAACATTAGCTTGGATAACCTTGGTTGGTTGTGAAGATAAAATTGATCTCGATTTGCCAGAGAACACAGGGCAGCTTGTAATCACTGCCGACTTGATGGTCTCAGACCAACAACATGAGATCAGCATACAAAAAGTAGTCAGTATAAAAGAGTCTATGCTGGCCCCCATCACCGATGCAGAAGTCATCGTTAGAAATTTGCAAAATAATCGAATTTACACCTTTTTGCCAGGTGCTAATGGCATATATACCAATAAAACATTGCGACTGCAAGAAAAGGGCAGCTATCAGCTATTTGTAAAGACAGCGGATGGAAAGGAAATTGAGGGGACTTCCACTGTGCCGTCTTATGTTGATGTCGATTCGATAGGTCTGTCGGAACGTATTATATTTACAGATACCATTTATTATCCCACGATGGTCTTTGTTGATCCGCCGGAGAAAGGGAATTATTACAAATATAAGATGTCTGTAAATGGAGGGGAATTACGCTTTATAGATGTATTTAGTGATAAATATAATAATGGATTAGAGGTTCAGCATGATATTATCGATCGGGACAGAGATCTGAAAATAGGAGACCGGGTGCGTGTTTTACGTCAGTGTATTGATGTCGGCGCATATAATTATTGGAATAGTTTCCAGATGATCAATCCTGGTGCTGCATCACCATCCAATCCGATTTCAAATTTGTCCAATAATGTGCTGGGATACTTTAGTGTAAGTGTTGGTAAATATTATGAATCGGAGGTTGTGTTAGCAAGGAGTAGGCCTTAATCTTATTCGAGCCTGGCTAGTTGGAATTGATTTGCTAGGAGAAATTCGATCGTTTTAGGTAAAGCATATTCCACACGAGGTATAGCTTTGATGTTGTCGTGAAAGATAATGATTGAGCCATTCTGTATATTGGGAATGACATTTTGAAGGCATTTTTCGGGACTTAAGTTTTGGTCAAAGTCACCCGACATGATATCCCACATGACTACACGATAGTTTTTGTATAATTTTTTAAGCTGCGATTTTTTCGCTTTCGCATAAGGCGGACGGAAAAGGTCAGTTTGTGTTAACTCTTGACACTGAGTTACATTGTCTAAATAGGTTGAATCATTGGTATCCCAACCCCTGAGATGGTTGTAGGTATGATTGCCAACTTGATGTCCTTCTTGTAAAATTCTTTGAAACAAATGTGGATTTTTTTTAATATTTTCACCAACACAAAAAAATGTTGCCTTGACCTGATATTTTTTTAGGATATCGAGTATAAAAGGTGTAATTTCAGGAATTGGACCATCATCAAAAGTGAGATAGACTTTTTTTTCCGTTCGTGGCATGTGCCAGATTGATTTGGGGTAAAGCCAACGCAGGAAAAAAGGGGATTTGACAAAATACATAACCGATAAATGAAGTTCAAATCTATAAAAATTGTATGGTTCTACATATGAACATGAAAAGATTTTATTATTCTGCAGTAATATTTACTGGTTTTTTTCTGGGAACGAATAACCTAATCCAAGCCCAGCAGGTCGTTGGTGTAGCCGAAGCTATACGGATGACTCTTGAACGTAATGTACAAATAAAGCAAGCCGAATTGAGCAAAGATCTGGCCGGTCAGGATTTATTTCAATCAAAAAGTAATTTGTTGCCGGACTTAAGCGCTTCTGTTGATCAAAATTTCCGTTACGGCTTTGCCTTCGATTTGACCTCAGCGCAAATTGTCAATAATGCTTGGACCAGAAATACGACGGGATCAATCGGGTCGAGTGTGAACATATTTCAAGGATTTCAACAAGTCAATCAAATCAAAGCTAATAAATTAAAGCTGGAATCTGCGGCCACACAGGTGGATAAGGTGAAGAATGATCTGATTTTAAATGTACTGGTGAATTATTTGGAAGCGATTACAAATCACGAAATGATGGTGGCCAGTGATGATCAGATTGCCTTATCCAAACAACAATTTTCATTGGATTCGATTCAGTTTGCGGTCGGGAATAAAACGATCGCCGATATCGCAAAATCAAAAAACCAGGTCGCTACGAATGAATTGAACAAAGTAAAACTAAAGAATTCCTATGAAATGTCTTTGTTGACTTTAAAACAGTTAATGGAAATGCCGCCTGAAACAATAATTTCTTTGGAACGTCCGAATTTAGAATCTGTATTGGTGCATGCAGAAAATAAAAATGCGGTGGATGTATATCAAAAGGCACTAATATTACAGCCAGATATCCGCAAATCTGCCTTGGATAAAGAAGCCGCCTCAAAGCAAATAGATGTGGCTAAGGGCGGGTATTATCCAACACTTAATATGAATGTAAGTTATGGTACAAATTATTCATCTGCAACAACGAAGCAAACTGACCCACTAGATATCAAAACGATATATCGTGTGCCTTTTAGCCAACAGATATCAGACAATAAATCATTTTTTACTGGTTTATCACTTGCTGTTCCAATTTTTTCTAAGAATCAGAATAAGGTTAATGTTGCAAAAGCTAAGATTGGTTTAAAACAGGCTGAGGCTGCTGAGCAATTAGCCAAGAACAATTTAAATAAGGCAGTTAACCAGGCGGTATTGGACGTTACGGCCGCCAAGCAAAGCTATATTTCTGCAACCACAGCATTTGAAAGTGCAGAAACGGCTTACAAAGCAACCAAAGAACGATACGATATCGGCATGGCAAATTCTTTGGAATTATTTACCGCACAGACCGAACGGAACAAAGCAGAATTTGATCTGATTCAAGCAAGATATAACGTAATATTCAGATCTAAGATTATCGATTATTACTTAGGAAATCCAATTCAATTCGACAACAATTAACCTATTTGATTAACAAAGAAAATGGCAAAGAAAAAACGTAGTGTAGTAAAGATTCTATTAATAATAGTCGCGCTTCTGGCAATTTTTGTGTTTATCGGCTTTAAGGCCGGTTGGTTTGGCAAAGGAGATGTGACCAAGGTCGCTGTAGATGTTGTGAAAGAATTGGATGTGGATGAATTGGTATCTGCCAGTGGAAAAATACAACCTGAAATAGAAGTGAAGCTGAGTTCTGAAGTTTCGGGAGAGGTTGTTGAATTAAATATCAAAGAAGGTGATTTTGTCAAAAAAGGACAAATCTTGTGTAGGATCAAACCAGATATTTTACAGTCTGGATACGATCGTACAGTGGCAGCGATGAATTCTCAGCGCGCCAACCTTGCCGCTGCACAACAACAGCTCAAACAGCAGGAAGAAAATTTTAAGAATGTCGCTGCTACTTATAAGAGAAATCAGGAGCTTTTTGAGAAACGGGTTATCTCGGCCGCAGAAATGGACAAGAGTTCTTCCGAGTACTTTTCGACGCTTGCAGCTATACAGGCACAAAGAGAGACCGTAAGATCGAGCAGATACGGCATTGATCAGTCTCAGGCTTCTGTTAAAGAGGCACAGGATAATCTGAATAGAACAACTATTTATGCGCCAACGGATGGCATTATTTCTTTATTATCTATCGAGCAGGGAGAACGTGTAGTTGGTACAGCACAAATGGCTGGTACCGAAATTATGCGGATCGCGAATATGTCTTCGATGGAAGTAAATGTAGACGTTAACGAGAATGATATTAATAATGTGCGGGTAGGTAATCAAGCTGAAATTGAAGTGGATGCCTTTCAAGATAGAAAATTTAAAGGCGTGGTGACTGAAATAGCCAGTTCCTCCAAAAATATCGCAACAACAACGACAGCGACCTCCTCAACGGATCAAGTGACAAATTTTAATGTAAAGGTTCGTATTAGTGCAGACTCATATCAGGATCTGGTCAAAGAAAATGTTGCTTCTCCTTTCAAACCGGGATTATCCGCTACCGTTCAGATTTTTACAAAACACGATAAAGGCTTGGTTGTACCTATCCAATCCGTTACGGTTAGATCGGATGACAAGGATTCTACAAATACAAATAAGAAGATACAAGAATATGTATTTGTCTTACAAGACCAGGCCGTCAAGCAAGTCCCAATTAAAACAGGGATTCAAGATGATAAAAACATCATTATTCTATCCGGACTGAAAAAAGGAGATCAGGTTGTTTCCCGACCATTTGACGCCATATCCAAAACACTAAAGGATGGAAGCAAAGTGGAAAAAGTGGATAAATCGGTGTTATAAACTTGCAAGAGTAGTAGGATTTAACAAAAGGGAGGTGTTTTTTTAATATCTCCCTTTTTATTTTCCTTTTAATTTATTAAATTTATGTGACCCAACCGTAGCAACTTATGAAAAGGCTATTGACTTATTTTAAATTTAATAAAACAGAGCAAAATGGGTTCTTTGTTATATTAGTGGTAATCATTCTGTTTGCTATTGTATATTCCCTTGTGAGCCGGGAAGATAAAGGGACAGCGATTGCCCATCAAACTCGTGTTTTTGAGCAATCTTTTCATGATTCAACAGAACTGGTTGATTATCCAACTAGGAAATTTGTAACAGCTGACGTTAATTTAGAAAAGAAAAAGCCTTATTCAAAACGGGGCATGAGTCACAATGTTGAAGAGGCTGAGCTGTTTTATTTTGACCCCAATAATTTATCGGTAGCGGATTGGGGTAAACTTGGACTCTCCGAGAAGCAAATTGCTGTTATCAAGAATTACGAAAAAAAAGGTGGTCGATTTAAAGATAAAGATGACGTCAAAAAGATATATTCTATCAACGATCGGTTATATAAAAAACTTGAACCTTATATTCGTATCAAAGCCAAGACAACAGATGCAAGCAACACAGTGAAAGATCCTTTGCTGTATGACAAATTCGAAACAAATAAGGCAGAACTAATTGATATCAATGTCTGTGATACAATCGCCCTGATGAGTTTGAAGGGGATAGGTTCAATCCTTTCTAAGCGAATATTAAAATATAAAGATGTGCTTGGCGGTTTCTACCGAATTGAGCAGTTAAAAGAAGTTTATGGTGTCACTTCTGAAACATACAACCTGATTAAAGATAATATTAAAGTATCCAATTTGGACGGAATTAAAAAAATCAATATTAACCAGATTGATGCGAATTCATTGGGCAAACATCCGTATCTTAGCCCAAAAGATGCGAAATTGATAATCAATTATCGAGATCAACATGGCATTTATGCTAATATAGAAGATCTTACCAAAATCGGTACGCTCTCAGATCTTGCTATTGCCAAAATCGCACCATATTTAATATTTGAGAATGATTCAAGATAAATTGAAACTGGAGATCCGGGATATTGTGGATTTTCCAAAGCCGGGTATTATATTCAAAGATATTACCCCCTTGTTGAAAGATGCCGAACTTTGTAATGAAATGATCGATGCGATTATTGACCAACTTCAAGGAATAGAAATTGATGCTATCGCCGGTATTGAAAGCCGCGGATTTCTCTTTGGATTTTTACTTGCTAATCGTTTAGGGCTACCTTTTATCCCAATTCGTAAGCAGGGGAAATTACCGTTCAAAACAATTTCCGAGTCCTATGCGCTGGAATATGGTCAGGCGACGATAGAAATTCATGAAGATGCTTTTGCACAGGGTAGCCGCATTTTGATCCACGATGATCTTTTAGCAACAGGTGGAACTGTTGTCGCAGCTAGCAAGCTAATCGAAAAATTAGGTGGGGTAATCGCTGCCTATAGTTTTATTATTTCATTGGATTTTCTCAAAGCAAAAGGTAGACTGTCTCGATTTAGTGATACAATCTCCTCATTAGTGAGTTATTAAGATGGAATTGGGATGTTGATTTAGACCATATCATATGATACTCTTTGCAAACGCTAAAATAAATATCGGACTACAAGTCGTAGCCAAACGCGCAGATGGCTATCATGAACTGAATAGTATCTTTTATCCATTGCCTATTTATGATGTTATAGAGCTGATGCCAATCGCTGGGGAGGAACCTACGTTAAATGTACAAGGAAGTTATATTCCGGGAAATAGTAAGGATAACCTCTGTATAAGAGCTTATGAACTGTTAAGAAGTGAGCATGTAATCCCTGCGGTCGCCATTGATATGATTAAGCAAATTCCGATTGGAGCTGGCCTGGGCGGGGGATCCGCTGATGCATCTTTTGTTTTGAAGGGACTTAATGATCTTTTTCAGTTAAATTTGACGCGTGCACAACTCAAAAAATATGCAGCGCAATTGGGCGCTGACTGTCCATTCTTTATTGAAAATACAGCCGTATTTGCAACTGGCATTGGAATTGATTTTAAGGAGATATCTCTTGACCTGGCAGAATATCATCTAGCAGTTATTATGCCCAACATTCATGTTTCTACTGCCGAAGCATATCGTGGCGTTAAACCGAAAGCAGCAGAGGTGAACTTAGCGGAAGCGATTCGATTACCAATTCAAGAATGGAAGTTTCATATTAGAAATGATTTCGAAGAGTCTGTTTTTGACACATATCCTTTACTCAAAGAAATCAAGGAGGCGTTGTACCATAAAGGTGCAATATATGCGTCCATGTCCGGATCTGGTGCGGCAATCTATGGTATTTTCTGGGAAAAGACTGACTTAAGGGAGTTTTCCAAATATGGACAGATTTATTATCCTACCGTGTTGGACACATAAAGTCAATTAGACAAAAAGCAATAGGGCATATACAAATAGCGATATCTACACCTATTGCTTTTTGTTTGTCAATACTAATATTCTTCTTCCACTTTATAGTCTACTAATTCCTGTGCTTCCTTGAGCACTTTTTCTTTTCGCTCTTGGTTAAGTCCCAGGATATCCAATTTCTCCGGATTATTTACGATGTCTTTTACTAAGATGAGTTGATTTTTTAATAACTGCTGCTCCTCCAGGTCTGAAAGTGTGGTTAAACAGGTAACTGGATAGAATACAGCCTTATCTACTCTTCTTTTGATGCTATTTTCTTTTGGATAGTCCCAAGAGAGCAACTTGATGCCATAATATTCGGCAAAATCTATGGAATCTGTGGTGAAGTAGGCATTAGTGATCAGCCAACCTTCCTGAAATTGTAATTTTTTTCCGAAAAACTCATAGTCAATTCCACTGATATCCTTAAATCTTGATAAGTAATACATTGGTGTCGTTACCGAAATTTTTGCATCTATATCATTTCTAAACTTACATTCTGCCGTTACCAACTTATGATCTTTATAGGCGACAACATCCAACTCGTGAGAGACCGCATGACCTTGGACCGTTTGCCCTGTCGTGCTTTCATAACCGATAGAACGGAGTAAATGTGCAATGTATTTTTCAAAATAAAAACCTTCTGGCCCCAGATCACGCAAAGCTTTTTTTAAACTGTAACGTGCTGCAAATGAGTTTCGAACTGTTTTTAATGTGTCGAAGGCTAGTTGATACAACTCGCGGGTGGAGATGCCATCATAAAGTTCATTGACAACACTGTTATATACTTGATTCACCTGATCGATATTTGCGCCCGAACGCGAAAGAGAATGTCGCAGTGCTTCTCCATTAAATGGTACTAATTCACCGGAATATTTTTTGACTTGCATGTATATTTAATTTGATAAATACGAATATAAGTGATGTGATCCGAGAAATCGCATAAAAATCTATCATTCTATTTTAAACTTTTTTGGATCGTAATTTGTTTACATAAAGAAACAACACTTAAATATAGATAATTATGAGTAACCTATTGACATTTGCATTGGACAAGATTAAAACGAAGATACAGGACGATTGTATTGAAGAGAATATTGGCACTTCCGAACGGGTGTTATCTGTGATCGCAGGTGGCTTTATTTTAGGTTTAGGAGTGAAAAAAATCTTTAAATCGCCATTGACGGGACTTTCTGGTCTGTCATTAGGTGGAGCGTTGATTTACCGGGGGGTAACAGGACATTGTGATGTAAAAAAAATGCTAGAAGATAAGGAGGTTAAAAAAGTTGAAGTAATCGAACACAGATATTTTGTTAAATAGCGCTACGGTGCATTAAATATTGTGTTGCTTGTCCGCATATTGTGAGGTTCAATAACGCAGCATGCAGACAAGGTTTTAAATACCGATAAAGATATAATCAAAAAAACAGGCGGCCGAAAAGATAATTTTCGGCCGCCTGTTTTTCAAAAGTCTGAATAGTTATTCAGCTATTTATACGTTAAAACGGAAGTGCATAATGTCACCGTCTTGTACGATATATGTTTTTCCTTCTACGGACAATTTTCCAGCTTCTTTTACGGCACTTTCTGAACCTAAGCTAACAAAGTCATCATATTTAATAACTTCCGCACGGATAAATCCTTTTTCAAAGTCTGTGTGAATGACACCAGCCGCTTGAGGTGCGGTAAAACCATTTTCAATTGTCCAGGCACGTACTTCTTGAACACCAGCCGTAAAGTAAGTTGCTAGATTTAATAAAGAATATGCCGCTCTGATTAATTTGTGTACACCAGATTCTTCTAATCCAAGGTCGTCCAAAAACATCTTGCGTTCTTCATAGCTCTCTAATTGAGCGATTTCCGACTCAATTTGTGCCGATATAATCAATACTTCAGCTTTCTCGTCTTTCACGGCTTCTTTTACACGCTCTACATACGTGTTTCCGGTGTTAACGGAGCCTTCGTCTACGTTACATACATAAAGTACAGGTTTCGCCGTCAATAAAGCTAAGTCTTGAATAAATTCAAAATCTTCCGCTTCAATAGGTGCTGTACGAGCAGATTTACCAGCTTCCAAATGTTCTTTAACCACAGATAAGATATCAAAAGTCTTTTTAGCATCTTTATCACCTCCTGTTTTTGCCATTTTCTCCACTTTTTGGATACGCTTAACGACAGTGTCAAGATCTTTCAGTTGCAATTCTGTGTCGATGATCTCTTTATCACGGATCGGATCTACCGAGCCATCTACGTGAATGACATTGCCATCATCAAAACATCTCAATACATGAATAATTGCATTTGTAGTACGGATATTTCCAAGGAATTGATTGCCCAATCCTTCACCTTTAGAAGCGCCTTTCACCAATCCCGCGATATCAACGATTTCAATCGTATTGGGAACGATACGTTGTGGATTGACTAATTCAGCTAATTTATTTAGACGGGCATCCGGTACGGTAATTACCCCAACATTTGGTTCTATTGTACAAAATGGAAAGTTTGCTGCCTGTGCTTTCGCATTCGACAGACAGTTAAATAATGTTGATTTACCGACGTTTGGTAAACCTACGATACCGCATTGTAAAGCCATATATAGTGCAAATTTTTGAAATTCCACAAAGATAGAAAATTCACTGTAATTTTTAACTATCTTGTGCTATGCTTCGCTGGTACAAAATTGATGATGCCTTATTTTTAAAAGAGAAAGGTATAAGAGAGTATAAGTTTGGCCGAAAGACAATTTGTCTCACCTGGTCTGGGGAACAACTGCATGCCTTTGCCCGAAAATGTCCACATGCAGGTGCCCTGTTGAAAAATGGCTGGTGTGAGGACGGCAAAGTGATCTGTCCCTTCCATCGGCACGAATTTGATCTGGTGACCGGTAGAGGTAATCCTGCCCAACATGACTTTATCCACATTTACCCCATTAAACAAGAGGGAAATGCTTATTACGTGGGCATTGAGCATGGATTTTGGCAAAATATTTTCAGTGCTAAAAGTAACTAAAGTATCATATCTCTTGAAGCAATCGCATATCTAAGTAGTAAATAAGTATATTTGCTCTCGAAAACAAATTAAAGACATGCAGGGGAAAAAGATTGGTATAATAGGTAGCGGGAGCTGGGCGACGGCGATGATCAAGATGCTATGCGAAAATGACCAAGACAAACATATTTTTTGGTGGATTAGAAAAGAGGAAGATGCGGAGTATATTCAAAAATTTAAACACAATCCAACCTATTTAAGTGGAGTTGCTGTTGATTTGAGTATCACCACCATTGATACAAATGCCAAAAATGTTGTCGCTAATTCGGATATTGTTATCTTAAATACACCGGCAGCCTATTTGAAAGATGCTTTAAGAGGTGTCACAAAAGAGGATTTTAAGGATAAGATTGTGGTATCTGCCATCAAGGGAATTATTCCGAAGGATAACCTGATTATTGGTGAATTTTTAGAACAGCACTATGCGATCGATATTGATCAGATTTGTGTGGTAGGTGGCCCTTGTCATGCCGAAGAAGTTGCCTTAGGTAAATTATCGTATCTGACATTTGGATGCAAAAATTTAGATAGCGCAGCTTTAGTTGCATCATTTTTATCGTCCAGGGTCATTAAAACGATTCTGTCAGAAGATGTGTTGGGTATTGAGTTTGGCGCAGTATTAAAAAATATTTACGCCCTTGCAGGGGGGATATGTCATGGATTGGGTTATGGTGATAATTTTCAGGCTGTACTGGTTTCCAATGCAATACGCGAGATGCGTAGGTTTGTGGCCAAAGTAGATGGAGATACCTCCCGGGATGTGAATACCTCTGCTTATTTGGGTGACTTGTTGGTAACAGCTTATTCACAATTCAGCCGTAACAGAACATTTGGTAATATGATCGGTAAAGGGTATAGTGTGCAATCTGCTCAGCTTGAAATGAATATGGTGGCTGAAGGTTATTATGCTTCCGCTTGTATTCAGGAATATGCCGAAAAGTATGCTGTAGAATTACCTATTTGTGATGCCGTATATCAAATTTTATATCAACATCAGCCTGCATCTAAAATTGTTCAAGCCCTGAGCGAAAAATTAACATAAACGTAGCGATAGAGTAGATGATTACAAAAGAAGCAATTGCTTTAGCTTATAAAGAAATTCAAGATGAAATATGCCAGGCACTGGAAAGCTTGGATGGTTCTGCGCGATTTGAAGAGGAAATCTGGGAAAGAGAAGGTGGGGGCGGTGGCCGAACACGGATTATTCAGAACGGTAATATATTGGAAAAAGGCGGAGTTAACTTTTCCGCTGTGCATGGCAAACTGCCTGAGACAATTAAAAAAGCGTTTGGTGTCGATGAAGATGATTTTTTCGCCACAGGAGTTTCGATTGTTATTCATCCCAATAATCCATGGGTACCGATTATTCATATGAATATTCGCTATTTCGAATTGAATGAACAGATGCGTTGGTTTGGAGGTGGAATTGACCTGACACCACATTATGTGAATGAAGATGAAGCCCGGTTTTTCCATCAACAATTGAAAACGGTCTGTGATAAACACAATCCGACCTTTTATGATGAATTTAAAAAATGGGCTGATGACTATTTCTTTATCCGTCATAGACAGGAAACGAGGGGAATAGGTGGTGTATTCTACGATAAACTAAATACTGCGAAAACAGGGATGCAAATGGACGAGATCCTGGCATTTTCCTGCGACTTAGGGCGTAGTTTTGCACCAACTTATACAGCATTGGTCGAAAAAAATAGAAATAAGGCTTATAATGAGGTACAAAAAAACTGGCAATTGATCCGTAGAGGACGTTATGTCGAGTTTAATTTGGTCTGGGATTCTGGTACTAAATTTGGTCTGGAGACAAATGGACGCATAGAGTCCATATTGATGAGCTTACCTTCCCAGGCCAATTGGGTATATGATCATCACCCTGAAGAAGGCTCCGAAGAAGCCAAAACCTTAACGTTGTTGCGAAAAGGTATTAACTGGATTTAATAAAACCGAAAAAAAATTAGATGGTTTCATACCAAAAATTTACATTAGAAAACGGCCTTCGTGTATTGGTACATGAGGATCATAACACAGCGATGGCCTGTGTCAATATATTGTACGATGTAGGAGCACGGGATGAATCGCCGGAGCAGACGGGGTTTGCCCATCTGTTTGAACACCTGATGTTCGGGGGGAGTATCAATATTCCAAACTTTGATACAGAATTGCAAAAAGTAGGTGGAGAGAACAATGCTTTTACAAGCAATGATATCACCAATTACTACATTACATTGCCTTCTTCCAATTTAGAAACGGCACTTTGGTTGGAATCCGATCGTATGTTAAGTTTAGCTTTCTCACCGCAGAGCTTAGAAGTTCAGCGAAATGTGGTCAGCGAAGAATTTAAACAGCGTTATCTTAACCAGCCTTATGGAGATGCTTGGCTCAAATTGCGTCCTTTGGCTTATAAGGTTCATCCGTATCGTTGGGCTACCATTGGAAAGGAATTAAAACATATTGAAGATGCGACAATGGAGGATGTCAAAGCTTTCTTCAAATTGCATTATAATCCCCAGAGCGCAATTATGGTTATCTCCGGTGATGTCTATTTCGACTCGGTCAAATCTTTGGTTCAGAAATGGTTTGCAGATATTGATCCCGGTCAAAAATATAATCGCCAATTGCCACAAGAACCTATACAAATGGAGCTGAGGAGGGAAACGGCTTTTGCAGCAGTACCATTAGATGCATTGTACATGGCTTTTCATGGTCCAGCACGACTGGAGGATGGTTATTTTGCAATGGATCTGCTGTCGGATATTCTTTCCAGAGGATCTTCATCAAGACTATATCGTAGACTAGTAAAAGAAGAGCAGCTTTTTAGTGAGTTAAATGCCTACGTGATGGGCAGTATCGATAACAACCTATTTGTTATTGAAGGTAAACCTTCTGAAGGAATATCGTTGGAAGAAGCCGAACGTGCTGTATGGGGAGAGCTCGATGTATTGAAAAAAGAGCTAGTGTCTGATGCCGAATTGGAAAAAGTTAAGAATAAAATCGAGTCGACCAATGTATTTGCGGAGTTATCTATTCTGGATAAGGCAATGAATTTGGCTTTTCATGAGTTACTTGGTGATGCTGATGGCATCAATACCGAAGTATCGAAATATTTGGCTGTAACCGCACAAGAGGTACAACAACAAGCCAAGAACATTTTCAATCCTGAAAACGTATCAATATTAATGTATAAAGCACAAGAAGAGGAGGTACGACATGTTGGATAGATCAAAAGCACCCGAATTTCAAGAGATAGGGGATATTAGTTTGAAAGAACCCGTTAAAAAGCAGTTTCCAAATGGATTGCCAGTGTATGTATTTCACTCCCCTGAGCAAGAGCTTGTTCGTATCGAATGGATTTTTGAAAATAGGTATCTGGATGCGCAAAACGAAAATCCACTGCTAAACAGTGCATTGAGCGCATTGTTAAAAGAAGGAACAATGAGCATGTCAAGTGCCGAGATCGCAGACAAAGTAGATTTTTACGGTGCATTTCTCGTTCCGGAATATTCCTTTGATGTGACTTCCCTGTCTTTATATACGTTGAACAGGCATAGTCAGGTACTTCTACCACTTGTAAAAGATATTTTGACGGAAGCATCTATCCCACAAGAGGAGTTGGAGACTTATCTTCGAAACAATAAGCAGAAGTTTCAGGTATCGATCCAAAAAAATGATTATCTGGCGCGACGCAAATTCTATAATTTGGTTTTTGGTGAAAACAATCGCTATGGCCGCACACCGAAAATAGGAGATTATGACGCGATTAACCGTGATCAATTGATTGCATTGTATCAGAAAGAAATTGTACCAGATAATTGTACGTTGATCGTCTCCGGTAATGTTTCTGATCATCTGATGAATGAATTGGAGCAAATATTTGGTCTAGAATGGCAGCAGGCGGCTGTCGTTGCTAGCAATGATAGTCCCACATTAGTTTCAGAGGCGAGTGCCCTTGCATACGAGGAAAAAGAAAATGCACTACAATCAGCTATTCGCCTGGGCTGTCAGACGATATCGCGTATCCATCCGGATTATCCTGCACTACAATTTGTAAATACCTTATTAGGCGGTTTTTTTGGTTCGCGATTGATGCGTAATATCCGCGAGGAAAAAGGATATACGTATAGTATCGGTTCGGCAGTCGCGACTCTTAAATATACCGGCTTTTTAACAATTGCAACAGAAGTGGGAGTGGATGTAACCAATGCAACCTTAGTTGAGATAGAGAAGGAAATCAACCTATTGAAAACGACATTGGCATCCAATGAAGAGGTGGAATTGGTGAAGACATATATGGAAGGATCAATGTTGGGTTCATTGGAAAGTATTTTCTCCCATGCTGATAAATTCAAAAGTGTACTATTGAATGATATGAGCTTAACGTATTATTCTTATTACATGGAGCAGATTAAGCATATGACACCCGAAAAAGTTCGTGCTATCGCAAATAAATATTTCGATTTTGAGCAGATGGTAAAGGTTGTCGTGGGCAAGTTCAATCAATTGGAGCCGATTCATCAAGCGGTTGTAAATTAAATTTCACAGACTACAAAAATCAAATCCAACTTTGTATTTTTGGTTTTTGTTTTAAAAAGCATAATATCCAGCATGGAATTAAAATTAAAAAGACCATTGGTATTTTTCGATTTGGAGACTACAGGTGTTAATGTGGCAACAGATCGTATCGTAGAAGTATCATTTTTAAAAGTGATGCCCGATGGTGAAGAAACTGTATATACGAAGAAAATTAATCCGGAAAGACCAATTCCTGCGGAATCAACGTTTTTTCATGGCATTCGCGACGAGGATATCAAAGATGCACCTACCTTTAAACTTATTGCTGTAGAATTGGCCGAATTTATAGGTGACGCAGATCTAGCAGGATATAATTCAAATAAGTTTGATGTACCTATGCTCATGGAAGAATTTTTGCGTGCGGGCGTAGATTTTTCTTTGGAGGGACGTGCTTTTGTTGATGTACAGAACATCTTTCATCAGATGGAGCAGCGCACCTTAAAGGCGGCTTATAAGTTTTATTGTCAGGAGAACCTTGAAAATGCGCATACCGCTGAAGCGGATGTGCGTGCCACTTATGAAGTCTTGAAAGCGCAGTTGACAAAATATGAAGGAACTGCATTTGAAGATCGCCATGGTGTTGTATCTTATCCTGTTGTCAATGATGTTGCGGCATTACACGAATTTACCAATTTAAGTAAACCGGTGGATTTTGCTGGACGTATTGTATATAATGAAGATGGATTGGAGACCATAAACTTTGGTAAGCACAAAGGCAAGCCTATTGTAGAAGTCTTTGAACAGGAGCCTAGCTACTATGCCTGGATGCAAAATGGAGATTTTCCGTTGTATACCAAGAAAGTACTGGAAAACATCTGGATCAGATACAAGAAAGAAAAAAGTGAACAAAAAGCGAAAGCAACTTCCAATCACTCGGTAGAAGATAAAAAAACTGCGAAAAAGGAGTTCAATCAACAAAAAGAAGAGGCTCCTCAAAGCATCTCTTTGGATATGTTGAAAGGATTGCAGGATAAATTTAAAAAATAACTTATTAATAGCTTAGAAAAAGGATTATGGAATTCAAACAAGAAGTGGAGCATGTACAATGTCTGATTATTGGTTCAGGACCAGCGGGATATACTGCAGCGATTTATGCAGCCCGTGCGGATATGAAACCAGTGGTGTATACAGGTATTGTACCGGGGGGGCAGTTGACACAAACAACAGAAGTGGACAATTTTCCGGGTTATCCAAAAGGGATTACCGGTCCAGTTATGATGGAAGATTTAAGGGAACAGGCTGAGCGTTTTGGTACATCCGTGCGTTTTGGTTATGTGACTAAAGTAGACTTTACAGGCGATGTACATCGTGTAGAAATTGATGGAACAGTACAGGTTACAGCGGATACCGTAATTATCGCTACAGGAGCAACTGCAAAATGGTTGGGCTTGGAGTCTGAACAAAAATATAATGGTTTCGGTGTATCAGCATGTGCTGTATGTGATGGCTTCTTCTTTAAAAACCAGGAAGTTGCTATTGTAGGCGCTGGTGATACGGCAGCAGAGGAGGCTACCTATCTGGCAAAATTATGTTCTAAGGTACATATGTTGGTACGCCGTGATGAATTCCGCGCGTCCAAAGCAATGGTACACCGCGTCATGAATACGCCAAATATCGAAGTACACTATAATTCCGAAGCTAAAGAAGTTTTAGGCGATGGTCAAGTGGTGACTGGAATCCGTGTGATCAATAACAAAGATCAATCAGAGAAAGATCTGGACGTAACAGGCTTCTTCGTTGCGATCGGTCATAAACCGAATACTGAATTATTTACTGGTGTATTGGATATGGATGAAACCGGGTATCTGATTACCAAAGCGGATAGTACAGCAACAAATATACCAGGTGTCTTTGCCTGTGGAGATGTACAGGACAATATATTCCGCCAGGCGATTACTGCGGCTGGTACAGGTTGTATGGCTGCGCTTGAAGCAGAAAGATACCTTGCTGCAAAAGAAAGCGGAGAATAGTATATGATAGATAAGTGATACCTACTCGGTACCACGACGTATTAAAATCATCAGAAAGATGTGTAAAATAAGCCCGATATAAAATCGGGCTTATTTTATTTTAAAGATTATTCCGGATAACCCTGGGATTGAATCGGTACGATTGAGCCTCCCAAAGCAAGCCTGTGACCAATTTATCTGGTCATCTTAAATTTGTTTATATAGCGTAAAAGAAATAGTTTTCAAAAAGACTACTTGTTTAGTAGTCTTTTTGAAAACTATTTCTATATTTGTATTGTCGTTAACAATTGGCGTTGGCAACGAATATAAAATCTAGACTACAAATTTGAAACAAGTATGAAAAACGACTATCTAAATGCTTTTAAAAGCAGCCTAACAATTACCAAAACATTTTACCTTTCTCCTTTCATTTGTCGAATGCGAATGTGCCGTTGAGCATTTCCCTTTTTCTTGTTTAGTAATCATTAAACAAGCTATTCGAGTTTAAAAACAAGAGTACCAATGGCGTTGGCACTTGTTTATGTATTCACATTAAATAGAACTGACAATGAAAAATTTCAGCGTACTTCCGTATGCTACTTTCGTCGTGCTTTTGCTGTGCACAGTGGTGCAGGTAAAGGCGCAGCAACCACAACCAATTATTAATGCTTCTTTAGTCAGTACAGTCATTGACGCAACGACCAAGGAACCAATTGAGGGAGTGACCATACAGCTAGAAGCTGTAACACATCATGTAAAAACAGATCAGAACGGTAAATTCCAGTTTGTAACAGGACAGAAACTACCTTTTACACTCATCTTAACCTTCGTAGGCTACCAGAAAAAAAAGATAGTCATCGATACATCACCCACCGTTATCGAGTTGGTTCCTTCATCTGAAGATCTCGAAGAGGTGGTGGTGGTTGGGTATGGAACACAAAAACGACGTGATTTAACAGGCGCGGTGGCCTCCTTGCCAGAAAACCTGTTACGGCAACCTGTTTCTTCACTCGACCAGACCTTAAAAGGGGGGATCTCCGGTGTTCAGGTCACACAAACTTCGGGACAACCGGGAGGAGGTGTAAGCATCCGTATTCGGGGTGGAGCTTCCATACAGGGGGGGAATGAACCGCTGTATGTTATTGATGGATTTCCTGTTTACAACCAAACAGAAAGTACGGGGGTGGGGAGCGGTACGCCTGTCAATCCATTGGCTAGCATAAATCCAGCAGATATAGAGGGTATTGAGGTGTTGAAAGATGCTGCAGCAACGGCAATATATGGATCGCGTGGGGCAAACGGCGTAGTTTTGGTCACGACCAAAAAAGGTAAAGCTGGCCATGTACAGCTGAACTATGACGGTAGTTTAGGCGTACAGCGCGTGCTCAAGAAAATTGATGTTTTGAATGCCCATGATTTCGCCATTCTTCGTAACCAAGCACTCTATGATGCTAATCCCAGCCTTGGACCCAATCAATACCGAAAACAGAACGAAATAGATCAATTAGGTGAAGGAACAGACTGGCAGAAAGAAGCTTTTCGGACAGGTAATATCCAGAATCAGCAATTATCTCTTTCTGGCGGAGCTGAAAAGGTACAGTATTTTCTTGCTGCAAATTATTTTGATCAAGAAGGTGTTATTGTAAATACTGATTTCAAACGTCTGGGATTCCGCTCCAACATCAATGCAAATCCTTTTGATCGTTTGCAGGTCGGAGCCAATCTATCTATCAATAAAACCAATGCACAGATTGCGCCAACGGGTATTGTCAATGCGCTGCTGATTATGCCACCTACAGCAACAATATACGAACCCAATGGTACTTATACCTTGCGCAATCCCTTCGAGAATATATTTGCAAATCCCATTGCCACATTAAAGGAGACAACAAATGCGTCCAACGGTTTACGTATTTTGGGTACTTCCTATGCACAGTACCGTATTTTACAGGGGCTACAGGCGAAAGTGCTTTTTGGAGTTGATCTCAACAACCGCAATGATAAATTTTACCTGCCGTCTTACATTTATGAAGGGGCTGGATCCAAAGGCGAGGCCAGTCTGGGTAATTTAAATGGCACTTCTTGGCTGAATGAAAATACGTTAACCTACAACGGGGTGATCGGGCAGCATAATTTTAATGCTTTGCTCGGCTTTACGCAACAGGAAAATAAAAATGACCTGTTCAGAGCTGGTGCTCAGAATTTTGTTACGGATGATCTGCTTTTCAATAATTTACAGAGTGGTTCTATCATTACCCGTCCAGGATCAGATGTCTATAATTGGGTGTTGCATTCTTATTTGGCTCGGGTTAATTATAATTATGCCAATAAATACTATGCATCGGCAAGTATACGTCGAGACGGAAGTTCTAGATTTGGAGCTGACAATAAATGGGGCAATTTCCCATCCTTAGCATTCTCTTGGCGTGTCGCAAATGAATCCTTTTTCAAACAGGCATTTCCTGGCATTGATGATTTAAAGATTCGTACCAGTTTCGGTACAACCGGAAATCAGGAAATCGGTCAATATCAGTCGCTCTCGACCTTGTATAGCTTAAATTACCTCTTTGGAAATAATGTGGTCACTGGTTTTTCCTCACAGCGGGTTCCGAATAAAAACCTGGGCTGGGAGACGACTTTTCAATATGACGCTGGTTTTGATCTTGCCCTCTTCAGAAACCGACTACAGTTTACGTTTGACTATTATTACAAAAAAACAAAGGACTTATTGCTGAATGTCGAGATTCCCTGGACCTCGGGTTACGCCACCTCCTTACAAAACTTTGGATCAGTTTCAAACAAAGGTATAGAGTTGAGCCTGAAATCCAAAAATCTACAGGGAAACCTGAGTTGGAATACGGACCTGAATATTTCTTTTAACCGGAATAAAGTGTTAACGATTGGTGAAGGTGCGACATCTTACATCTCAGGAAACTATATAATTAAGGTAGGTCAGCCGTTAGGGACTTTTTATGGTACAGTTACCGATGGTATTTTGCAGTTGGGTGAAGAGAATAGTAAAGGGGTGTTCACAGGAAATGCAAACCCGAAGGCAGGTGACCGTTTATATAAAGACATCAATGGCGATGGCCAGTTTACGACAGCCAACGATCGAACCATCATTGGTAATGCTCAGCCGGATTTTATATTTGGTATCAGCAATACCTTTTCTTACAAGGGATTTGATCTCTCTTTTCTGATTCAGGGAACGGTGGGCAATGATCTACTGAATATCAATCGACAAAATCTAGAAATGTTTACTGGCCAACAAAATGCATCGGTAGATGCACTTGACCGTTGGACACCAGGTCATCCTAGTCAACAATACCCTAGAGCGAAGCTAGACCCCGCACCAATATTCTCCGATCAGTTTGTTGAAAGTGGCTCTTTTGCACGGTTGAAGTCTTTACAATTTGGCTATAGCTTTCCCAAAGAATGGTTGAAAAATGCACATATTTCAAACCTGAACCTCTATTTAGCCGCACAAAATCTATTCACCTGGACCAATTATAGGGGTTTTGACCCTGAAGTTACCTCGGGTAGTAATGTACAGATCGGAACGGATGCCGGTATTTATCCATCGGCTAAATCAGTTTCCCTTGGTCTATCGTTAACGTTTTAAATTTTACAGATCCCAATGAAAAAAATATATCGTCCTATTGCTGTATTGTTGATTTTGCTGACAGGGATATCCTGTTCAAAATTGACCGAAAAGCCCGAAAGTACATTGGTTTCAGAGCAGTTTTACCTCAATCAGGGGCAAGCAGTTGCCGCTGTGACAGGGACTTATCGAAAATTGTATGAGACAGGGCAGTCTCTTTACAATAGTCTATTCCAGATCGGTGTGGAAATGGCGACTGACGATTATGAAGCCGGACCCAGAGCACGGAATGCTCATGTACGCGCCCTGAGTAATCTGACGCATGATGCTTCAAATGACCGGATGGAACAGCTCTGGAAACAGAGTTATGATGCTATTAATGCCTCAAACCTCAATATTGTCAATATCGAGAAGATGACAGTAGATCAGATTGATGCTGCGATACAAACACGTTTAATCAATGAGGCCAAATTCCTTCGGGCATTACATTACTTTAATCTTGTTCGTTGGTTTGGCCCGGTTCCGCTTGTGACACGTCCAATAGAAAGCCTGTCAACACAAGAACTTTATGTTACAAAGGCTTCTGAAGATGAAGTATATGCACAGATCACAAACGACCTGAAAGCAGCATCCAACCTTCCGAATTACAAAAATTATACTGATGCAGACAAGGGGCGTGCTACTTCTGGAGCTGCTAAGAGCCTTTTGGCAAAAGTATATCTGACCCGTGAAGATTGGACGAATGCGAAGCTACTGGCGAAGGAGGTGTTTGATAAAGAGGGGTATGCGCTTTTTTCCAATTTTTCTGATGTCTTTGATATAGAGAAAAAGAACGGCGTTGAACATATTTTTTCTGCACAGTTTAAAGGCAACAGTGGTTATCAGGGGAATTCATTGGCCAGTCGTTCCGCTCCGGCCGATATACCGGGCATCAATGGAGATTATGCCGATGCGCTCCATGTGGAAGGAGGCTTGTACAAAAGCTTTGCAGCAACAGACAAACGCCTTTCCGTCACGTTTACAAACGGTATGACATCACCTACCGACGGTAAATATTACGCGCTTGCCAAACCGCAATTCAATAAGTACTACGATGAGACGGTGGTTGGAAATCAGTCTCAGTCTTCAAAAAATACACCTATCATTCGCTATGCGGAGGTCTTGCTCATTTTGGCGGAAGCGGAAAATGAGTTAAATGGTCCAACACAAGTAGCCCGGGATGCAATCAACGCGGTGCGTTTACGGGCGGGAGTGGCTCCTGTGCTGGACACGGAAAACAAAGATAGTTTTCGAGAGCTGGTATTCGAAGAACGCCGCAAGGAGTTGGTCTATGAATATCAGCGCTGGTTTGACTTGGCTCGTCGCGGTTCAGCCTACTACGTCACAAAACTGAAAGCTGCCGGAAAAACAAATGCCGCAGCACGGCATATTCATTTCCCAACACCGCAGCGCGAATTGAATTTAAACCCCAATTTGGAACAACATCCCGATTGGCTGACCAAATAATTGCCCATGAACGTATACGCTAAATTTAATAAATCCCATAAAACGATAAATTATGAAAACAGTGCATATTTTTTTATTGATTTGCCTAAGTAGCCTGTTGAATAGGAGCTTTGCGCAGGATAAGCGACCGAATATTGTCTTAATCTTGGTTGATGACTTAGGGTTTTCAGATATTGAACCCTATGGGGGTACTGATTTTCAGACGCCAAATTTAACGGAATTGGCGCAGCAAGGAACACGCTTCCAAGAGTTCTATAACAATTCGATCTGTGCCCCTACACGGGCGACATTGCTGACCGGGCAATATGCCCATCGTGCCGGCATGGGCTATTTTAATGTTAATCTCGGCTTGCCAGCCTATCAGGGATTTCTAAATCACGAATCGCAGACCTTGGCCGAAGTACTGAAAGGAGCCGGCTATTCCACCATTATCGCTGGAAAATGGCATGTCGGTGATGATTATGGGCAATGGCCTGCGCAACGTGGTTTTGAACGTTCATTTAATTTTGTTGGCGGGGCTTCCAATTTTTATGAAATCAACGGCCCGGAAAACCCGACAGTACCGCTATTCCGTAATAACAAGCCTTTCTATCTGCCCAAAAACCGCTATCTGACTGACGAAATCACTGATCAGGCCATCGGTTTTTTGCGGGAGCAGGCACAGGATAAAAAACCATTTTTTCTGTACCTCGCTTTCAACGCGCCGCATTGGCCACTACAGGCTCCAGAAGAAGAGGTTCAAAAATATCAGGGTGTATATCGTCCAGGATGGGATAGCTTGCGGATCAAGCGTTACGAAAATGCGCTTCAGAAAGGTGTTTTTCCCAAAGGACAGGCTATTGCAGGCAAGGATTCAAGTGTACAGGTATGGGATAAGCTAACCTACGATGAACAACAGTACTGGCAACGTCGGCAGCAAGTGTTTGCGGCCATGGTGGATCGCGTAGACCAGAGTATCGGAAAAGTCCGGCAAACACTCAAAGAATTAAAAAAAGACAAGAATACCATTATTATCTTTTTGTCTGACAACGGTGCACAGGGCGGAGAACGTAATCGCATCTATACCACCAGAAATACAGCGTCTGTCGGCCGTCCGGGTTCTTATGATATACAAAATAGCAATTGGTCCCAAACAGGTAATGCCCCTTTACGAAGTTATAAAGATAACCCTTACGAGGGCGGTATTGGTGCCCCATTTATTGTCTGGTATCCAAAGGAGGTCAAAGCTAATGTCGTGAAGAAGGGGACTGGCCATCTGATTGACATAGCACCTACATTGTATGATTTTGCCGCTGCAAAATATCCTTTGACCCAAGGAAATCTTGCCATTAATCCCTTGCCCGGGATAAGTTTACGGCAGCTATTGCATACCGATCAAAACCAGGTTGACCGGAAGGTTCCATTGTTTTGGGAGCGAGCTGGAAACAAGGCCGTACGTTGGGGCAAATGGAAACTTGTATCGCTTTTCAGCGACGGGAATAAACCACAGCTCTATAATATCGATGAAGATCGGGGGGAAAACGTCAATCTAGCCAATCAATATCCTGAAATTGTGAAGGAGCTGGAATCCCGCTATGCAGTCTGGGCAAAAGAAAATGGAGTGGTAGACTATAAACGCCTGAAAACAACTAATCAATTTCGTTAAGCATAAAAGTAATGATATGAAGAAGATAATCCTATGTATGGCACTTATTCTGGGATGGACGAGTGCTGCGCTGCCACAAAATAAAAAACCAAATATAATCCTGATCCTCGCTGATGATCTCGGATATTCAGATTTAGGAGCTTATGGTTCGGAGATCGCAACCCCTAATCTCGATCGTTTGGCGAATGAGGGTGTACGATTAAAGCAATTTTATAACAATTCCATCTGTGCACCGACACGTGCTTCACTCATTACAGGGCAGTATCAGCACAAAGCAGGGGTGGGGTATTTTTCCAACGATTTAGGACTACCAGCTTATCAGGGGTATATCAACGCCGAATCATTGACGATTGCTGAGGTTCTTCGTTCCAATGGTTATATCACAGCGACATCCGGCAAATGGCATGTATCGGGGAAAGGAAAGAGCCTGCCCTGGGATCGTGGTTTTGATTTAGTTTTCCCACGAGAAGAAAAGAATTCAGATGCTGGTGCACCAACATTTAAGGGGGCTACGGATGACGAAGGTTACCCGCTGGAAAGTTCCTTCTCCACAGAACTGATCAATCGGGAAGCCGAGGGCTTTTTGGATCAGATCAAAGGACAGGACAAGCCGTTCTTTCTTTATTTAGCACATACTGCACCGCATTGGCCTTTGGTCGCCCTCCCACAAGATATCGCCAAGTACAAGGGGTACTACGACAAGGGATGGGAGAATATTAGACATGAACGTTTTGAACGGCAAAAAAAACTAGGTATTGTCACCAGTACGACCGCACTTTCTACCGCTGATGAAGATCTTTACGATTGGGAGCGTTTGTCTTTTGATCAAAGACAGCTGTGGGCTAAGAAGATGGAAGTATTCGCCGCCATGGTCGATCGCCTGGACCAGACCATTGGTAAATTATTGAGAAAATTGGAAGATAACGGACAGTTGGACAATACCCTTATTGTTTTTCTCTCGGACAATGGTGCTCCAGCAGAAGATCTCGTCCAGTGGTTCCACGGTGCCCGCTTAAATAGCGGTCCCGTTGGTACAGCTGGCTCATTTGAATCACAAAGTAAAAACTGGTCCTATGCATCCAATACACCATTTAAAGCTTTTAAAGATTATACCTATGAAGGTGGTATCAATGCCCCATTTATTGCTTGGTTTCCCGGTAGGATTCCACAGGGAATAAAGAAAGGAACTGGGCATATAATAGACTTGGCGCCAACGTTCTATGAACTGGCAGGAGCGGAGTATCCAACAGAATACCAAGGACATCAGGCAAATAAACTCCCAGGGAAAAGTTTACTTCCAGTACTTTTCGAGGGACAGGATACCATAAAACGGGAAGAAGGTCTTTTTTGGGAACGTGCAGGCAATCGTGCGGCACGGATCGGAAAGTGGAAATTGGTCTCGACCTGGCCTTCCTACAAATGGGAACTCTATGACCTGGAGGCTGATCCGACCGAGCGAAAAGATATTGCAGGACAACATCATGAGGTGGTATCGCGTCTGTCCACTGCCTATTTTCGTTGGGCCAAAGACAATGCTGTCGTGGATTTTGCCGAATTGGAAGACAGGGAACCCGCCAGCATGAAGGAATTTAGGAAAAGCAAAGTGCAGGAAATTGCAGCGCCTGCTTTTCGCTTTTAGTAAACACCACTGCCCAGTTCATAAAATTCAATAGCTATGATTGGGCGTGATTGGCCGGGGCACAAAAAAAGGCATCAAATGCAGTGCAATTTGGTGCCTTTTGTAATCATTGCATATTTACATGCCTGTCTGGAGGATCACGCAAAAATGATGTTGTCTACATCCGAATGATCTATTTATTTTCTTCGACTTCGAATACGGTGTCAATTTTCCAATTGGCTTTATCTTTGGAAGCTGCGACAGCCAACCGATCACATCGTTCATTGAGCGGATGACCAGCGTGTCCTTTCACCCAAACCAATTTGACTTTATGTAGTTTATAAACGTTCATCAAACGCATCCATAAATCTTTATTCTTTTTACCCGCAAAACCTTTTTGGATCCATCCGTATACCCACTTTTTGTCAATTGCATCGATGACATATTTGGAATCAGAATATACGGTAACAGCTTGGTTTAAATTTTTCAAGGCTTCGAGACCAATAATAACAGCCATCAGTTCCATCCGGTTATTCGTGGTTTTTCGATAACCTCCGGAAAACTCCTTTTCGATCAGTTTCCCTTTAAATGCCTCATTGTCACCTGTGTAAATTGTCCTTAAGATGGTTCCGTAACCGCCCGGACCCGGATTTCCGCTTGATGCCCCGTCTGTATATAGTTCGATCATACCTTCCAAACTTAGATAAATTTGTGTTGAAATACAATTATAAATATGCGCGCTGGGGCTATACCCTGACAATCTGCCTATAATATTTAGGAGTTATTCGGTTTAGCAAAGACTTCTTCGCTGTAATTTATCGCTTACACAATGGGATTATGACGATTTATATGTATTTTGTCCGCTTAAACTCGTTATGTAATCGATAATTTAGCTTTATGAAGTTTCAAAAGGTCTCTCTTTTTGTTCTTTTGGTGTCAACGTGCTTAAACGTTACTGCCCAGAACAATGTATCAGCACAAAAAATGGATTGGTTTGAGGATGCCAAACTGGGTATTTTTATTCACTGGGGAATTTACTCCGTTGATGGAATCTCGGAGTCATGGTCTTTCTTCAATAATTATATTAATCACGATAATTATATCAAACAGCTGGACGGTTTTACAGCAAAAAATTATAAACCGAAGGAATGGGCGAAATTGATCAAACAGGCTGGTGCGAAGTATACCGTCATTACAACAAAACATCACGATGGGATTTCCTTATGGAATACCAAAGCCGATAAGGCTATTACAACACTAAAAGATGCCGCAGCCAAACAAGATGTGATTACACCATTTGTGGAAGCGATACAACAGGAAGGATTACATACAGGGTTATATTATTCGCTACCCGATTGGAGCCATCCCTATTACGATGTGTTCACACGTACCAGAAAGCGTTATGAACTGGCCAAAGAACCCAACCGTTGGAGTCACTATGTGGAATACTATCAAAAACAGCTAAGCGAATTATCGCAGCAATATAAGCCTGAATTGATCTGGTTTGATGGAGACTGGGAACATAATGCCGAAGAATGGAAAGCGAAGGAAACATTATCACTATTGCGTAAATACAACCCGAATATCATTATCAATTCGCGATTGAATCACCACGGAGATTATGAGACACCTGAACAGGGCATTCCCGTAACGCGTCCGGATGCTAAATTCTGGGAGCTTTGTTACACCATGAATGACTCTTGGGGGTATCAGCCATTTGACAAGAAGTACAAATCGCCTAATATGATTATTCGCACACTTGTTGACTGCATTTCAATGGGCGGAAATCTATTGCTGGATATCGGGCCAAAGGCTGATGGAAGCATTCCTGAAGAACAACTGAATATATTGAAACAGCTGGGCAGGTGGACCAACAAACATGCGGCAGCAATTTATGGTACCAGAGCTGGTATTCCGGTTGAGAATTACCAGGGGAAATCTGCTTTGTCGAAAGATGGAAAAACCCTTTACCTCTATGTGTATGAACAAAAACCACAATTGCAACTAAAGGGCTTGCTGAATAGCGCAGTCGAAAAAGTTGCTGTTGTAGGTGATGCGGCTTCACAGGTGGCTTCCACAGCTGTTGGTGAGACTATCCAATTGGACCTGACGAAAGTTAATTTTGACCAGGACGTCACCGTATTGGCTGTACAATTCAAAGATAAGATTCAGTGGGGTACCATACAGGAAAAAGCTGTTACTTTAACATCTGTATTGGAAAATAAGCAAACAAATACAGCATTGAATCAGATTGCATCAACACTACATTATGGAAAGAATATCTTCGATCATTCTGGTTTGACTATAGATGGTATGGAGGCAAAACTACCGACGAACAATTCGACAAATCCTGCGGTAGTAGAATGGGTGAAAAACCATGCAGAAGCACTTTATGAAACCGGAAAAGGCTTGCCTGAGGGCCATTACGAGGGCCTAAGTGCGCTTTCCAAGGATCGTCAGACAGTCTATCTTTTTGTGGAGGGAACTCCGACGGGGCCTATTGCGCTCAAAGGCATAAAGAATGGTATCGCACGGATTAGACTGGTCGGTGAAGGATCCATGATCAACCATGAAATTTTCAATAAACTTTACTGGAGCAGTATTCCTGGTATTGTTTATATCCAGGCACCAAAGGAGCGTTTGGATAAAAATATGACCGTTATTGCTGTATTGTTGGATTCTCCACTAGCGCTGCACCGAGAGAAAATTGGAGCAATTGAAAATAATCTGTAATTCCCCCATTTTTAAAGTATTTTAAGTCCGAGATCATGCTGTCTTGGGCTTTTTTATTGGATGTTAGGCAAATTTTAGCGTGATCTTAGGGTGGGAAACATTTTTATGCTAACTTAGGCCAATGAGTCTTATGCATAATTTTCTGTTGTTTGTGTCGGTTACTATTCTTTGTGCTGCCTGTAGTGCCGGAGATGGAAATCAACTAGAACGACAACGGGCGGATTCGCTGACCAATGAAGTTATTAAAGGGAAATTGAACCTGGAGGAATTGGCTAAATCGGACGAATTTATGTATTTCAATGAAAAATATTTTCATGAGCCAGCCGATCTGAAAACAATTCCGGTATTTGATAAGATCCAGATTCAACTGGTCACTTACCGGATTTACAAACGGGTTAAACTGGTTGACAACCGCTATCAATTTGCTGTAAAACAAGCCCGGGAGCTACATATACCCAATAAAGCTTTTGTCTACTATCAGCGTTCTTTTGATGAGATGAACAGAAAGGCCGCTGCCAGCAAAGATTCAATTCGGTTGGAGCTACCAGACGACTATGCTGCTATGTTGATCCATGAATAATAAACTCTCTTGATTTTTGGAAGAAAGTAGACTTATGGACTCATTAGATTCAGGAGATTTCCTTATTTTTAAAGGATTAAAAAGCGACATGAAAAAGAAGAATATTGTTGTGTTAACCGGAGCGGGTATTTCTGCCGAAAGTGGTATACCTACTTTTAGGGATGCTAATGGGCTGTGGGAAGGGCATGATGTGATGGCGGTAGCTTCGATTGCGGGCTGGATGAAAAATCCGGCGCTCGTACAGGAGTTTTACAATCTTAGAAGAAAAGCCGCACTGGCCGCAGAACCGAATGCAGCGCACCTGGCCTTACAGCAATTGGAATCGGTATACCAGGTAACGGTCATTACACAAAATGTGGACTTATTGCATGAACGGGCTGGTTCCACAAAGATCATCCATTTACATGGTCGGTTGGATCAGGCGAAGTCATCCATTGACGACGGATTGATTTATCCAATTGTAGGAACAGAAATAAAGATGGGAGATCGCTGTGAAAAAGGCAGCCAATTGCGTCCTAATATTGTATGGTTTGGTGAAGCTGTTCCAGAGATTGAACGGGCCATGGCCCATGTATCTGAAGCAGATATCTTGATTATTATCGGAACTTCCCTGCAGGTTTATCCCGCTGCCGGACTTCGCGAGTTTGCACCAGATCATTGTAGGTCATTTCTAATCGATAAACATATTCCAGATCGCACCAACTTGGGCCGTATCGTGTGCTTCGAACAGGCCGCGACAGTCGCTGTTCCAGATTTGGTCAAAGAACTGCTTCAGGAAGAGTTGACTAAAAACTAGAATAATAACAAATTATGAACCCGTCATGTTTGTAAGTTGATAGTTAGAAACTAGCAGCATATAGGTATACATGGCACGCTCCATTCAAAGGGTGGAATAAAAATTTTTAACATGAAAAGAATAATAGGATTGTTTTGCGGTTCGGTATTGGCAATTTCTTGCCACAATAACTCCACGATTAAAGTAAATACAAGTACGAACAATGCCCCCATCCAATTGGATAGTGCGCAGGCAAGACATTTGCTGACTTTACCATTGCACTGTATTGAAGTTGAATATCCGAATAAGCTGGGGCAGGTTCTTGGAAGTGATCAGGATTTGAAGGGACCGCGCGCGCTGCATCCGATATTCTATGGGTGCTTTGACTGGCATTCATCGGTTCACGGCTATTGGTCGATTGTGCGAATTTTGAAGCAATTTCCCGATTTAGATAAGTCCGGAGCAATTCGGAAACAGCTCAATCAGATTTTTACGACTGAAAATGCAGCAACAGAACTGGCGTTCTTTCAGGATAAAAACAATAAGAACTTTGAACGTACCTATGGCTGGGCTTGGCTCTTGCAATTACAAAAGGAACTATTGACTTGGAAGGATCCCGATGCAGAACGCTGGGCAAAAATCCTGGATCCGATGGCAAAGCATATTATGAAAGCTTATCAGGAATATTTGCCGAAATTGGTCTATCCGATCCGTACAGGGTATCATGATAATTCGGCTTTCGGTCTTTCTTTAGCTTTGGATTATGCTAGAGGAACGAATAATGTTGCCTTCGAAAAGTCGTTGACGACAAATGCCGTACGGCTTTATGACCACGATAAAAATTGTAATATTTCCTTTGAACCGAGCGGAAGCGACTTTCTTTCACCTTGTCTTGAGGAGGCACTTTGCATGAGTGTGGTTTTGGGACAGGATGAATATCGGAAATGGCTCAAGGATTTCCTTCCTGAACTGTTTAACCCGGACTTTAATTTGGAGCCAGGCATTGTGAAAGATCGTACAGATGGACATTTGGTTCACTTGGATGGATTGAACTTTAGCCGGGCGACCTGCCTAAACGGCATTGCCAAAGCGCTGCCTGAGCTAAATCATCTGCATGGCTTAGCCAACAAGCATCTGAAATATTCATTACCAAATATCACTTCCAAAGATGACTATATGGGCTCACATTGGCTAGGTACTTTTGCCCTTTATGCGCTTTCCAAGAATTAATAATTAGGGCTACCGCCGTAAAACAAAAGATACAATCCTTATATTTTTTATAATAAGGATTGTATTTTACATGTTTTTCTCACCCCATTCGTCCATAAGTACCAAAATTTTTTCTAGTGAACGACCCCGCTCTGTCAGTTCATATTCCACTTTGGGCGGTACCTGCTGATACACGATCCGGTTGATCAGTTTGTCCTGCTCCAATTCCTTTAATTTAGCAATGAGCATGCGTTCCGAGATTCCTACGAGTCTTTTACGAAGTTCACCATAGCGTAATCTACCCTCATGGAGTAGATAAGTGAGTATATTTATTTTCCATCTTCCACCAATTGTGGATAGGGTAAATGCAATACCACAGTGATCTTTCCAATAAGCTTCATTGATTGTATTGGTCGAATTTTCCTTTCTATTATTCATACTTACTTTTTTGTTGGTATCATACAATTCGGTACGTACTGTTATTCATGCAAATTAATAAAGAAATTTGTAGCTCATCTAATAAAAAATAAAATGGAAATTATAAAATCTATTGTTCATTGGTTGAGCTATACCTATTACCTATATGTATTTGGATACGCCTCATTGTTTAAAATCTTTCAGAAACAGTCAATGATGCAGAGCATGGATTCCCTAGGGTTTAATAAAACATGGACCTTGAGTATTGGAATAGGCGAATTGTTTGGTGTATTACTTCTCCTGATTGGTTTATACCGGCCCGAAATTAAGAATGTAGGTATTTTGCTTTTATTCCCCTTTGCCGTGGGAGCTTTGACAGCACATATGGCGCATCAGGAATATCAGCATTTTTATAACTCATTAATCATGTGTATTCTTACGGTTGTATTGTTGTTAACAGATAAACACTTTAAAATTGTTGTTTAGCCTTTGGGTAGTACAAATCTGGGATATAATTTATTCATGATTTGTGCTATTTTTTGATGCACTTAATCAAGGGTACTTAGTTGTTTTGGTTGAAAGAAGCGTTATTTAGATTGTTTTTGCGTATAATTGAAGTGATTGTGTGTAAGGGTATGCAATTTATTCTTGATCATAAAAAGACTATAAAATTCAAGATTTGTGCTACTTGAAAGGTCGGAGTATCGCATAAATTTGAAAACAATTCCAGTAGGAATTGGTGATCTTATGCACAGGTATATCAGACATTTTTTTATAGTCATGATGCTTATTTTTAGCTGTAATTTACATGCACAGAAAATAAGTAGAGATACCTTTGCGCAAACCATTTACAGCCATCATGCAGCAACAGCGGTGGTTTCTGGTCTAGCTCATTATGATTTTTATTTGGGATCAATGGATGAGTGTTCGTTTGAACTGAGTTACGAACAGCATCTGGCATATGCATTATGGTTATGTAGTTTAGGTCTATTATTGTCGATAGCTTTGGTCTTTAAGATGAAGAAGGCCTGGAACAGCTTCTATGATTTTCTGAATAAATACTTATCTAATAAAATTCCTGATCGGTATATCCTGTACCATTCCCTCAGACTTTACTGTTAATCTTCCTGTAATTATTTGGTTAATTAGACATGGCCTTTTGAACGCCATGTGATGTCTCACTATTGTCTTGGAGGTAATTACTTCTTTAGCATCAGAATTTATAAGTACACATGAGTACAACACTTTATGCATTAGCCATTACGGCTATCACAATTAGTTTTTTTCATACCGCATCCGGTCCAGACCATTATTTACCATTTATTGTATTGTCCAAATCAAAAAAATGGTCTTTAGCCAAAACAGTTCTTTGGACAGTAGTTTGCGGTTTCGGACATGTTTTGAGTTCCGTAATCTTGGGAATAATCGGTGTATATCTCGGTTGGCAACTCAATAAAATCAGCTGGTTACAGGATGTACGGGGAAACGTGTCCAGTTGGGCATTATTTCTCTTTGGCCTGGGGTATTTATTTTATGGTATTTTGAAAATTTATCGAAAAAAATCCCACAAGCATTTTGACGTGGTGGGCAATGAAATTTACGTTCACGAACACAGTCACGGAAAGCATTCGGCAAGCCACGATCATCAGAAGACAAAAGTGACACCATTGGTATTATTTGCCATTTTTGTCATGGGTCCTTCAGAGCCATTAATACCACTTTTGTTTTTCTCGGGAGCACATCGATCCATGCCCGAGGTGATTACGTTGATCAGTGTGTTTACGATCACGACGGTTATTACAATGGTCGGTATGGTACTACTTGGCATCTATGGCTACAACTTGCTTAACACAGAAAAAATAGACCGTTATGTACATGCGATCAGTGGTACTGTATTATCCATCTGTGGAGCAGGCATGTTATTTCTCGGTTGGTAATTTGACAGATTAGCAGGAACTTAATTTACGATTTTCTAAATGAAGGCATATAAAATAATCCTTGTTACGGCAATGCTGAGCTTTTCCAATGTATACGCTCAGCAACCCATCTTCCGAGGGCTTGTGCGCGATAAGGATAATGGAAAACAGCTGGAAGAAGTGAATATTCGCTATCAGCGCGGATTGAAACATAGTCATACAGCATCAAATGGAACTTTTTCGGTACAACCCTCCTCATTACCTGATACTTTGGTGTTAAGCAGGGTAGGTTACCGCGATAAATACTATGTTTTAAATAAGCAGCAATCTTTTATTGAGGTTGTTATGCAAAGAAATGAATTGCAGTTAAATCAAATTCAGGTAGATGCGTTCAATATTAATAAGACCTTGAGTACAGTAGATCTAAACCGCATACCAGTAAATTCGGCACAGGATCTTTTACGCAAAGTACCCGGTTTGTTTATCGCGCAGCACGCTGGCGGTGGTAAAGCCGAACAAATTTTCTTGCGTGGTTTTGATAACGATCATGGGACGGATATCGCTGTCAGTGCAGATGGCATTCCTGTGAATATGGTTTCACATGCGCACGGGCAGGGATATGCAGACCTGCATTTTATTATCCCCGAAACAGTGAAAGATATTGATTTTGGCAAGGGGGCCTACTACGCAGACAAAGGTGATTTAAATACATCTGGTTACGTCAATTTTAATACCTTGGATCATCTGGACAATAATCTCTTCAAGGTTGAAGGGGGATCTTTTGATTCTTGGCGTACCGTGGCGATGATAAACTTGTTGAATGATCATCAACAGCATAAATATGCTTACGCAGCCGGTGAGTTTAATTATTCAAATGGACCGTTTGATGTAAAACAAAATTTTAGCCGTGTTAATTTGTTTGCAAAGTATAACCAATGGATCGATCAGAAACATTACATCAACTTACAGGGATCGATATTCAGTTCGGGTTGGAATGCATCCGGTCAAATTCCAGAGAGAGCAGTGAGTCAGGGATTAATTAGTCGTTGGGGCTCAATTGATTCTACGGAGGGCGGCAATACTTCGCGAATGAATCTTGCAATGCAGTATCGTACCTTGATCAATGATGATGAGAGCTGGGAAAGTAATCTCTATTTTTCCCGGTATAAATTTCAGTTATTTTCAGATTTCACCTTCTTCCTGAAGGATCCTGTACACGGCGATGAAATTGAGCAAGTAGATAACCGGTATGTATATGGAATGGAAAATAAGTACAATCACCAGTACCATCTTGACCAGAGTACAATTTCCTGGACTTCAGGTTTTGGGCTTCGTGTGGATGATATGAAAGACCTGCAATTAAATCATGTCTATAAACGTGATTCTTTATTGAACAGACTATCACATATTACTGGATTAGAGATGAATTTGCATGCCTATTCTAATGTGGACTGGCATATTGGCCCATGGCTGATCAACCCGGCTGTACGTGTAGATCACCTTATTTTCAATATGCATGATAAACTCATGAATGCCCCTGCAGGGCAAGATGCTTCCGCAACCCGGATCAGCCCCAAGCTCAATTTTGCTTACACAATCAATCGTAAAACGCAGCTTTACCTGAAAACGGGCATGGGCTTTCATTCTAACGATATTCGAGTTGTTATGGCACAAAAAGGCAAAGAAATTATGCCATTCTCCTATGGCGGTGATTTAGGGATGATCTGGAAACCTGTAGATAACCTATTTATCCAGCCTGCTCTTTGGCTGTTATACCTACAACAAGAATTTGTCTATGTGGGCGATGAAGCTGTGGTTGAACCTTCGGGCAAGACCAAACGGTTGGGGGCAGATCTAAGCCTCCGTTACCAAGCTACACCTTGGTTATATTTGGATGCTGATATCAACTATGCTTACGCACGAGCAATCGGCGAACCAAAAGGAGCAGACTACATTCCATTGGTACCTTCACTGACCAGTACCGGTGGGCTAGCCGTACGGTTACCCGGAGGAATCTCTGCGAATCTCAGGTATCGTTATATGAATACAAAGCCAGCAACTGCCGACAACTCCATACGTGCAAAGGGTTATTTGGTCAATGATCTGTTGTTAAATTACGCGATTGGAAAATGGAACTTCTTGATACAAGCGCAGAATCTGTTCAATACAAAATGGAATGAGGCACAATTTGAAACGGAGACCCGCTTGCGAAATGAACAGGAACCTGTTTCTGAATTGCATTTTACGCCTGGAACACCGTTCATGGTGAAAGCAGGGCTGAGTTACAAATTTTAAACAGGGGTAACAATTGATTTCAGATTGGCATTATTGTGGAATACGGTGAATTTGCAGTTTATGAGAGCCATGCAAAGACCACCGTATTCCATAGTTGATCAAATTAGCCTTTTCAAGAGATCGTTTTCAGGCACAATCTATATTGTTGGCCAACCCTGACACCGCTTAGGCGGCACCGCGAATTACACGTAACAATACCACAATAATTGCGATGACTAAAAGCGTATGGATTATATTTCCTGTCGCATAACCTCCGAAAAAACTAATTGCCCAGATGATAACTAAAATAACGGCAATGATGTATAATAAATTTCCCATAATATTGATGTGTTTTTTTAGGGAGAACAACCTCCGATTAAATAATGTTTTATAATAAATAAATCAAACGATCCAAGCTCGACTATTGTTCGATACCTTTTAGTTATGCTTCTTGCTTTAGATCAAATGTGTGGTAATTCTTATACTGTACGAGTGATCGTACAGGCGTAGCGAGTGTTGATAGCAGGTCTAGATAGACTTTAGCGATCATCTTCCAGGTCGTCTGTTCCCCATAACTACGTGCTTTGAAACGATGCCATGCAAGTAGCCGTTTCGATCTATACAATAATTTGATATGATCACCCATGGTTTGCACATCATTGAAAGGAGTGAGGATTCCCCGTTCATCGGTCAGTAAATCCATCGCATGCCAGTAGGGTGTTGAGATTACAGCAGCACCCGCGCCGACCGCAAATGATAATGTCCCGCTGCTGATCTGTTGTTCATGTTGATAGGGAGAAAGATAGATATCACAGGCTGTTAAGTATTCTTTTAATTGCTCATCGTTAATGAATTCATCAATAAAAATGATCTTATCCCGTAGTTGTAACTCATCTACTAAACTTTGTAATTCGAAGCGATAGGATTCACCCTCATGTGCCAGTACATTCGGATGTGTCTTGCCTACAATTAAATATTTGAAATTTGGTAGATCGAGCCCTGCTAAGGAACGGATTGCATATTCTAAGCCTTTACTTCGCCCAATTAAGCCAAAAGTCATCATCACAAAATTATCCTGCAAGCCCAATTTATATTTTGCCAATCCTTGGCTATAGTCAAATTGCGGTACGCCGTGCGGTATGACCTGGATTTTCTGTTCGTCTATCGTTGGGAAGAGGTCTTTTAATAATTCTCGCCCTTTCGGCGAAAGCGAAACTACAGCCTGAGATTTAGTCAATAGCAATTCCATGATTTCCTTTTGTCGCAAAGATGGCGATTGTAATATGGTATGGAATATCGTTAACAAAGGAGTTGTTAAATGGTTGACCAACTGATTGATAAATATACCGTCAGCACCACCAAATATACCATATTCGTGTTGGATGATACAATAGTCATACTCCTCATTAACGATATGTACAGCTTGGATGTAACTGTCAAGACGTTCTTTGTGAATTACAAAGCGCACAGTCGGGTCATACTGTTCGGAACCGGATTTGGATACAGCAATCACATCGATGGAGACTGTCTGATCCAATGCCATTCCTGTTTTGAGATCTTTTGTGAAGGTTGCCAATCCACATTCCTGGGGTGGAAAGGTACTTATGATAACAATTTTTTTCATACGATTAGTTCTCTTTCCCCTTGTCTTTCTCATTATTTACCGGAATATCCAAAATAGCCATTAGAAGTAAGTAATATCCTTTTTCCAGGCCCATTTTCTTTGCTTTTTGATCTATATTTTCCATATGACATTTTACTAATTAAGGTGGTATGTTGTTTTGTTTTATGCATCAAAAGCTGTACCCAAAGCAGTGTATTTATTACATATCCGTAGTTTACAAAAGCGTTATCCGTAAAGTAATACAGTGCTTACCGCACAAACACTTCTTGAGTAGGTATTTTTTCTTTGCAAAGGAATATTTACGCTAGCTCTTCAAGTTGACTGTCCCGAGTATTTTTGATGTACGGCTTAAACAAAATAGGCCAGCTGTTGGTTTACCGTACAAGATTGACTAGGGGAGTATCATGTGAAGCTTCCGCTAGTTACGATCTGAAACTTTATGATAGAAAAAAATAACTCAAAGAAAGTCAATGATCATTTGGCTAATGAACGCACATTTTTAGCCTGGATAACAACGAGTTTGGGGATCATGGGATTTGGTTTTGTCGTTGTCAAATTTTCCTTGTTTATACAACAGATCACGTTGATGCTAAATTCAAAGACAGCCATGGACATAGAACCTGAATATTCCGGAATTGTTGGTGTCTCTATTGTTATTATCGGATCTATTACTGTTGTTTTAGCTTATATTAAGTATAGAAAGGTGGCAAAACAAATCGAGTCAGAAAGCTTTACTTACGGATCGTATGGTATTGCATTGATGTCTGCATGTTTTCTTATAATTGGTCTGCTGCTCGGGTGGCATTTGATTGATGGTTTATAAAATTTATAGTTGCCAATTGGATTGTAGTATGCATCTCAGATAGAGTTGAGCCGTGGATAGTAAATCTCATGAGTGGGAAGTCCATGACCCCGGTTGCGGATATTAAACGATCTCCAACGAATTTAAAAAGAATACGAAATAGCTGGAAATAGCTGTTTACTTTGTATTATGGCGAGTAAATTGAACCAGCCCAAAATACAATATGAGGAAAATGATAATGGTGCTGTTATTGTTGGTACTATCTGCTGCAGGATGTGCACAAGAGAAGGCAGCTTCGGTCATGTCAACGGCTGATCGGATTAGCTATCTTTCTGAAAAGGTTCATAGATTTAAGGATGAACCTCTTTATCAACTAGAGGTTGAAAGTTTGTTTGGTTATAGTATCTTGTTAAATGGCTGCCCGATCTATTCTTTTTTTGGTAAAACCCCGGGTATGGTCAGAATAGATATCAACCCTTACATCCTTAAAAGCGGTCAGCAAAATGTAACGATCGAACTTTACCCAGGTTATGATAATCAAGGAGCTCATAAGCACTACTTGGAAACAGGAAATAAATTTTCGCTCAAAATAGAAAAAACGGGCTGGGGAAAAGATGGTACTTTAAAAGAGCCTGTTGAAATTGTATCCTACAGCACTGCTGATGAACAAACTAATTTGATTGAATTGACGACCTATAAAAAGAATATCAGCTTCACTGCAACTGTTCCCTATAAACTTGAAGGGTGGATGAATGGACAGGATCTAACTAAATTGGATTCACAACGGTTGGAGCAACAGCTGTTAGATTTTTATCGTCGGATGATAGCAGCGTTCGAGATTAAAGATTATGATGATCTAAATACACAATTTTTACATGCTGATGCCGAATGGTACCAGTCCTTGTATTTTCCGAAAGATATCATGACAAAGTTCCAAACGACACAAGGCCGAAAAGGCAAGTCGGTGACCACCACATCTTCTGATTCAAGGTCGAAAGCCAGGACATTTTATCCATTGGAGGATTATGCTATCAAATTTTATGCTGATGGTCGGATGGTTAGGCTTGAGACAAAGGATGGAGCTCATAAAGGTGAATCTTTATTGGGCTACGAAGATATCGATAAGCATGGCCTGAACAGAAAAACATGGATAGATATGCTGTTTTATATGCCCAAAGGGGAAGCAGCATTACAAATTATACGGTAAATAAGCTTACGACACCAGTGTAACTCAGCTTCCAGTTGTGGTTTCAATTACTTTGATTGCTTCGTCAATATATTGCTTTTTTGCATTTTTAATGACATCTTGCATTTCCTTATAACTGACTTCTGTCTTGCCATCCTTTGGTTTCATGTCAATGGAAAAAGCAACATCAGGTTCTATACCCTCTGCAATCTTGTATATTTTGCCATTCCGGTCCTTTAAGACAGCAGTTGTTAGCATGACCATACAGTTTTTACTGATATTAAAAGGCGCGTTTCCGGAGGTGAGACCAGCCGTTTTCTGCCCGATTACAATTACATTTTTCTGGCCTTTGAAATGCGCTATAAAGAACTCCCCTGAACTGGCGGTGATCTTGCTCGTTAATAGGATAATTGGGACATTAACATGCTGTAATGTTACGGGTTGTACCCGATCTGGTTCGAGCTTAAATAATTGAAAATAAGTGAGGTCCTCCGGACTTTCGACCGTATATTTCGGACTTGTCTTCGTTTCTTTACCTTGTGCATCTACGTAGGAATACGTTTTGTCTGTGTCTAATAAGGAAGGAAATTGCCAGATCATAGGCATAATGTTGCCGCCGTTATTTTCTGTCAGATCGATAATCCAGGCTTTGGGTTGTTGTGCATCGAGTTTTTTTAATTGTACACCTATGGTATCGACATATTTTCTAATTTCGAGTACTACTGGAGGGATTTTGATGTAGGCATATTTGCCATCAATCATATTATATTGAAATTTTTTCGGTGGCATACCAGCTTCCTCGTCCGTCATAACGGCCATTTTTTCAAATTGATTTTGTTCTGACTCCTTATCCTGTTCTGTTTTTTCTTCAAAAAATAGGCTAGAATGTCCATCCTTTAACGTTTTTAGTAGTTTCTCAAAATGAGGTTTTAATTGGTTGAAGTCCTTAATATTTCTGGTTTCAGCTATAAATGCAGGCCGGATCGAATCCCAGGCCATGGCTTTGCCCATATAGGAATTTTTCTGTAGCGTATCCAGAAATTGGGTGACCAGTTGAGAAGTATTGCCAGTCTGGGCATGCAGCTTTGCCGAAAAAAATAAAGTGATAAAAAATATAAATGTTCTTTTCATGTGACTTGTTGGCTAATATCACTTCATGAAAGCCCCTGTAAATTTTAGGGATTGATCGCGATATTGGTTCCATAAAGTAGTAAAAAAACAATATATACTGCAAATTTTTTATGCATTCTCAGCCAAATAGCTATTGACGGCTCGAGATACATAGACAAAATTAGAGGCCATAATACGCTATGGCCTTTAAATATATCCACATTGATTGATAAATAGGATGCCTCCAGTTTTGGCCACCATCCATTGCGTGCATAACTCTCAGACAGCACAATAAGCTGCCACACTAGTTGGGATGCCTTATCGCTAATCTTCTTTCATATAGGTTTCAATTAGGCCTGTACACCATGTAGCGACCGTTTGCCCGCTTGTCCGGTCTGCCCGGTCAAAAAAGAAATGTTGTTTGATCGTGAGACCACAATAACTATAGACTCCTTTGTCGGATGTTAATACTAAGGCTTTATCCATACCAATTTGTTCATATTCAAGATGGGATTTCCCATGAGAATTGATGATATAAGCAGATTTGCCAGTCAGCAATCCCTTTTGAATCCCCTGATCATACCGATAAGCAAAACCATAACTAAATACACGGTCAATATATCCTTTCATAATGGCAGGCATTCCTGTCCACCAGATCGGGTATATAAAAGTAATGGTATCAGCCCAGCTAATATACCCCTGTTCTTTTCTCACTTCTTCACTCACGGTACCCATACGTTGGCCCATCATGTCATCCAATGATAATATGGGATTGAAGCCCAATTGATACAAGTCTCTTACAATAACTTCGTGTCCGTTTTGTCTTAATGTGTTTTCTACGATCTTCCTAAAATGATTATTCAAACTGTCTTGATTCGGATGTGCGTAAATTACTAGGTGTTTCATTTTCTTACAATTTTATTGATTGAATGAAACAAAGCTATGGTGAATTTGAACGATAAAATTGTAAGAAAACGAAAAGGGTTATTCGCCGGATGCCCTACAGATATCCTGTTGAAATTTTACGAAATTTTTAGGAGAGCAGCGCATATAGTGCGTGAAATCATGAATTAGCTGACTTTGATCGTAGTAACCACAGGCCTCAATGAGTTCAAACCAGTTTACGTGCCCTGTGGAAGATGCTAATTGTTGTATATACTCAATCGCTTTAATAAAACGACTATACCGACCGAGCTCCTTCGCACTGAACCCAAAATGTTTTTTATGGAGCAACTGAATATTTCTTTCACTCATCCCAGTTTCTTGAGCGACTGATTTGATGGGATTGTCTGTTTTGGAAGTAAAATTGGCCAATAAAGTCGGAATAGGCTTTTGTGATGTAAGGTAAGGCTTGCAAAAATTCAGTATACAGTTCACCTTATCTTCTACATTGCCAATTTCATTCAATTGATGCCAGAGATAGCTAAAACAGTTTTCCAAGAATGCCTTATCCGGATTTATGGGGAAATGTCCGGATAGGACAGCCTGCCCAAAAAAACGATAAAAAGCATCACCTTTGAAATTGGCGACCAAAATCTGTGTTCCAGGGAATAAGCTGTAATTAAATGCCTGTTTGATCGGGCCAAGGACGATACAGCGCTCAATTTTAATTGTTGTATCTGCTGGGGAGGGGGAGGCAAGGAGTGCCTTGGTGCCGAAATTAAAGACCATTATGGTCTGAAATGATGGCAGCAAGGTTTTTTTGATCGTATTTTCTGAATTATTTTCCGCAAAATAAAAATGCGAAAATACAGTATCAAACTCTTTTGAAACGCTTATTCTATAGCTTTTATATGTACCCCGATCTATATTCATTAATCCTCCATCAGCAATTTAGTGATATTATGCTTTAGAAACTCGTTTACAGTGGAATAAATTTTTAGGTTGAACACAAATTTTGTAGCAATTTAGACTGCGTTCTGTTATTTCCAAATAAAGGATCTACGAAGTGAATCGTAAATAGAGTATCCTCTATCTAAAATAGTGTGTATCAGACAATGTAATGAAGATTGTACAAAATTTTAATTTTGGAGATAGAAACAAATTTAGAGATCTCAATGCGATGAATTCGTTACGCTATCAACTGTAGCTTTTTATAAAAAGCAATCTTTATGGTAGTTTATTCTTGGAAAAAAAATACTTGTCAATTTTTCGGTTGTAGCGGGACTGTAATACCGATAGATTTGTTACATAATCATAAATAATTGTATCATGGAATTAAGTTTCAAACAGATGTACCAGGCAATACTTGATAAAGACATCAAATATGAGGGTATATTTTTTACTGCGGTAAAGACAACCGGTATCTTTTGTCGACCCTCTTGTACTGCGCGAAAACCTAAACCCGAGAATATCGAATTTTTTAAATCCACAAAAGAATGTATTCTTCGTGGATACCGGGCCTGTAAGGTATGCCATCCACTTGAGATGTTGAGTGAAACACCTGTCTACATCAAACAGATTATATCCGAATTATCAGCAGATCCTAGCTTAAAGTTTAAAGACTACAATCTGCGTCAACGCGGCATCGAACCACATCAATTGCGGCGCTGGTTTCTAAAAAATCACGGTATGACATTTCATGCCTACCAGCGGATGTTCCGCATAAATTCGGCTTTTAAACGAATACAGGATGGTGCTTCGGTAACAGATGTTGCGTTTAATTCAGGGTTTGAGTCATTGAGTGGTTTTGGGGATTCCTTTAAGCATATTTTTGGTGTCTCTCCGAAAAATAGCAAAAAGCAATGTATCATTGATTTAAAAAGGATTGAAACACCGTTGGGCACGATGTATGCCTGTGCTGTCGCACAAGGAGTATGCTTACTTGAGTTTACAGACCGAAAAATGCTGGAAACAGAATTTAAAAATTTAGCAAAAACATTAAATGCAATAATTGTTCAAGGGGATAATCCTCATTTCCCTTTATTGGAACAGGAACTTCAGGCATATTTCGACGGGAGGCTTAAGAAATTTACAGTCCCATTGTTTACGCCAGGTTCAGAATTTCAGAATTCTGTATGGCAAGCATTAAGGGAAATTCCGTATGGCACTACCAGATCCTACAAGCAACAGGCGTTTTATATTGGAAAGCCAGAAGCATTACGTGCCGTTGCAAATGCCAATGGATTGAATCGAATCGCTATTTTGGTGCCTTGTCATCGCGTAATCAGTTCGGATGGAAGCCTGAGCGGCTATGGTGGTGGCATATGGCGAAAGCAGTGGCTACTAACGCTAGAAAAGCAAAGTTGCTAATTCCAGTATTTTCCAAATTATAAAATTAAATTCTATTTTCCATGGGTACTACTATTCATAAGTGGTATGCACTTCTTATTGTGCTTACTGCACCTTTATTGTATGTTATTGACATATTTATAATTAATATTGCCATTCCGACAATTAAGGGCAGCTTACAGGCGTCAGATGGTGAAATACAGCTCGTTATAGCTTCGTATTTGTTGGGTAGCGCATGTTTTCTGATAATCGGTGGACGGGCCGGAGACTTTCTGGGGAAAAAGAAAGTATTCTTTTGGGGGATGTTTGCCTTTACAATTACCTCCTGCATCTGTGGTTTTAGCCAGACTGCGGCTCAGTTAAATATAGCTCGTTTTTTTCAAGGACTGAGCTCTGCTTTTATGGTCACCCAATCAATTTCGCTGATTCAGCTGCTGTTTATAAATCCTAAAGATAGGGCTGTTGCCATCGGATGGTATGGTATAACCTTGAGTATTGCAGCTATAATAGGACAGGTATTGGGAGGATATCTCGCGGAGACTCATTTTTTGGTTGAGGGATGGCGCTTGATATTTTTTATTAATCTTCCTGTGGGAGTCCTTTCGCTTTTGGCGATCCATTATTATCTGACAGAAACAGCAAAAGCTCGGAGAGGTGGGTTCGACTATGGGGGAGCTTCTGTGCTAACGATTGGTCTTGCCTCTTTGATCTATGCATTGACAGAGGGACGGGAAAATCATTTCCCCTGGTGGTTTTATTTACTATTTCTGCTGTCCGTCATACTTTTGGTAATATTTATTTATATCCAAAAAAATAGACTTCTTAATAAACAGAATCCCTTGATGGATATATCTCTTTTCAAGATAAAAGATTTTAGAATTGGCTTATTTGCTGTATTATTTCATTTTATGTTCCATACTGCTTATCTATTAATAATTGCTGTTTATTTACAAAGTGGATTAGGGGTAACAGCATTGACCTGTGGACTGTATTTTATTCCCCATGCGATTTTCTTTATGTTGTCATCAATGGCTGCTGCCAAGCTGTTGCCAAAATTCGGTAAGCGTGTTTTACAATTCGGATTAGTAATCATAATGCTATCCTTTTTGTTGCAGATCTTTTGTTTTACAACAAAAGATATTCCATTCATATCCATACTTTTTTTATCGCTCTACGGCTTAGGAAATGGCTTGGTCTTACCTTTTCTCCTAAATGTTGTACTGAACAACATTGATGAAAATAATGCAGGTACCGCTTCAGGTGTGTTTTCTACATTTCAGCAGACTGCCTCAGCCTTGGGAATCAGTATTATAGGTGGTGTTTTTTATACTGTATTGGATCAAAATGAAGGATTAACGGACTATCTCTCCGCATTACGGGGCGGGTTAATGGTTTGTATTCTCTTTGTAATTGTTGTATGGGGAATGCTTTCCTTATTACCTCATACAGCAAACGCGAAAAGGTAAAAATAGGACTTTATCTGTAATGGGAGAGAAGCTTATCAGAATTGGAAATTACTGATGTTTTTATTTGTTTAAATATCAATTTAAAGTTGCGTTTATTGCTGCAGACTGAACAACGAAATAAGATCGTAGATTAAAAATCTACTTGATACCCTGGGGAAGGATTTAGTGAAAAATTTGAGGCTATTTCAATGGCTCATCACACTAGATAGAAAAAAATAGGAGATCATGCAAACTAAAGTATGTTGTTTATTGTCTTTTACCAAAGACGGCTTGTCCCGATCATGAAGAAAGTTTTAAAAAGCTAGGCACCTTTCCAACCTAGCTTTTTTATTTTAACTCCAGTGGAAAATTTGATTTTCTCTTTAATTCCAAATTGCTCTTTGTGTCTTTTTGTAAGAAAATAAAAAAATTAGTGTCTCTATTTTTTGCGTTATGGAAATAAATCAGCGGGGTGAAAAAATAGTTGAAACAAAAAAAGCAGATCAATTATCTGATCTGCTTTTCGGGTAAGTAATCGGGCTCGAACCGACGACCCCTAGAACCACAATCTAGTGCTCTAACCAACTGAGCTATACCTACCGTGATTTTGATGTCACAAAAGTAGTACTATACCCCATATCTTCCAAATGTTTTTTAAACTTTTTAACTAAACGATTGTCTATCAAATGGTATATTTTTATCGAGACATGTCATCGGGCGATAAAAGCTAATAATCGCGTAACATTTTCGGTTCAAATGTCCATTATTGGACCTTGGTCTATTATTTGTATTATACTATTTATGGGAAAATTTTTAAAATTTTTAATTGTCGTAGCCATTTTGGCAGTAGGAGCATGGTTTGTCTATCAAAAATATAATAGTGGCCCTAAGGTCGAAAGCAAACATCAGCTTTTGGTGGACCGTATTGAAGCCATGGGTAAGTTGGAGCTCGTAAAATATCGCTATAGCGATGTTGTTGAACATAAGAATATCAACACATTTTTACCGGACGCTAGTGTACTGCTCATTGTAAAGGCGGATGCTGTAGGCTGTGTCAATCTAACAAAACTGACGCCTGAAGATATCAAGGTGGTAGGAGACTCTGTTTCCATTAAATTGCCTGCCCCTGAGATCTGTTATATCAAAATAGATCATGAAGCATCAAAAGTCTATGATACCAAAATGGCATTTTTGAGGGAGGCTGAATTGGTCGATGAGGCCTATAAGACTGCCGAAAAGGCGGTAGCAGATGATGTAAGGAAATCAGATATCCTGCAACAGACCAAGGCGAATGCAACTACTGTATTTAAGCCCTTATTGCAGGGATTAGGCTTTTCGAAGATCAATTTGACCTTTGAATAAATTACTGCAAACTGTAAACAAAAATAAAAAAGCTAGACACTTATGTGTCTAGCTTCCTACAATAAATCTATCTCCGGCCATCTCCCGACGGGGGAGCACATATAAATTATGCTATTATCAGGTACTGAACAACGCTCGGCATCCAATCGTTTTATTTTTTTGTCGTTGTATCCGGTTGTGGCGTCGGTGGAATCTCTCCCCGCGATTCGTTCGAAGTTGTATCCCGGTATTGGATGGTAGTCGTATCATTCGCTACGGAGTCACGCATCAATTCCCTTGACTTTTGATCATCAGTCTGTGCGCCATTACAGGCAAACATGGAGAATAAAATAGTACCTGCAAAAATTGTTTTGATGAGTTTATTCATTTTCTTTCTGTTTTGTTTTCAATACGCTATATCCATTTGTTGAAAAATAGCTGTTCATTCATAGAACAGGTGTAAATCAGGAAACGTTTGCCATTTAAAATTTTAGCTACATACTGTTTCGATGAAAAAATATGCAGATTGAAATCACCTAAAAGGCTATCTTACATTGTAAAAAACTTTTTACAGTTTAGCTATGTTCCTATTTTATTAGGATCCTATTTTGATAGGATAATTAAGTTCATTTAAGGGAAAAGCTATGATACAGTTAATGCTTGTAGACGACCATCATTTAGTTAGAAATGGTTTTCGACTGATTTTGGAGTCTCAAAAAGATATGGCTGTATTGGCAGATGTGGAGAGTGGTGAGATGGCCCTTGATTTTTTAACCAGAAATCAAGCTCCGAATCTGATTCTGACAGATGTCAAAATGGAAGAAATGGATGGGATTTCACTGATCACACATATCAAGGAAAAGTATCCACAAATAAAAATCCTTGCGTTATCCATGTTGAATGATATACAAACCGTCTCTGACGTATTGAACGCAGGTGGAGATGGCTATTTGGTTAAAGATAGTTCTGCTGATGAAGTGCTATTTGGTATTCGGCAGATCGCAAATGGCGAAAAATACCTCAGCGTTTCGTTGGGCATATCTTGCGTTGAAAATTATCGTCAATACATAGCGAATACGCCCGATAAGGGCTATGTCCTTGCCAAGTACGATATTTCTGAACGGGATCTAGCTGTACTTGAACTGATTTCTGAAGGCTATACCAATGCCGAAATCGCTGACCGCATCTTTTTGAGCAAGCGTACGGTGGAGGGACACCGGCAGCGGCTAATTGAAAAAACACATACAAGGAATACAGCCGGACTAGTTCGGTTTGGCTTTTATCATATGCTTTTACACTAAATTAAACAATTATGGCAACAAAAAATGAAAATAGGTTGGTTGGAAAGGAAATGGAAAAGAAGAAAAAGGTCAAACTCGGAGTAGAAGGGGAAGCGCTAAAAGAGGTGGATCATAAAGATGACGGTGATGCCGAGGCGGGGGTGGACCCGCAGGCAGAGCAACTGAATGATATGCCAAATGATCCAACGGACCAGCCCACTGAAAAAGGCAAAAAAAAGTGACCTCTAACAGGTCACTTTTTTTATGCATTAATTCTTTTTGTGCTTGTCAATTGCCTTGATCAATTCGTCTTTACGCATGTCATGGCGTCCGGTAATCTCCAATTTTTTCGCCATTTGTAAGAGTTCGCCTTTTGTTTTACTAGCGTTGCCATTTTCGGCACTCTTTTGAGCGGATGAACCTTTTGCATGACTTGTGTTCATGCTTTTACTTTTGTCGGTGTTGCCATGCGCCTGTCCTTTGGACGTGTTGCTGGCCATATGTTTTGCTGTGTTCATAATATGTTGATTTATCTGTTACTTATACTTGAACAGCTTTATGAACTCAAACGTTGACCGATTTATTACGTAAATTTGCTGTACTTGTACGCCTTTTCAGCGATCATACCTTTCCGAATGCTTTAATCATTGCTTTATTGAACTCAGGCAGATCATCTGGCGTACGGCTGGTTATCAGTCCCTCATCTACAACGACGGCACTGTCTTCCCAATTGGCCCCCGCATTGATCAGATCCATTTTTATGGCTTCTACGGAGGTCATTTTTTTACCCCGTACGAGATCGGCGTTGATCAGCAGCTGAGGCCCATGACAGATGGCCGCGATGGGTTTGTCCCGTTCCCAGAATGCATTCACTAGTGCAATGGCGGATTTATTGGTTCGTAGTTTATCCGGATTGATCACCCCGCCTGGTAAGAGCAGTGCATCGTATTTATTTTCCTCTGCCTCTTGCAGATTAACATCTATGGGGTAATCGCCTGACCATTCATCACCTTGTTTAGCCCTGACTTTATCTTTTGAGGGAGATATAATATAGGTTTTGGCGCCAGCATTTTCCAATGCTTCTTTTGGACTGCTCAACTCAATCTCTTCAAATCCATCGGCAACGAGGATAGCAATTTTCTTGCCTTTTAGTTTTTCCATGTAATTATATATTAGTGTATATACATGGAACGGATCTTCCTACAAGAAAGTTTGTATCAATAATAAATTATACGCTCTAGGTATTCACTGCACCGATACACTCCGAATTAGATATCAATGAGAACAAAACTGGTGTCGTCACTATGGTGAGCCTTTAAAACAGGAACAGCGACATTATATATGGGGATGCCTGCTGGAGACTGTGCCTTAAATTTGCCGGCATGGGCATGCCCATGGAAGGCAACATCTACTTTCCGGCGCTGAAGTGGCTCCATCAGATGCGTTGAGCCCAAAAAGGGATAAATTTCTTTGGGCTCGCCCTCTACAGTCTCCGCGATGGGAGCGTAATGGAGTAGCGCAACCTTTTTTATCGCCGGATGTTCCTGCTCAAGTCTAGCAAGAGCTCTGTCCAATAAAAGGGATTCATTAACCGCCTCCTGTACAAAGCTTTTCATGGCTTCTTCGCCAAACATCGAGAGCATATATCGGTCAAAGCCACCGCCAAATCCTTTGACGCCTGCAAAGCCGATATCCTCGACCACAATTGCCTCGCCGTCCAAGACGGTGATCTTATGGTCTGTTAGAATCTGACGGATCTGTTTTTGACGGCCTTTCTCATAGTCATGATTACCCAGCACCGCGATAACCGGAAGTTTTAAATGTTGTAATTCCGTAACAAGCATTTCGGCTTCTTCTTCATCACCTGTATCTGTCAGATCGCCGCATAGGAGCAAGACCTTGGCTTTCTGTGAAATCTCCTCAAATATCGTTTTCCATTTTCCATGCTGGCTCTGATTCATATGGATATCACCTATTGCTGCAATTGTTGTTTTCTTTGCCATTGCTATACTGTTTTTATGGTGTATGATTTATAATCCCATTCTTTGATATCAATTTGATATTGTGTCTGATCAATCAACGGACCCAAACATACTTTTTCGAGACAGGAAGGGAGTTCATACTGTTCCTGCGCACGTTTGATCAATTCCTCAAATAAATCCCTTGGAATAATATCGCGATAATCATGTGGATAAGTAAACTGGAAAATAATCAGCTGTGCGAGTAAAAGATGCCAGTGCTGGTCCATACGCATTAGTAGATGATCCCAGTCGAACTGTTTTCCGTGGCGAAGCCACAAATGATTGATATCAGCGCTATCATGACGTTCTCTATTCTGCACATATAATTTGCACCAGACAAGTTCCTCAGCCGGAACATAGCGCACCTGTGTATCAAATAATATCCCTTCAGGTGCACGATCATACCAATCCTGTTCCACCGTACAATTATGATTGACACTATCAAATATAATGTCAATAAAATAGGGAGCTTTATGGATTTTGGCAAGCCAACGGACATCGGTCAATTCGGTCTGATACCCATTAGCTGCAAAATGCTTTAGTATATTTGGATATTCACTGCTTTTGCAAAAAATATCCAGATCCTTGGTGGGGCGGATAATCCCTGTATAATGAAACATCGCCAGTGCACCACCAACCAAAAATGGGCTGCCACTTGTGTGCAAAAGCTGTAGTGTATCCTTGAAGAATGTGATGCACTCCTCAGGGGGATTATCAAGATCTATCATAGTATCGTTTTTACTTTAAACAGTCTTTTAATCAGGGTAGTTTGGATTTGGATCGTGAAAACGTATTCCCCACATATGACGGGAGTATAAGTACTTGATTTCCATTTAAGCGCAAACCGCTTTAACGCTGAATGATGTTCTGTTAAGAGCAAGACGAGCTGTTTCAACAATAAATAGCGAGATAAACAGTTTTTTTTTTACTTATTAAACAATTAAAACTAAACAGAAAAAATAATGGAAAGTTTATTTGGAACAGGCGAGGAGCTCTCCATGGTTCAGATGGGAATGCGCGCTTTTATGATGTTTATCGTTGCCCTGCTTTTAGTTCGTTTGGGGGGTATCAGAATATTGGGTAGAAAATCAGGTGTCGATTTTGTCATTATAATCATGTTAGGTGCCGTATTGGCACGGGGCATCGTAGGTGCTTCACCCTTTATGTCAACAGTATCCGCCGGCTTTGTGATGATTATTGTGAACAAAATATTGGCGCAAGTGTCGGCCCGCCTGCCTTATTTAGGGAATCTCGTTAAAGGGAAGCCATCAGTATTGTATAAAAACGATCAGATTCAATGGGACCAGATGGATCGATTAGGGGTAAGCCGAACAGATTTGCTAACCAGTTTGCGTTTGGAAACACACAGTAAACACCTCGACGAGGTTGATATTGCCCTCATGGAGCCTAATGGCCGTATTAGCTTTACACTGAAATCCAAAGTATAATAGATGATGATAAGAGAAAAGCTATGAAAAAGAAAGAATCTTACTCATTTTTATACCGGAATGGTTTAAGTTTGGTATTCTTAATGCTGTTTATTTTTGCCCTCGGTATGCAATTTTTTACAGGTTGGAAGGTACATAACGAGGAACTGCAAGAAGCCCACCAAGCTACTATGCCATTATTTTCCTATCTCAGCACAGGGCATTTTATTTCGGTCACTTTTGAAAATTTTGAAAGTAAATTTTTGCAGATGGCACTTTATGTTATGCTTATGGTAGGACTAAGGCAATGGGAATCTGTGGAATCCAAAAAGCTGGATAAACCTGAGGCGGTGGATCGAGAACCGATACCCAAACCTGATGCTCCCTTATCCGTACGATCAATCGTATTCTTTACCATCTATCTCAGACAAAAGGGATCGCCAAAATCTAAACCTGTGGACGCACCGCATGCGCAAACCGGAAAGGACTGATCTGTTAAAGCTTTAAAAATTATCGACAAGATCCCAATCAATAGAGGCGCTGCATGCGCAGAACGGAAAGTGCTGGTATCTTAAAGATTCAAAAAATATCAACTATAAATTGGACATACAATGAAAAGATCAAAATTAATGATAAGCGTTCTTAGTATAGTACTTATGCTGAGTGCGTGTCAGGACAGAACGAATAAAAATGCTGATGAAACAATGACCACGACAGATACCTTAAAGACAAACCACGGTGTTCCGCTAGATAATATCCATCGTAGCAGTCCTGCGGATACACTTCGTGACAGCACGTCTACGATAGGACAAGGTGTTCCTTTGGATAATCTTGACCGGGATAAGAAAGGAGAATAAGAGTGGATTACAGATTGATTTACGATGGTATTGGCAGGTCGGCTTGGGTTAGTAGTTGGAGATTGACATAGGATGTTGATAGTACATGGGATATTCTACTATTTCCGGAAAGCTTAGTACTAAGTGTTATTGCTGTATACAACTTTAAATAGAAGTTCGAAGAACTTTTCCTTTTTCTATAACGTTTAATATACAAATAGTTTATACTTAGATGATTGTGTATGAAAAGATCAGTTTTTTAGCCGTGATGTTTCTTGGATTATAGGGATGTGCCTATATACCGTCGGTTCAGGTTGCTACTCATAATGTACAGCAAATTGATATTTTTAGAAGCAATTTTTTGGAGACTGCCAAGATTGAAGCGGCTAAATATGAGACAAAGGTTACCTCTGCATAAAAATTCACTGCTTTAAATGGGTATTATTTTTCGGACCGATAATAAAGCCACCCCTGTAGATTTTCTAGTTCTTCAGGCTTACTCAGATCAACAATTGTATTGAGTGCCAATTCGAGCGATTGTAGACTATCGGCATTGAGTTCATATAAGGGATAGAATATAGCATGTTCGTTTGGCATATCAACATTTCCCTGTAACCATTTGTAACCCTCAGCATGCAGATTATCGACTAATGTATCGGTGACCGCATTTAAATAGCGCATCATTTTCTGGATCCACGTACGCTCATCGTCAAGGTGATCAGGGTAATATTCTTGTGTAAAATCCAGAATCAACTGTTCACCTTCATCATTCATTCCTTCCCGTATCATGGCAAGACCCATGCTACGAACTTCTTCTTGGTAATAATCGTCAGCATAACGGAAATAAATTTCTCCGGCAATGGGACTGGCTTCAATTTTCGCCCGTAAAGCCATCTGTCTGTTTAAAAGTTCGTGGATATAATCAAATGCTTGTTCCATAAGTATTTTATTTAAAGGAGGAGGACAAAGCCTATTGCTTTGCCCTCTCCAATAGAAAGTTGGAGTAATACAATATTATTTTAAACCCGGTTTCGGTATTTTTGATTTTACCGGATTGGGCACGCTAGGCCCCATATTTTTTAGGGTATCTTTTGGCGTGTTATTGTCTGCAGGTTGCATATTCTTGATTTGATCGAGATGCTTTTGAAAAGCTGGAATTTTATCGGTTGCAAATTTGCGGAGATCTGCATCTGTTGTTGCGGTACCGGTGCTGGCGTCTTTAAATAGTGTAATGGCGTCTTGGTGGCTTGTGGCCATCAGATCAGCATAAGTCCGATCAAAGTTGGCTGGATCCGCATTGTTCAACTGGTCGATCAATTGATTATAGTTTTGGTTATCGGGTGTACTTAATTGCCAGTTTTTATTTTTTACCAATGTAGCCAGTTCGTTGCCGGCTGCGGTATGGTCATCAACGATCATCTGTGCATATTGTTTGATATTTTGATCCTGTGACTTGGTCAACGCAATATTTGCAGCCTGGATTTCAAAGTTATTACTTGCTGTCGCTTTGCTTGCAAAGTCAATATCCCCAGCCTGTGCCTGGTTTTGAATGCTGTCCTGTGCCTGGATGACCATGCTCCAGGCCATAATGGCTATACATAAGCCAATGATTCTTAAAACGATTTTCATAATACAATTATTTAATATTAACGATTCTTTCTGTTTCGGGTATCGCTTTTTCGATGCCTATAATTATTGATGTAAACATAAGCGCTTCCTTTGAGTGATATGCTAGAGGAACGTTTGCCAATAGGTTAGCGTTTTGAGAACCATAATTTTACGTATTTAAAACGAAACTTGAGACTGATACGCAATTCCATAGTAGAAGTGCGTTATGCAAAGAAAAACAGTCGTCTACTTATAGCGGCCAGCTTTTATAAACAACCGAATAAAAAAGGCGGGATAATTAGTTTTGAAAACTTTTGTAGGAGGATTGTTGTTTCTGTAAAAAAATCAATTTATTCATACTTAAACTGCAAATACAAAACAGATAGCTATGACACAGTTACTTTTAGTAGACGACCATGTGCTGGTACGTTCAGGTTTCCGATTAATTTTAGAGGCTCAAGAGGATATAACTGTAATTGCAGAGGCAGAAAATGGTAAAAATGCCCTGGAGTATCTCGCCCGAGCCACTCAACCGGACCTTATTCTTACCGATATCCATATGGATATAATGGATGGAATCCAATTTATTAAGACGGTAAAAATGCGCTTCCCGGAAATAAAACTTGTCATATTGACAATGGATGCCAGTTTTCATCTCGCATCTGAAGCTCTCAGTATTGGTGTTGATGGTTACTTGCTCAAAAGTTCACATGTTGACGAAATTTTATTTGGTCTTAAACAGGTCCAACGGGGAGAGCGCTATATCAGTTCGGCACTCGCTTTTCAACTGATAGACTACTCTGCCTCACATATTCCCGAAGAAGTAAATAGAGGTGATGTTATGGCAAGATATGAGCTTTCTGATCGCGAAATTTTAGTATTGGAACGGATCGCGGAAGGGTATACCAATGCTGAAATAGCGGATCAAATATTTTTAAGTAAGCGTACCGTGGAGGGACATCGACAACAGCTGCTGGAAAAAACCAATTCCAGAAATACCGCCGTATTGGTCCGGTTTGGATTTAAAACCAAACTTTTAAATTAATAATTTATTCTTCCAGATAGATTAATAAAACAGAGAAATGGGCTAATATTGGTCATAAATATTAGCCCATTTGCAACTTTTCATGCTAAATTGTTGTTTCATTTAAGTCCGAAGGTGGATTCCGAGGTTCAACAGGGATTCCTTCGGCATCATTTGCTTCTTCATCGATTTCCTGTTCATCTAACTCAGGAATTTCTTCCTCATCATCTAAGTCTAGTTCTTCTTCGGAGTCCAAATCATCCTGATCTATTTCTGGCATATCGTTGGGATCATTTTCTGGCAATTCTTCCTCGGGTCGTTCCGGTATATCAGCCGGAAAATCTTCTGGACCGACCTGACTTATTACGGCAAATGCTATAACCAGTATACCTTGATACTGTTGATGCGCTGATTGAATTCTATTCATCTTTTTTTGTTTTAGTTCATCTAATGAACATGAGCAGTCCCGATATAGTTAGAAGAATTAGTACTCATTCCGAACCGGCTTTTACTTAAATATTGTGCACTTTATGCAATGCGTTTTCATCGTGTTCATAACGTGTTTTTACTTTTTATGCGGGATATGTGCGTGTTTTGGTGATTTCGAGGCTGTCTGATGAACGAATAAACTTTAGCCCCTGTTTATTTAACGAACCGCTCTTTGAGCATAAACGTATAAAAATTATGGCAACAGTAACTGCAAACAAAAGTAAAACCACGGTAAACAAAGCGAAAGCCACATCAAACAACAAAACGGCTTCAAACACCGATTGCCTTGGAATCTTTATTCTGTAAGTTTTTTTCTATGACTGTAGTTGTGTTCTATACTTACTAGGTGTAACACCCTTTATACTTTTAAATATCTTATTGAAATTAGAAAGGCTATTGAAGCCACAGGCAAAGGCAATGTTGGTGATCTGGAGTTTGTTTTCTGCAATTAATCGGCAGGACTCACTGACCCGTACCTCATTGACAAATTGTACAAAGGTTTTTTGTGTCCGGGACTTAAAATAGCGGCAGAAGGAATGTTTGGACATGTTCGCCAGGCCTGCGACCTGATCCAGCGGAATCTCTTTGGTGAAATTGTTGAACACGAACTTAAAGATGCGGTCTATTTTATCGTTATCCGTCGAACTGTAATTGTGGGTATAGCCTGGACTGGAAAGGTATTCATATTCGTTGGTTGCACTTAATAATTCGATGATTTCAAGAAGTAGAATTGTTTTTTGGAAACCATAGTCGAGCGGAATCATCTGTTCCAATTTTTGCTTGAGACGCTGTTTGGTCTCACCATGGAAAATAAGCCCCCGTTTGGAAGTATTCAAAAAAGCGGCTATTTTATGTGTGTTAAAAAAATGAGCTAACACCTCGATCATTAATCTCGGTTCGATGTAGAGGGCCATTGAGCGCGATTCCTGCGCGGGATCCAGTTCGGATGTGTCATTATGCCATACATGGGGTAGGTCTGGCCCCACAAAAGTGAGCTCATCACTGGAATAACTGTCTATGCTATCACCGATAATACGCTTGCCTTCACTCTGCACAATGTAGGTCATCTGACAGGCGCCGTGGAAATGGAACTCCGTGGAAAAAGATGGCTGACGAACTTCTTTTGTCGCAAATGTCGCGATCTCTGCTCCCTCTAATATTTTTGTGAAGACAGGTTTCATGTTTTGGTTATTGCTGTTTAACAGAAGCTAAATATAGCCTATTTTATCTTAAAAATGAAATTATAGTTTGGATGTCGTTAATATAGTGTCAATATTGAGCAATCTAAGTGAAGTTTTTTTGTTTTGCCTGTTGTAGTTTAGCACTATGTCTAGCGGAGTATTGACAACAAGAATACCTAAATATGATGATATTGAAAAAACGATTTCCCTTTAAGCGCTTCGTACTGGTTGGTTTAATAGCCTTACTCGCTTTTGGTTGTACACAAGAAAAAAAGCATGTTGCAGTAAAGCGCTATGCTTCAATTACTGGTTTAAAAGCTGAAAAGCTATCCTACTATAAAAAGCTGCATGCGGAAGCATGGCCAGCAGTGTTGCAAAAAATCAAGGACTGTCATATTCAGAATTACTCTATTTTTCTGAAAGAGATAGCCGGCGAGTATTATCTCTTCAGTTATTTTGAGTATACAGGAACAGATTTTTCATCGGATATGCAACGAATGGCTGCCGATCCCGAGACACAGCGCTGGTGGAAAGAAACTGATCCTTGTCAAAACCCCCTTCCGGAGGCAAAAGAAAAAAGTGCTATCTGGTCCGATATGACAGAAGTTTTTCATACCGACTAGTGCAAAATATCGAAATAAGAACCTAAAATAAATTAATGATGAAAAAGCGAGTTTTTTTTAATTTAACCCTATGCTTATTGACATCTAAAGTCTTCGCTCAGACGAAAGCGATCGTGCCAACAGCTGCCGATAAACCCAATAGGTTTCAGCAGGAGCAGATCGACAGGAAGTATGGCATGTTTATACATTTTGGTATAAATACATTCCATGATCAAGAATGGACAGATGGGTCAAAACCAACGAGTTCGTATGCACCGACAACGATCGATGCTAAACAATGGGTCGCTACAGCTAAAGCGGCGGGAATGAAATATATCATACTGGTATCTAAGCATCACGATGGCTTCTGTTTATGGGATAGTAAATATACGACTTACGATGTAGCTAGTTCATCGAATAAGACCAATGTGGTGGAAGCCTTGGCCAAGGAATGTCGGGCACAGGGAATACGCTTGGGACTTTATTATTCGCTATGGGACCGCAAACAGAATGCTGATGTCAAAGACAGAAAGGCTGATCAAGCCTATAATACCTATATGTTGAACCAATTGAACGAATTGCTCGATATGACCAAGAAGTATACGGATATTGTTGAACTCTGGTTAGATGGTGGCTGGGAAAAGGAGAATTACAGGTGGCCGGCACAAGAAATCTATACGCTGGTCAAAAGTAAGGCTCCGCAATGTCAGATCGGTATCAACTGGAGTATTGGTAGTCCCGAAAACGCTGATAAGCATACTGTACTCCCCAAAGAGCAACAGGATTTATTTCCGATACGTTATTTCCCGAGCGATTTCCGTCTAGGAGATCCGTATTTGCCTGTCGTGCCAGATCCCAAACTTTTTACCGCGCAAGGAAATACATATTACATGCCTTTCGAGACCACTGTGGTACTCGGGGAGCGTTGGTTTTACAATACGACTGACAAAAAATATAAAACACTAGCGGAACTAGAAGAGATCTACCGAACAGCAACAGCACAGGACAATATTCTGATCTTGAATGTTGGCCCGAATAGAGCTGGTCGTATCAAGGATACAGATGTGGGGCTGCTGATGCAGTTGAAGGAAAAATTAAAGCTATAAGATAACAGTGTGTTCATTCATAGATTATTAAACCAAATATTAGTATGATTAAAACGTATGATATCCAGGATCGCCGCTTTCCCTTACATACAGGAGCAGGCAGTGATGCGATACACAAAGATCCTGTATATTCTTATGCCGTTACTCGTTTATTAGATGACAATAGACGTGTAGGTACAGGCCTGGCCTTTACGATAGGTGCCGGAAATGAGTTGGTCTGTCAAGCTGCAGCATTTTATGCCGAACGAATCAAAGGAATGCCTATTGAAGAGCTGATGGCAAACTTTGGAGTGGTTTTCAATACCTTGAGCAATGAGCAGCAATTCCGTTGGCTTGGGCCGCATAAAGGTATTGTGCATTTGGCTCTCGCTTCAGTGACAAATGCCTGTTTTGACCTATGGGCTAAAACCAGGGGGGTACCACTTTGGAAATTACTGATTGAGCTGTCCCCGGAGGAAATTGTGAACACCCTAGATCTTTCCTATTTGGAAGATGAACTCACACGGGAAAAGGCGATAACGCTGTTAAGCACAAATAGATTAGGCCGGGGGGAACGAATGGGCATTATCGAAAAGGGATACACGGGTTACGATACTTCTGTTGGCTGGTTTAACTATTCGGATGAACAAGTGCGGGAGAATTGTAAGCGTGCCATCGCAAATGGTTTTACAGCCATGAAGCTGAAAGTCGGTAGTGAAGACCCTCTTCGTGATATCAGACGGGCACATATCGTACGGGAGGCTGCAGGTGATCAAGCTACCGTGATGCTGGATGCTAACCAACAGTGGACCTTGCCTCAAGCTTTGACAATTTGCCAGGAATTAAAATCGATGAACCCATTTTGGGTTGAAGAACCCACCCATCCAGATGATATTGTCGGACATAAGGTATTGGCTGATACCATCGCGCCGATTAAGGTCGCGATGGGTGAACATGTTCCCAACCGAATCGTATTTAAAAATTACCTGCAGCTTGGGGCTGCTGGTTTTGCTCAGGTGGATGCCGTCCGTGTCGGCGGGGTGAGCGAATTTATTGCCATTAGTCTGCTGTGCCGCAAATATGATATCCCGGTAGTGCCGCATGTCGGCGATATGGGGCAATTGCATCAGCATCTGGTTCTGTTTAATCATATTAGCCTTGGTCATGAAGCCTTATTTCTTGAACATATTCCGCATCTCAAATCTCATTTTGTTCACCCTGTGCTGATTGAAAATGGTGTTTACCGAACGCCGATGGAAGCCGGAAGCAGTTGTGATTTACGTTAAAAATAGTTTTACGTTAAAGATAGTTTTATGTTAGGAAATATAGATTTAGCTATTGCCATTGGCTATATAGCCCTTATTCTGATCGTGGGCATGCGCGCCGGACTTGGCCGTGGTCGCGGAAACAGAGCTACGGCCGAAGGCTATTTTCTCGCTGGTAAATCCTTACGATGGCCAGCGATTGGACTAGCGTTATTTGCAACGAATATATCGACGGTGCATCTGGTCAGTTTGGCACAAAGTGGATTCGATACGGGCTTGCTGAATGGTAACTTTGAGTGGATGGCGGCATTTACATTGGTGCTGCTTGCGCTGTTTTTTGTGCCATTTTACCTGAAATCGGGGGTCGCAACCCTGCCGGACTTTCTGGAAAGACGGTACGACCGATCCAGTAGGGATTGGCTGACTTTTATATCCATTGTATCTGCAATCGTGATCCATATCGCCTTTTCTATGCTGGCTGGTGGTATTGTCTTGAAAACATTATTTGGCTTTAACATGTATTTGAGTATTACCGTTATATGTATTATCACTGGACTATATACGATTCTTGGCGGATTGCGTGCGGTAGTTATCACGGAATCTATTCAGACTATTGTCTTATTGGCCGGTGCGTTTATCATTAGTTTTGCTGCTTTTGACCGTATGGGCGGATGGATGCCAATGAAAAATGTGCTGATTGCCGAAGGTGGGCTCGACCGATTATCCATGCTGCGCGGGGCTGATGATGCCAGTGGTATGCCTTGGTATGCGGTATTCTTTGGATATCCTATTTTGGGAATCTGGTATTGGTGTGCCGATCAGACAATTGTCCAACGTGTACTCGGGGCCAAGGATGAGAATCATGGTCGGGTCGGTGCGCTCTTCTGTGGTTTTCTCAAAATTTTACCGGTGTTTATTTTTGTCTTGCCAGGATTATTTGCTTATAGCTTGTACAAGAGTGGACAACTCGATTTGCATAGCTTGGGCTTGGATGCTGCTGGCAAAGTAAATTCCAAAGGGATATATACCTTGATGATCACACAGTTGTTGCCTTCTGGGCTGATCGGTGTCTTGGTTGCCGCTTTGCTATCTGGATTAATGAGCCAGATTTCCGGTGCACTGAATTCGATCTCCACGATGGTCAGTTACGATATCTTTAAGCAAAGAAAACCGAATACCACAGATAAGCAGCTTATCCGTATCGGGAAAATAGCAGCTGTCATTGCCATGGTTTTCTCTCTAGCCTTATTGCCATTACTGGATAAATACGAAAGTATTTTTAATGGAATCAATGATGTGATCGCTCATATCGCACCTCCGATAACCTGCGTTTTTCTGCTGGGCATATTTTGGCGGAAAGCCTCCGCGGAATCGGCGAAATTGACCTTATGGATTGGGTCTTTTTTGGGAATGGTGGTTTTTATAGTAAATAAGCTGTTGCCACATTCCTGGATTGGGCAGACTGCCTTTATGGTCATGGCCTTCTACCTATTCCTCTTGTGTGTCGTCATTCAGATTATCTTATCGCATATGTACCCCGTAAGGCACAATGCGGAGAGTGAACGGCTCTACTGGAAGAACCCCTTAGACCCCCTTCGTGGGCTGGCCTGGCGGGGGATAGGAAATTATCGCGTCTTAGCTGGGCTGCTGCTCGCTATTGTCACAATATTATATATAATTTTCAAGTAGGTCGGTACTTGTTGTAATTTAGCTGGTAAAAATTAATTGAACAACCTTTTATAGATTTATTGTGAACACCTTAAAGGATAAAGTAATATTGATCAGTGGTGGTACCGCTGGAATTGGTCAGGCCTGTGCACAAGCATACGTAAAAGCAGGTGCCTTGGTCGCTTTTATTGGTCTTGACCAGGAGTCTGTCCTTGCGACAGGTGCACTGCTAGGGACACCACATTTGGGTATCTGTGGAGATGTGTCTTTGGAAGGGGATATAGAGGCAGCGGTAGACCAAACAATAGCGACCTTTGGTCGATTGGATGCCATTCATAATAACGCTGGCCTGGCTAGTCCATCGAAACCTTTGCATGAGACGACCGAGGAAGAATGGGGCCGCTTATTTGATGTCAATGTAAAAAGTATTTTGCTGACAACAAAATATGGCTTTCCCCATCTAAAGGCCACAAAAGGGTGTATATTAAATACCAGCAGCCTTGTGGGAGAGATTGGCCAGGAAAATCATGCCGCTTATGCCGCAACAAAAGGGGCGGTCAATGCATTGACCAAATCTATGGCGATAGACTACGCGGCATTGGGGATCAGGGTGAATTCGGTCATGCCAGCCGCAGTGATGACACCCATGCTTCAACAATGGGCTTTAGAGCAAGCACAACCACAACAAGTGTTTGATTTTTTAAAAGATATTCACCCTTTGGGCTATTGTCCAGAAGGAGATGTGATCGCGGATGTCTGCACTTTTTTATTATCGGAAAGTGCGCGGTTCATGACAGGTGTGAACCTGCCCGTTAGTGGCGGGGCGGAACTCGGGTACCGTCGAAATTGCTAGCATATTCTGGATAAATAACGAATTAATTTCAAATTATATAGTATATTTGGCGCGCAGATAAATCACTGCCAATACTAAATACATCAATCATGAGCCAAAAGTTTACATACAATACACGATTTCCTGCTGTCGAAGATTTAAGAAGACAGGCAAAAAAGAGAATTCCAAAATTTGCGTTTGACTATTTAATAGGAGGTGCTAACGAAGAGCTGAATCTTGCTCGGAATGAAAACGATTTTGATCATATTCTATTAAAGCCACAATATCTTCAGGCAAGTGGTGAAATTGATATGTCTGTAGAGCTCTTTGGACGTCGGTACAGCGCGCCATTCGGGGTTTCGCCGATTGGTTTACAAGGATTGATGTGGCCTAATGCGCCGGAAATCCTGGCAAAAGCAGCTGCTGAAAATGATATACCCTATATCCTTAGCACAGTATCAACAAGCAGTATCGAGCGAATTGCTGAAGTATCGCAAGGAAAGGCCTGGTTTCAATTGTATCATCCAACTGAAAACAAGTTGCGTGATGATATCCTCCGACGTTTGAAAGAGGTTGAGTGTCCGGTACTTGTTGTTTTGGTGGATGTTCCAGCCTTTGGCCTTCGGTATCGAGAGATTAAAAGTGGTCTGTCCATGCCACCAAAAATGAATATTGCCAACATCCTACAGACATTTGCCTGTCCTACATGGGGGATCGAAACACTTCGACATGGTATCCCTTCTTTTGCGACCTTAAAGCCTTATATGGAAAAGGGATTAGACCTAGCACAATTGGGGCAGTTTATGAACAGAACCTTCACTGGTAAAGTGGACGTAGAAAAGATCAAGGCCATCCGGGAATTATGGAAAGGACCTTTGGTATTGAAGGGCATAGCGACCGATGAAGACATGCAGGCTGCGATCTCTTTGGGAGTAGATGGTGTTATTGTTTCCAACCATGGTGGAAGGCAGCTTGACGCAAGTGAATCCTCAATCAATTCGCTGATTCATTTGGCGAGTAACCCCGAGTATAAAAACAAAATTAAGATTATGCTAGATGGTGGTATCCGCTCTGGCGTAGATTTGGCACGTGCCCACGCTGTTGGATCCGAATTTAATTTTATGGGACGTCCTTTCATGTATGGGGTTGGAGCCTTGGGGAATGCTGGTGGAGCACATACGATCAATATGTTTAAAGCACACCTATTTCAGGTAATGAAGCAGTTGAGTATCTCCAAAATTGAAGAGTTTCCAAAGCGTTTACAGAAGATCCTATCCTAAAATTATTATATAATAATTGATAAAGCCTTATTAAGCACTGCTTTTCTGTGCTTAATAAGGCTTTTTACATCAGCGTGTTTGGCTGTTTATTACCAGTCAATTGTACGGTTGTCGTTGTCTCCAAGACCCCATTCCTCACCAACTTTGCCATTGGAATCTTCGGGTCTTGCATAGGCTGATCCGGCTGCGATGCCCTGCTCAAGTTCGATGAATTGCACCTTAACTTCCGGTGCGATATACGCTATTTTCTTTTTCATAGTCTTTTATATTTTTATTGTAAGTTGATATTTGCTAATGCTTTTTTATTCTTAATTACAAGCTATTTTCTTCTTTCCTGCTCCCACGCCTTTCAAGATTGTTCGGCCGTCAACGAGTTGTGTAACTTTAACGGTGTTGCTTTGTGTACTTCCCCAAGGGAATGTATTGAAAGAGTTACCATTGACTAATACAAGTTCATACAGTGGTCCACCATTTGTTTTACTGCCGAACATGGTTACTTTACCCGTTCTGCTGATGACAAGTTTGACCAATGGTTTGGCAGCAGTTCCAGCCATATTATAAACTTGGTCAATTCTTTTGCCCGTTTCGACATTCGTTCCAGCATATTTACTACCATCAAGAAATTGGATATTTTGTGCCGAGGATGCGCCAACTTCGAATTGAATTTCATTTTTCGCAAGTTTTACACCATTTACTTCCATATTGAAGGCGTTATCCAATTCGGTGATGTCAAATACAAATCCATAATCTGCAGCAGGAGCTGTAAAGCTTTTTGATATTGTTGTACCGCTTGGATAAAATTTACCATCAACTCGGATTCCGGTTTTACCGCCGGAGGTTACGGCTGGATAGCTCCAGTTTAATCCATTGCTGGTCACATCTTGTGTACATGTTTTGAAATTGAGTTTTAGATCGTATTTCTGTCCAGGATTGATCTTCACATTGGGGATCATAACATTGGACTTGGTTTCGTCGTCGATAGTTAAGCTGCCCAATTTAAGTGTTCCTGTATTTGTTGCAGGGTGGATCAATAGGGAAGGACTACTTACAATTGTACGCAAGCCAATACCCAATGCTGGAAATTGGGCTTGTACACCAGCATCATTCAGCCCGTTATAGGTAAGTGTCTCATCCGAAAGTTTTAAGTTGGCAGATGTGTGGCTGGGTTTGAAGAATGCATTTTCCAATTTGGTGATCGCTCCGGTCATACTAGCATCCATCGTCAAGGTTGTTGTGATTTGACTGAAACGGTGCTTTAAGACTACATTTAAGTTGTTGACACCACTGTTTAATTTCAGTTTGCTTGCGAAGTACATTAGATCGCCACTGATCGTATTGAGACTCGCAGACGATAGGGTGCTCTGGCTGTTTAGAGCAGGTACCGTACTTTTGCTATTGATGGAATAGGCAATAAAAGTGTAGGTTTTTCCGGCATCTAGAGCGATACCTTCCGCAGCTGCTTCTCTACCATAGCTATAGGTTTTCTCCGTAACGTAATTACCCAGTTCGTCATAAACAACGACTTTGTATTTAACATCCTTATCAAGTGGTTTTTCAGTCGTTTGAGGTGTTGTGGCTTTGCTACCTGATGAAGCAACCAGTCCCTTCTTAACTGCAACTGCTGAACTGTTTGTCAATACGACATCAATGGAAGAACCATCGCCAAATGGAACCGTCATTTCCTGTACATCAGAAACACTGCTGCCAGAGAGCGATGCTTTTGTGGATCCTTGTTTTTGTCCGACGGCGTTGTTGTCACCCTCTCCGTAGGCCTCGACACCCTGTAGGTTGATCTTAACCATTGTTTCCCCTGTCAAGACCGTGTTTTCGCCACTCTTTTTACAAGAGTAAAGACTTGAAGCAACCAATATAATGCATCCCAGCATTAGTACATTTTTAAGGTTGCGGTAATGTTTCATTTTCATGTAAGTAGACATTTTGATTTTACTTGGTTTTTTAGTGATTTTTGATTGATTCAAACTTTTGTTGTTTTTTGGTTTGTGTTTGTAGAATTTATATTTATGCGTCTTCTCATTTCGTTTTTTTTTATCCGTGTGAATTTTTAATGCTGCAATTATATATATAGCATTTTGTTTAACGAGCACGATTTTTATTAAGTAATTTTTCTTGTAGAGAAAACCCTACAAATCAACAATAGTGTTTAGATATTCGTTTTAAGCTGTTTAATGTTAATTATTTAATTTTTTATTTATAGTTTTATTGGGTTATAATTTTCGTAAAAGGAAAAATATCGTTTTGGTGTGACGGATTGGATTTTAGGGCTGGTGTGGGCAAGGGAAAACAACTATGGCACAGTTTTCGTATACTGTTATCTATATAGATTAGAATAGATTTTGCGCATGCCAAATTTGGTGAGAGTACTCATTTTTAAAATATTTTTCTAAATTTGTATAACGATGAGATTAATTGTTTTCATAATGATCACCTATATTTTGGGGCTTTCCTTTGTCCCATGCGGCGATGCGAACAATCGCAGCGAGGTGACAGCTATGGAAACGCAATTGAACGAACCGCATAATCATCGTGACGATACCACAGATTCTTGTTCTATTTTCTGTTATTGCAACTGCTGTAGCGGAAATGTTACTGTCTTTGAATATCAGTTACCAAAGATTGAAGGTATTCCGATTTCAATTTATTTTGACAATCGTATGCCGGTTCTTGATACACCTATTCTATCTAACTACTTCGGAACTATCTGGCAGCCGCCCAAGGTAGATGCTTAATGTAAATTTTTTAGTAGCCGTAGGCGAACATTTTTAGCGGATATTTATTTTCTAATAAGTGTTGGCCCTCGGAATTTAGCTGTAGTATATTGTTTGCTACAGACAATTAAGCTATTTAAATAGCTATTATTTAAGCATTAATCAAGTACATTGTGTTAGATAGTATAATTAAATTTAGCATCAGGAATAAGATCATTATAGCTTTAATGACCTTGTTACTTATAATATGGGGCGGTTGGAGCGCAACAAAGCTGCCCATAGACGCCGTCCCTGACATTACCAATAATCAAGTACAGATTTTTACTTCCTGTCCGACATTGGCGGGTCAAGAAGTAGAACAGTTGGTCACTTTTCCGATCGAACAGAGCATAGCCACGGTACCGAAGATCGAAGAAATCAGAAGTATATCGCGTTTTGGACTCTCGGTGATTACTGTCGTTTTTGAAGACGATGTGGACATTTACTTCGCTCGACAATTAATCAGTGAGCGACTAAAAGAAGCTGTGGACCAAATTCCCCAAGGTATAGGCAAACCCGAATTGGCCCCTGTTAGTACAGGTCTGGGGGAGGTCTACCAATATATCATTCACCCCAAAAAAGGAAGCGAAAGTAAGTACAACGCAAAAGATCTTCGGACTATGCAGGACTGGATTGTCGCTCGTCAGCTTTACGGAACCCCTGGTATCGCTGAAGTCAATAGCTTTGGTGGTGAATTAAAACAATATGAAGTAGCTGTTGATCCAAATCGCCTTAAAGCAATGAATATTACTATTCCAGAGATATTTACAGCGCTGGAGAAAAATAACCAGAATACAGGCGGCGCTTATATCGACAAGAAACCTAATGCATATTTTATTCGGGGCATTGGACTGGCAACATCCCTGGAGGATGTCAAAAATATCGCCATTAAAAGGTCAGGTGCTGTCCCAATCTATATTAAGGATGTTGCTGACGTACGGTTCGGACATGCCGTCCGTTATGGTGCACTTACCTATAATGGTGAAGTGGACGCCGTTGGCGGTGTGGTGATGATGTTGAAAGGGGAAAATAGCAACGAGGTTGTCAAGCGGGTAAAGGAAAAATTGCCAACAATACAACAATCTTTACCCAGTGATGTGGTGATTGAACCCTACCTTGACCGTACAGACCTCGTTAGTCGTGCTATCGGTACTGTTGAGAAGAACCTGATCGAAGGGGCACTAATCGTCATATTTGTGTTGGTGCTGTTTTTGGGAAATCTTCGTGCGGGTCTTATCGTTGCTTCGGCGATTCCTTTGTCCCTGCTCTTTGCCCTGGGACTGATGAATGTCTTTGGCGTGAGCGCCAATTTAATGAGTCTGGGCGCCATTGATTTTGGCCTCATTGTCGATGGTGCGGTTATTATCGTTGAAGCGACACTCCACCATTTAGGTTTGCGAAAATCAACAGAAAAGCTGACACAGTCAGAAATGGATCATGAAGTATTTGAATCCGCGTCAAAAATTCGGACCAGTGCCGCTTTTGGCGAGATTATTATCTTGATTGTTTATATCCCAATATTAACTCTAGTGGGTGTAGAAGGAAAAATGTTCCGTCCTATGGCGCAGACTGTAGGTTTTGCGATCTTTGGTGCATTGATCCTTTCCTTGACTTACATCCCTATGATGTGTGCCTTGTTTTTGCCTAAAAAACACCATGACAAGAAAACATTCAGTGATCGCTTTATTGAAAAGCTGCAACGTATCTATGCCCCGTTATTGCAAAAAGCGATCCGTTTTAAATATGTAATCGTTAGTTTGACCGTGGCATTTTTTGCTTTATCGGTTTTCTTTTTTAAAAATATGGGCGGGGAGTTTATCCCCCAACTGCAAGAAGGGGACTATGCTTTCCACTGTATCTTACCGCAAGGAAGCTCACTTTCGCAAAGTATAGAAACTTCCATGCAAGCTTCGCGTATTATTAGAGAATTTGACGAGGTAAAAATGGTAGTCGGCAAGACGGGAGCAGCGGAGGTACCGACAGATCCGATGCCACCAGAAGCAACAGATTTGATGGTGGTACTCAAGCCGCAGCAGGAGTGGAAATCCGGTCGAGGTTATAATGAACTCGGCGCGGCTATTTTGGAGAAACTGGAGGTTATACCAGGTGTCTTCTTTGAAAAAAATCAACCAATACAGATGCGATTCAATGAGCTCATGACCGGAATCCGTCAGGATGTGGCCGTGAAAATTTTTGGGGAGAACATTGACTCTCTGGCAGCCTACGCCAATATTGTAGCGGCACAGATACAGTCTGTCAAAGGAGCGACTTCCCCACAGGTGGAACGGGTATCGGGGCTTCCGCAGATCAATATCGTTTATGACCGTACACGCATTGCCAATTATGGTTTGACGATCCAAGATGTAAATGATGTGGTGAGTACAGCTTTTGCAGGCAAAAGTACAGGTCAGATCTATGAAAACGAACGTCGCTTTGATCTCGTTGTTCGCCTGGATACAACCCATAGAAATAGTATAGATGATGTACGCAATTTAATGATTCCAACAGATACTGGCGTTCAGATACCTCTTTCTCAAGTTGCCGCAATCGACTACAAACTTGGACCAGCACAGATCAGTAGAGAGGCCGGAAAACGGCGTATCGTCATCGGCTTTAACGTATCCGGAAGGGATGTTGAGAGTGTCGTCAAAGATATTCAGCAACAATTGTCGACCAAGGTTAAATTGCCCGCAGGCTATTACTTTACCTATGGTGGGCAGTTTGAAAACTTACAGAAAGCCAGCGCACGTCTGATGATCGCAGTACCGGTGTCGTTATTGCTGATCTTTATGTTACTGTATTTTACTTTCCATTCTTTTAAACAAGCAACATTGATCTTTACCGCTATTCCGATGAGTGCGATCGGTGGTGTCATTGCGTTAATGCTGCGGGGTATGCCTTTCAGCATCAGTGCTGGGATTGGTTTCATTGCATTGTTTGGTGTGGCTGTACTGAATGGTATTGTACTGATTGGTACGTTCAACCAGTTGAAGAAGGATGGTATGGATGATATTTTCCAACGTGTAAAGGAGGGGACACTGACACGGTTGCGCCCTGTGTTGATGACCGCTACTGTAGCATCATTGGGTTTTCTGCCGATGGCGATCAGTACAAGTGCTGGAGCGGAAGTCCAAAAACCGCTAGCGACAGTCGTGATCGGAGGACTGATTACAGCGACTTTCTTAACGTTGTTTGTACTGCCATTGCTGTATATTATTTTTAATTCAAAACGAAATATGAGAAAAGGAAACACGGGCAAAACTATCGCGACGGTATTGATTTTCCTATTTTCTGCCACCGGGTTTAAGGCTTTTTCACAAGAACGGATCGGAGTTGACAACGCGATCAGTACAGCGCTGAAAAACAATCGTCAATTTCAGGTCAATGAGGCTGAAATAACTGGGGCAAATTATAATGTAAAGACCGCCAATGAAATCCCGAAAACAGGTGTTTTTGTTGAGAATGAAGATTATCGGCCTAGCGATAAGACCGGTATCATGAAAATTGGTATAACGCAGAGCATTGCCTGGCCAGGGCTTTATTCGGCACGTAAAGAGTATTTTAAACAGCAGCTAAAATATGCGAATCTAAATACGGACTTGCTCAACGCAACGATTAAAAAGGATGTACGTACAGCTTATTATCAGCTTTGGTATCTTCAGGATAGACAAAAGCTTTATGTGGAGCTCGACAGTATCTACTCAGCCATGTTTAAGGCAACAGAATTACGATTTAAAACCGGTGATGTTGCCGCATTGGATAAAATTGCGGCTGAAGCGAAATTACGTGAGTTGCAGGCGCAGTTGGCTCAAAATAAGAAGGATATGTTGATTCAGCAACAGCAATTGATGATGTTGCTCAATCGGAATGAATGGATACTACCTGTAGACCAATCACTGGAAAAGATCAAAATGGAAATGGATGTACAAAATCCGCCCGCAGATGAATCACATCCTGTTTTGGCTTTGCAACAACAAAATGTCAATATTGCCTCCGCTAATATTGCTGTACAGAAAAACACAAATAAACCTGAATTTTCAGGTAGATTTTTCTCCCAGCGACTATGGGGAGCAAAGGATCCGTTTACAGGTTTCTCCGTATCAGCATCATTTCCTGTATTTGGGCTTGGAGCCTATAAGAGTAAGGTAAAAGCGGCCAATGCAGAGATGGAAGCACAGCAGAGACAACTCGAATACGATACACAAGTCTTCCAGACCAATAAAGTGAATGCATTGGCTGATATTGAGAAAAATGGGGCATTATTGCAGTTTTACGAATCATCGGGTCTTACACAAGCTGATGCCATCATCAAAGCGGCAAGCCTTGGTTATAGAACTGGTGAAATAAGCTTTGCAGAGATGAGCCAATTCTTAAGTCAAGCCATCGGTATCAGGCAAAATTACTTAGATGTGCTCAATCAATATAATCAATCGGCAATCCAATTCAATTACTTCAACAATAAATAAGTCAACAATGAAAGTTATCATAAAAATATTTTTTGCACTAGCGATTACAACGGTTTTATATAGCTGTGGGTCATCCTCTTCTGCGGGCGGAGAAAAGACGAACGGCATAGAGGAGGGAAAGGAAGCCACAGAAGAAGGACATGAGGAAGGCCTAGTAACCGTTGCTGCACTGAGCGAACAGCAAATAAAAGCAGTAGGTATTGCTTTTGGAAGTATAGAAGAAAAGGAATTGACAGCGACGATCAAGGCCAATGGCTTACTTAGTGTGCCCAATAACAATAAAGCGAATGCGACAACCTTGTATGGTGGTGTAATTAAGACTTTAAATGTGCAATTGGGTGACCATGTACGAAAAGGTCAGGTTATCGCGACCATTACAAATCCACAATTTATTCAGCTTCAAGAGGAATATGTGGCATTAGCGAGCAAAATTACGCTTGCAGAGCAAGAAATGGCGAGACAACAAGAACTTAATGAGGGTAATGCTGGAGCAAGAAAGAATCTGCAATCAGCGACCGCAGAGTTTAATAGCCTCCGCGCTCGAAAAGCATCGCTGCAACAACAGATTCAACTAATGGGTATCAATCCCAGTAGTGTCAATCTGTCCAATTTACGAGCTTCATTGGTCGTTACAAGTCCGATAAATGGTACGGTGAGTAACGTTTTTGCAAAAATAGGCAGTTATGTAGATGTATCATCTCCCGTCATAGAGATTGTGGACAATAGTCTGCTGCATCTTGATCTTCAGGTCTTTGAGAAGGATCTTCCGCTGATAAAAGTTGGCCAGATTATTAATTTTCAGCTGACAAATAATCCGGATAAAACCTATGCAGCTAAAGTGTTTACCATCGGATCCTCTTTTGAAAATGACAGCAAAACAATTGCTGTACATAGTACGGTGATTGGCAGTAAAGTAGGTCTGATAGACGGGATGAACATCACGGGGATGATCGGGATCAACAATGTGACAACTCCCGCTGTTCCGAATGATGCAATTGTAGAGGCGGACGGCAAGTTTTACATCTTTGTAGAGACCAGCAAGCAAGTCGAAGAGCATGAAGAAGGACATGATGATCATGGTCATGCCCATGATGAAGGTGAGGCTAAGCATGAGCATAAAAATGAACAGGAAGCCGCTAAGCATGCTGTGGAACAAGGCAAGAATATAAATTTTGAGAAAATTGAAATTCAGAAAGGTGTCTCAGCAATGGGATATACGGCTATTACACCAGTTCAGGAAATTCCTGCCCAGACCAGGATCGTTGTTAAAGGCGCATTTTTTATCAATGCGAAGATGAGCAATACTGGTGGGCATGAACATTAACTATTCGTATTTGTTAACGAAGTAATCAGGATAAGTTATGGAACACAAACATATTTATGATGCACAAGGTAAGCAACTTTGTTGTACACAGACAGAGAAAGTATATACTCAAGCAGGCGCGCAGCGACTCATACAGGAGGCGCCTGCACATGATCATAGTCATGGACACGATGAAGATGATGGACATGATCACGCGACAGTAGAAGGAAGCAAATTACAGCTTTTTCTACCCGCAATAATTTCATTTGTGCTGTTGATAGCAGCGATTGCAATGGATAACTGGGTGCCCCAGAGCTGGTTCAAAGATTGGATTCGGATAATTTGGTATATAGGGGCTTATATTCCAGTTGGGTTTCCAGTCATTAAAGATGCATTGCAGAGCATCGGGAAGGGAGAAGTCTTTTCCGAATTTCTACTGATGAGTATTGCTACTATTGGGGCTTTTGCAATCAAAGAATATCCCGAAGGTGTTGCTGTGATGCTTTTTTATGCTGTAGGTGAGGTTTTTCAGACCTTGGCCGTCAGTCGTGCCAAGAGCAATATCAAAGCGCTTTTGGATCAACGTCCAGACGAGGTGACGATTGTGGAAGCAAACAACAGTAGGGTGATCAAAGCCGAGATGGCCGCAATTGGAGATATCATACAGTTAAAGCCTGGAGAAAAACTGGGTTTGGACGGGGAACTGATTTCGGAGACAGCTTCGTTCAATACAGCGGCTTTAACAGGCGAAAGTAAACCCGATACAAAAAATAGGGGTGAAACTGTACTGGCCGGGATGATCAACATGAATACAGTGAGCTTGGTTAAAGTAACGACAGCATACAAGGATAGTAAATTGAGCAAAATTCTTGAGCTTGTTCAGAATGCTACCTCCCAAAAGGCACCCACAGAACTCTTTATTCGGAAGTTTGCGAAAATTTATACGCCTATAGTTGTGCTTTTGGCAATCGCTATCTGTCTTTTGCCGTACTTTTTTGTTGCGCAGTACCAATTTAGTGACTGGCTTTACCGTGCACTTGTCTTTCTTGTCATTTCCTGCCCTTGTGCACTGGTGATCTCTATCCCTTTGGGGTATTTTGGTGGTATCGGTGCAGCGAGCAGAAATGGTATTCTATTTAAAGGAAGCAATTTTTTAGATGCTATGGCCGCTATACAGCATGTTGTCATGGATAAAACGGGTACGATGACGGCTGGGGTTTTCAAAGTGCAGGAGGTTCGTCTTGAACCGGACTTTGATGAACCGGCTATACTTAAATTGGTTAACAAAATAGAGAGCCATAGTAGCCATCCTGTTGCGACAGCAATTAGAGAGTATGCTGGCGAACTGGATGACACCGTTAACTTGACGGAGGTTGAAGAGATACCTGGTCATGGACTGAAAGGAAATGTGGATGGCAAAGTACTTTTGGTTGGTAATTTTAAACTTCTGGACAAATTTAATATTGACTATGACATCAACCCCAATGGTATTGTCTACACGACCATAGCGATCGCATTGGATAATCGCTTTGTAGGCTTTATAACCATTGCAGATAGTATTAAAGAGGATGCTGCACAAACGATCCAGTTTTTACACAAACTCGGTGTGAAAGCGACAATGCTAAGCGGTGACAAGAGTACAGTAGTCGCTTATGTTGCAAAAGAACTAGGTATTGATAATGCTTTTGGTGATCTTCTTCCTGAAGATAAAGTTAATAAAGTGAAGGAGATAAAGTCGTTAAATGAAAGTGTAGCTTTTGTTGGTGATGGTGTCAATGATGCTCCAGTGGTCGCATTGAGTGATGTTGGTATAGCGATGGGCGGACTTGGAAGTGATGCGACCATTGAAACTGCAGACGTGGTGATCCAGGATGATAAACCGTCAAAGATACCGATGGCTATTCACATTGGTAAACAGACAAAAAAAGTTGTTTACCAAAATATAGGACTAGCATTTGTGGTCAAAGGCATTGTGCTGATCCTCGGTGCTGGTGGACTTGCAACCATGTGGGAGGCGGTATTTGCGGATGTCGGTGTCTCACTCATTGCCATCTTGAATGCGATCCGGATTCAGAAGATGAAGTTCTAAATGATTTTTTTGAGATGAACTTACCCGCTAGTTTTACATACTGGCAGGGTAGGTCTTCTATTGTCTAATTGGCAAAAATGTATGGCTGAGCCTGTCCGGTTATCCTTTTGCAGTGTTTACCGGTATCTATAGGGTGATTAACAATAGACATTGGGTGAGTGATATTGTCGCCGGAGCTGGAATCGGTATTGTTTCTACTGAGCTTGTTTATTGGCTATATCCAAAAATGACAAGGATATTTGGTAATAGCAGGCAGCAAAAAAGTCGAACAGCTTTTATGCCATATATAGTAGGCCATAATAGGTTTGGGCTAAACGTTGTGCGGGATTTTTGATAAATTCTCGGCGCCAAATTTTGCCATGGAAATGCTTTGGTTATCCAGTTTCTCTTCGGTCAGTATTCACCACTCAGTCTAAACAGGATGCAGACTGCTTCGTACTTGCTTCTCACTGTGTCCGGCATGAGTGCGAGGTGAGTCCGTGGTGAGTCCGAGTCAGACTCGGTGTCATGGTGGTATGAACTACTACTCACTGTTGACTTACCTCGACTGAGAGGCGAATAAGGCCATAATCTGTCCTGACGCATGCTCGAAGAAGAGATCAATAAGCCTAAAAACACGGACGATGTACTGAAAAGCTAACTTTATGATGGGTATTTGTATGTAGATATATAGCTATACCTTGTAATTATATGGATAATAAGTATATTTAAATCTGTTTATTTAGTTTTGTCCATAAAAAAGAACAGATTATAAATATCATTAATTGCTTGATCGGAGGTAAGATTGCGATTTTATTTAATTACTAATTTTTCATAGAGGGGCCAAAGTTCCGCTAAATCATCATCTGACTGTGCTTCGGGATAATGCTCATCATGTAAATTACGAATTTCCACACCTTGATTTTGGTCATTGACAACAACAGCTGCCCGAAGTTCATCGGTACCATCGTAGTAAATACCGACGCCGACAAGACTACCATCGAGAATAATTTCACTAACAACATATTTTCTCGCATTTTTACCTTTGCGGATACTATGACCACTGGAAATCGTATTTCCTTTACTATAGTGTCTTTCCATATGCATAGAACACTGAAATTATCAAATTGTTGTGTTTTTAATTATTTACGGATTTTATACGAGCAGGAGTAATTCAAAATTACGTTTATATGATCGGAATAAAGTAGGTACAAGTCTTATCTTTGTAAGACATGGAACAGAAGACATATCTTATTTTTGGCATCAGTAGAGGATTGGGAAAAGCTATTGCCATGCATCTTCCCGAGCATACCGATATTGTATTTGGGGTTTCACGAAGCAGGCCTGATTATTTAGAAAATAATGGGAATATAAATTGGATACCTGCTGATTTATCCAATCCAGTTGACGCTGTCAATGCAATCAAGGACAGGATAAAAGACAAAAAAATCGACTATTTTATCTATAACGTTGGTATTTGGGAAGAGAATGCGTTTACTGATGATTATAATTTCGAAACATCTTCGGTGGCGGAGATCAGCAATCTGATCAATACCAATATTACGTCATGCATTTTAAATATCCAATCCGCATTGGAGAATTTAAAACAGTCCGATAATGCCAAGATTATGCTGATTGGTTCAACTTGGGGACTTGACAATCATAATGGGCGAGAGGTTGCCTTTTCTGCAACTAAATTTGCGTTGCGGGGCGTTGTCCACGCCTTAAGAGAGCAGCTTCGTCCTGAGCAGATTGCCGTATCTATATTGAATCTTGGGTATCTCGCTACATCGTCTAAGGATGAAAACAATTCAGAAGTTATGGTTCAGGAAGCAAATAGCGAGCTTATTCCATTATCGGACGTTATTCATGCGTTAAAATTTATCATCGCTACATCAAAAGCAACTTGCGTGAAAGAGATTAATATGCCAGCAATGGGCGATCTTAATGTATAGTGGTTGTATAGACCGTCGGATAACAATTAAGAATGTTGCGGGATTAATGGCCTGTTACCACCTTCAACCCAAGAATGGATCCGATTAGCGTTGCAATAAAAAACAAGCGCCAAAAACTAACAGGATCTTTAAATATAACGATACCAATTATGACTGTTCCGACAGCTCCGATACCTGTCCATATTGCATAGGCGGTACCCAAAGGAAGACCCTGCACGGATTTGATCAATAACACCATGCTGATGATAAGACATAGAACAAAAATACCATACCAGGTATAAACGCTATCACCTGATGTTTCTTTTGCTTTTCCCAGACTATAAGTGTATCCTACCTCAAACAATCCGGCAATAATTAAAATGATCCAGTTCATATTTTTTTCTTTTATACAAAGGTCTGAATTGGAATGTTACCAACATTTTACAAATGTTAAAAAACGCGCTCATCAATTATCCTATTTCTTGCGGCACATTTATGTTTATCTTGAAAAATAAACGTTACTATAATTTTATTTGTGACCTTTGTAAAGGTAAATTGGTCAGTATGTGTCAATTAAAAAAGAGTTAATAGGACAGATGGCATATTGGAAGGTTTATTATTTCAATGCGGATTTGTTGTACTTGCTACGATAGGCTAAGGGAGAAAGGCCCGTAACTTTTCGGAATATTTCTCTAAATGCTTTGGAATCAGCATAGCCCACTTCGTACATGACTTCATGAACTGTTTTTGTGGAGGTTTCTAGTTCTTTTTTTGCTGATTCTATTTTTACGCGCTGTAAATATTCAATAGGTGTATTACCTGTGGCTTTTATAAATCTTCTGTCAAAACTTCTTCGGCCAACTGTAAGTTGTTCTGCTAGCTTCTGAATCGAAATTTTCTCCGCGAAATTTTGCTCAATGTATTCCTGTGCTTTAATGACCATTTCATCACCGTGTTTTTTTTGACCGTTAAAGATGACGAAATCCGATTGTTGCTGTCTATTGATGTCAATTTGGAATATCTTGGAGCAATAGATAGCTGTCTGGCGATCATAATACCTTTCAACCAAATAGATAAGGAGCTGTAAAAAAGAATATCCGCCACCATTTGTATAGATTCCTTGTTCATCGGTTATGATGCTATCTGTTTTCATGCTGACGTTGGGGAATAACTGCTGGAAATTTGCCTCTGCATTCCAGTGGATTGAACAGTTTTTCCTTTCTAACAGACCTGTGGAGGCCAGTACATAAGCTCCTGTACACATGCTGGCAATATGGGCGCCATGGGTATATTGGTTACGTAGCCAATTGACGAAAGGAATGTTTTTTGTTTCTAAAACCGTAAAGTTTGGCGCTATTGCTGGGATAATGATTAAATCGGTTTTGTCGATAGCAGAAATCTCCTTTTGTGGTTTGACTGCCAGCAAGCCATTTAAGAAACTTGACTGCCCAGAAAGACCTACCAGCTCAATTTCAAATAGCATCTTGTCATGGTTTTGATGGTAATACCTATTGGCCTCTGTAAAGATATGGTAGGTACCCACAATACAAGATAACGTGTTGGGGCCGGTTTGGACCTCAGGAACCAATATAGCTAAATGCTTCATCTCTCTTGGTTTAAAATTGAATAACCTGATTTATTGTCTGTTATTCAAATATAAAGAAATATATTGTCCAAATCAACCTCTCAGAATGTCTATTTTACACCCTGTTTTAGCCCGTAAATCTCAATACCTTTGATTCAAGGTTGTGATTGGAGATAGAGACAGGCTTCAAATCCTGCGCTTTGACACTTGTTAACCTAGAACACTTGTTAACCTAGAAACAATATACGTACGAACAAAGAAAAATAAATTATGAAAAAACTGGATTTTACAACAGAAATCACTGTGGAAGCGGAACCTCAGCAGGTATTCAAAGCGATTACCAATGTCAGGGGATGGTGGTCCGAAAACATTGAAGGATCTACGGCTGCAGTAAATGATGTGTTTTCCTATCATTATCAGGATATACATACCTGCAAGATAAAGATCGTTGAGATAAAACCTGAGGTCAGTGTTGTATGGCAGGTATTGGAAAACCATTTCAAATTCGTCAATGACACACAGGAGTGGGTGGATAGTTATGTGATATTTGATATTATTGAAAATGGAACGATGACGCAACTAAAGTTTACCCATCAAGGCCTTGTACCGGATATGGAATGCTATACAGTATGCCATGATGCATGGACATATTATATACAGGAAAGTCTGAAGCAATTGATTCTAACAGGGCAGGGACTTGCTACGCCCAAAGAGAGTACACCGTCTCTAGCGAAAGTTAAAGAACAATTATTGGCGAAACAAAAGGGTAAAAGTATCTACCATAGATTGTTGATCAAATCTCCGGTGGAAAAAGTGTACCAAGCAATTACCACACAGCAGGGGCTTGCGGGCTGGTGGACTCCGGATACGATTGCTGCTGCGGAAGTCGGTAGTGTACTGAGATTTGGCTTTGGTCCCGACTATTTTAAGGAAATGAAAGTCCTTAGGTTAAATCCTTACTCACTTGTTGTATGGCAGTGTATGAAGGGATTTGAGGAGTGGGTAGGAACCACATTGTCTTTTGAACTAATACCTCATCAGAAGGGTTGTACACTGTTGTTTCATCATGATGGTTGGGATAAGTATAGTGGTGAATTTGCATCCTGTAGTTATGATTGGGCGTTGTTTTTTAGGAGCTTAAGATTTCTCTGTGAAACGGGGACAGGGTTTCCTTACCCTGACTTCAATAAATAATCGGAAAGGATTGATGTAGAACAGTCCCAATCATATAAGAGCTAATTGGGACTGTTCTAATAATGGCCGGCAATGAAGTTAGAGAACAACTAGACTACAGATTCTGGCGACTTTCGCTTGGCATAACGGAGGTGGGCGAACAGGACAAGAAGTGTACAAGTGAGCCCGGTACATACAACCCCATTCCATTGGAAATAATGCCATGCCTGAGATGCCAGGTAACTGCCAAAGGAGCCACCGGCAAAATAACTAAACATATATACTGTATTTAATCTATTGGTAGCCCCCAAATTCAGTGCAAAAAAAGACGATTGATTGCTGACATGCATGACCTGTAATCCCAGGTCTATTAAAATGACGCCGAGGATCAAACCGATATAACTGTATCCGCCAAAATAGAAAATGATCCAGCTTCCAAGAAGTAAAAATATGGCTAATAGGATGATTGTATAAGTGGATACTCTTGCCGTTATTTTACCCATGGCTGAAGCGGCAAGGGCACCAACAGCACCTATTAATCCAAAGGAGCCTGCTACCGCGGATCCCGCATGAAATGGTGCTTCCTGTAGATGGAATACTAATGTAATCCAAAATGCACTGAATCCCGCGAAGCCAAGTGCTCCCCGAAAAGCGGCTAGACGAAGCACAGGTTGTGTCTTTGTGAGGTGGATAAGTGAATGCATAAGTTGCCCATAATTCCCGTTGAATGTCGGTTTCACATCCGGTAGTTTTACGGCCAGCAATAGCATTAAACATATCATACAGCCTATTGCGATGTAATAGATCACTTTCCAGCCCCAAAGATCGCCGACAAAGCCTGCTGCTACACGCGATAATAAAATCCCTAAGAGTAAACCACTCATGACCATACCGATAGATGCATTGCGTTTTTCCGGTCGGGCGAGTTCCGCGGTAAGCGGGACGAGCATCTGTGGTACGATGGAACTGAATCCGACCATAAAGCTAGCTAAATAGAGCCAGGGGACCGTAGGCGACAATACCATGCCGGCCAAGGATGAAATGATTAAGATGAAAATAGACAATATTAATTTTTTACGCGGCAGCATATCTCCCAATGGAACGATAAAAAGAAGACCCATTGCGAAACCAATTTGTGTAAGCATGGCGATTGTGCTAATTGTTGTTTCTGTGACATGAAAGTCCTCCGCCATTAGACCCAAAAGAGGTTGGTTGTAATAATTGTTTCCGACTACGATACCCGTGGCCAATGTAATAAGCCATAGGAGTGGTGCCGTGAGTGTTGGTTTGTGCTGTTCTGTCTGAATGCGAATATCTCTAACTGAGGCTGTATCTGCTATAGTTGTAGTGTTTGTCATTATACCTGTTTCTACTGCTTGCAAAATTAGGTAGAACAATAGTACAGGAAATGAAGAATTCGATCCAAAAATTGAAAAATCGGAATAGAGGTGTATCCATTTATTGGGTATATGGGTGTTCTATTTAGATTTCGTAGCGATAATCTCTAAGCTATCTTTCGGAAAACGGTTTTTCATCCAAAGACGTAATTTTGTCTGCTGTGTTAGCGCTAGAGGTGCTTTTGAAGAATAAATAAAGGCAACCACATTTGCCAGGCTGTCTTTTTTTGCATAATACTGTTGTTGGCCGATGCTATAGGATTGTAGTTCTGGAAAAAGGACCGACAGATCCTGGTCCAATTGTGGACTTGCTACCTGATATTTGGCGAGTTCATTATTAAGTGCCCGTATTGTTAAATCTTTATCGTTTACAGCCGCGCTACGCTTATCAATTTCACTGAGGATCGTCGTTTTTAAGTCAAGACTATCCTGGCGAATAATAAGGTCAGTCTGCGCTATGCCAAATGATTCCATGGATTTCTTTAATGCGGTAATTTCCTGGTCACTGAATTTTTTTGCCAAAAAAGCCAATTCCAGACGTTTTGGGTTGGTCCGTAATTTTTCGTAGACAACGGTATAGCCCTTATCACCAAACTCTTGTTGTACAAATTGTTTGATTTTATTGCTGTATTTCTTTTCCTGTAGGAGATTATAAGCGAAATATAAGCTTGGAATGACCAATGCAAGGGTAATCAGTGTAATACTCTGACTTATTCTCTTCTCCCGCTTCGGATCAACATAATGTTTTTTTGGGTATCGCAGATATTTTACGATCGTAAATGTCGCGATACAAATAAATACGCAATTGATAATATATAGGAATAATGCCCCCGCGAAATAGCTTAAATTACCGATGGCTAAGCCATAACCGGCGGTACAGAGGGGAGGCATCAGGGCTGTAGCGATTGCCACGCCAGGTATTGGATTACCTTTATCCACACGAGTGATGGCAATAACACCGACCAATCCACCAAAAAGCGCGATAAGTACGTCATAGATATTAGGCGAGGTACGTGCCAGTAATTCCGATTGTGCCTCTTTGAATGGACTTAGAAGGAAGTAGAAAAAGGATACGATTAAGCTAATCAGTGTGGCAATAAGCAGATTTTTGATTGATTTTTCAGCAATTGGAAATCAAAGGTCCCGAGTGCAAATCCGGCGCCAACAATAGGGCCCATTAAGGGGGAAATCAACATGGCGCCAATAATGACCGCAGTTGAATTGACATTCAGGCCAACAGAAGCAATAACAATGGCGCAGGCCAAAATCCATGCGTTCGCACCACGGAATGATATGTTGTTGATGACATTTTCCAAGACGGCCTCTTTCCGCTCTTCACCTGGATGCAAATCAAAAAATCGGATTATTTTGTTCATAATGGATTGCTGGTATCTTATACAAATATACACAAGTGCATTGCACTATGGCGAATTGAAGGAAGTTTTACTAACTTAGAAAAACTGAATAGATAGTTTTACAATTGCAGGATGAGTTTAGCAAAAATTCAACAGATCATTAGGTACATTGAATTGCATTACAATGAAGATCTTTCTATTCAAATGCTGGAGAAACTATCCAATTATTCGTACCGCAATACACAACGGATATTTAAGCATATTTTTAATGAGTCGATTGGCGTATTTCAAAAACGATTAAAACTTGAAAATGCGTATAAAAAACTAATCTACAGCAATGATTCCATCAGTACGATTGCCTACGCTGTGGGCTTTGATAGTCTACAGGCGTTCTCCAAATCATTCAAAAAACAATTCGGGCAATCACCTAGCAACGCACGTGATGAAAAAAAACATGTTTTCTTTGATTTTATCGCTGGTCTGAAAGCCGAGTATCAACCTATCCCATATGACGTAATCTTTTTAAAAACACAACAGGTTTTTAGCATCGGTATACATACAGATCAATACCGCAATCGGGAGATCGATCAGCTATGGGCTCATATTGACTCGTTGCTTGCTGCGGATTTTACTGCTGGATATTATGGCATTATTGTCGATCAGCCCCTGATCACTGACCGATTGAAATGTCGGTACGAAGCTTGTGTAGATGAGGATCCCGGCAATACGCTCTTTTTTTCGAAACATATTATGGGACGAAGATACCTTCGGTATATCCATCGGGGTGATTATCATACCATAATGGATACTTACCGACAGATTTATAAAGATAGTCTTTCGCAGGATATGTATGTCTTTGACAGTGATCCTATCCTGGAACGCTATGTGAAAAATGAAACGAATACAACCGATGCCATTGATTATGTCACTGAAATCTTAATTCCGTTACAACAAAAATAGTTGTCAATTTTGGACAACACATGACCTGGATTTATCCTTTATTTTGTCGGAAATAAGGAATTTAAAAATGATAAAAAAAATGCAAATCGTAATGATCACCCTACTCAGTATTCTTTCTTCATGTAAACAGGAGCAGGATTACAAGCCAACTTTGGATACGACAATCCAATACATCATACCCGAAGAATCGGCACCGCACGAGGGTACTTGGTTGCAGTGGCCACACCAATATCAGTATGGTTCGACTTATCGTAATCGTTTGGATGCGACATGGATAAATATGACCAAAGCATTGGTCGAAGGTGAAAAAGTCCATATTATTGCTTATGACGCTGCAGAGGAGGAACGAATTAAAGGTCTTTTAACTGAGGCAGGAGTTTCTCTAAGTCATATAGACTTCAATAATTATCCAACAGATGACGTTTGGGTACGGGATAATGGGCCGATCTATGTACACGATCGACAAGGACAATTGGTGATTGAAGATTGGGGATTTAATGGCTGGGGCGAAAAAGCAGATTATCAAAACTGCGATCAGATTCCAGCTAAAATAGCAAATAACCAGGCTTTTAAGCGTATAGATCTTAATAATTTGATGATTAACGAAGGTGGCGCTATTGAAATTGATGGGCGGGGAACTTTACTCGCAACGAAAAGTGCGATTTTGAACAATAATCGAAATCCTGGAATGACACAAAGGCAAGCCGAAGAGATTTTTACCAAATATTTAGGAACAAAGCATTTTATATGGCTAGATGGCAAGGCAGGATTGGAGATTACGGATATGCACATTGATGGTTTTGCCAGATTTGCGAATCCGGGGACGATAGTGACGATGGGCGAGGAGGATTTATTGGAATGGGAAGTTTCTGCAAAAGATATTCGCACACTATATGCTGCAAAGGATGTACAAAATAAGCCCTATAATTTAGTTAAACTCCCACTAACAGTATCTAATGTCGTGACAACGTACGGTAAAAATTTGGGCTATAGGGGCTCCTATGTAAATTATTATATCGCTAATAATTGTGTATTGGTGCCAAATTATAATGATCCCAACGATGCTGTAGCGAATGGACTGATTCAGCGCCTTTATCCAGACAGAAAATTAATTGGTATTGATGTGAGAAATTTATACGCGAACGGTGGAATGATTCATTGTGTGACCCAGCAACAACCACAATGATTTATTTGATCATCAAAATAAGACCTCAATTATAATTAAACTAAAAATCGTTTTTTGACTTAAGTCAATGTTTAGGGAGAAGCGGCTATTGATCTTTGTCCTCGAACTATGAGATCATTGAACGGGTAATGTCCTCTTTTTGGATATTACCCGTTCAATACACTTTCTTAGGTTATAGACTTTAATAAAGTGTTCTTATGGAGGAGAATAAAACATTGTTGGACTATCCTGTGATAATGGATGGAACTAAAATATTGATTAAATAAAAAATAATGGAAAATTTATTGGATGTATTTGGTAGAAATGCACGGGAAAGAGTCGAATGTGCACTTACTGAACTCCGCAAAGGAAAAGGTGTTTTGCTCATTGACAACGCGGATCGAGAGAATGAGGGTGATCTTATTTTTTCGGCAGAAAAAATGAACCATGCGGATATGGTACAGATGATTCGCTATTGTAGTGGTGTGATTTGTCTCTGTCTGACACATGAAAAAGCGGATGAGCTGGAATTACCCTATATGGTTACAGATAATTCGAGTCCCTATCAAACTCCGTTTACAGTGTCTATTGATGCTAGATTGGGTGCAACAACAGGACTTTCTGCTTCGGATCGGCTTGCGACTATAAAAGCCGCCTGTGCAAGTGGAGCTATACCACAGGATTTGGTTCGTCCTGGGCATATTTTTCCTTTACGGGCACATGATAATGGTGTATTGAGCAGAAACGGACATACGGAAGGGAGTATCGATCTGATGCGTTTAGCCGGACTACAACCGATGTCAGTACTATGTGAACTGATGAATGACGATGGTAGCATGTCCCGTTTGCCACAAATTGTAGCATTTGCATTAAAGGTAGACCTTACGGTATTGTCAATAGCGGATATTATTGCTTACAGAATATCAAATTACAAATAGCCGATCAAAAATTATCTTGTTTATGAACGAAATAGAATCAAAAAAAATACGCTCGTTATTTATTGTAAAATCCAAACGGTATCTTAGTCCACATCTCATTCGCATCGTTTTTGAAATGAATGAAGAACAGCTTGTCTGGCTTTCAAATGTTCGGTCGGGTTCCAATAATAAATTATTCTTTTCATCTCCAAGCGGTGAAAAACCACAAATCAGAACATACACCAATCGTAAAATAGACCTTATGGCAAAAGAACTTTCTATAGATTTTGTACATCATGGAGAAGCTGGTCTGGCTTCTGCTTGGGCAACACATGCCAAAGCTGGAGATCATTTGGAAATTGGTATGAAACAAAGTCTTCGCCCCTTAGTGCCATTAACAGATCGCTATCTGCTCATTGGCGATGCAACCGCTTTGCCTGTTATTTCGGCTATTTTAGAAGAATTGCCGGCCAATACGGAAGTAAAAGCGCTGATTGAGGTGGCGACGGTAGAAGATGAACTGGAACTTTATACTGACGCTGATTTAGATCTGAAATGGATCCATAATCTACATCCAGAAATGGGAAGTGATCTTGTGGCACAGGTAAAGACCTTGCGGTTTGAGAATGAGCATCTGAACAGTTATATCTATCTGGCTGCAGAATATACGACGGTCAAGAATCTACGTACTTATTTCCGTGTCGATAGAGAATGGAATCCAAAAGATATGTATGCTTGTTCATATTGGCGAATTGGCGTCTCGGAAGGTGATGGCCTTGATAGATTGAATCCCTAAACTTCGGTCTATGCAATAAATTTGTCTTTGCAATTTTGTTACCTTTGCCTGTAAAGGATTTAGAACAAACGCATGAATGATTTATTGACCTCCTATATAACCAGTAAGATCGCTGTAACAGATGCGGAACTGGATATAATACTTGGTTTTTTCAAACCTATCAAATTAAGGAAAAATGAACTGGTGCTGGCTAATGGCGAAATCAGCCAGCGTTCATTTTTTATTACCAGGGGATGCTTGCGGATTTTTTTTATCAATGAAAGTGGACAGGAGGCAACGCGCTATTTTGCTTTTGAGAACCAATTTGCAACAGCCCTCGTTAGTTTTATTACTGCTGAGGAATCAGATGAATTTATTCAGGCGGTAGAAGAGTCTGAAATCTACGCCATCAACCATAAAGATTTTTATTATCTGTTAGGAGTCATTCCGCAATGGGAAAAGTTTTATAGAATTTACCTAGAATTAGCTTATGTAACCAATACAAGACGACTAATGTCTTTTTTAATGCAGGATGCATTGGAGAAATATCAACAATTGCTGAAGGAGAACCCTATGATCGTACGGAGATTATCCAATAGATTGGTGGCGTCTTATCTCAATATTTCACAAGAGACACTCAGCCGATTGAAATCGAAGCTATAGTTTGGTTTTTCATTGTACTAACTTTTAATGATCATCTGTGCTGAATTATCAATTCTTTTGGCTGATGCTGACACGCTTCTTCGCCAAAATTTTATGGAGCTTCTATTTTTATCTGTTCAGATCATCAGGTATTGCAACTAGTATAGGAAAAAGTTATGGTTCATCCAAGTAGATGGGATGGATGAACCATCATACTGATAAGCTTGTTTCTATAATTAATTTCCGATTTGCTCTTTAGCCTTTCGTTTGAAGGCCGAATATACAATAATGACACTGATAGTCATTAAAATAAACGCAAGAAAAAATGGCGCTCCGGAAAATTTAAATGGTGCTTTATCATGGGTGAAAAAATAAAATAAATTGGTCATCATGGGCGGGCCAATAATTGATGTTGCGCTCATTAAACTTGTTAATGCACCTTGAAGTTCTCCTTGTTCGTTTGAAGGAACGTTTTTGGTAATGACAGATTGTAACGCAGGCCCACATATTCCACCCAGGCAATAGGGGATTAGGAAAACAAACATCATCCAGCCCTGGCTGGCAAAAGCAAACAATAATAGTCCAAGTGCATAAAATATCAGCCCATAATAGATACTTTTTTGTTCTCCGAGTTTCGGTGTTGTCCAGCGGATCAGTACACCTTGCACCAGACCTATCAATAAGCCAATAACGCCCAGGGAGATGCCAACCATACGTTCAGTCCAATCAAATTTATACATGGTAAAGAAGTTCCAGTTGCTTTGTACGGCATGGCCTGCAATATAGATCAATATCAACGCTACAATCAAACCGGATATTTCGGGGTGTTTTCCCAGAAATCTAAATGATCCAATTGGGTTAGCGCGTTTCCAGTCAAAAGGACGTCTTTTGTCTTTATCCAAGCTCTCCGGTAGAATAAAATATCCATATAGAAAATTCAATAAACATAAACCAGCAGCAGCGTAAAAAGGAACCCTAGCGCCATAGTGTCCGAGTAGTCCGCCAATTACAGGGCCGATAATAAAGCCCAATCCAAAAGCTGCACCGATGAGTCCAAAATTTTTGGCCCGATCTTCATCGGTAGAAATATCGGCGATATAAGCGCTGGCAGTTGTAAAACTTGCACCTGTTAGTCCGGCAATGACTCGCCCCAAAAATAACCAGCCTATCGAAGGGGCAAGGGCGAGAAAAATATAGTCTACCGCAAAACCAAATAAAGAGATCAATATGATGGGGCGCCGGCCATATTTATCACTTAGATTTCCTACTACAGGTGAAAATATAAATTGGGTAAAAGCATAGGCAAACCCAAGCCAACCACCATATTTCGCGGCTTCACTGATATCACTGTGAATAAGTTCTTCGATAAGCTTAGGAACCACTGGAATGATAATGCCCCATCCCGTAATATCGATCAGTAAAGTGATAAATATAAAGCCAATAGCGGCCTTTTTCTTTGAGTTGTCAATCATGGTCTAAAAATAAACAAATCTGGAAAAAATCATCTAAATTTTAAAACCTTAATTTGTGGTAAACTATTAGATTAACTTCCGGGTTTGTTTAACCTCTTTACGCTCGCTGTTTTAAGCGTTAGGTGTTAAAGAATATCAAACTATACATGTTTTAGACAACATGGCAAACGGCATGATGCTGTATTGGGAAATTGCAGGAATTGGCGATAAAACAAAGCTGATTCGCTTCCTGATGCAACGAGATTGCTCGTGCTATTTTATTGGGATCGACTATGACAACTTCGGGATGCAGATCTACCTGAATAAAACGACCGCTTCCATCGGCCTTTGTTTCTAAGAGCGCTTCGGCATAGTCGATGTAAGAAATTACTTCAATATTATTTTTTGAACAAACATATAAATAGGACATCATATGGCAGGAAACAAGGCTACTCAGTAATAGATCTTCGGGGTTATACAATGCTGGATCGCCTTTAAAAGCCTTTGCAGCTGCGATTTTCAAATCCGGTTTTCCTTGGATCGAAATCCGGTGACTCTTGGCATATATCCTAGGTGACGATTGTTCTTGCTGAGCCCATGTTAGGCTCGCCTCAAAGTGATGTTTGAAAACCATTTTACAAAAGTTAAGCGACTTAATAATTTCTACTCTTACGGATTGTTCTGTGAGTGAACAAAAGAAATATAATCTGTATTTATCGGCTCAAGTCCATGCTTTCTCATTTCGGACGCGATTTGCGCTCTATGGTATGTTCCGTGATTAAATACATGTAGTAGGATATCTCCCAGAGAATTTTGAAAGTGTTCCTTTTTCGTATTCGTATAGTTTATGATTTCCAATGTCTTTAAGTTATCATAATGAACTTTTTCTTTAAATCCTAAAGAAGCGAGCTGATGAAGTTTTTCACATTCCGATAGACTGTGTTCATCCCAGACACCTACAGGCGGTTCTGTTTCATTCAGGCGATACAGCCATATCAGCTGCGCATTCATAATATGACTTAATAACCGTAAACAGATTGCTGGTGTTTTTTCAGCTTCCTGTTTCATTTTATCAATAAGCGAATTATTCGCCCAATTGTTATATGCCCATAGTTGGAGCAGTTGAGTTGACATTACAGCATGATTTGTTTAGGCATTAAATATACACAAGAATAATCAAGTTGTGATGAACTGAGGTGCTAATTTTATCATTGATCTAGGTGACAACCTGTTCGTTTATGAACAATGATCGTCCGAAAGTGAACATGCAATGATTTTTATTATCTTACTAATTGCCTGTTTATTAGTGTTGTAGTGAAGTGGTCGGTTGATTGTATAATGACACAGAAAACCAATCCTTCTTTTGAATATGATTAGAAATTATGTTAAGATAGCTTTCCGAAGTCTGATGCGAAGAAAAGGATTTACAGCGATTAATATTATCGGACTTGCCATTGGTATAGCCGCTGCCATGTTGATTATGCTTTGGCTGGATTCGCAGTATCATTACGATCGGGTATACCCGAAGACAGACCGTATCCATATTGTCGGATCAATCGGCAAAAGCAATGACGAATTGTCGGTTTATTTTGTTAGCCCTGAGCCGTTGGCTCAGGTGATTCAGACAACTGTTCCGGAGGTAAAGCAAACCTGTAGACTAAATAAAACAAGAGGTTTTTTATTCACAATAGGGGACAAAAAAATGATTGCCGGGAGTGGTGCATTTGTCGACTCTACTTTTATGGATATGTTTCAGCTACCTGTGCTGGCTGGAGGCCGGGATAAGGCGCTCTTAGATCCATCGACCATTGTTTTAACTAAAGATCTGGCCATTTCATTATTTGGTTCAGCTGATGATGCTATCGGCAAAAATATTCAGATTGATAGCACTGAACTTGTACAGGTTTCGGCAGTTTTAGATGAAATACCAAGCAATAGCCGATTTGCAGAACTTACATATTTTTTTCCTTGGACATTTTTGGAGAAAATGGACTTTAATGATGATAATTGGTATAATAGCTCCACCTATTCATTTGTTGAATTGCTTCCAAATACGAACATAGCCGCTGTTCAGCGAAAGCTTAAGTACATCTCCCATGCACACACGGACGTTAAAAACAATAACTTCCTGAAGCCTATCGGGGAGAGTTATCTCTATAACAATTACAAAAATGGAGTGGTTGTAGGTGGTCGAATAGAAATGGTGAAGATTTTCATCTGGATAGCTATATTTATTTTAGTTATTGCTTGTATTAATTTTATCAATTTAAGTACTGCCCAAAGTGAGCGAAGAGCGAAGGAGGTCGGTGTACGAAAAGTTGTCGGCGCACAAAGAATTTCCCTTATTTGGCAATTTCTTAGCGAGTCAATTCTGTTGGTATTGATCTCCACCATTTTGGCATTAGTCATGGTGATTCTTTTGCTGCCAGAATTTAGCCATCTAATCGGACGAAAACTAATACTTCCACTTCATGAAATCCATTTTTTTACCATAATAATAACATTTATTCTCGTGACTGGGCTACTGGCAGGGAGCTATCCGGCATTCTTTCTTTCTTCTTTTCATCCGGTTCAGGTACTGAAAGGCAGGCTGATCTACATTCGGCGAAAGATAAACCTGCGGAAAGCTCTTGTCGTTACGCAATTTATTATTGCTATCGTTATGATCATTAGTACGTTGGTGATCCGGAAGCAAGTTCAGCATGCTCAGAATCGGGATGTAGGATTTAAGAAAGAGAATTTAGTCTATGTCGCTGAAGTCGGAACTATTACACGCAATATCACATTGATCCGGCAAGCCTTACTTGATGAAGGGATTGCAAGTTCCGTAACCCGAACGATGTCTCCAATGACAGAGCGATGGAGTGGCTGGAGCGGAGCTACTTGGGAGGGGAAAGATCCGAATGCAATCATTCCTTTTAATAGACAATCCGCAGATGATAAATTGATTGAGACAACGGGACTTGAACTGCTCAAGGGGCGTGATTTTGATCTCAAGCGCTTTCCTACAGATTCAACGGCTGCTTTGATCAATGAAACTGCTGTGAAGACGATGAAACTCGAGGAGCCTATCGGCAGCTACATTATGGATGGTCAAGACAAGTACATTATTATCGGCATTGTCAAAGATTTTATTCAAGAATCACCCTTTAACCCTGTGAAGCCAACCATAATAGAGGGGGCTTCGGCACCGCTGGGTGTGGTGCATATTAAATTCAATCCACGGTTGGCAACAGCAGACGCATTGAGCCGGACTGAAAAAATATTCAAGCAATATAATCCTGATTATCCTTTTGAATATCATTTTCTAGATGCGGAGTACGCCCGCAAATTTCAGGAGATACAAAGAACAGAGAGGCTTGCAGGTATATTTACAGTACTCACTATTTTCGTTTCATGCCTTGGGTTGTTCGGACTTGCGGCTTATATGGCCGAGAGCCGGACGAAAGAAATCAGTATTCGCAAAATTCATGGTGCTTCTGTATTTGCTGTGGCAAAGATGTTATCCAGTGAATTTATTCTTTTAGTGTGTATTGCCTGTTTGATTGCATTTCCAATTGCTTATATGGCGATGGAGCGTTATATTCAGGAATACAGCTATCGAATCGCCCTTGGATGGGAGATTTTTGTGGCGACTGGAGTTCTTGCAATTGGGATTACGATATTGACGGTGGGCTATCAGGCAATACGAGCCTCTTTGGCAAATCCTGTAGATTGCCTGCGGGATGAATAATCTGCGAAATGATTATCTTTAGGGGTAATTGAATGCCAATAAATGGATACTAAAATAGTTTACAGAATAATTACTTACAATGTTTTATATATTGTAAGTAATCTTTCCATGTATTACCTGCTGGAAATGAAGGAAACAGGATTAAGTTTTTGTGTAATAGGCTTATTGCTGATCAATCTATATTATTTCCTCGAATGGAAGAAACAAACAGAAAAAAAGAGGTTTATAGAAAAATATAACATTATACATCAGCGTTCGCTCAATAAAGCTATAATAAATTATAAAGAGACATATACTTTAAGTCCAACAATATTGCCGAAGATGATTTTCGGCGCAATCATTTGTTTTTCGGCAATAGGTATGTTGTACGAGAAATCGATCTTTGGTATTTTTGTCTTATTTCTTGGTGGGCATTTTCTCCTGGTTCCATTTAGTGAGAAAGCAAGCATCCGGTTCGCTTCCAATGGAATATGGACGACTGACTATCAGTTTATCTTTATCAATGATATTCAGGAGATTAATTTTAAACGTTTCCTTGGAAAGAGCAAATGCGAAATGCTTCTGAAGATAAAAGATCCAGCATTATATGATTTGAAAGATCCATACATCGCCATTCCAACTGGTGGTGATATGAAACAGGTCGAGCAATTGATTGCTGTGGTAAAAAAGCGATTTTCCACAACACGGATATCTCAGCATATTTAATGTTAAAATAGTGGCCTGACCACAGAAAATTTATTATTTTTATAATAGTTTGATTTATAGTGTTTAAGATTGTTTCTATGGGAAGGTCCTTACTGCATTTATTGCTATTTTCGTTATTTCCTATCTTGACATTTGCTCAAGATCAGTACCTGATTACAGGTAAAGCCGATCAGTTAAGAGATGGTAGTAAGCTTTTTCTGGTCTATAACAGTGAAGGGCTCTCATTTGCAGATTCAACAGAAGTAAAAGGCGGGCATTTTATCTTTCGGGGACGACTCAAGTATCCGGTCAATTCTACACTGTATCTCCATAAAAATCCGTATGTGACTAAGTCGCAACCGGGAGAAAAAATGGATTACCTCCACTTTTACCTGGAGCCTGTTGAAATGGGGATATATGCCAAAGATTCAATAAAAAATAGTGTATTGACTGGATCAAAACTGAATGCGGAAAATGCGGAGTTTCAAAAAATGAAAAAAGTCGTCGATGAGAAATTCGGCGCATTAAATAAGGAGTTCGCAAAACTCCCCAAGGAACAACAGCAGGATTCTGTGTTATTTGCCCAATTTTTAGCAAGGGAAAAAGGTCTCATGGATGAAAATTATAGCACTTACCTAGAATTTGCGAACAGACATCCCGATTCCTATCTCAGTGTAATTGGTTTAAGTTTTGTTGCAAGTCAGGAGAAATTTTCCATAGCTGTTAGATCTGCGTTTGATGGTCTTTCAAGTGAGCTGAAAGAGAGTCCACTGGGACGGGTTATTCCGCTGCAGCTGGAGTCTTTGTCCAAAACAAAAGTTGGAGCGTTTGCGCGAGACCTTGTGCTCAAAAGTCCCGAAGGGAAAACGATTAAGATTTCGGACTTTTCAGGAAAATTTTTGCTTATAGACTTTTGGGCAAGCTGGTGTGGGCCATGCCGAAAGGAAAATCCTAATCTTGTTGAAGCTTATAAGAAATATCACACTGAAGGTTTTGAAATCCTTGGTATTTCTTTAGATGATGCTGCACGGAAAGATGCCTGGATCAAGGCGATCAAAGATGATAATTTGCTGTGGCCCCAAGTTTCGGATTTAGGTGGGTGGGATAGTATTGCTGCAAAGCTGTATGGCATCAATGCCATCCCAGCTAATTTTCTGTTAGATCCAACGGGTAAAATAGTTGCCCGTGATTTGAGAGGGGAAGATTTACAAAATAGATTAAAAACACTCCTACTACCATAATAAGGACGATTAGGACGATATTATTGTATTTAGGGATCCCACAATAAGGCTTTTTGCATAGACAGCTATTTTGTTCTAAAAATAAGTGTAAAAAATTGCCTGCAATTGCAACTGATTTTCTATCTTGCGCCTTTAATTGGAGATCACATGGCTGTTAAGATACTCGGGCTGTAATGAAGTTTAACTGGACACAAAACGCTTTAAAATTTTTACTGTTCAATTGTATTGTTTTTAGATACAATAGATAAGATGAAAGCGTTGGATTACCAGCGAAAGGGACCGATTATTTTTGATATTATTCGATTTATTTGATGGATGTTTTTTTTGAATTTCTAAATAACCTCACAAATCCAGACTGGATTGTTTCTCATGGAGGTTTATATCTTTTATTGTTTATAATTTTTGCGGAGACAGGTATTTTGATTGGTTTTTTTCTCCCTGGAGATCCAATTCTTTTCATTGCCGGGATGATCGTATCCAATATGACAATTCCACCTTCAGAGCAAATACCGACACTGTTATACTGGATCGTACTAGTATCGTTAGCTGCAATTTTGGGTAATTTTGTTGGTTATTGGTGTGGTAAGGTCTTTGGAAAAAGAATAATGACGATGGAGGATAGTTGGTTCTTCAAAAAAAGTTATATATTCAAAGCAGAGGAGTTTTACGAAAAAAGAGGAGGGGGAGCAATTGTTCTTGCCAGATTTCTTCCCATTGTTCGAACTTTCGCGCCAATTGTCGCTGGTATTGTTGGTATGGAGTTCAAAAAATTTGTGTTGTATAACGTGATCGGCGCAGTCGTCTGGTCCGGAAGTTTGGTTACGCTTGGTTATCTGCTGGGAGAAAATGTATGGGTGAAAGAGAATTTGGAACTGGTTATCATTGTTATCGTTTTGATTGCAACAGCACCAGTGATCATAAAAGCATTTGGATCAAAAGATAAAGGCAAAGCAAATATAATCCAATAATCTCTTTTAAATGGAAAGGATTCTGCTATCAATCATTTACCTAGATAGCTCTGCTTTTTATTTACTTGACTTCATGGCCTTCACTTTCTTTATGTTGGCATCATGCAGAAAACGAAAGTACTCTTTTGTTTCCATGCCATAGAGTGCTATTTTACCTTCGTGATTACTATGGATTCCAAAACCGTAATTTTTTGTCAGCGGAGATGCGCGTAGACAGGCTTGTCCTTTTGAGAAGAAGCTATTTTTAGCCTCTTGATATTCCGCTTCAGTGACTTCATTCCGATCAGCATAAATCTTGAAAAGTAATTCATCGGAAGTATAGGTATATGGAAATTGCGTAATAAGTTCATATTGCATTTCCGCTATTGTCTTTTTATCTCTTGTAGGAGGTATGTTTCCTTGAAAGACTTTTGTGTCTTCAGCGACTTCTATCAACGTGTCGATGTAGTTTGTGGAGTGAACTTTCATGCAATTACACTTTATATGTATCTAAAATTTGAATTAAACATTTTTTTTCGCGGAAAAGAAATGTTTTGCGGTATTTTTCTTAAATTTACAGCATTATTACCCAGTACCCTACAGTATACCTATCATAAATGGCTGCAAATCAACAGATAAGTGGCCATTTTTCTATTTCTTTTCTCCGATCATATCTTGGATGATTTCATTGGCTGATGAGCAGGATACTATACCATAAAGTAACAATTGATCATTTCGCCCATTTGCACTTTGCTAATTTATAACAATAATTTATAATATTCCTTGTTTTGAGAAAATTTATTGTATAGCTATATTTGAGATGCTATATTTTCTTATCGATATGAAAAATATAGTTTCAATAGTTAATAGGCTGATGAGTTAAAAACCTAGGTTATGCACTATTTATAGGTGCAATGGTTTATTAAGCATATTTTTATTATTTTTTTTTAATTTTGCCATACAAGGGAAAATTAATTTTCCTATATTTGTATATCGTTAAGGCACATTTTACATATTTGGTCTTAATGCACAGTCTAAGGAAGCATTTATATGAGGGTCTCTCTCGTATATAAGCGTAGATATGATATGTATACTGTAGGTAGGTGTATAATTTAACAGGGGTGGCTGTAGGGGCTACCCACTGTTGTTTCAAATCATAATTCTCAATATAGTAGGCGTCAAGGCTTGCTTATTCTTTTCGTGTAAGTATATCGTAAAATTCTTTCCAAAAATAAGCGTCTGATCGAATGGACAATCTGTTTTTATTTTATATTTAGGTTATTATTATGCGTACCTAATAAAATACCTATGGAAATTAACGGTCAGATTGATTTTGCGACAGCAAGTTTCAAAGAATTTGAGAATATTGCTGGATTTGATATAATGGATACTGCGAAGTATTTCAATTCTTATATCAATTACATGAAGGAAAATGAACATCTCAATTTTAGATTTGTCACACAGGGTTGTGGACCAACCGTCATGGTAAGTTCACCATTTCTAAATAAGCCAACTGCGTGTATCAGCCTTGTATCAAATGATTATCTTAATTTTTCCCAACACCCTAAAGTGAAAGCCGCGGCGATTGCCGGAATAGAAAAATATGGCACTGGAGCTGGAGCTTCTCCCTTAATCGGAGGCCATCATGAATACCATGTGGCACTGGAAGAGAAACTGTGCAAATTTTTCAATCGTCCGGAAGGGTCGAGTATAGTTTTTACAACAGGGTATACCGCAAATAGTTCTACGTTGTTGAGTTTATTGAAACCAGAAGATTGTGCTATCGTTGACATGGAGGTGCACGCAAGTGTATATGAAGGATTGTTAAATACAAATGTCAAGCGATTTCCGCACAACAGCATGATTCACCTGGAACGTGCATTGATTGATGCGGAGGCTAAATTTAGAACCAAACTGGTTATCATTGATGGTGTTTATTCTCAAAACGGTGATGTAGCGATGATGGATGAAATCTATACGCTAACCAAAAAGTATGGTGCATATTTAATGGTGGATGATGCACACGGTATAGGTGTATTGGGAGACAATGGCAGAGGTGCTATTGAAGCTTACAATCTTTTGGATAAGGTGGATATTATTGCAGGTACACTGAGTAAAGCATTTGGTCATATTGGAGGTTTTATCGTTTCAACTCCAGAAATCATTAATTACCTTCGTTATCAATCTAGACAACAGGTTTTTTCGTCAACATCAACGCCAGCAAGTTTCGGTTTATTAAAGGCGATTGACTTAATTGATGAGGAGCCTCATTGGCGCACAAAGCTCAAAGAAAATGTAACCTATTTCAAAGCAGGATTGCTATCGCTTGGTGTTGATATTGGAGCGTCATCGTCGCCAATTATTCCAATAAAGATCGGCGATCCAATCCGAACAGCACAAGTATCACGTCTGTTATTACAAAATGGTGTTTACGCGAATTGTATTGTATATCCTGGAGTTGCAAAAAAGGATGCCCGGATTCGCACAAGTTTAATGGCAACACATACAAAAGAGCATTTGGATAAGGTGCTGAATGTACTTGAAGATATTAGTAAGGTTGTAAGTTTAAAAAAATCAAGGTAAATTAATCAGATAATTTTTAATATTGATCTAAATCCTTAATTTTAAGGATTTAGATTACAACTATAGTTATAACAGATGCGTAAAACTTATAAAGGAGAAAAGAATGATAAAGAACGTACCATGAATAAACTTGTTTTGTCTGTTGGTGAGGTTCTTCGAGACAAGGGATATACTGGACTGACGATAGCTAACATAGCTAAAACGGCTGGTGTGGACCGGAAACTTATTTCGCTTTATTTTGGCTCTGTTGATAATTTAGTGGAAACCTATATTAGAAGTAAAGATTATTGGGTGTCTGCGACGCTAGGGGCCGTTGAGTATTTTGGTACGGTACCTAAGGAGGGTTCAAAAGGGTTTTTGGAGTCGCTTTTGCTAAATCAAATGGACAGCTTTATGGAGAATACCGAAATGCAGAAGGCGGTTCTTTGGCAAATCAGCGAGAAGTCTGAGATTATGTCTCAGATCACAAGGGAACGTGAAAAGATGAGCGCATTGTTTTTTGCTTTTGCCGATAGAGAATTGGAAGGGAAAGAGGTGGATCTAAGGGCTATCAGTAGTCTTCTAACAGCTGGGATTTATTATTTAGTACTGCATTCGATAAACACGGATAGTACTTTTTGTGAAATTGAGCTGAATGAAGAAGGATTGAATCGAATTCGTAATGCCGTTAAAACAATTCTAGGTTGGGCTTATGGAGAGGATAATAATAGTTGATGCAAATACCGTTAATGTTTCCGATTGATCATCTAAATAGACGGTAAGTGGCTGTCACACTTATAATAAGTTTGTCCAATTTAAATTATGTCAAGCTGTCAATTATGTCAGTTGGTAGTCAGTTGTTTATCCCTGATATTGTCACACATATATCAATATTTGATTAAAAGAATCCATCCTTTCCGGTTTGGCTTTTTTTGGCATATCATTCGCCTTGTTCGTTATAAACTATTCAAAACATGGCAAAAAGATTAGTGCTCATCTTAGTATTGTTTATAATTGCTGACGTTTATTTCTTCCAAGCATTTATAACTGTTTTTCATGCTCCTTTTTTACATAACATATACTGGTACGTTGATTTATTATTGCTTTTGGGGGTATTTACCGTCATTTTTCTTCGGCAAAAAGGGGGTGACATCCAACGGTTGGCAGGAGATCTGGTAACCTCTTTCTTAGTTGTATTTATCCCCAAATTGCTGACCTTCCCAGTACTGCTTGCTGAGGACCTCCTGCGCTTATTAAGAGGTTTTCCGGCGCGAAATATATATGTAAGCGAATTTGTTCTGATAGCAGCGATCATCATTGTCTGCGTTATTGCATTTGGTCTCACCAGAGGGCGACATCTTTATCAGGTAAAGGAAGAGATCTTAAGTTTCCCGGATTTACCGGATGCATTCGATGGATTTAAAATTACGCAGATTTCAGACATTCATTCTGGAAGTCTTTCAGATGTCAAAGGCGTCCAGCGGGGTATTGCCTTGGCAAATGCACAGCATAGCGATCTGTTGTTGTTCACAGGAGATCTTGTCAATAACAAAGCCGTAGAGATGGATTCCTGGATTTCGGATTTTAGATCATTAAAGGCCTCATTTGGTAAATTTTCTGTACTCGGAAATCATGATTATGGAGATTACACACAATGGGAAAGTGCAGAACAAAAGGCATCTAATTTAGTTCGGTTGAAGGAAATTCATCGGGAAATGGGATTTAAACTATTGATGAATGAATCCATTACTATCCAAAAAAAGGGAGCGAGTATCGCATTGGTTGGTGTGGAAAATTGGGGAAAAGGTGGATTTCATCAGTATGGAGATCTCAATAAGGCAACTGCTAACTTGTCAGCGGACTCTTTTAAGATATTGATGTCACATGATCCATCGCATTGGGATATGGTTACATTGAACCATGCGAAACATGTGCATCTGACTTTAGCTGGACATACACATGGTATGCAGTTTGGTATTGAGCTGTTTGGATTTAAATGGAGTCCAATACAATATTTTTATGAACAGTGGGCGGGATTATACCAAAAGCAAGGAAAGTACTTGTATGTTAACCGTGGTTTTGGTTATCATGGGTTAAAGGGTAGGATAGGTGTATGGCCCGAAATCACTGTTATAACACTTAAGAAATTTATTTCATAGCTTTCTAGCAATTTAAGAGGATACGATCCGACAGGATACCTTGTTTTTTGAAAGCCAACTTTTATTTCTGTTATTACATTCCAGTCAAGATATTTTATCACTCTTCATTCTACAGACCATCTTGTTTTGGTAGATTAATTTTATTATATTTAAGTAAATCAGCTTCGTCCAAAAACATTACGTCTGGCAGGGCTTGAAGATAACCAATTGTATCACATTAAACAACAGTGTAATGACCTGTGCTTGCAATCATAATAGACGATAGATGATAAAGCAGATTGGCACACAGTGACCAAAAGTATGGTATTCGATAGTTAATTAGATTTATAACCAATTATTTAATTTGAGGTATGGCACACAAAGTAGTTTCCCTTATTTTGGGAGGAGGTCGAGGGTCAAGACTTGTTCCATTGACTCAACAGCGTTCTAAGCCAGCTGTCCCTATTGCTGGAAAATATCGTTTGGTCGATATTCCTATTTCAAACTGCTTAAATTCTGGATATAATAAGATATTCGTTTTAACGCAGTTCAATTCGGCTTCTTTGAATACACATATTAAAAATTCTTACAATTTTAGTATTTTCAGTAAAGGCTTTGTTGACATTTTGGCTGCTGAACAAACAAATGAAGGAGACCGTTGGTTTCAAGGAACAGCAGATGCTGTAAGGCGTACGCACAAGCATCTGTTAAATGTTGATTATGAGTATGTTTTGGTCTTGTCAGGAGATCAACTCTATCAGATGGACTATGCAGCGTTAGTGGATTTCCATGTGCAGAACGGTGGACATATCACGATTGCAACTATTCCGGTAAATGGCAATGATGCGACAGGATTTGGCATTCTCAAGGCGAATGAAGCAAACGTGATTACTGCATTCACGGAAAAGCCCAGTAAAGAAGAGGTGTTGAATTGGTCTTCGGAAGTTTCTGCTGAGATGGCTGAATCCGGACGCAATTATCTGGCTTCTATGGGAATTTATGTTTTTTCAAAAGGTGTTTTGTTGAACCTGCTACTTGCAAACCCGGGGATGGATTTTGGAAAGGAAATATTACCGGATGCGATTAATAAGTACAAGGTACTCAGTTATCAATTTGATGGTTATTGGACAGATATTGGAACGATAAAATCATTTTTTGATGCCAATATCGGGCTGACGGCAGATGTTCCGGACTTCAATTTATTTGATGAAACTGTTTTTACGAGAGCGCGTATGCTTCCACCATCTAAGATTTCGGGCACTACACTTAACAATACTGTTGTTGCTGATGGATGTATTCTAAATGCGGATAAGCTTGAGCGATCGGTGATTGGTATACGATCCCGCATTGGAGAGGGAACAGTGATGAAGTCAACTTATATGATGGGGTCAGACTATTATGAGCAGCTGGAAGAGGTTCTTGAGTTAGGGAATACACAAAAACCGCCACCAGTAGGTGTTGGAGAACGCTGTTATATAGAAAATGCTATTTTGGATAAAAATTGTAGGATTGGTAATGATGTTCGAATAAAAGGTGGATCCAATTTAGCAGATGGAGACTTTCAAACGCATGCCGTCTGCGATGGAATAGTTGTGGTAAAGAAAAATGCTGTTATTTCAAATGGAATAAGTATTGGTTGTTAGTCTGTACAACCATAGCATAACATAGACTAGGGGCTTTTTTGCTCCTGGTCTTTTAATTAGATTGGCTAATGGATCAGCGTTTGACCTAGCATCTATACAATCCTTGTACAGGTCGTCATCAGTACTATTGTACATAATACCAATAGGACAATAACAGTTGTTGTGTATGGAGTTCTTCTCATAATCTTTTTTTTATTTATTACTTATAATATTTTATTTGACAAAAGTCATGCCCTATTATTGTTGCTTTTGTGCTGTCCCTGAAAATTGTAGCCTGAAATCTACAAGATGTTGGTTTATTTGGTTTTACGTAAGTTTTTTAATTGTTTTTTAAGAAAACCAAACGATCTTAAGCGTGCATATATCCGAACTGCTTTTATTCCTTCGAAATCTATGTGATGGATTAAACTGTAAAAACAGTACGTTTATCCGGATTCGCAGCTTAAAAGTTTCCTGAGCTGCAGTGGACTATAAAAGAGTTTTAACTTAATAATTGAATCAGCTGAAGCTTTTTTGTAACTATTATTATGATCAGCTTTGTGCCTTTAAATACTTGATTAAGCCATCCAGATCTTAGTCCGGACTTTCTGTCCCCAAGAAGACTCTTGGTAATCGTGTAATTGCCCCGTAGGAATTCGATTTCATAGTTTTATTTATGCCTAAATTTCTGGCGTTGCTGGTAGTTTGTTTTTATTTTAATATTTCTTATTTTCGGCACACTATTTATCAGCACAATAATTGATAAACAAATGGTGTGTTTTTTATTTTCCATTGCGCTGGATGGCTAATTTACTTTACAAAACGACGACAGCTTATGTTCAAAAATAACCTAAAGATAACTCATTTCGTGCTATTGATGAGTGCTCTTAATTTTATATTCTTCCATCTTCCATTTTTTACTTTCGTCTTTGATAATGTTGACTATAAAAGCCTCAATGGGATTGTTTTGGTTGCCAGCCTTGTCATTTTAATGTTGGTGTTAAATGCTTTCGTACTTTATCTGATCTTTTTTCTATCACGTATTGTGGGCAAGGCTTTGCTGGTTTTCTTCTTTCTAGGTAGTGCGCTTGCAGTTTATTTTATCAATACTTACAGCGTTATCATAGACGAGACGATGGTTGGGAATATTCTCAATACAAATTATGCAGAGTCGAGTAGTTTTTTCTCCTTTAAATTGGTTTTATATGTAGTCCTTTTGGGGATTCTGCCCAGCATTTATATTATCAAAGTAAAAATAATCAATGTGAAGCTGAAACGTTTTCTAATTACATCATCTCTAAGTTTGTTGTTTATCGTTGTTTTGATCTTTGCAAATGCGAGTAACTGGTTATGGATTGATAAGAACTCCAAAACATTAGGTGGGCTAGCGATGCCCTGGTCTTACACAGTAAATTTTACACGTTTTTATATTCACCAGCAGCAGGAAAATAAAAAAGAGATCTTACTCCCTGATGCGAAGATATTGGACAATAAAAAGTCTGTTGTTGTTTTAGTCATAGGAGAGTCGGCGAGGAGCCAGAATTTTTCCCTATATGGATATCATAAAAATACAAATCCACTTTTATCGAAAATTCCTAATTTATATCATTTCGATGCAACATCTTGTTCTACCTACACAACTGCAGGTGTGAAATGCCTTTTGGAGCATAAGAATACAGGTGATTTATATGAAATATTGCCCAATTACTTATTCCGAAATGATGTGGATGTTATCTGGAGAACCTCAAATTGGGGGGAGCCGCCAGTTCATATTAAGGAATATGAAAAGGCAGAGCAATTAGCCTTGAATTGTAAAGGAGATGGCTGTAATTACGATGAAGTTCTTTTAACGGGTTTAAAAGATCGGATATCAGCGAGCAAGAAAGATAAAATATTTGTGGTATTGCATACAAGTACAAGTCATGGCCCTACTTATAGCAAAAAGTACCCCGCTCAATTCGAATCTTTTAGTCCTGTTTGTAATAGTGTGGAATTGGGGAAATGCTCTAAAGAAGAGCTTATAAACGCCTATGATAATACAATTGTGTATACCGATTATATACTAAATCGGTTGATCGGGGATCTGAAGGAATTGAAAGAATATGATAGTGCCATGCTCTTTGTATCTGATCATGGCGAATCGTTGGGCGAAAATAATCTGTATATGCATGGACTACCTATGAGTATTGCTCCTAAAGAGCAATATGATATTCCGTTTATTGTTTGGGTATCTGATTCGTCAAAAGAGCTAAAGGCTAATAAAACATTGACCCAGAATCATGTATTCCATAGTGTTTTGAAATTTTTAAATATCCAGAGTCCTATCTATGATGAAAATATGGATATTTTTAAATAAGGTTGTAGTCTAATTGTGGTCTGTTCACTTGGAGCAGTGTGTTCAGTTTATTGATTAGTATTTATCAAGCTGGTCGTATATAATTATAGCACCACCAGCTGAATTTATGAAGAAAATGAGCTATTACTTCTTCATCACTTTAATTGGAAATTGGCCTGACTAGAATATTTCGGGACTATTGTGGCAATTGGAGATCCTATTCGTCGATAATGGATAGGTTACTGACCACTTCGAAAGTTGAAATATGATAGTCATCACCAAAAAATAAACCATTAATATAGTGTTGAATGGGATAAAAGAGATCTAGAGGTATGCCATTATAGAATGTTTTGAAATCATTTGGAATGGAATATGCATGGCTATATTTCCCTTTTCCAAGGCTGATGCCACCTATTTTTTTTAGATAGCCTGTAATTTTATGTTTATGGGAATTTGAGAATTCTTCACTCGTTTCCAGAAAGTAATCTGCTATATAGAAATTTCTTATGTTTTTCAATTTGATTGCCGCGGTTTTATCCGGTTTTATTCTGCGAGAATAAGATATATCCGTTAAAATACAAGTTGCTTTCTGAACTGTGGCGACATCAATAAAATAGTCACCGTCAACCATTAAATGGTTAGTATCCTTGTAGATACCGAGGAGCATCTCATTTATCTCCCTGTCAGAATAGTCCATTATGTTTAAAGATCTTCCAAACTTTTCGTATTGCAATCCGCTATCTTTGACATTTTTCCTGATTTTATTTAGCTCATATTGCTGAAAAGTCCTTATTTTTTCCATATTTATTACGCATTATATTTAACACTTTAAAGATAATTTTAAAACTTTGTTTTCAATCGTTCAATAGGCATCTAATTACAATTTGAATCAAATCTAATTTAAAAGTGAATTTTTTTTACAACTTATATGATGTGTAAATATCTTGATTTTCAATGTCTTGAAATATAGCGTCGCTAATGTAGTGTAACTCAGTGCCAAATTTAAAAATCAAATTTTCTAGACGTCATCCGACCTTGTCCTTTAATTTCTATTCGACGTGGATATAATTCAAGCACCCCATATGCATTTTGGTCGATGGTTTCGATCATTCCTTCAAGCGTAATCATGGGAATTCCTTTATAGTCCGCAAAATTACCGGGGTGATGATGGCCAGAGATAACGGCTTTTACCTGTGGATATTTTTCGATCATGGTTAATATCTCTCTATTGTTCAGTGCTTCTAGGCCATTTTCGGGAAATAGGGGATGATGTGAGAAAATGAGGACATTTTTATCCTCCTTTTCTGCTTTTTTAAGTTGTTTTTCCAGCCAATCAAGCTGGTTCGCACTGATTCCACCGTTCCAGGGTTGTACGTTTTTTCGTTGCTCAAGTTTTAGTCGATTAGTTAATGCTTGCCATGCTGAACGTTCTGTTGAGGATGCTGTTGTACCATACTCCGAGAGTTCATTGGTATTGAGTAGAATGAGCAGCCAGCTTTCTTGTTCTAAGCTATAAAAGGGAGCTGGCATTTGGTAGGCTTTATAGAGCATTTCTGGGGTGTTTACTTCTACATAGTCATGATTGCCCAGTAAATTGTGGACTGGAGCTTTGAGTTTGTTTAGCCGCTGCAGGGCTGGAGCCAAATCTTTGGAGCCAGCATCCACTAGATCACCTACCATAATCGTAAAATCTACCTGTGCGGTATTTATTGCTGTTGTTGCGGAATCTAATTTAGCAAGTGAATTGCGGTAAAATCGACTGCCTTTTTCATTCTGGTTGGCATATTGCGGGTCAGCAATCAAACCAATTTTCAAGGTTTTTTTGATTTGACCGATACTTTCTCCGTGTGCGAAGGCACATAGGGTTGCTAAGATTAATGTTTTAATTTTCATCCTCGATTTTGAAATTTAGAATGCTTTTTATTATTATTGGCTGTATTCATAAAAGGTGTACGCTATTTCTTTTGATACAGGCCTTTTCGGCTTTATATCAAAAAGAGACTACGCAGATGATGAACTTTAATTTTTGGTTTTCATTATAGCCTCTATATTTACAAACTTACGTGATTTTTCGAGTTTTAAAAGAGGAAATTAGTAGCAATTTATTATATCAAATTCGGAAATATACCCATTTAGTGTGTGATGTCTTATTTGATAACAACAACATTGGAATCATGATATTAAACCGCAAACAATCATAATATTTCTAAACCATCTTGATTTAAGCGATCCTGTCATTAGGGAGATTGCTTGTCGTAATTTCGCATGATATAATGGAAGTATTCAATCATTTTAAGGTAGTTTTCGATACTGATATATTCATTGGTACTGTGCATGCTCTGTTGTTCGGAGTGATTGATTTTGACGGGCATAAATCGGTAGATATTTTCGCTTAGATCTTGATATTTTATCGCATCTGTTCCGCCGACAGTAAGGTAGGGCGTGATGATAAGGTTGGGATAGAGCCTTCGAATCGAAGTTTCCATGATCTGATAAGCTTTTGTATTGTTCAGAGAGACTTTTGAAGCTTCACGAGCGTTATCTACTTGTTCTATTTCCACATCAAAACCACTTGTAGCATTTTTTACATGTGCGTACACTTCCTGAATGGTGTTCTCAGGTAAAAGCCTAAAATTGACAATAAATTCAACTTCTGGTGCCAGAACATTAGCTGCATCGCTACCTTTCATCATGGTTAAAGCTGTAGTGGTACGCACGAGGGCATTTGTCGAGTGGTTTTTAGTTAATTGGTTAAGCAGCAGAGGTTCCATCAACCATCTATTAGCAATGGCAAAACGCGAAAGGAGAGGCATGGAGCCACCGACCTGCTGAAAAAAACGTTGAATAAGTGGAGTGACCTTGGGTTTCATTTGATGTTTCTCAAGCCTTTGCATAATGACAGCCGCTTTGCCCATAGCTGTTTCGGCCGGGGGCATAGATGAGTGTCCGCCTAATCCTTTGACTTTGATCTTCAATGAAAGAAAACCTTTTTCAGCGCATCCAATGAGAGCCACATCTGAATCTATTCCTTTGACAGATCCTTTCTCCATAATAAGACCACCTTCATCATATACTGCTTCGAACCTGAGCCCTTTACGTTTGAAGTCCACAGCAATTTCCGCCGCTCCAAGTTCACCGTCAACCTCTTCATCAAAGCCAAATGCGAGGTAGATATCACGTTGAGGTTGCTGTCCTTCGGATACTATTTTTTCGGTAGCTTCGAGTAGGGCGAAGAGCATTCCCTTCATGTCCAACGTTCCGCGTCCGTAAATCCGCCCGTCAGCTACAGCTCCCGAAAAAGGCGGATAATCCCAGTCTTCAGCTATCGTTGCGACAGGAGCAAGTGCTTTATCGGATGGCCGAAAGAGACGTTCATCCTTATTTTTGATTTCAGCAGAACCTGGAGGAACAACATCGTAATGAGACAAAAACAGTATTGGTAATAGGTTGCTGTTGCTCCCTTTAAGTCTAAAGACTAAACCGTATGAATGTACGGTGTAGCACTCCAAATGCTGATAGATAAGGGGATAGTTGTTTGCTAGATATGTCTTGAATAGGTCGAATGGTGGGTAAGCAAATAACTTAGGATCGCTATTCGATATGGAGGGGATTTTGATTCCACCAGCCAAACGGGATAGGACAGTATCGTTCGTTACTGCACTGAATGTCTGTATTTCAGATTTTTTGATCTTGCTAAAGGGAAAGATCAACGTATTAATCAATAATCCTATAAAAAATATAATTAACAATAATAAGAGGATGAACAGAAACTTCTTCATAAAGGCATCTTTTGTCGTGTAAGGTTTATGTGAATAGCATATCAATAGCGACCTATTGATAAAACATTATATTCCCTACTTTGTTTCAACAGATTTCTCTAGCCAAAAAGCTTCTCTATCGCTAATTTTATAGCCAATTGAAAAATATTAGACCAAGTTGAAATCCATCATCAGAGTTTCGGTTCCGTTTACAATAATGGAAATCTTGTGTTTACCGGGATAGAATTTTCGGGTGGTGATTAACCGAAATGATTGTCGGCGTTCGACCAGTATCGTTTCAGCTGATCGATAGACCCTTTCGCTAATTTTGAAGACTTTGCGTGACATTGATCCGTTGGACTTTTGATAATACAATCCGTATTCTAATCGGAGTGATTTTGATTGTGAATTTGTGTTTTCGACCTGAAATGAAAAGATCACATGCGCACCGATTTTTACTACAGGTGTCTGAATGTTTAATGCTGAAACTTTGAAGTGACTGCTTTCCAATCCATAATAACGTAATATCTCAGGGTAGCCTTGTTTAAGCAGTGTGCGGCTGCCGTGTTTAATAATAGCATCTGTATTTTTACTAATTCCCTTCCAATTCTCCGCTATCCGCAGCAAAATCGCCGGATGATCTTTGGAAATATCATTTAAATTATTGGCAACACTCCTTCTAACGCTTTCTGATATGTCATTTTTGAGTAACTCCAGAATGGGTAAAATCGGCTGCGGATTTTGCTTCAAAAAGGGGATAGCCATTGCCCAGGGTAGTCTTGGACGGATACCTTCACTGGCCAGACGACGAACTGGCGAAGAATGACTTGTGGCCCAATCTTTCATGACGGTGATCATCTGTTCCTGATATCGGATAATAAAGGGGCGGACGGCAAATTCACAGGTGATAAACTGTGTAATTATTTCCATCGACTTTACCGCAACTTCAAAATGATCCAAACCATAGGTTTCAATATAGTCGGGGAAAATAATATATTCAAGCCCTCCAGCGTATCGTTGAGCCATTAAGTTTTTAACAACCGCCGTGATTAAGGCTATTGCCTCGGGAAAAGAGGGTGGCATAAATTCATGCAAGACTTGCGTCGTATGTTTAGTTCTTTGCTTCCATTCCAAATCATTGAAATCATCGCTAAAAATTCTCCGGATAAATTGCTCTTGATCGAAGCTTGACTGTACACGATGAAAGTGTTCTGCTAACTGTTGATAGAAACTGACAGAATAGATATCCTTGATAAGACTCATAAATAATACATAGTTGAATGGTGATATACCACAACGATATTTTCGTTGTGGTATAAAATAAATGATACAAGCTAACTAAATTTCTGAATTGCTTCTGAAGTCACTGGCGTGAAAAAATTAAGTACATTCCCATCGGGATCAGAGCATAGGAGAGAACGGTTTCCCCAAGGCATCGTAGTAGGTTTTTGGACGATCTTCGGACTGATTTGCTTGATCCTTAGGTATTCATTATCTACATCGGCAACCAAAAATTCAATGATGATATTTGAATGACCGCCAGGACGTGTCAGGTCGTCTCCAAATAAAGATAATGTACGGGTACTTCCAATGGCTATTGTGATAGCATCTGTGGATAGTTCCGCAAAATCTTCTGTAAACCATTTTGCATTTATGGTTAGGACCTTCTCATAAAACCCAACAGCTCGTTTAATATCGTTGGTAATAATTCTTATTGATTGAAATTTCATGGTGTTAAAACTTTTAATTCTAATCAAAGCTAGTATACAAGATTGACAACTGTTTGTCAATAGTGATTGATTTGGGGATATTAAAATAAATGTGACGCGCATAAACAGGCCATAATTTTACAAATCAATCCTGTAATTCCGTAAAGATTTAAAGGCTATTTGTGACCAAATTTGTACTATAAGATCAAAACATACAGATATGGCTGCAAATAATTATAGAGAAACAATTTACATTCCTCTTGAGGATGTTGAAAGCGAACATTGCGCATTAATTATTGACAAGGAGCTAGCCCAAGTGAAAGGGATACAGAGCCACAAAGTTGAACTGAATAACAGACGGGCAGCGATTACGGCCAAAGATAACGAGGTTGTAGCCAATGCTGTAAAAGCAGTGAAGGATTTGGGCTATGGTGTGTCAACTATCACAAAGACATTTCCTGTTCTGGGAATGACTTGTGCATCTTGTGCAAGCAGTGCTGAAAGTATGGTAAGATACGAATCTGGTGTGGTCAATACATCCGTCAATTTTGCCACAGGAAATTTGACCGTTGAGTATCTTCCGAATATTACCGATGTTTCTAAAATACAAAAGGCCGTACACGCCGGTGGATATGATTTATTAGTGGAGGATGAATCTACACAACAAGAGACTTTGGAATCCATTCATGCCGAAAAATTCAGGGCATTAAAAACAAAAACCATATGGGCGATCATTTTATCGCTTCCGGTGGTGACAATAGGTATGTTCTTTATGGACATGCCGTATGCAAATCCAATTATGTGGTTCTTTGCAACACCAGTTGTTCTTTGGTTAGGTAAGGATTTTTTTACCAATGCATGGAAGCAAGCAAAACATGGTTCAGCAAATATGGATACGTTGGTGGCATTAAGTACAGGGATCGCATATCTATTTAGTGTCTTCAATATGTTATTACCTGATTTCTGGCATCAACGGGGACTGCACGCACATGTATACTTCGAAGCTGCGGCAGTGGTTATTGCTTTTATCCTGCTCGGGAAATTATTAGAAGAGAAAGCGAAGGGCAACACCTCTTCAGCCATAAAGAAGCTAATGGGACTACAGCCCAAAACAGTGATGGTCATACAGGCAGATGGAACCGAAATACAGGTTGCTATTGAAGCGGTAAAAGCGGGTGATATCATTCTGGTAAAACCGGGTGAAAAAATAGCTGTGGATGGTATGGTTATATCGGGCGATTCTTATGTGGATGAAAGTATGCTGAGTGGCGAACCCGTGCCTGTACTAAAGAAAGAAAACGAAAAGGTTTTTGCTGGTACCATTAATCAAAAAGGTAGCTTTCAATTCCAAGCTATAAAAGTAGGTAAGGAAACCATGTTGGCACAGATCATCAAAATGGTGCAGGATGCTCAAGGAAGTAAAGCGCCAGTGCAGAAAATGGTAGATAAAATTGCTGGTATATTTGTTCCGGTGGTGATAGGCATTGCTATATTCACTTTTATGTTGTGGCTGATTCTGGGTGGTGAAAATGGTGTTGTACAAGGGTTATTAGCCGCAGTCACAGTACTGGTTATCGCTTGTCCTTGTGCGCTAGGGTTGGCCACACCAACTGCGATTATGGTTGGCGTGGGGAAAGGCGCAGAGCAAGGAATCTTAATCAAAGATGCAGAGAGTCTTGAACTCGCCAAACGTGTAAATGCAATCGTATTAGATAAAACCGGAACGATTACTGAAGGTCGGCCACAGGTAACAGGCATTCAGTGGCTGTACAATGATGATATGACAAGCGGAATATTATTGGGTATAGAAAAGCAATCTGAACATCCTCTTGCTGAAGCTGTTGTCAATCATCTGAAAGAAGTATCTGCGGTATCAATAACTGGATTTGACAGTATAACAGGGAAGGGTGCGAAAGCTAACTATGATCTGGAAACCTATTACGTAGGTAACAAAAAGCTTTTAATGGAAAATGGAATTACTATCCCAGCGCAATTACTCCACCAGGCAACGCAATGGAGTGAGGAGTCTAAGTCTGTCATCTGGTTTGCGAATAGCAGTAACGCGCTAGCCGCCATTGCAATTTCAGATAAGATTAAGGAAACCTCAGTATTGGCTATTCAAGAAATGCAGGCGATGGGTATTGAGCTTTATATGCTGACAGGTGATAATGAGTCGACGGCTAAAGCAATCGCTGGACAAACGGGTATTAAGCATTATAAAGCAGAGGTCATGCCGCAACACAAGGCTGATTTTGTAAAAGAGCTTCAACAACGCGGCAAAGTGGTTGCTATGGTTGGTGATGGAATCAATGACAGTACGGCACTGGCAACTGCTGATGTCAGTATAGCTATGGGAAAGGGAAGTGATATCGCTATGGATGTAGCTAAAATGACGATCATATCTTCAGATCTAACTAAAATACCGCAAGCGATCCGTTTGTCGAAACAAACAGTAGCGACAATCAAACAAAATCTATTTTGGGCTTTTATATATAATGTTATCGGTATTCCAGTTGCTGCGGGTATACTCTTTCCAATAAATGGTTTTCTTTTGAATCCTATGATTGCTGGAGCAGCCATGGCCTTGAGTAGTGTTAGCGTTGTCAGCAATAGCCTGCGTTTAAAATGGAAAAAATAAATAATTGGCAGAAAAATAATATAATTTATAACATTAAAATTAAATAACATGGAAAACAAAAATATTCAATTCAAAACGAACCTCAACTGTGGTGGATGTGTATCCAAAGTAAGTGCTGATTTAGACAATGCGGAGGGTATCTGTGAATGGAGTATAGATACGTCAAATAGTGATAAAATTCTTACGGTAAAATCGAATGGTATTTCTGAAGAAGAAGTCATTGAAATTATCAAAAGAAAAGGGTTCATTGCAGCTCCTCATTTAGCCTAGATTGACCATAGGGATTTGTAAAAAGTCGTCCACTCTAACGGACGACTTTTTACATTGATAAGACAGGAGAAGTTTGATGATTTTCTTTAAAAATAATTCAAACTTAAACGTTTGATTGTTAGTGGTTTTGTCTACTTTTAAAAGGAGAGAATTTACTGACCCTGTCACAAGATTCTATTGGTTTTACTTTCAATTCGAAAAGTACTTGCAGATTGTACTAAAGCGCCGAATAGAATAAATTTTATTATGGATATGGCTTATCTTTAAAATAGGTATTGATGCAAGGTAGAAGTTTGGGATAGGCGTAGGGTCTAGAATAAATAAATAGCTGTGTCTACTTGCGTGCTTGCGTAAATAAGCTTACTTTAGCCATTAATGGGTTGCATTAGATCTTGCGTTTTCAGGAATTACGGTCGACATATTACTCTTTTGGTAATGTTTATGGCTGTATTGCTGACGTCCTGCCCCATAAAAAGTAGTATAAGAAATTTTGTTGGCTTAGAAAGTAATACCAGTCAAACGGGACGATCGAATCAGACGGTTCCTGTAACAAACACTTTGGAGCGGTGTAGCGACCCGATAGACAATGGTTCTGCCAGAGTTGTTTCTGAACAACTGAGCGTACTTTTGCCGGATGAGATACTAAGCCGGTTATTGTCCTATCCGTTTCGTATAGTTGAATGTTTGCGATGGTCCCCAATATTATATAATCGTTTGTGGACTGTGGAGACACTGCCCATATTTCTTCAATATCGAAAACTCCGTATTTAATATGCTTTTTTTAACGTTTCACCTACATTATTAAGCCATGTCGGTTTCCTTAAAACTTTTATATAGTTGAGGGGGCGGTAGGATGAAAGAAGATAATTCAATAAATCGAGGATGTAAAGTATAAAAGCAATTTATCTATAATTATGAATATAAAATTTAATCGAATAGCAGCTGGGATTGGACTTTTTATTATTGCGGTCGGCGCATTAAATGCCTGTGGAAATTCTAGCGAAAGTGGTAAGGCTAAGGCAGAAAAAGAACAAGTCGTAAAAGATATTGAAGTACCGAAAGTTACTGATGTTTCCTTTAAAGATAAGGCAGGTAATGTTGTCACGTTAAATTCATTAAAGGGAAAGGTCGTATTTATCAATTTTTGGGCCACTTGGTGTCCCCCTTGTATACATGAAATGCCATCTATCAACGCATTGAGACAGGGATTCAAGGGGAATAAAAATATTGAATTCATTATGGTCGATGTAGATAATGATATTGATCAATCGTCAGCATTTATGGAAAAGAATCATTACGATTTACCGTTATACACACCTGCCGGAGATATTCCTGCAGAGTTTTTAGGGCAGTCAATTCCCACAACAGTTATTCTGGATAAGAACGGACAGATTGTAGAACGTTTAGAGGGAAGTAGAGATTATGCGGATCCAGCGATGGCAAAGGCTTTAGAGGAACTCATAAAGGCAAATTAGCGGTTCATACGCATAGCAATATAATGTACAAAAAGCTGCGTAGCTATTAAATCTACTCAGCCTTTTGTACATTATGTTTTAATTTTTTAAGACAGGGCATTTACAGCCTCTTTGATTAAAGCGGTAATTTCGTTTGGATGTGTAGCTAGAGAAGCGTGACTGGCTGCTAAATGAATCGTTTTTTGTGCTTTGATCCGTTCCGCCATTTCTTTTTGTGTTGCTGGTGGAATCATATGATCGTTGTCTGAGACTTGGTACCAACTGGGTTTTGTTTTCCAGGCCGGTTCTGCTGCTTCAGCGGCAAAAATACTCCCATGAGTTGGTTTCTGAGCTAAAGACATGGCTATAGCGTCGTTTTCATCTAAATCCTGGGCGAAGCTCTCATGGAATTTGTCATATTTGATCCATAAAAATCCTTTTTCATCCGGAATAATATTAGCAGCACCTGAAGGTTGCTCTCTACGACTGAAAATACCGACTAGACTCTCACCTTTGTCAGGTGCAAAAGCAGCAATATACACCAAGCCAACGACTTTTTCATGATGTCCTGCGGTGGATATTACTGCTCCACCATAAGAGTGCCCGACCAAAATAACATGACCCGATTGTTGGTCAATCAAATCTATAGTCTTTTGAATATCGTCTTGAGCTGATGTAAGCGGATTTTGTACACTGCGAACTGTATATCCCTCCGCGTGAAGATTAGCAATAACATGTCGCCAATGGGACCCGTCTCCCCAGGCTCCATGAACTAAAATAATTGTTACATTTTGATTTCCCATATTCGTTGAAGTTTATAGAATAAATATATGTTTAAGTTGCTATTAAACATATTAACTTAAGTTAACGTTTTAAAATTCTTCGACGGATTCTACTTAGTGATGGTGGTTTAATTCCGAGGTAGCTGGCAATATGTTTTTGAGCAACCAGCTGAAATATCTGTGGGTTTTCAGCGAGCAGATTATTATAGCGTATTTCTGGGGAGTAATACAACAATTCTTCAATTCTTCTTTTCGCTCCTAAATAGATGACTTCGGTCATCTTTCGGCCAAATTCCTGCCAGTATGTATCTTTCTGATAGAGTTTTTGCAGATCTTCTTTGTGTAAAAGCAGTACTTCAGCATCAGTTACTGCTTTAATATTCATACGGGACTTGCTGTTACACAGGATACTTTCGTAATCGGTAAAGAAGTAGTTGTCAAAATGGAAATTGAAGGTTACGTCTTCACCACCATTGTTGATATAAAATGTTCGCATAAATCCGGCCTTTAGGAAACCGAGGTATTGACATTTCTCGCCCTCTTTCAGAAAGAAATCTGATTTTTTATAGGTTACCAATTTTAGGTGACTACAAAACTCAGCATAATGTTTTTCATCGACTAAAAATAAGGGGCCAAACTTGGCGTATTCATTGATGATGTTATGCATTGCTGGTAAAAATATTAAGTCAAAATAATCTTAACTAAAATTATTGAAAACTTTTGATAATATGTCACAACATTGAATCATATACTTTCTTTAGGGTTGACTATAAAAGTGTTATCTTCGTATAAGATCACAACAATATTGATATGTCCCAACTTAAAGATCAAACAGCAGTCAAAACGACCTATTTCAGTATTATTGGAAATACAGTATTGGCTCTACTTAAATGGCTTGCTGGTTTTTTTGGAAATTCATATGCGCTTATAGCAGATGCAATTGAGTCGACTGCGGATATTTTTTCTTCATTTTTAGTTCTTTTGGGATTAAAGTATGCCCAGCGACCGGCTGATGAAAACCATCCCTACGGTCATGGCAGGGTTGAGCCACTCATTACTTTTATTGTTGTTGGTTTTCTGATCGTATCAGCTACGATTATTGCATATGAAAGTATTGCGAATATCGGTACCCCCCATGAACTTCCTAAACCATGGACTTTATTTGTGCTTGGGGGGATCATTATCTGGAAAGAAAGTTCATACAGAATTGTGATGAAAAAAAGCCGAGAAACCAATAGTTCCTCCCTAAAAGCCGATGCCTGGCATCACCGTAGTGACGCAATTACTTCTGTAGCTGCTTTTATCGGTATTTCTATTGCCCTGTTGTTAGGTAAAGGCTATGAGAATGCGGATGATTATGCTGCGCTATTTGCGGCTGGATTTATTCTATATAACTGCTATCATATCTTTAGACCAGCTCTTGGAGAAATCATGGATGAAAATGTTTATGAGGAAGTTATAGCGGAAATCAGAAGGTATGCGCTGGAAGTAGAAGGTATAAAAGCAACGGAGAAATGTTATGTTCGGAAATCAGGTACAAAATATCATGTGGATCTTCACGCTATAGTGGACAGTGAGATTACTGTGCGGGCTGGACACGCACTGGCCCATAAGCTTAAAGACTATTTGACTTTACATATCCCTGATCTCGGTCACGTCATGATTCATATTGAGCCAAGTGCTTATAGAAACTGAAACAGGGAGCTTAATCTTAAATTGCCTGTTCGTATATGAAATCGTGAAGTTCGTATAATTTTGCCAGTGCGTATTTGTTTTTCTTGTAGCTTTACTCCAAAGCAGTATCCCACTTGATTTGGACGTTGGTTTTTTGAAAGCGGACTATTTCTATTCAAGATGAATTTTCCAGCATTCAAGTGTAGCTCAGCTGTATCGGGAGGATCGTTAATGGATACAGGAATCGTAAATGAGATTTTATGCCGATGAATAAAATGAAATTAGTTTTTGCCGTAACATTAATTTTTGGACTATTGTCTTCACATCAAGCATCAGCCCAGTTGGGAATGAGTATTAAGGCTGGGGGAAATCTTTCCGGTACAAATGGGGTGGCATTCCGCTCCAGTAAGCGCGTGGGTTTTCAGATCGGAGGGGATCTCACTTATCATTTTAATGATAATATTGCGTTGCAGGCTGAACCCGCATATAATTTAATTCGAATTCGTAATAACGACCAGACGGCGCAACGCGCTTATGGAATAGGCGCTGGTACAAGGAAATTAGAATATATGAGTGTACCATTATATCTGAAAGTAAACTTTACCCGTGTAATAGCGATTATGGGCGGCTTGGATTTTAACTTCTTGCTTAATGATGATCGTTATAAACTGAACAATGGGGACAATGCATTTCGTAGCAGACCCCGAACAGGCTACAGTTTGGGGGCAGAGCTAGGCCGGGTCTATTTTCGATACCGAAAATTCAATAGAACAAACAATATTATTGATAATTGGAACGCAGATATTGAACAATATCAACTGGGATATAAGTTTGAATTATTTTAAACGAATTTCAGTGCATTATCCGTTTTGAAAGACTTTGCTAAACTATTAATTTTTTCATGCATAAAAATTAATATTGGCAATATTAACAGGAGAGAGCCATCCCGGTATGTCTGGGATGGCTTTTTTATATTTTATTAGGTATTTTCTGCAGCTAGCATTTCAATTTGCCACCGAATATGGTCTACGGTAATTGGGTACTCAATAGCATTGGTTAGATTTTCATAAATGGCATTGAATAAATGATTATAATCTCCTTTGTGTGGGGGGAGATAAGAAATATGTTTCTGATTTTCATTATCGACGGTCACCAGTTTTCCCGCGCTATCTTTGGGCTCCAGACCGTAAGCTGGATCATTGGGAAGCATACCATCTATCAACTGTTGTTCTTGCACATCAGCCATCGTTTTAATGAAACTTCCTTTTGTACCATGTACGACAAAAGCCGGTAATGGTTCGGCTACGGCAAGACTTCCTGTCAGAAATACATTTAAGCCCTCAGGATAATGTAAATGATAATGAAAGTAATCTGCAACCTGTGAGCCGGGGCGATTGATCGAAGTTGTTTTGCTAAATTTCAATGGTTTGCCAAAGAGTGAAATCGCTTGATCTATTATATGCGGGCCAAGGTCATAGGTAAGACCACTCGAAATATATTGGTTGTTTTCCTTGAAATATTTTTGTCCCAGCTCCATCTTATAACGGTCAAATCGAAAAGATACTTCAGCCAGTTTGCCAAGACTACCATCTTCGATAACCTTTTTTAGGTCAAGAAAATGGCTGTCATAACGTCTGTTTTGATAAAAGAAGATCTGTCGCCCACTTTTTTCACTGACTTCAATAAGTTCGTTAAATTGAGCCAAATTCTCAACTGCGGGTTTTTCAAGGAGAATATGTTTCCCCGCTTTTAAAGCTTCTACAGCGAGTTCAAAATGGGTATGATTGGGGGTGTTTACGATGACAAGTGTGATGCTATCATCGGCCAACAATTTTGCGACAGAATCATAACTTTTGATTTCTGGGTAGAGTTTCTGCGCAGTTTTGTGAGATCGCTCTACAACGGCCACTAAATTAAAATTTGGGTTGGTATGGATAAACGGTGCGTGAAAGACACGTCCAGACATGCCAAAGCTTAAAATCCCAGTGTTGATTTTGGTGTTTTTCATGTATATCTAATCTTGTTGGAGCAATTTTATTCAATATTTTTTACAAGTTTTGGTATTGACGCTAAGAAGCGGGAAAAGACCTCATGATAAATATAGGTATATTTAAGATGTATCTCTGCATCTATCAAATCGAATTTATGAATAAATAGCTTCGCCTATCTGCTTGCGCTTGAGTTCCGACCAATTTGTTCATCTCTTCCAGTACCGTTTATGTACATCGGTGTAAAACAAATATTTCATATAGATACATAAAGAATGCGATTATACGCTCTGAATAAATCTGCGTTATTTCTTTGTATAAGGATAGTCTAGCGCGACGACTACAGTAATATGGTGTCTAACAACGTGTCGAATCTTAAAATAAGATGTGTATTTTATCTGACTGATTAATAGTTATTTGTGTTATAACTGCTGTTTGACAAACTTTTGAACCTTCGGTATTTTAAAACTTATGCAATATATAGATAGAGAAGAGGATAGCATGAAAGTAATAAAGCTGTTCTATCAGACTCTATTATTAGTTGCAAAAGAAGATATGGACGTTTTAATCAGCTCATTAATCAGTAAGGGACATAAATTAACACCTCAACGGCTACATATTATCAAACATTTATGGCGTAAAGTAATTATTGATAATATTGACGATCTCTATGTTGAGATCAGGACAATACAACATATCAGTTGGGCTACCTTGTATTCTACAATTAAATTGCTCCATGACCTTGGCTGGCTCGAACGACTCGGTAATGGACCCAGAGGAAAATATTATCGTTGGATCCGTAAAGATCTTAAATATGTCATGTCGCATTGACTTGACTGCCATTGTCCTCCTACATCCCTCTATTCAATCAGGAGGGAGCCGCACCTCCTTCTTGCTCCAAAAAGATCTTGATTTATTTTAGAATAAAAAGTATATTTGGTTTAATCGCCAAAACCGGTTTTGCTTATTTGTCTTATAACAGCCAATTCATATACGTGAATAGGCAAAAAATAAAAATTTTAAGTGCATTGACTGCATACATGGGGTTAACGTGATTTTCGGTTGGAACTAATTTATGAATCAATTTTTATATGAAATCCGTTTGGAAATTTACTTTGATTGCGTCCTTAGGGGGCTTTCTGTTTGGATTTGAAACCGCTGTAATCTCAGGGGCGGAGCAGATTATTCAAAAACTATGGCATTTGAGTTCGGCACGGCATGGTCTGACGGTATCCATCTCATTAATCGGTACGATTTTAGGGGCCATTGTTGCGGGGCAATTGGCTAATCGTTATGGACGAAAACCTATACTTTATTTTGTTGCAATACTCTATCTATTATCTGCGATTGGTTGTGCTTTAGCATCTATTTGGGAGATTTTTCTACTATTTCGGTTCTTAGGAGGACTTGCTGTTGGAATAAGTTCTGTTGTGGGACCAGTGTATACCTCAGAGATTGCTCCGGCCAAGGACCGAGGGAAATTAACCGGTACATTTCAGATTATGATTGTAACTGGTATTTTTACTGCATATCTTACTAATTTCCTTTTTTTGGGATTGGAGATGGATGCCTGGCGATATATGCTTGGTATCATGGCTTTGCCAGCGTTGCTGTTTTTTATACTTGTTAGACAGATTCCGGAAAGCCCACGTTGGCTATCTCAAGTTGGGAATGTCAAGCAGGCACGTGAAAGTTATCTATTATTGGGAGAACGACGCTTAGATCCGGAAATTGCAACGGAATCCGAGGTAATTTCTTCTGGAAGAGTTCGTCTTTTTCAAAGGCGTTATGCAAAACCGATTGTATTGGCTATACTTTTAGCTTTTTTCAATCAGATGACGGGGATTAATGCAATTCTATATTATGCACCGCGTATTTTCGAAATGGCAGGATTTAGTGCTGAATTGGCCTACCTTCAACCTATATTTATCGGGGGTACGAACTTGCTCTTTACTTTGGTAGGAATGAGTATTATCGATCGTTTCGGTCGTAAGAAATTACTACTGGCGGGTGCGATAGGAATGTTTGTCTTTCTATTATTGTCAGCTTATGGTTTAAGGGGAATTCATGCGGATTTTTTATTGCTTTATATCATTGGTTTTATTGCTGCTTTTGCGCTATCTCAGGGAGCTGTTATCTGGGTATTCCTCGCTGAAATTTTCCCCAATGAGGTTCGTGCCCAGGGTTCATCTTTGGGGAGTACGACACATTGGCTTTTTGCCGCAATCATATCCTGGCTTTTTCCGATTATCGTCGAAGGAGCGGCATTGGGTGGGTTTTATGCCTTTCTATTTTATGCCATTATGGTGGTGTTATCCTTTATTTTTATTCTTTTCATACCAGAAACTAAAGGCAGATCACTGGAGGAAATAAAATGACGAAGGTATTGATTAAAATTTATAGTGCTGGGTTATGCTTAGTGTTGACGGCATGTGGTACACAACAGCATAAGCTCCATCAGAATTGGATAATGGGAGGATTTGAGCGCCCTAAAGATGTTAATCCTGTCATTGCTCCGGATACCAGTACAAGGTTTTATGATCCAATTCGCAAAGTCAGCATCCCCTGGGAGGATAATGATACGTTTAATCCTGCTGCGGCAGTTATTGGAGATAGTATTTATGTTATTTATCGGGCAGAAGATAAAACAGGGAAGAAAATTGGTCATCGAACTTCGCGATTAGGACTTGCAGTCAGTGCTGATGGATTACATTTTAAACGATTTGGTGCCCCTGTATTCTTTCCAGATATCGATAATCAGCGTGTTAATGAATGGCCTGGCGGAACTGAAGATCCGCGAATTGCACAAACTGAAGATGGCAACTTTATCATGTTTTATACTCAATGGAATCGCGAGGTTCCTCGCTTGGGGGTTGCTACCTCAAGGGATCTAAAAAAATGGATAAAGCATGGTCCCATTTTTAGAAACTCCAAAAAATTGCCAGATCTTGTCAATACAGCACATAAGTCAGCGTCTATCGTTACAAAATTGGTAGGAGGAAGGCAGGTGATTACCAAAGTAAATGGTAAGTATTGGTTATATTGGGGCGAGCACGGTGTCTATGGTGCTTCCTCTGACAATTTGATTGACTGGGAACCTATCTTGGATAATAATGGGAAACTGAAAGCATTCATTACACCTCGTAAGGGTTATTTTGATAGTGCCCTGACAGAATGCGGACCTCCGGCTATTATGACGGAAAATGGTATTCTTCTTTTTTATAATGGTAAAAACCATAGCGAAAATGGGGATCTGAGGTTCAACAAGAATACGTATTCTGCCGGTCAGGTACTTTTTGACAGCCATGATCCAACCAAGGTACTTGCACGCATGGATACACCATTTTTGCGGCCTATGGAAGCTTTTGAGAAGAGTGGGCAATATGTGGATGGAACCGTATTTATCGAAGGCTTGGTATATTTCAAACAAAAATGGTTTTTGTATTATGGCTGTGCTGATTCACGTGTTGGGGTTGCTGTTTTTGATCCCCAGAAGCCAACTAAATTAGATCCTTTACCTGAATAGTAATGGAAGAAAGTGTCCATTAAAAATGGAAAAAGGGCAAACCAAGTGATTTTGATTTGCCCTTTTCGGGTAAGTAATCGGGCTCGAACCGACGACCCCTAGAACCACAATCTAGTGCTCTAACCAACTGAGCTATACCTACCGTGATTTTGATGATACAAAAGTACGATTAAACCCTATTTCCTCCAAATATTTGGAGGAAAAAAAATAGGCATTAACGACAACTAGGTGAAGATTAGTTTATTAAATTTTAATAAAAAACAATTGGAATGAGTCCTTTCATGTGGTTTCGGATTTTTGCTTCCATTGTCGCTATATTTCCGTTGCATATTTGAAAGACAAACTATAAAAAAAGCGATTACTTTCTTAAGTAATCGCTTTTTTTATTTAGTTGTAGTCACATTAGATCATTTCAACACTTCTTTTTACGAAAGATGTTAAATCTGCACCAGATAATAAACCTCTGGATAAGAGAGCTAGGTCAAATGCTTGTTTAGCCAATTTGGCCGCATCTTCATCAGATGAAGATAGAATTCTCTTGATCAATGGGTGATTGCCATTCACTGTTACTTTATAGTTATCCGGTAAAGAACCATAGAAGTTCATACCGCCACCAGTTTTGGCCATATCTTTCATTCGACGCATAAACTCATCGATTGTAACAGATACGGGTAAATCATTTTCGAGAAGTGCATCTACCTCGACTTTCATATCCTGACGAGAAATAGCCTTTTCAAAAACTTCCAATGTTTTTTTGGATTCTTCTTCGGATAAGGAAAGCTCAACCTTTTCATCTTTTTGAATCAGCTTGTCAATAACATCTGCGTCGACACGTTTGAGCTGTACTTTTTCGCCTCCTTTTTGCTCCAAATAAGAAGTGAAGTGTGTATCAAGTGGTCCATCAAGTATCAATACATCGTAGCCTTTGTTTAAAGCAGTTTGGATAAAACCGTCTTGCTGCGCGGCATCATGGGTATATAAATAGACTATATTGCCATCTTTGTCGACTTGAATATCTTTTACTTTTTCATAATACTCCTTGATCGTAAAACTTGCATTGCTTGTATTTTTTAGAAGACAGAAATCACTTGCTTTTTCGGCAAACTTCTCATCGCTTAGCATACCATATTTGATAAACAAGCCTATATCTGTCCACTTTTCTTCAAAACCTTTACGGTCAGTTTTGAATATTTCATTTAATTTATCTGCAACTTTTTTGGTAATATAGCTATTGATCTTCTTTACATTGCTATCAGCTTGCAAGAAGGAGCGTGATACATTTAATGGAATATCAGGAGAATCAATGACCCCGTGAAGCAGCATGAGGAATTCCGGTACAATATCCTTTACTTCGTCGGTAATAAATACCTGTCTAGAATAGAGTTTGATTTTATTGCGTTGGATCTCTAGCTCATTTTTAACCTTAGGAAAGTAAAGTATACCAGTCAAGTTAAATGGATAGTCTACATTAAGATGGATCCAAAATAAGGGCTCATCCATAGAATATGGATATAATTCACGATAAAATGCCAAATAATCTTCATCTTTTAATTCAGAAGGTGCCTTTGTCCATGCTGGATTTGTGTTGTTGATAACGTTGTCAACTTCCACAGATTTATATTTCGGTTTACCTTCTTCGTCTTCACCATCCGGCTCAGAGTTTGTCTTGGTACCGAAACGAATTGGAATAGGAAGGAACTTTGCATATTTGTCCAAGATCTCCTGTAAACGGGCTTGACTTAAGAACTCTGTAGACTCATCATTGACATGGAGAATGATATCCGTACCACGTGTCGTTCTGCTGCCTGTCGAAATTTCGTATGAAGTGCTACCATCGCAGGTCCAATGGGCTGGTTCAGCTCCCTCCTGATAGGATAGGGATTGTATCTCTACTGTATCTGCTACCATAAATGCAGAATAGAATCCTAATCCAAAGCGACCAATAATCTCGTTTGCATCGTTTGCTTCTTTGAATTTTTCCATGAATTCAGTAGCTCCCGAAAATGCAATTTGATTAATATATTTTTTGATTTCTTCGGCCGTCATACCAATACCATTGTCGGAAATTGTAATGGTTTTGGCTGCCTCGTCAAACTTAACATCTACGATTAACTCACCTGTTTCGCCATTGTATTGCCCCAAAGAAGCCAAACGTTTGATCTTTTGGGAAGCATCAACTGCATTAGATACCAGTTCGCGCAAGAAAATCTCATTGTCTGAGTATAAGAATTTTTTGATTACGGGAAATATGTTCTCCGTGTGGATTGAAATACTACCTTTTTCTGGATTCATAATTTGTATGTTGCTATTTAATTTTATGATTTTTGTTGATCAATGCACAATCCGTGTTCCAAATAACGTTAGTAGGACAGGATGGCAGGAAACCATTCATTTTGTCATAACGGTCCCAATCGGGGATAGAAATAATAGTTGTTCCTGACAAAGTATTCAGATAAACGAGTATTGAGCCAGCAGGTTTCTATGTCACTTTGTGTTGCAATATCAAAACGAAGGGAGAACTAAATCAGCCAATAAATTTAGTTCAGTTCAGGACTTTGTGGAAAATTAGCGACATGCGCATATTTGGGACCAAGACCAATAATAGCTTCTTTCCACAGTAGCTCACCATTACCTTCAAATATAATCTGATGCTGGTATTTATTTTGAACTGCCCAGCTGTTTTCGTTGATTTCTTTAGTTAACTGACCAATTGACCAACCTGAATATCCAATAAAAAACTTAATCTCGTCAACTTGGATCTGATCATTTTGGATAGCGTTGATAAGTTTTTCTTCGTCGCCACCAAAATAGAGATTAGGTGCAACTTCTTCACCACTTAGCAAGAGGTCAAATCGGCTATGTACAAAAAATAGGCTTTCTTGTGCTACGGGACCCCCGACATAGATCGGAAACTTGCATTGGGGTATTGATTCCAATAACTGACCAATATGGACGTTAGTTTTATTATTCAGCACAAAACCCAAGCTCCCTTCCTGATTATGATCACATAGTAAGATAACAGATCTTAAAAATCGGGGATCCAGCATGAATGGTTCTGAGATCAATAAACTTCCTTTTTGTGGGTCTAATTCATTAAACATATGGCGTAAATTAAGTGTATGCTGAAAATTAATCCTTTTTTATATAACTCATGCGAGATTTGTGCCAAAAAAAACGTTTTCGGCAAATTCTACTAAGTTTATAGAGAAAAAGCAATGATTTTAGTAAGTTTGTAGGAATATAAAAATAGGTTTCTATGTCCATTCAACATAAAGATATTGCAGCGATCAGACAAGATTACGTATTGGGTAACTTATCTGAATCGGATGTGGATAACGATCCAATCCATCAGTTTAAAAAATGGTTTGATGAGGCTATCCATAGTAAGGTAAATGAACCTAATGCGATGGTGTTATCTACCGTATCCGCTCAACATGTGCCGTCTTCAAGGATTGTTTTGTTAAAAGATGTCTCAGCCGAAGGCTTGGTGTTTTTTACTAATTATGAAAGCCGGAAAGGGGATGATATGAAAGACAATCCACATGTAGCACTTTTATTCTTCTGGCCGGAGCTACAACGGCAGATTCGTATCGAGGGGCTTATTGAGTTTGTCGATTCTTCAGATTCAGATGAATATTTTCAATCGCGACCAAAAGGAAGCCGTATAGGGGCTTTAGCATCACCTCAAAGTCGTGAAATTCCAAATCGAAGTTTTCTGGAAAATAAAGTGGAAGAGCTTTCAGTCCAGTATGATGATCATGCGATTGTACCTCGACCAGCATATTGGGGCGGTTATTTGCTCCGACCGATCTATTTTGAGTTCTGGCAAGGACGTGCAAGCCGTCTTCATGACCGTATTGTCTATAAAAAAGTATCAGATTCTTGGAAAATTACTCGTCTAGCTCCGTAATATGACATTTGACGAAATAAAATTAAAATTGGTTTCCACATTGGGGACGGCAATTATCCAAAAGGAGGAAACGACAGGCCTGCAACCTGCTTTGTTTGTCCGTAGCGAAGATCTACATCTTGTCTGCTCTTTTCTTAGGGATACAGCGGAACTCTATTTCGACTTTTTGAGCAATCTAACAGCTGTAGATTACGAAGATCACTTTACTGTGGTATATCACCTTAGTTCGCTGCCTTATCAACATACACTCGTATTGAAAGTGGAGCTGGATGGTAATCGTTCACTGGATGAATTACCGGAGATACCTTCAGTAACATCCATTTGGCGTACGGCAGATTGGCATGAACGGGAAGCGTTTGACTTGATGGGTATTTATTTTTCGGAACATCCTGATCTGCGACGGATTCTCTTACCTGACGATTGGGAAGGTTATCCGCTACGGAAAGATTATCAGGAGGCTGAAAAATATCATGGTATTAACATTAATTGATCGCTATGGCGAATCCAAAATATAAAGAGGCATTAGATCGCTATGAAAGACACCTAACGGAAATTTCATCGCAGGAGATGGTATTAAACATGGGACCTCAGCATCCTTCAACACATGGTGTTTTGCGATTGCAATTGATCACCGATGGCGAAATTGTGAAGGAAGTTGTTCCGCATTTGGGCTACCTACATAGATGTTTCGATAAACATGCTGAATCCTTAAATTATGGGAAAACAATTCCTTTTACCGATCGGCTAGACTATCTTGCATCGATGAACAATAGCCATGCTTTCGTCATGGGGGTAGAGCGTATGTTGGGGTTGGACAGTAAAATTCCCAAAAGGATAGAATATATTCGAGTGCTGGTCTGTGAACTCAATCGTATCGCGTCACACCTGATTGCAATCGGTACTTATGGTATTGATATTGGTGCGACAACGCCATTTTTATGGTGTTTTAGGGATCGGGAACATATTATGAATATGTTGGAATGGGCTTCAGGCTCACGTATGTTATATAATTACATATGGGTCGGTGGTCTTTTCTATGATTTGCCTGTTGGTTTTGAAGCTCGTTGCGTGGAATTTATCAATTACTTTAAACCAAAATTGGTTGAATTGGATGAGATATTAACGCAGAATCAGATATTTATTTCCCGAACAGCCAATATAGGGATTTTGCCTGCTGATGTTGCTATTAACTATGGCGTCTCGGGACCAATGTTACGTGCTTCGGGTATTAAATGGGATTTGAGGCGGATTGATGGTTATTCTGTTTACCCGGAATTGGACTTTGAGATTCCTGTGGGAAAGGGAACTATGGGCAGTATAGGTGATTGTTGGGATCGGTATAAAGTTAGGGTCGATGAAGTCCAGGAATCTGTTCGTATTGTAGAACAGTGTTTAGCGCGTTTGCAGAAGGATTTTAAACGCACAGCTGATTTTGATCCACGGGCGCTGGTTCCCAAGAAGGTTAATTTGAAAGCACAGGATTATTACGTCCGTGCGGAAAATCCAAAGGGAGAGCTCGGGTTTTATTTTGTAACAAAAGAAAAGTCTGATATTCCATTACGTGTGAAATCAAGGGGCCCAAGCTTTAATAATCTTTCGGTAATCTCAGAGTTAGGCAAAGGTGTTTTGATTGCAGATCTGATTGCTATTCTTGGATCTATTGATATTGTTTTGGGCGAAGTCGACCGATAATTGCAGTATTGTGCATAGTATGCCCATGTTTTGATAATTAAAAGGAGATTGTATTGAAAATGTTGCACGAAAACGCATAAAAATTTGCATATGTAAGCAATATTCATCATATTTGCAGTCTCATAATTTAAGTTTATAATTGGTTAATGAAAGCTCGTTACTCCCATAGTAACGGGCTTTTCTTTATTTTGGCCAACTGCTTTCCGGGATTAAGATAAGTTCATTATTTTCTAGCCGTTGGATCTGGATATATCAATTTGTAATATCTCCTGTATAAAGATTTCATTGAAATTCTTGCTAGGGAATTTGGCTTAATTTGTTACCTTTACTGGTCTTAAATAAAAGAAAAGTGGCGGAGAGTTTAGTTATTATTCCAACATATAATGAAAAGGAAAATATTGAAAAAATCATTCGTAAAGTTTTTTCCTTATCACATACATTTGATATTCTGATCGTTGACGACGGATCACCTGATGGAACAGCAGATATTGTTAAAAGTTTGCAGGCAAATGAATTCCCCGAACGTTTATTTATAGAGGAACGGAAAGGAAAATTAGGCTTAGGTACCGCGTATATACATGGGTTTAAATGGGCGCTTTCAAAAGAACATTATCAATATATTTTTGAAATGGACGCGGATTTCAGCCACAACCCTGAGGATTTGCTACGTTTGAGACAAGCCTGTGTAGAGGGGGGCGATATGAGTATTGGCTCTCGGTACATTAAAGGAGTAAACGTTGTCAACTGGCCTATGAGCCGTGTGTTGATGTCGTATTTTGCGTCAGTATATGTCCGTTTTATTACAGGGATCAATATTCAGGATGCGACAGCAGGTTTTGTTTGTTTTACACGCGATGTACTGAAGACCATTCCATTGGACAAGATCAAGTTTGTAGGGTATGCTTTTCAGATCGAGATGAAATTTACCGCCATACAATACGGCTTTAAAGTTGTGGAAGTACCTATTATATTTACTGACAGAACGGAAGGCACATCTAAAATGAGTACAAGTATTTTTAAGGAAGCGTTTTTTGGTGTGATCCAGTTGAAATTGGGAAGTATTGGAAAAAAATATAAGAGAAATTAATCATATTGGTCGATGAACGAGAATTTAGATCCAAATCCAGAACGTTTGAACAATACTGACCGTGATATAGAACGGGCATTACGACCTCAGGCTTTTGAGGATTTTACAGGGCAAGAAAAAATATTGGAGAATCTAAATATTTTTGTGAAGGCTGCGCGCTTGAGGGGTGAGGCATTGGATCACGTATTGTTGCACGGTCCTCCAGGACTGGGTAAAACTACACTCTCACACATTATCGCAAATGAAATGGGGGTGGGTATAAAAATTACTTCTGGTCCAGTTTTGGATAAGCCGGGGGATCTTGCAGGGCTGTTGACCAACCTGGAGGAAGGTGATGTATTATTTATTGATGAAATTCACCGTTTAAGTCCTCTGGTCGAAGAGTATCTTTATTCGGCTATGGAGGATTTCAAGATTGATATTATGCTTGAAACTGGACCTAATGCGCGTTCGGTACAGATTTCGTTGAACCCTTTTACATTAATCGGTGCGACAACGCGATCTGGGTTGTTGACGGCGCCATTACGTGCTCGATTTGGAATCAATTCGCGTCTTCAATACTACGATGCAAAATTATTGACAACGATTGTACTTCGTTCTGCACATATTCTGAATACACCGATTTCGGATGAAGGTGCTTACGAAATCGCACGTAGGAGTAGGGGGACCCCTCGGATAGCAAATGCCTTATTACGCCGTACACGGGATTTTGCGCAGATAAAGGGGAACGGAAGTATAGATCAAGAGATTGCAAAATATGCTTTACATGCACTGAATGTGGATGAAAATGGTTTGGATGAGATGGATAATAAAATCTTGACGACAATCATTGATAAATTTAAGGGCGGGCCAGTAGGACTGAAAACTGTTGCAACAGCTGTCGGTGAAGACGAAGGTACAATAGAAGAAGTATATGAACCTTTTTTGATTCAGGAAGGCTATATCATGCGTACTTCCAGAGGTCGTGAATGTACTGAAGCTGCCTATAAGCATCTGGGCCGAGTAAATAATGCAAAAGGAAACACATTGTTTTAGTCTTATTGCTTTTTACGCCCGATAATTCGGTTTGTTCGACTTAATAGTGCGGGACTGGGTTTTATTTTTTGAAAATAGTTGATCTGGGCCAAAAGTTCTTCTTTTATCCATGTGTGTGTGTTACTGAGGTTATTTAGTATATCCAAACAATTAACCAAAACAGCAATAGGGCACTTTTTATCAATCATCCATTGAAAAGTATATTCGATGATGATTTCTTCGGTTTTATCGTCTAGCAGATAGCTTTTATTTTTCTTTGATGTCAGGTACATCAGAATTTTACTGTAGCTTCTAAGGCAGCTCCAGTTTTTTTGCTTTTCCAAATTGGCAAAGAATTTCGGTAATAAACCCTGGAGCAGACTACTGTCGTTGAGCACAATTGTTTCGAGCACCCAGGCAGCACGAAAAGAGATGGTTTTATCTTTTTCCAGTGAAATACGAAGCAAATCCTGAAGACTAATTTCCCCCAACATCTTTAAAGAAAAATCCGTTACCTCAAACGATCTTAAGGTAACGGACAAAAAGTTTATTTTTTCGCTATAGGTCATAAAACCTGCTATTTTTGAGGTTTTTCTCTATTCATTTCTGTCATATCGACTTCGTTCATCTTAGAATCGCCTAATAAGTATTGACTAAAATAATCTCCCATCTTCCAAAAAAAGTATTCAGTCATATCACCGAATCCATGTCGTTGTCCAGGTAGGAGTAGAAAATCGAAACGTTTATTTGCTTTTATCAATGCGTCGACCATCCGTATTGAGTTTGCAGGATGCACATTGTTATCTATATCACCCGTTGCAATCAATAGTCTGCCTTTCAGATTCTTGGCTAATTCGGTATTTTTATTGATCTGGTAGGAAAAAGTGGTGTCACCTTTTGCGGATACCTTTTCTGTCACGCCATGGTGGCGTTCGCTCCACCAACGGTTGTAGATTTGATTTTCGTGGTTTCCAGCTCCAGATACGGCAACTTTAAAGAAATCGGGGTAAACAAGCATTGCCGCTGTTGACATAAATCCGCCACCGGAATGTCCCGTAATACCGACCCGGTTGATATCGATAAATTTGTAGCGGTCAGCAAGTTGTTCAGCAGCAACTTTTTTATCCTCTAAACCGTAGTCACGTAGATTACCGTAGCCATAGGTATGGTACCATTGCGAGCGGGAGGGGTGTCCACCACGATTTCCTACGGTAATGACAATAAAACCAAATTGGGCAAGGCGATCTATTCTGTCCATGCTCCGCCCGAAAGATTTATTGACGGCTTCAGTCTGTGGGCCAGGGTATACATATTCAACAATGGGATAGGTTCTTGTACTATCAAAGTCAAAAGGTTTGTACATGACGCCGTAAAGGTCTGTAGTGCCATCTCCAGCCTTTACTTTAAATGGCTCGGGGAATTTATAACCGGCAGCAAATAGCAAAGATAAATCTGCTTTCTCAAGTGTCATTACTTTCTGTCCGTTACTATTTAGGAGCACAGATTCTGGTGTTGTATTTACTCTCGAAGAATTATTTACAAAATACTTTGAGGATTCGCTCATTTCAATTTGGTGGTCAAAATTACCAGGATTCAGAAGTTTTATTCCGTTGCCACTTAAATTGACGCTATAATGGTGCAGGTAATAAGGATCTTCATTTCTTTCACGACCAGAAGCTGTAAAAAATAAAGTCTGTGTTGTCGGATCTATTCCTGTAATTTCCTCACAGTGAAAACCCCCTTGTGTAATTTGGTTGATGAGTTTGCCGTTGGTATCGTAACGATAGTAGTGTCCCCAGCCATCTCTTTCAGACCAATGAACTAATTGTTTTCCATTTTCAACCAATAGTGGCTTTTGGGTATCCAAATATACATTTGAGCGTTCCTGAATAATGGGATTGACCGTTCCATTCACATTCACCTTTAATAGGTCTATTCTTTTTAAATCACGACTCGAACGAGAAATATAAAACTCGTCATTGTTGCCTAGCCAATAATTAATGAAATAATCTTCTTTGTATGAGTTTTTATCCGGAGTTTTTGTCCAGTTGGAAATAGTCTGGTTTTTAAAAGCCGAAATATTCAATCTACGCGGGGCTTTTGTTGCGGTTTCAAAGAGATAAAATTCAGTTTCAGTCGAATCAACTTCGCCTGGCATCTGATATTTATAAGTTTCCAATGTTGGGCGGGCGGAACCAACATTATTGATTACCCACAAGGGTTGTAGCGATCTGTTGTCTTTTCTAGTCAGTGTAAAATAACGGCCGTCGGGTGACCAGCTTATCCAAACACGTTTGCGTTTAGATTCATTATCTTTATTCTTTTCTCCGCCTGTAGTTGTACTGTATTCATCTCCGCCCCAAGCATAGTATTGTACACCATCTTTCGTGATCTGATGCTCTACTATTGAACTATCCTTTTCGTTTTTTACTGCTTTTTGGTAATTGGTTTTATCCATCCAATACAGGTTATAGTCCTTGGCGAAGTATATCGTATTGGTATCCGGTGAAAAGCTAGCCCAAGCTAGAGGTGCTTTAACCTTGGTAGAATCACTGATTTCGGTTACTGTTCTTGAGGCAAGATCATATTCCAAATAAAAGAGTTTCTTTTTTGTCGTATCCGATTTGTTTTTTAGTTTCTCGATTTCATCCCTGGATTTCACCGTATCTTTTGTACTCTGAATCTGAAATCTAATTTTTTTCTCGTCTTTCGTGAATCTTAAGCCCTGCAAGTCTAAGTGCTGCACATCTACAGGATTTTTGACAATTTTTGTTATTTGGGCAGCGATGTTCTCATTATCAAAAAGAGATTCTTTTTTCTTAAGGCTTGGGTTGACGACATACCAGTTCTTTCCTTGTGGACTAGCATAGTCATACCAAAAACGATCAGAAAAATTGATCCAATTGGGTTTGATCGTGGTAGAGAAAATCATTTTCTTTAACTTCTCTGGAGAAAATTTGGCAGCTAACTGATAATTTGGTTTTACCGGGGAATCCTGGATCTGTTGTCCAGAGCCGAAGTAAGGCAATAAACTGGCTGCAAAAATAAAATAGAACTTATGCATTAAATAAATATAGATAATTATATAATCTTGGTTTTGGCCGTAAAAATATCCATTATTATGCTATCAAGCGAATGATTCGTGTAATAATACTATGATGGATAGAAGTTTTCATTAAAGTTCACCAAAAAAAGCTCTTGGGTGGCACGGGTTACTCCAGTGTATAGCCAACGAAGAAATTCAAGATCTAACATCTCATCGTTCATGTAGCCTTGATCGACAAATACAATTGGCCACTGTCCACCTTGTGCTTTGTGGCAGGTAATGGCAAATGCAAATTTTATTTGGAGCGCATTGTAATATGGGTCTTTTTTAATGGCTTCAAGCCGATCTTTCTTATCGAGGATATCTGCGTAATCCATGCCAATCTCTTCATAAAGGTTCTTTTGACTCTCATAAGAAAGGTTTGGGCCTTCGGTGTAAAGGCTATCCAAAATAACGCGACAGGTGATTGGTTCAATTTCATCAATATCCATAAACTCAAGAGTAACATCGGCAAATCTATATCCATGTTGTTCGTGTATATTACTCACCTTTCTGACTTTAGCCATATCGCCATTTGCGATAAAACCATCCCCCATATTGTTGTCCTGCAGCCAGAAGTAGTTGTTCTTTACAACCATGATATAGTCCCCACCTGTGAGCTCTTCATCTCTAAACAGAATCCTGTTTCGGATGTTTTGATTATAGAGGTTTGCTGAGCGATTCGAACGGCAGATGATCATTGTATTTTCTATACCATACTTATCATAGGCATAATTTATTCCTTCAATTAATCGTTCACCCGTCATCTTGTAAAGGTCTTTAAATCCTTTTGTTATAAATTTTGGAAATGGTAAGTCGAGTTGTTCATCTTCGGCCGAGATGATCTCATTGCGTATTTTCGTTGCGTTAAATAATATGCCTGAATCCTTTGACTGCCGTACGACACTTGTAAGCTCAAAAGGGTAAACACATAGGTGAAATTCATTTTCAAGATAGCTTGGATTCAATGCAGGACTGTCCAATAAACCAACTGGTGGCAATTGGGCGGTGTCACCTACAAAAAGAAGGCAACAATTCTTGCCGGATTGTACATAACGAAATAAGTCGTTTAGAAGGCTTTTCGAAAAGGCATTTAATGATTCGTTGGAAATCATGGAGGCTTCATCTATGATAAACAAGGTGTCTTCATGTAAGTTCTCTGCTAGCGTAAAGTCCATTTGAAATGAAATAGCAGATTTTTTGCGATAAATCTTTTTATGAATGGTTAAGGCTTTTCGTCCTGAATAATAACTCATTACTTTTGCTGCTCGACCAGTTGGAGCCAGGAGTACGGATTTTTTTTTCAGGGCCGGGAGTACTTTGACCAAAGCCGCTATCAGGGTGGTTTTTCCGGTACCAGCATATCCTTTCAGAACAAAACAAGACTGCCTGTCAAAAGCAAGCAGAAACTCTTCCAGCAACTCGAATGCATCCAACTGCTGCGCGGTGGGTTGCCAAGGAAATTGTTGTATTAGCAGATTTTTGATGAACACCCCCAAAGTTATTTAAAAGGTTTGTCTTATCCTCTAGAAAAAGCTATTTTTGCTTTAACAAGTTTTTATTTTTACAATTCAGCGAATGAATTATATTTCAAAACAATTTAACATTCATTACCTACCTGAGTATAATCTTTTGGTAAAAGCTGGCTTCCAAAAAGATGTGTTGGCGGTAGTCGACAAGAAGTCAGTAGCACCGATATTGATCGAATACCCGTCGGAAGAACCGATTTTAGATGCAACCAGAATAATGAGTCTACCTTTTAGATTCGTTCGAATCGTGATCCCGCACCAGAGTTTGACATTTATACCAAAGGAAGTTTTTCAGCGAGAAAATATTGCGCAATATTTGCAGTTTCTGGGTACTCAGGATATTGAAAATACATTTATTTATTATTTAGATAGCCTTAATATAGTAGCTTTATATCAGCTTGATAGGCTTCTTCTGAATCGTTGGCGTAGGTTGTTTCCCGATGCGGTTATCCTTCCCGAATTTGCTGTAGTATTGGATCGTGCACAAGAACGTATATCTATTAGGGGAAGTGTGTTGGGTTTACATTTTGTAACGGATAATATTGTCGATTTTTATTTGTTTAAAAATGGAGTTTTCCAGCTTTACAATAATTTTGAAATTCAACATCTCGATGATATTAGCTATTATGTACTGAATATATTGACTCAGTTTGGCTTGGGTGATTCCATTAATAAAATTCTTCTTTCTGGAGAAGTGCCTGATCATTCTTATTACAAACGTATTAGTCGTTATGCCGGAGATATTGAGGTGCTGGATCTGAAAACCAAAGTGGCCCTGGCAGATCAGGAACTTGATCATGATCTTACACCCTATAATGTTTTATTTGATTCAATATTATGCGAATAATAGGGGGTAAAATAGGTGGTTTAAGGCTAAATCCACCAACCAATTTGCCGGTGAGGCCAACTACAGACATTGCTAAGGAGGCATTGTTCAATATTTTACAGAATCGTTTGGAGTTTGAAGATCTTAATTGTCTTGATCTCTTTGCGGGAACCGGGAATATTAGTTTTGAATTAGCTTCACGAGATGTGAAACATGTAGATGCTATTGATCTGCATTTTAAATGCGTACAATATATAACAGAGACAGCAGGTAAAATGAAGCTGAATCAGATCAAAGCGAAGAAAGCTGATGTTTTTAAATTTATTGCTGCTTGCAAAAATACGTATGATTTAATTTTTGCGGATCCTCCTTATGACATTCCGAAATTGCCACAACTGCCAAAATTGATTTTTGAAAATAATCTATTGAATGACCAGGGGCTTCTAATTGTTGAGCATCCTTCAACAAGGCAGATGGAGGAGCATCCGAATTTTATAGAAACTAGAAAATACGGTTATTCATCCTTTTCATTTTACGCAAATCCCTTATAAGTATGAAAACAGCTGTTTTTCCGGGTTCATTTGACCCTTTTACTTTAGCTCATCAGGATCTGGTCGAAAGAGCATTGCCCTTATTTGACAAAATCATTATTGCTGTGGGCTATAATGCAAACAAAAAGGGCATGTTAGATCATGATGAACGTGTTGATGCTATAAAGGATGTTTTTCGAGATAAGCAGCGGGTTGAAGTTGTAAAATATAGTGGGTTGACAGTGGATTTCTGCAGAAAAGTTGATGCAGGATATATTTTACGTGGCTTAAGAAATACGGGTGATTTCGAATTTGAAAATGCCATAGCACAAAATAACTTATTGCTAAATCCTATGGTAGAGAGTTATTTTTTGATGAGTAGGTCGGGGAGAGCACATATATCATCAACTATCGTACGAGATGTTTGGTTTAATGGGGGGGATGTGAGCGCCATGCTGCCAGTAGAAATTCTCAATTTGCTAAAAAAGAAACTTGTGTGAAATTAGAAAAATCATCTGTCTGCAACCTCAGATAAAAATAAATCTCTGCAAAATAATATTTTGTAGAGATTTATTTTTGATTGATATACAGTTTCTTATGTTATTTTTGATGAACTTTCAATTTATTATTTATTTGTTAATGAGATGTTGTTTTGGGTATACTCGCCAAATAATATTTTGAATAGCTGTTTTATTGTAATTAAGTATCTTTATTTCAGTAACTTATAGTGTTGTCATTATCTATTCATTTTCTTGTTTGCTAGCGATATTCAAAACAGACATCTCTTCTGTTGATAAATTGATTTCTGTGGTATTGATGAGCTCTTCAAGTTGTTGTATAGAGGTAGCGCTTACAATCGGCGCAGTGACTGAAGGTCTATGAAGAATCCAGGCTAATGCAATTGTTGACATGGATACTTGTTGGTTGTGGGCCACTTGTGCTAGCGCGTTTAAAATACGCAATCCGCGCGTATCAAATCGATCCTTTAGAGCGTCAAATCGTTTTACATTTTTGATGTCATCCACCGAAAGATATTTACCTGACAGAAAACCGCTGGCGAGAGAATAGTAAGTGATTACCCCCAAATGATTGTCGAGTGCAAGTTGTTCATAGTTTTGTTCAAATTTTGCTCGATCATATAAATTATATTCTGGCTGAATAGCAATATAAGGAGGGAGGTTGTGGTTTTGAGCGATGGTTAATGAATCTTTTATGCGCTCAGGACTCAAATTAGAAGCTCCAATCCACTTAACTTTCCCAGTCTGAATTAATTGCTGGTAGGCCTCAAGACTCTCATCTATCGGTGTTGAAAGGTCATCATGGTGTGATTGATAGAGATCTATTGTCTCTATATTCAATCTTTTCAATGAATCTTCAACGGATTTGATGATGTATTCTTTTTTTAGATTGGGTTTGTCATTATCTAATCGGCGTCCACCAACTTTAGTTGCTATCTGAATTTTGTCTCGGTTATCTCTTTTTTTTACCCATTTACCAATAATAGACTCTGATTCTGAGCCAGTGTGCCCTTGTACCCAATGCGAATAATTGTTGGATGTGTCTACAAAACTGAATCCCATATCAACAAATGCATCCAAGAGAGCAAATGATTGCTGTTCATCAACAGTCCAACCAAATACATTTCCACCAAGTACAATTGGTTTAAATTCAATTTCACTATTTCCTAACTTTACCTTTTCCATGATTTGTCTGTTTTTCCCCTTAAAATTAAGAAAAAAATGCTAGCTGGGCATTTAGAACAACCTTGTAAGTCGTTTTATAAAAAATTTCTAATTCATTTTCAGGTAGTTTAAGAAAAGAAGTTGCCGATCTTTTGGAATAATAAAAACTTTCCTTACTTTTGCATCATCCCAAACGGATATGCCCGGATGGCGGAATTGGTAGACGCGCTGGTCTCAAACACCAGTGGGAAACCGTGCCGGTTCGACTCCGGCTCCGGGTACAGAAAAAGGC